>JAFLBX010000001.1:0-685300 GCA_017303675.1 Ignavibacteria bacterium
AAGTACAGTTATTTATTACGGTTGAATATTCCGTTAAGCCGATTGAAGTTGGCTGAGTTATATTTACTCCGTTATAAGCATTCTGTATTACGCAGTTAATTAATGTATCATTTGCGTCATCAGATAGTTAAATGCCATCCCAGGTTTCAGTCGAGTCAAGTGAGGTAATCTTAGCATTATTACAATTTATTCTTGAACCGTTCTGAAAAATTATCTTAGAATGTTTTCCCATTCGGAGTTCTGAATACGGCATCATATTGAATACGGCAGTGCTGTCAAAAACTAAAGTTGTGCTGTCAGGGAATTCTACTATTGCGCTGTCTTCCATTGTCATACTGCCTCCTTTGATAATTGCATCTGACCAGCCTGCACAATATGAAATTATACCTCTCCTTTCATATATTATTCGGACATTACCATTTATAACGCCGTAATTACATAATTTACTGCCATGCTTTACTACTAAAGTACTGTTGTTTTGGAATGTCAATATGCTATTTGATAAGATGCTGAATGTTGCTCCATTTTCAATATACATTGTTTCATTTTGCTTTATGAAAGCATGATGACCGGATGCTACACTTAAATTCATAAATAGACTTTTATATTCGTCGTGTTGCGGAAAACCAAAATCAACAGCATTTATAGGTAAGTTTAAGTACAAATTATTTCTTTCATTGGTAGTTTTAAAATTTCCTTTGTTAGGTATTTTATAGAATGTATAAGTAATAGGATTAACTGTGCCGATCTGTTGATATATTTTTAGATTTCGGTTTACATCTGGGTGAGCGATATTTATTATATTTCCATTTATAAATTTAAAAGTAATATTATTATCAGAATTAAATCGAATCCATACATCATTATGATTATCATTCGGTAGATCCCAATCACTATAATCAATATTTAAATAGTCAATTAATTCAATTGGCTGATCAGAATCTGGATCTACGTCCCAAAACTCAATTCTGTATTTGCCAATTCCAAATATACTATCACATAAATCATGACTCGAAACATCCCAGGATAAAAAGAAGCCTCTAGAGCGATCATTTTCACTGATACTATCATTACTTTTTAAAAGTCGTTTGTTTCCAGCAAAAATATGATTATCAAAACCAGGGTAATCATTTTCAGCTTCTGCCGAATACCTGTAATCCCTCACGAAACCTGTTAAATTATCATAATCTTCAATTACTTCTAATGGTTTCATATTAAAAACAAATCCAACTGGTATGACTTTAACAAAAATGTCTTTTGTAGTATCTCTATTCATAATGAAAATTTCTGATCGTGGGGTTTGTTGTGCAAACAAAATACTTGAATTTATAACAAAAAATAAAACAGCTTGAATTAAAGTTTTCATACAAGGAATTCTCCTGTTTATTTTATAAAAACAATTTTATTCGATTTAGAAAATGTTTTGTTATCTGTGAACTTTACAAAATAGACACCTGAAGTATAATTTGTAGCATCAAGATACGTACTATAAATACCTGCGCGGTGGTAACCCGCAACTAAAACTTCAACCTCCTTTCCCGATGTGTCAAAAATTTTTATAATTATGTCTGTTGGAGCAGGTACCTCATACTTAATTACAGTCCCTGGATTGAAAGGATTTGGATAGTTTTGGTGAAGTTGAAACTTTTTGGGGATTTCAGTTTCAGTATGCTGTATTCCAATAGGATCTGCTTTGGTAGTCTTTAAAACATAAAGAAATTGCGCATCCAGTTCAAGTGGCGGGAAATTAAAAGCGTCTCCACTGACAACATAAGAACTATCATTGCATAAATCAACAGATGATCCTGAAATTTCAAGTGTATCTAGCGGGTAGGTTTTTTCCCAAACTTTATTGCCTAAAGGGTCTATTGCCAATAAAAACGCTTCAGTGGATTTTACTCCTGTAATGACATAAGTGTTATTATATTCTACTCTAACAGCACAATCCGATGACCTCAAATTAAAATATGTATTTGTATCGCCATAAATTTTTGACCATTCTAAATTTCCGAAACTGTCTGTTTTTGTGTAATACAACTTAATGTATTGATTATTGTATACTATCGTTCCAATAATTAAATAGCCAAAATCTAAAGTTTCAAAAACATTATAGCCAATTTCATTAGAAATACTTCCATATTTATTAGTCCAAAGTGTATCTCCGTTTAAGTTAGTCTTAATCAAGAGTTGTTCAAGATTGTTTAATATAGTTATCACACCTGTAAGTACTAAACTCCCATTCGCTAATTGCTTTACATGATAAATTGTACTTTGAGTATTTCCCGGTCTAATTATTTTTGACCACAATTTATTTCCATTAGTATCAATTTTTACCATATATCCTGATCTTACAGTGGGGCTGCCGGTTTCACATTTACCAACTGCAATGATTTTCATATCATTCGTTTCAATCAAGTGATAGAAATACAAGCTATATCCGGTTTCTGGTATATTCTTCATCCAGATTATGCTGCCATCTGGTCTCAATTTTACAACCAATCGGTTGTCTCCCACTGCTACAAAATCACCAGTTGAAGTTTCAATTACAGAAGTCATCCCTATAGTTGCAGGTAAATATCTTACCCACAGAGTATCACCTGTATTATTTAATTTTGCCACAAAACCCCAGTACCCGCTTCCCCCTCTTCTCCCGGCAATTACGTAATTTCCATCACTCGTTTGTTTAATGGAATTTCCTGTAGTCCAATTAGAATAGAGATCAGTCTTCTGCCAAACTACTTCTTGACCTAACACAATTTGGTTAAAAAAGACTAACACTACAACAAAGCTAAATGCTTTTGCATTTATTAAATTTGTTCGTTTTACAGGTTTTTTACTCATAATTTTTAAAAATTCGGTTAGTTTCAGTTTGGCTTGTTTCCCGTTTTCACAGTAAACTCAAAGGATTCGGGTTTTATAGTATAATTATATATTTCAAATTAATATAAAATCAATCTATAGTCAAGCGTAAAATTGTAAATTATTAATCAATATTAGCTATTTTGCCAATCAAAACAAGCACCGGTAAATTGATTTCGGATTTGTATTCATCAAGGCTCGGGTATTATATAAATTTCTATAGGTAATTATAGTATCATTACAAATATAATACAGCTATTAAGGCAGAACAATGATTTGAGTCATAAAAAACCTGCCATGTCTTTAAGACCCGGCAGGTTTATGGATAATATAAAACAATTTTATACTATTTCACTAACATCATCTTTTTTGTTTCAGTAAAACTGCTTGTTGAAAGTTTGTAAAAATACACACCGCTCGAAAGTCCTGTTGCATCAAAAGTAATTTCATAACTTCCGGGTTTTATGTTCTGCTGTAAAATCGTATTTACAAGTCTGCCGGATATATCGTAAATATCTAAACTGACTGCCCGGAGGTCAGTCTCTACTGATGGAATACTGAATTTGATCTTCGTACTTGGGTTAAAGGGATTGGGGTAATTTTGTGAAAGCGAAAATTGTTTCGGTATTTCATTTGTTACCGGCTCTATTCCTATCGGATTTTCGATGAGGTCTCTTTCATAAATTCCGTTGCCGTGTGTAGTTGCCCTTATATTGCGGCTTGGGTACACTATAGTAAGATCAAACACCAGCGCAAAAGGCATTCCCGTTGTAAATGCTGACCAGTTAACGCCGCTGTTTGTTGATACATAAACACCAAGATCATTGCCAACATAAATATTTTGCGTATATAGTGGGTCTATGCATATCGACTGGTGCGGCACATCAGGCAGATTAGATGTAATGTTAACCCAGTTCGCTCCGCCGTTTGATGAACGGTAAACATGCGGGTTACCGAATCCGCCGAATGTCGCGTAAACATCCATTGAGTTATTGGGATTTACATGAATATCCGTGGGATATCGGTTTGGCAATACGCCGCCGCCAACATTTACCCAGTTTGTACCGTTTGTGGTCTTCCATATAGTAGCCGCTGCGCCGTTTAATACAGGGATGGTTCCGCAATAAACCGTATCGGTATTTGTTGCTGAGCCATCCATTGAAAGAACCTTCGCTCCGCTGAATGAACCGTACGGACCCTGCCATGATGTCGCGCCGTTTGTTGAGCGGTATATTGAAGTACCGCCGGCATACATTATATTTGAATTTGACCTGCATGCAATGAACGGTGCGGCAAAACAATAATTATTACCATTGCCGCTTCCCGGCGGGGGGCGCTGCGACCAGGTAACGCCTCTATCTGTAGAGCGGTAAATTGCGCCGTAAGTATATTCAGTGTAGCAGATATTATCATTCTGCGCGTTCACTGCGCACCACATGCCATCGCCGACAAATGTTTTGTACCATGCTGTTGTTCCCTGGTAAAATGTTGAGCGGTTATCCTGAAGACCCCCGATACAGAAAATTGAATCCTGCATAGAGTTCGCAAATCCCGCATAGAACTGTGTTGTTACATACCCGCCGTTGCAGGAATAATACGTTTCACCAAAATCATTGGAGCGGTAAAGACCGCCATCAGTTATGCAGTATATTTTATCGGGGTCACGCGGATTTGAAATGAAATAATGATGATCGGCGTGCGCAAAATCACTGGTCAAGCCTTCCGGCTCGCCGGGCGGTGTTGCGCCTTCATTCCACGCAGACCAGTCTGATTTTGTAACAAAGCTTGTTCCGCCATTGGTTGATTTAACGAGATCAATAGTGCCAACGATAATCTGGTTAGGGTCATTTGATTTAACCATATGGGCATTATTATACCAGCCCTGGTTCCCGATAGGAACGCTTGTAGATTTAAGTGTCCATGTAACACCGGCATCAGTGCTTGAATAGTATCCAACGTATGAAAGATCATTTGATACGCTTGCGTAAACAAAATTCGGATTACCCTTATAAAGCTCAATGGTAGTTTTACCGGTCCAGTTTGCGGGCAGGCCGCCGGTTAATTTTACCCAGGATGTTCCTGCATTGGTTGATTTATATATACCTACATTTGCATTGGGCACATTATTGGTTAAGTTGCCAACAGAAATATACAGTATGCTCGTATCAACCGGATTTATTTCCATATCCATCACCATCTGGTAATTTAAAACCTGGAACCAGGAAGAGCCGGCATTTATAGATTTCCACACACCTTCGCTTGTTGCTGCGTAAACTGTATTGCGGTTCTTTGGATTTAACAGTACACGCCAAACACCACGCTGGTTGTTGTAAGACCAGTCAAGTGATTTAGACCAGTTTACGCCGCCGTTGGTAGTTTTCAGGATCCCGATGCCGTACATACCGCGTGTAACGCGCACATCAACCCCGTTGAGTGAGTACTGGTAACCATAATTTTCACCGGTTCCAATGTACATTACATTAGGGTTTGCTGAATCAATTGCTATTGAGCTCACTGCAAGTGAAGGATATCCTGTTTCAATCCTTTGCCATGCGTTAGCGCCGAGTCCGCCGGTTACTGATTTCCACAATCCACCTGATGCAGAACCCATGTATAAAGTGGCTGTATCAACAGGGCTGAATTCCATACACAGGCTTCTGCCGCCAATGTTATTGGGTCCTATTGATTGCCACTGGGTTGGCGAATCATACAATGCGTCATATTGCGGCATAGTTTTGGAGTACTCAAATGCCCGGTAGAATTTATCTTCAGGTATATCCGGTTCAGGGAATGATCTGATTTCCGAAAGGAACTGCATTGAAAGCATTGCGCCCGAGGGTTTATTTATTTTCTTTTCTTTGTAAGATGGTTCATTTTCTACACTGTTCACATGAGTACCAACTACAAAATAAAAAGCAATTATAACCAAAGAAAATAAAACCCCTGTTATAATAGTGTATTTATTTTTCATTATTTTTTATGATTTACTTAATTATAATGTATAAAGGATAAATTTACAATTGAAATATAAAATAGTTAATTAACGTTATCAGTTAGCTTTCTTTATTAAGGCAAGTTCCCGTAAAAGACCCCAGTTATACAAACCGGTATTGTGGCCGTCTTTCCAGTGAAGCTGGATGGCATAATTTCCAACTATTTCCGCTTTTTCAAGATTAAATGAATCTTCGGTTAGAGGTGTTTTATTAACCGGTGAATATTTATACAGCAGCACTTCTTCACCGCTGCACTCCGCACACGGGCAGTGTTCACGAAGAAGCTTTGCAGTAATATCAAACTCCATTCCGTCATCAAATGATATATGGAATGAATTATTATCAGGATTTCGTTTAAACTGTGTTAGTGTCATTTTTTCAGCTCATTTCAAGCATTCGTTGTATTGGTCTTAAGGCTTTCAGCCTTGTTTCTTCATCAATAATTATCTCAGGCTTCCCCTCTTTCATACACAGGTACAGTTTTTCCATAGTGTTTAACTTCATGTAAGGACATTCATTGCATGAACAGTTAGCTTCAGGCGGCGCAGGGATAAATTTCTTTTCAGGCGAAGCCTTCTGCATCTGGTAAATTATACCTTCTTCTGTGGCAACAATAAATTCATTTGCGGGATTTTCCCTGGTGAAATTAAGCAGAGCGCTTGTAGAGCCGATAAAATCAGCCCTGTTTAGCACAGCTTCCTCGCATTCCGGGTGAGCGATCAGAAGAGCATCCGGATTTTCCGTCTTAAGTGTGATGATCTTTTTATCGCTGAATGTTTCATGTACGATACAGCTACCGTCCCATAACAGCATATTTCGTCCGGTCTTTTTCATTATATACCTGCCAAGGTTTTTATCGGGCGCAAATATTATTTTTTGATCTGCCGGAAGCTGCTCAACAATTTTTACAGCGTTGGAAGATGTACAGATTATATCACTCAGCGCTTTTACAGCTGCAGAGCAGTTTATGTAGCTTATTACTATGTGGTCAGGATATTGTTCGCGGAATTTTTTGAACATGGGCGCAGGGCAGCCTTCGGCAAGTGAACAGCCGGCATTAAGATCAGGCAGCAATACCTTTTTGCCCGGGTTAAGTATTTTGGCTGTTTCAGCCATAAAATGTACGCCGGCAAATACTATTACATCTGCATCTGTTGAAGCTGCGCGGCGGGATAGCTCGAGGGAGTCTCCAATATGATCCGCAAGGTCCTGTATCTCGGATTCCTGGTAATAATGCGCAAGGATAACTGCGTTCATTCTCTTTTTCAATGCAATTATCTCTTCTTCCAGATTGAGCGGTGAAAGATCTATAACGGGTTTATTTAATGCTGTTTCCATTTTACAATAATTTTAAGAAATCATCTAAATTCAACCTGGCTTGTTTTAATATATGAGATAAAGTAGAACGCTTTACAGGTTTATGAGCAGGTACGGTAATTTTCAAGATCTCATTTTCCAGTCTTTTCTGCAACCTAATATGACTACCTTTCTGTTTCACAATAATCCATCCTTTCCTTTGCAGAGCAGAAATGATCTTGAAATACGGCAACACTGGAACTTTACTCACAGAACAAGTTCTTTAGTTTCAACTCCTTCTTTCAAAATCATTTCATCATCAACCGGTTCAAGGTAAAGTTCTATAGCTTCTATTATATTAGCTTCTGCTTCTTCTTTATTCTCACCCTCACTTATACATCCAGGTAGAGAAGGAACATAGACTGTATATCCTCCATCATCACTTGGTTCAAGCACTATTTTAAGTTTCATATAATTATAATTAGTTTAATATTTCTTAACTTCAGGGTCTATCCTGTCATGCCAGGCGTGTATACCGCCCAATAGGTTCTTTACATTACTGTACCCTATGTTATCTTTAAGGTATAATGTAACATGATGTGAACGGTTCCCTGTTCTGCAATACACAATTATCTCAGTATCCTTATCCTGCGGAAGTTCATTCATTCTCTCAGGCAGTTCGCTCATTGGAATTAGCACTCCCCCAATATGGGAAATATCCCTTTCATGGGGTTCCCTTATATCAAGCAGGTACACTTTTTCTCCGCTATCGACTCTTTGTTTATATTCTTCAACTGTTATTTCCCATTCGTTGTGTTCTGTCATATTTTCTTTTGAATTTATATTTTTGCAGAATTGTTCATAATCTATTAATTCAGTTATTACCGGGTCGCTTCCGCAAACTGGGCAAGCCGGATCTTTTGCAAATTTAACTTCACGGAACTTCATATTCAGTGCATCAATAAGTAACAGGCGGCCATTCAGCATTTCTCCTTTACCGAGGATAAACTTTATCACTTCGTTAGCCTGCAGGGAGCCGATTATGCCGGGCAGAACTCCCATTACCCCGCCATCAGCGCAGTTAGGTGTATCGCCCGGTGCGGGAGGCTCCGGGTATAAGCATCTGTAACAGGGTCCGTGTACCGGTTCAAAAAAAGATACCTGGCCATCAAACCTTAAGATACTTCCGTAAACAAAAGGTTTACCAAGAATAACACAGGCATCATTTACTAAGTAGCGGGTGGCAAAGTTATCTGTGCCATCGGCAATAATATCATAATCCCGCAGAATATCCAAAGCATTATCCCTTGTAAGCCGCTCATTATATAGAGTAATTTCGATATTGGGATTTATTTCATTTAAACGCTCTTTTGCCAGCTCTGTTTTTAAATGACCCACATCATTGGTTGAATATAATACCTGTCTCTGCAGGTTTGAATAACTCAGCTCATCAAAATCCACTATCCCAATCCTGCCAACCCCTGCAGCAGCCAGATACATGGATATTGGCGAACCCAGTCCGCCGGCACCAAGGATCAACACACTTGCAGCCTTCAATTTTAACTGTCCATGTTTGCCAACTTCAGGAATAACAAGATGTCTGCTGTAACGCTCGAGTTCGTTTGAAGTTAACTCAATGTTTTCTGCTGTTATATTTTCAGGGAAATTTGCCATGCGAACAAAATTAGCTAAAAAGTAATTATATATAAAGGTTATAACAATAAATCATTATATGAAATTGCAGATTTTGAGTGTTTTTAGCCGCAGAAATACCGATTTAGCAATAGAATAGTAAGATAAAAATCATTATTTTTGCCCCAATGCAAAATTTAAACAAAGAAAATATCATTGAATTTATCAGGAAAAATAAGACTTTTCTGCATGATAAATATGGAGTTCTTTCAATTGGGCTTATGGGTTCATTTGCCCGTGACGAACAAAAAGCCGATAGTGATATTGACTTTATTGTAGAATTTGCTGAAGTAGATTATAGTAAACTTGTTAAAATGACCTCATTTCTTGAAGAAAAGTTCAAGACCAAAGTAGATATCATTATTAACAATAAATACTTGAGTAAAAAGTTTAAAGATTTAAATGAAAAAGATACGATAAATGCCTAGCGATGCGATTATTCTCAATAAATTTGAGATAATTAAAGGATCTGTCTTGATAATACTTGATCGATTTAAAGATGTATCAGCACCTGATGATTTTATGACAACTCCTAACGGAGTAATGAAACTCGATTCAATAGCAATGAGATTACAGAGTATCGGGGAATCAATTAAGAAAATAGATAAGTATAGACCCGAACTTTTGAGAAATTACAATGAGATTGACTGGAATGATATTATAAAGTTCAGAGATTTTATATCACATCATTATGATCTTGTTAATCCAGAAATGATCTATAATACCTGTAAAGAAAAGTTACCAATACTTAAAAGTACTATTGAAAAAATAATTAACGAAAATTTTAAATAAATATATATGTCCATCCAAAACGGAAAAAAAGCTAGTCCATTACTGAATAAGAGCGTTTCAAAAAAAGAGTGGCTCAAAACAGCTGAAGAGCTGCCGACAACTGATATGAAGTTCACTTCGCTAAGCGGTGAAGAAGTAGAGCTGTTATATACACCCGAAGATGTCAAGAACATCGATCATGATTCAGAAATAGGTTACCCGGGCGAGTTCCCCTATACACGCGGAATACACCACAACCTTTACCGCGGCAAGCTGTGGACAATGCGCCAGTTCGCCGGCTTTGGCTCACCTGAAGATACCAATGAGCGTTTTAAATACCTGCTGGCTCACGGGCAAACGGGACTTTCTACAGCATTTGATATGCCTACATTAATGGGGTGGGATTCAGATGATGAGCTCGCCGAAGGCGAAGTTGGAATTTGCGGTGTAGCAATTTCATCACTTGATGACATGAAGGTACTGTTCAACGGAATTCCGCTGGATAAAGTATCAACTTCTATGACAATTAACTCACCTGCTGCAATGATGCTCGCTTTTTATCTTGGAGTAGCAGAAGAACAGGGCGTACCTTTTGATAAGCTGCAGGGCACAATGCAGAACGATATTTTAAAAGAATACATCGCGCAGAAAGAATTCATCTATCACCCTGAGCCTTCTATGAGGATCATTGTTGATATGATAGAATACTGCAAGGATAATGTACCCAAGTTCAATCCTGTTTCAGTCAGCGGATATCATATCCGCGAAGCTGGCTCGACCGCTGCACAGGAGCTTGCTTTCACACTGGCTGACGGCTTTGCATACATTGAAGCTTGTATTGCCCGCGGAATGGATGTTGATTCTTTCGCGCCCAGGATCTCATTTTTCTTTAATTCACATTTAGACTTCTTTGAAGAAATAGCTAAGTTCCGCGCAGCAAGAAAAATATATGCAAAACGCATGCGCAATAAATACGGCGCAAAGAATCCAAAGTCATGGACTCTTCGCTTCCACACGCAAACAGCAGGATGCTCTTTAACAGCGCAGCAGCCTGAAAACAATATTGTAAGAACAGCGATCGAAGCGCTTGCTGCTGTACTTGGCGGCACGCAGAGCCTGCACACAAACTCAATGGATGAAACACTTGCGCTTCCTTCAGATAAGGCTGTAAAAATTGCCTTAAGAACCCAGCAGATAATCGGTTATGAACACGGTGTAATTAATACAGTGGATCCGCTTGGAGGCAGCTACTATGTTGAAGCCTTGACAAAGAAAATGGAAGATGAAGCGGAAAGCTATTTTGAAAAGATCGATGCACTCGGCGGTGTAATTCCCGCTATTGAAGCAGGCTTCTTCCAGAAGGAAATAGCTGATGCTGCTTACCGCTACCAGATGGAGCTTGATAAGAAAGAGAAAATTATCGTTGGAGTTAATGAATTTGTAGAAGAAGAAGAAAAGATAGATATCCCGATCCTTAAAATTTCAAAAGAAGTAGAACGCGTCCAGGTAAAACGCCTGCGCGAAATGAAGGCTTCCAGGAATAACGAAAAAGTGGAAGAAACTCTCGCTGCAATGGTACAGGCTGCAAATGATAACCTGAATCTAATGCCGAGGATTCTTGACTGCGCAAGGAATCATGTAACACTTGGTGAAATGTGCAATGCTTTAAAAGAACCGTTCGGCGTTTACGAAGAACAGGCTGTATTTTAAAATATAAATTATTGATGATTTCTTAACCCCTCCCATTATTGGTGAGGGGTTTTTTAATTTTATTTTTTTTACTTAATCCCGCCTTTGAAAATTGCCGCCATAATTTAGTAGCTTCTGGTTCAGATTAACCCGCTATTAAAAATAACCGTTTTTTGCAGGTATTTCTGAATTGAATATATCTTTCAAATGAGATACTTTTACTTTAATTATTATTGATATCTTAAATTATAGCTAAATAACAGGATAACAGCATATTATTTTACAATCATTCAAAAATACTGATAAGCACATTTTAATAATAATTATCCTTTACATATGTTTACAGGCGGCTTATTTAATTTCGGAATATACCATCGCAGGCGGAAGTTTCGGAGCCCCGCTTGACGATGTTTGGATTCATTTCCGCTTCGCTGAAAATTTCGCACACGGATTTTTCTACCAGTATAACCCCGGTGAACCTACACCCGGTACAACTTCACCGCTATGGGTAATTATACTTGCCGTTCCATTTCTTTTTTCACAAAACCTGATATTGCCGTACGCGCTGTTTGTAAGCTCTTTATTTTTTTTACTGGCTCTCATTCAGTTATACAAATTCTGTATTAAGCTTGGATTTGACGGAATATATTCCCTTTTAATTACACTGATAACAATGGCAGCCGGCAGGCTGCTTTGGTCGTCGCTTTCAGGAATGGAAATAACATTATTCGTATTGCTGAGCGTACTCATTATTAAAAGCCATTTAAAAGAAATAACAAACGGCAGGGTTACATTTTTAACCGGATTATTACTTGGTATAGCAGCAAATACACGTCCTGAAACATACCTGCTTGCGGGACTATATTACCTCACAACTTTATATCTGCTGCGTAATAAATTAAAAGGAAATTCCTCCAAGCTGATTTTATCAGGCGTAATTTTTTTAATACTGTTACTGCCATATCCTTTGTTTTCGTATATGCACACCGGGGGATTCTTACCCAATACCTATGAAGGACAGGTCGGTTCTGCGAAATACCTGCCAAACTTTACTTTTATAATTGAATCTGCTAAAATTTTCATAAAAGATAATTTCGTAATATTTATTTTATGGGGATTAAGTGCGATATATTTTGTATACACTATAATAAAGAAAAAAGTTGAAGGTAATTTCCTTTTATTAAATCTGTGGATATTCCTGCTGCCCCTGGTTTCAGCTTTTATAGCTCCAAACTGGCGGCATCATGGCAGGTATTTGATTCCCCTAATTCCATTTATTAACATTTCTGCAATATATATATTGCGTAAGCTGCACACTTATTACGAAGCAAAAGGTTACAGGCGTTATACCCTGTTCAGAAAAGGAACTATTGCCGTAATATTGATTGCTTCAGTTAACAGCGGTGTGCTGTTTGCCGGTGTGCTGGGATGGAACGTTGAAAATATCAACAACCAGCAGGGCAAAATTGCAGCATGGCTTAACCAAAACCTGCCCGGTGAAACTGCCTTCGGCATGAATGATATCGGGATAATTACATTCAAAACGAAGAAGTATGTAGTTGATATGGCGGGCCTGGTAACCCCGGAAGTTTTTGGCTTTCAGAAAATGAGCTATGAAGACGGCTCGAAAGCATTATTTAAATTCCTGAAAGCAAAAGGAGTGAATTATATTATAATTTACCCGGACTGGTTTGAGTATATTATGGCAAATTATTCCGGCGCATTCACTCAGGTACACAGCCAAAAGCTTCAAAAAAATACAATATGCGGCGGCATTGAGATGTTTGTATATAAGATAAACTGGGATAAGATATTTCCTGAAAAATAACCGGGAAAAATCATCCTGTAAGAGAACTTGATAAATGATAATCCACCTTTTTAAGCTTATTCGCCCCAAACAATGGATCAAAAACTTTTTCGTTTTTGCTCCGCTGCTTTTTTCACGTCATATATTCCACCTGGAATATTTGATACCTTCGCTTGCGGCTTTTATAATATTTTCACTTGCATCAAGCGCGGTTTATATCATAAATGATATAATGGATGTTGAAAGCGACAGGGTGCATCCAAAGAAAAAATACCGTCCTATCGCATCAGGGGAAGTAAGCGTAAAGCAGGCAATGGTTTTTCTGGTTTTGATCGTTGTAGGCATAGCTGTTGGCTTGATCTTCCAGAGACCTGTATTTTCATTTGTAATTGTTCTTTACCTTATAACAAACCTTCTGTATTCACTTAAGGTCAAATCAATTGTACTGCTTGATGTTTTTTTCATTTCGTTCGGATTTATGCTTCGTGTACTTGGCGGCGCAGCCGCTATTGGAGTATCGGTATCAAGCTGGATGATACTTACTACTATATTCATATCGCTCTTTTTGGCAATATCAAAACGGCGCAGTGAGCTCTCGCAAATTGTAAACAAAGAAAACATCGATAAGCAGCGTAAAGTATTAAAGGAATATTCTGTTGAATTTGCCGACCAGATAAACACCATCGCCGCAGCGGGAACGATTATTTCATACGCGCTGTACACAGTTTCAGAAAGAACTGTTTATACTTTCGGTACAGAAAAGCTGATATATACAACACCTTTTGTAATTTACGGGATATTCCGATATATGTACCTGATGCACCAGAAGAATCTGGGTGAGTCTCCAACATCAATAGTCACAAAAGATATTCCCATTATACTTGATGTCATAGCGTGGTTCGTATTTTCAATACTTATCATTTACAGGCAAAACATACCGTATCTGCCGCAGCTTCTGCAGAAACTTTATCCTTAATAAACTGCTTTGAAACGATATAAAGCAGAGCTGCTTTTATTCCTGACTGCCACTATATGGGCAGGCACTTTCCCCATAGTAAAAATTTCAATGGCTACAATTCCCCCGTTCTATTTTGTGGGAATAAGATTTTTAATTGGCGCAATACTCTTTACGCTTATATTCTTCAACAGACTTAATTTCAACTCCCCCGGCATTATTAAAGCCGGTTTGCTGCTTGGTTTTTTCCAGTTCGCGGGATTTTGCACACAAACCATCGGTATGATATACACTACTGCGTCAAACTCCGCGCTTATAACAGGCATAACAATACTGATAGTCCCTTTTTCGCAGTATGCAGTTGTGAAAAAAAAGGTGCACATTGAAAACTGGATTGGGGTTGTTGTTGTACTTGCGGGTCTTTACCTGCTGACCCAGCCCGATGTAAAGGGACTTAATATAGGTGACCTTATCACAATGTTTTGCGCGTTTGCATGGGCATTCTACATTATTTACGTTGATGTATATACTAACAAATATGATATAATTACGCTGATATTTATACAGCTTTGGTTTGTTGTGATCGCCGCAGGCGGAACGGGACTCATTTTTGAGGACTTCCGAGCCATAGCATTTACGCAGAATGAAATTTTATCATTGTTGTATATGGGTATTCTGGCAACATTTGTTACAACCATTCTGCTTAACAGGTTCCAGAAAGATACAACGCCTATACGTGCAAGTATTATATATACATGGGAGCAGCCTGCGGCGGTGCTGCTTGCAGTAATTTTCATTAACGAACATTTCTCACCCTGGCAGCTTTTAGGCGGCATCATTATGGTTGCAGGAATATTATTTTCTGAGACATACGAGTATTTTAGATCAGGTTCTCCCTCTAAAAAGGAGAATTAGAGTAGGTCATTTTAAAAGTCGTCGTTAGTGTTTACACCAACGACTAACATAAATTTACTTGGGACGTTGGTGAAAACACCAACGTCGGCAGGGAAATGTAATAAATTGCTTTCATTGGATTTCACTCCCATACTTAAATTTATGTTGAATTTGATGTTAAACAATAGTAAATAAGAATTTATGCAAACAAACTTTTTTGCATTTGTTGTGGGTAATAGAAAAGCAGGATTTCTCCTGCTTTTGTTGAAATAATTTTATCGTTTTTTTCTATGATGAAAAGTTCATGAATCGTTATTGGTGACGCTTCGCTAAATATCAACATTCAGGGGAACTAAGAAATTTTCAATTTACTTTATTTTGTTAATAATATCATTAATATCTTTATTTAGAGAATAACATCTTCCTTGATAAAACATTTTTTTATCTGTTATCCCAAATATTTCTTCATTTAATGCTTCATAAACTTTAATTTCATACTGACTATAGAATTTAATGATTTTGGGATCATAAGTACTTCCATTAATATAATCTTCAATAAAATAATCTTGAATAGATTTATCTTTTACAGTCTTTATAATTTGGAAGTCATTTCCTTTTCTTTCGTAAAATTGAATTGAATCAATTTTATTTTGATCTAAATTAACCTGGTATTTGTTTCCACAACTGCTAATAAATAACAAAATTAAGAAATTCAATATGAAAATTTTATTTAACATAGACTTTTCAAAAATATAAACTTATCGATTTATTTGTTTGGCAATGCTCCCCAGAAAAACGAGGTATTAATTTTATCACCAGGATCTTTTAACACACTTACATTTCGATTCATTCTTGGAGCTAAATCAAAAACATCTTTCCACAATTGATTAGGTGTTGTAGCTTCACCAACGATTGGAATGTTTAAAAGCCGTCGTTGGTGTTTTCACCAACGACAAAAATTATTTTACTCAGGACGTTGGTGAAAACACCAACGTCGGCAGGGAAATAGAACATAATATGAGCCATCTGATAAATATGCAGCATTATAAGATAATCTTTGTCTATAATCACTACCTAATTCTCCCCTAATAATATTTATAATATCTTCAATTTCTCCTGGTGTTCCAAAAAGGTAAATCCTTTTCATTTTTACCCATATCTCAAAAGCCGTCGTTGGTGCCTGCCTTGTTTCCTTGACTCGTTTTTGAGTTAAGGTTCTCACCAACGACAAATATCATTTTACTCCGGTTGTTGGGGTAAATACTAACTAAGGCGGGAATTATAAAGCTAGCAAAGGGAATTTACCGGATTTTTTACTTGCATTTGCCATATTCATATATTATATTTATGTATGTATGCATATTGCATATAAACTAAATACCGTTACCATGTATGATCAAAAAATTCCACGGCCTGGATCCAGGATTCTAATCTTCCAACTATTGTGGATTATACTCCCAAAGACTGGAAAAACGTCAATTTCAAAACATTTTGCCCATTCTAATCGGTCAATCATTCATTTTTAATTTATGAATTTTTAGAAATTCTAATCATTCAGTCAAAATGCCTTTGTAACCCGGATCGCTGATTCGGGTAAAAATTGAAACAGTGTTAGGATTTATATAGAAATTTTTTAATAAAGTTCTGTTTTTGATTTTTAGTCCCCTCCTTTGGATGGGATTTAGGGGAGGTCTTACGCAGCTTTTCCTGGATCTAAAAAGCTCAATGGCACCCCTTCGGGGTTTTGCTAAATAGCTAAAACAACGGCTGCAAAAATCTCACCCCTTCGGGGTTAAAAGCGAAGCGAAGTTTTGTCAGGCCCCATAGGGATAAACTAAGCTTGACAACTGCAAAAGCAAAAAACCTCTGTGTACTCCGTGTACTCTGTGGTTAAATGCTTTTGAACCTCTTACTTCACTTTTACTTATAATCTTCAGAACATTTTCATTAAATTGCTAAATATGAACTACATTCAATTCTCGTCGGTAAAAATTGTTGTCTCTGGACGTGTACAGGGTGTTGGGTACCGTTATTTTATAGCGCGATTTGCTGATGAGCTGGGGATGACCGGCTATGCAAAGAATTTGTTTAACGGCGATGTGGAAATAATTGCCGAAGGCAGGCGTGAATTCCTTGATGCATTGATACAAAAAGCAAGTGAAGGTCCCACAAGCGCCAAAGTAAATACCTGCAAAGTAGAGTGGCTTGACTTTAAAAAGAAATACGATAAATTTGAGATATTATAATAAATTAACAGGAAAAATCCCCGAAAAAATCTACTTTTTTAGCTTAAATTCTAAGCAATAACCTAAAAATCAATAAAAATGCTTAAAAAAATTGTATTCTTCGCCTTATTTTTAGCTTCGCCGATCTTTTTGAATGTTTTCGCGCAGTCAGAAATACCGGCTTTTGATTTTTTAAGAGTAGAGACCGGGGCAAAAGCATCATCACTTGCGGGAGCTTTTGATACTTACACAGATGACCCCAATGCGATGTTCTACAATCCGGGCAGCCTGAGCACTATTACTAATAATAAAGTATCAGCGGGATTCGGGAAGTACCTGCTTGATATGAACTTCGGTACGCTTGCTTACGCTCAAAAATATAAGGATATAGGATGGTTCGGTATTGGTGTTAAGTATTTTGATTACGGCTCTTTTGATAGAGCCGATGAATCAGGCACACCAACCGGAGAGACATTTAATGCCAACGACCTGATGGTCTCAGTGGGTTACGGTAATTATATTTATGAAAAGATCAATTACGGTATTACCGTAAAATATATATATTCAGGTATAGCGGAATATAAATCATCAGCTTTAGCAATGGATTTTGGTATGCAGTATCATATGCCTGAATCCCAGCTTTCACTGAGCTTCGGAGTGCTGAATCTCGGCGCGCAGCTAAGCTCATATATCAGCACAAAAGAAAAGCTTCCGCTTGATATACGCGTTGGTGTATCAAAAAGACTTGAACACACACCGGTCAGGCTGAATGTTACTTTTGCCAAGCTTAATGAAAGCCGCGAAAAGCTTGTTCAGCATTTTAAGGCATTTTCAATCGGTGCTGAATTCATATTCAGCGATTATGTATCTGCCCGCTTAGGCTATGATAATGAAAGCCGCCAGGATATGAAGCTCGGAACATCGCTGGGCATTTCGGGATTTTCTACAGGTTTAGGTATACGGTTTGCTGAAAAGTATGTTTTTGATTATTCGCTGAACTCACTTGGTAAAGTAGGAAGCACACACAGAGTAAATTTGGGGTACATATTCAATTAAATATTTATGGATAAAAAAATAAAGGACCTGACTGTTTCTGAATTCAGTACGCTAGTAAAGAGAATTGTAAGAAAAGAACTTAAAGAATTTGATCCGGATGAGGGATTGGAAGTTAAGGATGATGTTAAAAAACTTCTCCGCAAATCAGCCAAAGAGAGGAAATCCGGTAAACTGGAAACTATTCCTTTTGAAGAAGTTTTCAAATAATTTTTTAAATGGCTTTTAAAATTGACTTTACAAAAGAAGCTGTTAAATCAGTTAACAAGTTGCCGGAAGACATTAAAATTGGATTAAAGGAAAAAATAGTTTGGCTGGCAGATAATTCGGATAACATTATACATAGAAAGCTTAAAGGGAACTATTATTCTGAAGTTTTTAAACTACGATTCGGAAATTATAGGATATTATACCGAATAAATAAAACGAACAAAACAATTACAATAGAGACTGTCGGTCATAGAAAAAGTATTTACAAATAAAAATAAGGAGAAAACAAAAATGTTCAACGAAGAAGGAATTGCCGGCGGAGCCGGAATGGAAGGCGGAGCAGGCGGAGCGGGAAAAACCGAACGCACTTATATTGTGCAGTCAGGTGATACACTCAGCAAAATAGCAAAAGAGTATTATGGTGATGCAGGTAAGTATATGGATATTTTCAACGCCAATACTGATAAACTTTCTGACCCTGATAAAATACAGGTAGGTCAGGAACTGATAATCCCGTAATGAATTTAACAAAAGCCTGTTATTAAGAATAACAGGCTTTGATAATTAAAACATAAGATGCGAAAACAACTCACTTACTTCATCCAGTCCTTCATAATAATTTTATTTTCAGTATTTTTTATTTCATCGTGCGGAACTGATGCTCCTGTAACCAATACTCCAGCCCCTGAGCCGGTTGATACCTCTACTTTTGAGTATCCGTTCACAATAGGAACCAGCTGGAATTACTCGCTCACTATTTCGGCTGAAAATATCCGGCCGGATTCAGTCAGGTATTATTTCAATTCATACCCCGTTACAGGTTATGGATATTCAGAAATTCTTTACGATACTGTAGTAGCTCCGGGCGGACCGGCCAGGGTTTTATATGACAGGCTAATTGTTGGCACAGATACAACAGCCAGCAGGTATTATTATACTAATAATGAATATTCTATGGTATGTTACGGATTCAGGGGCTCAACAGGCGCTTCGTTTCCGTTCCGAAAACTGAATATCCCTTATTCCAATTTCAACGGTCTTATTTCTGAAAATATAACAAATAATTACAGTTCTGTTTCGGATACATTTATCTCTTTAAGCCCTCCCGTAATAGTTATAAAATACCCGGTAATTAGAAATACGGAGTGGGTAATCTTCAATTTCGGGGTTAATGATGTAAAAAAAAGATATACAGCCTGGGAAAATTATCATCTTGATACAGCAGTTATCCCTGTAATTCAGACACAAAGAATATGGTCAAATAACAGTGACTGGATCTTATACGATTACTATTCTAAGTACGGGCAAATGAAAAGGAACTATTTATTCAAAAATACACAATTAACAAATCAGTTTGGAATAACGATCGGGTATTACGATAAACGTGAAGTATACAATGTAACATCTTACAGCATAATTGCAAAATAAATTATCAGCGATGAAAACCTTTAAAGTTGTTTTAATAATTACTGCATTATCAATTATTATTAACGGCTGTAAAAACGACGATCTTACAGTTAATAATAATCAATCACCACCCGATACAGCCGCCTTTATTTTCCCGTTTGATATCGGTAATTACTGGAATTACCATACAATTTCAACTGTAACTGATATAAGGCCTGATTCAATTGCGGCATATTTTTCTGAATACCCTCTTTATGGCAGCGGTAATATGCGAATTGTTAAAGATACTTTAATGAACGGAATTACGGCCCGGCAATTTGCAGATAGCTACAACCAGGATTCATCAACTTACACAAGCAAAATATATTACATTAATTCCGATACAGCGTTAATACAAATTGCTTATTCGCTACAAAGCTCTTCAGGTATATTTCCTAGATCACAAAAAAGGATATTTATACGGATTGGAGAAAAGAACTTCAGTTCATTAACAGAGCTCATCAGGTTTTCAAAACTAAATCCTATGGATAATATTAGTGATACATTAATTTACGAAAACCCTGCACCTGAAGCTATGAGATATCCTGTGAAAACTGATTACCAATGGGTTTACAGATATTTCGGTCAGAGCATTCTTACCAAAAAATACCTGAATTTCGAATATGTCACTGTGGGTTCAAATATAGTAAGCAGTATAAAAACTGAATTCAAATGGTCTACAATTGATTACCTGGAAAGTTATACTTATTACTCTAAATTCGGAAAGCTGAGAGATTATTTATTTTTGAACGATGTAATGGTTTCTGATGAATTTGGCAATATACTTGGAACAATTGATATCAAAGATATCACAAATGTTACTTCATATTTTGTACAGGAATAAAGCCCCAGATTACTTCAGGGCATTATCTTTAAAACGCTGTGCGGTTTCCCTGGAATTTTCTACATCGCGCATGTTCAATACCATATCATAATATTTAATTGCTTCAGATTTGTTACCTTTTTGCTCATAGATAATACCCGTGCCAAGTACTGAAAATACATAATAAGGAGATTCTTCTCCGGGCTTATCGGTTATTTTGCAGATCTCAATTGCAGATTCATATTTTTTTAATGCTTCATCAATATTGCCGGTTCGGCTTAAACATACACCCAGATAATAATTAACTTCCCTGCGGATATAATTGTTATTGTACCAGGCTTTGCCGCTATCAGCTTTTGCAAGCATGCTGTTGTAAACTGTAAGGCCTGCATTAAAATTGCTTAAACCAACGTAACACTTACCAAGAAATCTTTCAAACACGGGATTATCCGGGTAAAGTGTAACCAGCTTCTGCGCGTATTTCTGCGCTTCAATATAGTTCTTTTCATATGATAAGTGTATATACGCAAGTGTTACATTTGCTTCTGTCTTTGAAAATCTTCCGTTTTCAGCGCAGTCGCGCAGCTGGCTTAAGCCAAGCTCTTTATTCCCTTTCGGGAAAAAGAATAGTACAGCTTTCAGGAAAGGATACCGCTCAACTACGTAATCAACTGCGTAGTTGTATATACCAAGTCCAAGTACTGCATCTTTATTTGAAGGGTTTAGCTCATATGCTTTTTGTATCAGGTTCAGCCCTTGTTTTCCGTCATCAATGGCTTTCAGCCAGTTATCACGCATTACATTCATAAATCCGCGGTAACCTATAACTCCGCCAAGCAGAAAGGTAGCCCAGTCATTATTTTCGTTTTCATCAAGGCGTTCTTCACATACTTTAATACAGGCATCTACTTTTGAAAGATAATTGTCATCATTTGAGCGGTCATCTTTGTTTATATATATTTTCCACCATTCTGACATTGCCAGGAAAAAATGACCTGTTG
Organism: Ignavibacteria bacterium; assembly: GCA_017303675.1. Lineage (NCBI taxonomy): Bacteria > Pseudomonadati > Ignavibacteriota > Ignavibacteria > Ignavibacteria bacterium. The sequence goes on from JAFLBX010000001.1 coordinate 21,715, forward strand.
GATCCTTCGGATCCGAGTTTACAAACCCCTGGAAAATTGTATTGGCTGAATCAAATTCAAGCCTGTAAACATGATCAATTCCTTTGGTTATCTGTTCATCCCTTGTTTGCGAAGAAAGCTGTGATATGAAAAGGCTTAATAATATCAGTAATTTAAAATAAATTTTCATATTAAATATAACATAAATTAATGACCGATAATTTCAATAAAAAACCCCGAAACCTTAAAAAAGCATCGGGGTAATTAAATTAATTTATAAACCTAAAATCCAATGCCATAATATTTAAAACCATTCTGGCGGATAAATTTGGGATCGTAAATATTTCTGCCGTCAAAAATTACCCGCTGTTTCATCAGCTTTTTCATGCGGGTTATATCTATACGGCGGAATTCAGTCCATTCGGTTACAAGAATCAATCCCTCCGAATTCTTAAGAGCGGAGTAGTTATCTTTAAAGATTTTTACCTGTTTGAATTTTTTACCGTAAAGAAGCCTGAAGTTCTCATTTGCCACAGGATCGAAAGCGTGGACCTTTGCCCCTGCTTCAAGCAGTTTTTCTATGATAGTTAGTGCAGGAGCTTCGCGCAGGTCATCTGTGCGGGGTTTGTATGATAGTCCCCAAACAGTGAATGTTTTACCTTTGATATCATTTTTGAAATGTTTCAAAAGCTTGTTAACAAGCACCACCTTCTGTGTATTATTGATATCATCTACCGCTTTGAGCAGCCTGAAATCATAGCCATGCTCCCTGGAAGTATTGAGCAGTCCTTTCACATCCTTGGGGAAGCAGCTGCCGCCGTAACCTACACCGGGGAATAAAAAGCTGGAGCCAATACGTGGATCAGAACCGATGCCTCTGCGGATATTATTTATATCAGCTTTTACAATACCGCTTAAGTTAGCAAGTTCATTCATAAATGAAATGCGCAATGCAAGCATTGAATTAGCGGCGTATTTGGTAAGCTCACTTGAGCGTTCATCCATAAGTATGAATCTTTCAGAAACACGCATAAAGCTGCCGTATAGCTCCTGCATTACAGCCGCTGCCTTTTTACTTTTAGTACCAACTACAACTCTATCAGGTGACATAAAATCAGGTACAGCAGCTCCTTCTTTAAGGAACTCAGGATTGGATACAATATCAACTTTACGTTTTGTCCTGGAAGCGATAAGCTTTTTAAGCTTATCGCAAGTGCCTACAGGCACTGTGCTTTTGCTTACAATTACTTTATACCCGTTTATATATTTTGCCATGTTACCTGCAACTTCCAGTACTCTTCTCAGGTCAACTGAACCATCTTCAAGCGGCGGCGTTGGCAGGCAAAGGAATATTACATCATTTTTCTGTACTACATCCTTCAGGCTTGTAGTGAACTCAACCCTGCCTTCTGCAAGGTTTTTTTCAAGCAGCTCTTCAAGTCCCGGTTCATAAATAACAGGATCGCCCTTTTTAAGGCGTTCAATTTTCTTTTTGTCAACATCCATACAAATTACGCTATTGCCGTTTTCGGCAAAACAAACGCCTGAAACCAGCCCAACATACCCGGTACCGATAATTCCGATCTTCATAATTTTGGTAATTTCATGCAGCAGACTGCTGCTTTATATCAGAAAATTTATAATTATACTTAATAAAATAAAATAATCCCGCAGCAAGAAACAGAACAAAGCTCATTGCATGCGTAGCAGTGCCATAACCAAGAGCAGCAGGCTCTGATACCATGAACATATTTACAAGAGTTACTTTGCATATATAATGATAGGGTCCCGTTGCCGCAGGCGAAGGAATGAACATAGCAACATTAATTAGTACCAGCAGTAAGTTTGCATCCCACAGACCCCGAACAATACTTGTTCCTTCACCGGTGGTTAAGATATTAAATGAATAAAAGGGTATGTACGTGCTGATAAGGTAAAAGATCCAGATCAATGCTGAATAAAGCGCAATTCTGAAAAAAAGTGAAGGTTTTTTAAGTACTTCAAAACCGTTTAAGAGCGAATCAAAAATATTATCAACTTTTTCATGCAGTTTTGCCGGCAAGAATTTAGTGAAGAACTTTACTATAGCCAGGCTTTTATCCGGCTTAATAAGCATAAATAAAATCCACGCAAGCATCAGGAAAATTGCAGCGGAAAGTATAATTACCGCTGAACCTATTGAGGGAATAGCATCGGTTATTCTGTCCTTAAAATATATTAGAGCTATCCCGAACATCAGCAGGAACATCACAGTATCTATAATTCTTTCAACAATAATTGTCGCGAATGCTGATGCACGCGAGATATTTTCCTGCTTACCAAGCATATACGGCCTAACCACTTCGCCTGAGCGGGGAAACAGGTTATTCATCATGTAGCCTATTATTGTGGTGGCAAAAAGATTTTTGAATGAAATATCTTTTTTGATAGGCTCCATAAGCACGCCCCATCTGATTGCGCGCATAGCGGAACCGCCGAAAACACCGATCGACATTCCAATGAAAACATAAAGGTAATTAGTGGTTTTAAGTATATTCAAAAGCTCCGTAAGGTTCACATTCCTGAACGCCAGGTAAAGGAACAGGGCCAGCACCAGCGTGCTGATTACGATATTAAGTTTCCTGCCTCGGCTCAAGTTGTTTTATCTCATATCAATTACTTCAGTTCCTTCAGGGGGACTGAAAGTAAATTTAGAATTAGCTACACCAATATTAGTTTGAATATTTTTTATTGAATATGTTGATGAAGATTCATCTGTTACAATATAGATCTTTTTTATGATCCAGTCATCTTTACCAACCCAAAGCTTAGCTGATTTTACATAACCGCTTTCCCTTGGCTTCAGTGAAAGCACATATACATCTTTTCCGTTCAGCTTTTCTGTGCCTGTAAGATCGCTGTAAAAATTTTCAGGATACTGGAACAAATATTTATTTGGTGAAAATGTATTACCGGTCTCTTTGTAATAATCAATTACAACCTGTTTTTTGCTGGGAGTGTAAGACCATGATGTGCTGCCATCTGTCACAATTGTCTGCGAGCCGGTCTCTATCCTGTACTTGTTCTCTTTTTTGATGTAAAGAGTGCCTGAAGATGACTGCGCCTTTGATTTATTGAACTTAATTGTTTGCGAAAACGATGCCTTGGCATCTGTTATATCTTTGTAAGCATTCTGCACGTTTTGAATTACTTCCTGCGCAGTGATATCATCCTGCGCGAATAACGGTGAATTTACAAGAAAAACCGCTAAAATTAACAATTTTGTGATAATAAACTTTGTCATTTTTGCTCCTGAAATTTATAATTATGCAAATTTACATTAATTTAATGTAATAAACAGTGGAAAATATTAAGTCATTCCTTAAAAAAATCATGAAATTTGTAAATAAAGGTAAAAAAAGTGAGGGAAGATGCTGATCTTCCCTCATGCGAAGCATTTAATTAACCAAATTTATCTGCCGTTATTGCCATCCTGCTGGTCTGATTTTTCATTCTGATTCTGCTTAACCTTTTTATTCTTCTGCAGATAATCTTTTGTATTGCCGAAACGGAATGAAAGATTTAACGAAGCCTGACGCGAGCTCCAGTCATGATCAGAAGTTTGCCGGTATTCTGAAGTATTAATATCCTGACCCCACTGTGAAGTATCAAAAATATCGCTGGCTTTTAAGCTTACAGTTAATGCATCATTCAGAAATGATTTACTTATACCGATATCAAAATTCTGTGTTGGCACTTCAGTGCCCTGGGCATTTATCTTTTTGCCGGTGTACGAATAATAAAGCTCAAGATTAAACAGGTTGGTGAATGTGAATGTTGATCTTATATTCGCCTTCCATGTAAAGCCATCTTCTGATGCGTAATCTGTAAGACCCGGATCTGAATCAAATTTAGTATCATAAAAACTGAAAGTTCCGTTCAGATTGAACCAGCTTAAAGCTCTCGAGTTGATAAGAAGGTCCAGACCGTATGATTTAGAGCCTGTTGCATTTCTGAATGTTGTAACAGTAATTATCGAATCCTGCAGGTAATTATAGCTTGAAATTACATCATGGTTTTGCCTGTAAAATACCAGCGGTGTAATTGTAGCAACCGGTGAGAAGAACATAAAGCTTAGCTCGTATGAATCAGAATATTCAGGCTTTAGCTCAGGATTACCAACCATAGCGAACCTGGGGCTCCACTTTCTGTAAAAAGGATTCATACGCCACATATTGGGGCGTGTAATTCTTCTGCTGTAGCTTAGCTGCAGCTGGTTAGCGCTGCCTATCTTCTGTGATATACTTGCCGAGGGAAAAATATCAAAATAATTCTGTTTGAATTGAGTATTGTTAGTCAGCAGCTCACCCGTTGTATTGGTCTGCTCTACCCTGATTCCCGCTTTATAGCTGAAATCTTTTATAGAACCTGAAAATGTACCATAAACCGCGTTGATATACTCGCTAAGCTTGAAGCGGTTTTTAGTATCTGTGTTGGTTACAAAATTATTCAGACTGTAATCAAGTGTGTCTGATTTGAATTCGTTATCATTGGTTCTGAAAGTACCTTTATAGCCGGTTTCGATCTTTGTAGTCTGTGAAAGCGGGTGTGTATAATCAGTCTGTACATTCAGGTTATAATTTTTCATAAGCGTGGTATCACGCTGGTCTAAGGGGGTATTATTAACAGGCATTGAAAGTGAATCGAAATCCTGCTTATTTAGCTGCATTTTCATTTCATTGCGGTTACGTGAAAATGTGATATCACCTGACCATTCCCTACCAAGCTCATTGATCTTATTATTGAAATACAGGCTGCCGGTGAAATTTTCCCAAAGACCGTTGCGGTCGCTTGTTTGTGTGTAATAATCCATCAGGCTTCCTGAAGATGAAAAATTGCGTGCAAGCCCGTTATCGTTGTTAAACCACTTCCCTGTTCCAAGGCTGCCTTCAAATCCTATGTTTTTACCCTGCGCCAGCTCATACTCAAAACCACCCTGCGCCCATATCCAGTAACCGTGGTTCTTACCTGTGCCGCTGCTTTGCAGCACTGAAGGCTGAACGAGATATGTTGTAGTGCTAGAATACCCAGACTTATTATCCCATGTGCCGGAATAAAAATTACCAAATGCGCTTGTCTTTTTCTTCTTCAAGCTTATATCGAGTCCGCCCCAGCCTGAAAGATAATCCGAATAATTACCGCCGCCGTTCAGGCTGCCCTGGAAACCAAGGTTTTCATTTTTTTTCATTACGATATTAATGATACCGGTCACGCCTTCGGCTTCGTATTTGGCGGGCGGATTTGTGATAAGCTCAACGCGTTCAATAGCATCAGCGGGAATTTGTTTTAAGCTTGCAAAGCGTGAGGGTTTATCATCAATAAGTATTTTGACATTCTGGCTGCCGCGAAGGCTGACATTATCATTGATATCAACATCAACTAGCGGTGTTTTTTTAAGTACGTCAAGTGCGGTTCCGCCTTTGGTTAACGCGGATTTTTCCACGTTAAATATTTTTTTATCAGCCGTTAACTGAATTAGTCCTTTTTCTTCTTCAACCAGAATTTCATCAGTCGATACGTTCTGCTTCTTCAGTGTAATAGTATCAAGGCTTACGGTTTGACCCGATGTTAATGAAATGTTCTCTACGTTCATGGTAGAGTATTCTATTAAGCTTACTTCAAGCCTGTAAGTGCCGGCGGGAACCGCATCGAGTGAAAATTCACCTGATGCATTACATTTGGTACCTTTTACAAGGGCACTATCACCCTGTTTGAAGAGCTTTACATCTGCATCCACAGGCAGCGATGAAGAGAGATCGGAGACTTTTCCCTTTATCGTTCCCTGTGCATAAATTGCAGTAAATCCAACAATTAAGAAGGCTAAACAAAATTTAAATAAAATGGTCATTAATACTTATTTATTTGGTTTAATATCTGTTAGTAGCAGCGGAGCGTATTGTATTACATAATTAGATGCTGTGAAGGCTCAAATGGTTGCTTTTTAATTTGAGTTTTTAGTGCCTTTTGGGCATTTTTCTCATTATGAAAAACATGATAAATTCGATTTATTTTTTTTTGAGGATTTGCTGATGTTTTTTGCGAATCCAGCTTGTTTTTGATATTGAAATTTTCTCAAGATGAATATATTCATGTTGAGAATGGCATTTTTAAGGATATTCATAGTGAGAAAATTGCGAAAAAAATGATTATTTTAATGTTTTTATGATGCAAAAATGATGCTTTGAAAAATTGTAAATGATGCTTAAAATCAAATACTCATAAATCCATTTGTGAGAACCTTAAGCACCAAATTGGTACCGAATTTACTGTTTATTTTAAGAAAATTTACCAATATAAAGGAAAATTAAATTATATTTTATATGCCTTACGCATATACTAATTAATATAATATATGTTTTTAACATATGCAAGGGATTTTTTAAGCAGTTCCTCTGATGACTTCTGTTCCCGCAGAATCTCTATTATTTTTTACTGACATCACGGTGAATTTATACTCCTAATCCGGTTGCGGCGGAAATTTCCCCTCCTTCATCCAGCTTTCAGAGGGATCGCGAATCTGCAAGGCAGATTCTTGAAAGGAGGGAGCTGATTTTACCTCAGTTGTTGGTGACAACACCAACAACTGGGAGATAATAATTTATTATTTATTTGATCAATATCATTTTTTTTGTTTCACTATAATTACTTGTTATCATTTTATAAAAATATACACCGCTAGGAAAATTTTCTCCATTAAAATTGATTTCATATATACCCGCTTTCTTAATTCCATTATTTAAAACCATAACTTCCTTGCCGGCGATATCATAAATGGCTAATTTTACATTAGAATTTTGATACACCTGAAATTGTATTTTAGTTAAAGGATTAAATGGATTTGGATAATTTTGGTATAGCACACTGTTTACTGGAATTTGTCCATTATAATTACTAATACCCAAAGGCTGGCTATATTTAATAGTGGCAACCTCATTATAGGTTCCATTGTGACTTGTACCACTAACATACACATTTATATTTGTATCTATATACATGCCCGCAATGCCATCATCTGAATTAGAGGTAATCCCGTTATATGTCACAGCCCATTGCTGCGCACCATTAGTATTATATTTTATGCATATATAATCATTACCTGAAACTGGATTTACTGCTTTTCCGGTTACATATATGTTCCCAAATTTATCTAATTCTATGTCATTTGGTAGATTTACTTCAGCATTCACTCCTCCCCAGTATCTTCTAACCCATTGAGTATCGCCTGATGAATTATATTTCAATGTAACTATATCAGTACCTCCACCGCCTGTTCCGTTTGCGCAGTATGTTGTATAATAAATTTCACTTCCGGAGGGAGAGCAAGTAATCCCTTTTGGTGTTTGGCATCTACCATTACCAGGTATTATACCTGCAAAGATACTTGACCATATAATCGTTCCATTATTATTTAATTTTAATAATGTATTGTTGGAACTGGAAAAAGGAACATTATTACTCCCAACAACATAAAGGTTGCCTATTGAATCTAAAACTATTTTTTGAGGAATATCTGAATAATTTTGCGGGCTGTTATATAATGTGTACCAAATTAGGCTGCCATTAGGATTAAATTTCGTTATTAAATAATCAGCAGAAGTATTTCCATAATCTGCAACGGTATATATATTATCAAAATTATCTAATGCTAAATGGTTATTTTCGCTTTGTTGAGGCAATGCATCAAATTTTCTAGTCCATAATGTATCCCCATTTGAGTTATATTTTACAGTTAGAGCTCGTACAAAATTATTACTAGCAAAAACACCTATTATAATTATGCATCCCTGACTATCAATTTTTAAATCAAATCCACCTGCATCAATAAAAAATTTATCCCATTGAAATATACCATCAGAATTATACTTAACAGTAACCATATCATAATCAAAGTTAATACCACTATAACCTGTAATATAAACATCACCATTAGGGGCAACATCAAATGCATTTGGTCCTTCAGTATGATTAGAAGGAGAGTTATAAAACCTTTGCCAGAGCAAATCTCCATTACTGTTATACTTTATAACCCCAAAGTCACCGTTATTCCCCGGGTTTTGTGCAGCGCATAATACATAAATATTGCCATTTGCATCTGCTTTAATATCCTCTCCATAAGTATTTGAATTGCTGCTGTTAAACCTTCTCACCCACTCCTGCGTTGGCTGAGATACAGCAATTTGCAATGAGCAATTAGCAATGAACAATAACAGAATTATTTTTCGTGTTTTCAGTTTCATTTTTACTCTTTAAATTTTTAATCTTAATCACCGAAGCAAAGGTGGTTATGGGTAGTCGTAAATATATATTTTCTCAGGTCGCTACAAAATGCATGAATAATTGTGTAAAAGTCAAGAGTTAATTTGAAGTATGACGTAATTCAGGCAATATATAAGAAACTTTATAATTTTTATATCAGCTGTTCAAGCTGGGCTTCGGTTTCTACTAGGACTTCGCGGGCTTTGGAGCCGTCGAAGGGTCCGACAACATTAGCTGATTCAAGCTCATCAACAATGCGCGCAGCGCGGGCGTAGCCAATTTTTAACTTACGTTGAAGCAAAGAAACTGAACCCTGCTGGTAACGTACAATAATTCTTGCTGCTTCTTCAAACAGGTCATCTCTTTCATAGCTTTCTTCAAAACCTTTTTTCTTCTTCTGGTTCACAGAAGGAAGCTCATAGTTGCGGCTGAATCCTTTTTGTTTGCCAACAAACTCAGCAACTTTTTCAACTTCTTCGCTTGTAATAAACGGACTCTGTATCCTGATAGGCTTACCTACACCTGGCGGAGTGTAGAGCATATCACCTTTGCCAAGCAGTGTTTCAGCGCCGTTCATATCAAGTATTGTGCGTGAATCAACCTTAGAATTCACAAGGAAGGCGATCCTTGCCGGGAAGTTGGCTTTTATAACACCGGTAATGACATCTACCGAGGGGCGCTGTGTAGCAAGAATTAAATGTATTCCAACGGCGCGTGCAAGCTGCGCAAGCCTTGCAATAGGCTCTTCAACTTCGCGCGCGGCGGTTATCATTAAGTCAGCAAGCTCATCAATAATAACAATAATATAAGGCATCTTGCCGTGCTTTATATTCTCATCATCTTTAAGCCTGCCATCTTTGAATTTTTTGTTATAGTCAGCAATATTACGAACGGTAGCGTTCGCAAGCCGTTCATACCGCTTTTCCATTTCTATTTCCAGCCCTTTTAGAGCCATCACAGCATTCTGCGGAATTGTGATTATCTTTTCGGCGTAATCTTTTGATACTGCAAGGTAATGATTTTTAAGCTGGTCATATAAATTAAGCTCTATCTTTTTGGGATCAATGAGTATGAATTTAAGATCAGTTGGGTGCAGCTTGTATAACAGGCTTGTTACAATAACGTTTATACCCACTGATTTACCTGAGCCGGTGGAACCGGCAACAAGCAGGTGCGGCATTTTAGCCAGGTCATCAACATATACATCCCCTGATATAGTTTTACCAAGAGCGATCGGCAGCGCATGTGTTGATTCAGCGAACTTCTTTGAACCAACGACACTGCGAATCTTAACGGTTACTGGGTTATGGTTCGGTATTTCAACTCCAACGGTACCTTTGCCGGGAATGGGAATAATCATCCTGATACCTTTTGCTTTCATTGCCAGGGCAATATCATCTTCAAGGCTTTCGATGCGGCTTAGCTTAACATCTTCTGCGGGGACAAGCTCATACAATGTAACCACCGGACCCGGTGTTGCGATAACTTTTTCTATCTTAACGCCAAAGTTAAGCAGCTTCGCCTGAAGCAGCCTGCCGTTTTCTTTAAGCTCATCATCACTTATAACATCAAGCTCTTCCTTAAGCGGCTCATCAAGCAGGTCAAGGGTCGGCAGCTTGTAATCTTCGAGTAATTCCACAGGATAAACCGGTTCTTCTGCAGGTTCATCAGGGATAACATCACCAATTTCAGGGCGTTTATTTGAAACTTTAACCGGCGGAATAACTTCGCTAACAGGAACTTCAGGGATAACTTTTTCAACTTCAAGCGGCAGTTCATTTGCCGGCTCTTCTTTAACCGTAGGTTTAACTTTTGGTTTTTGTTCAACCACCATTTCATTATCAACCGGGCGGTTGATCTTGGTATCTTTTATTATAGGTTCTTCTTCTAAATCACCCGTTTCGCCGGCTGCTTTATTGAATTTTTTGGATTTAACAATTTTTTCGCGTTCATTGCGGATAAGTTCACGTTTTGATTCCCTTTCAAGCTCAGCTTCTTTTCTTTCCTTCATTTCGGCAATTGAAGCGCGGAATTTTTCGCGGAAAGATTCATACATAAGCTTAAGCCTTGCAAAGGATTTCGCTATATCCCTATCGATAAGCAAAAATATCAGGCCGGCAACCAGCCCAAAAAGAAGAATATAGCTTCCAAGCGTTCCAAGGAGAAGGTAAAATATGGATGAAAAATATTCACCGCTTGTACCAACAAAAGGGTACGGAATTTTATCCACACCAAGGGTGGTTCTGAACATACCAAAGAGCGCTGAGGAAAATATCATAAGGAAAAGCAGGTAAACTGAAAGCTGCAGCATTCCAAGCAGGCTGCGCTTTCTCATCATTTGAACACCGAAAATTATAAGCAGCGCCGGTATTATAAGCGAAAAATAACCGAACGCCCCGCGGACAAAAAATCCGGAGATAACAACGCCGATAATACCAAGCCAGTTTGAAGTTGTAAAGTTTGAAGACTGGTTCTCTTTTTTGAAGAGCTCTGTTACGTTTAATGATTCAAGCCGTGTTTCATCGGCAGCGGAGTAAGAGATAATGCTTAAGACTATGAGCACACTGAAGAGAATAAGAAAAAACCCGAGTATCTGCTTTTTATTGGATATGGGGAGCCCGTCTTCATATTTTTTTGAAGCGCTGCGGGAGCTTCCCCTTGGCTCTCTGCCGGAGGGAGTTTTTTTATCCTTCATTCTGCTGATATATTTGACCTTTGTATTTAATTAAAAAGATAATTTCCAGTCTTTACCCGGCAGTTTTTTGATTAACTTTTTTCATCGTAAGCTTAGGGTCAGATGCAAATGCTTCAATTGATTTGATAACACCGTTCCTTAATACAGGCAGTATGTTATATTTATCAATTTCACCGCATGCTGCCAGGTCCTCTTCAAAACCAAGGGATATGAGGAACTGACCGTGTTCAGAATCACGCAGCATTTTATTGATATCATTCTTATATGCAGAGTAAAGCTTTGAAGCGCCGCGGGAGGAATCGGTAAGAACATATTTGCCCCTGCCGGCAAGCTTTTTAAGCCTGCTTACAAGCATTCCGCCGCAAACAGTATCTTCAAGAGAGAACTCACCGTTTTTTCCCGCGCAAAGGATAATAAAATCCTCATTAAGCTCAAGCAGGTAATTGGCGACACGCTCCATATTAACAAAACCAAGCACAACGCAGTTGTGCGCGAACTTGGATTTTATAAGTGATGGTGTTCCGTTAGTGCTGTGGAATACAAGAATTTTTCCTTTAACGGTTTCTTCATTGTATTCTTTTATTGAATTGCCAAGATTGAAACCCTGAATAATTTTAGCGTTCTTTTCGCCGCATAACAGCGCTTGTCCTTCGGAGTTCCTGCCTATCATTCCCGCCGATGCGATACTATCGGTGGGGATAATTTCCCTGGCTCCGTTTGAAAGGCCTGTTATCATTGTAGTGGATGTTCTTAATACATCAATTACAACAACATTTTTATCTTTTAGAACAAGCTCTGATTCAACATAATCATGCGCAAAATACAAGCTTATCTTAAGGGGTTTAGTTTCCATTTTAGTTTGATCTGATATTTCCATTAAATAATTACTTCGTTAATCCTTTCCCACGAATGGTATTTTCACGACTTCTGCATCAATAAAATCGTTTCTTACTTTAATTTTAATCTTAGTGCCGGGAGCTGAATATTTTGCTTCAACATATCCAAGCCCGATATTTTTATTCAGGCAGGGCGACATGCTTCCGCTTGTAACGTGCCCTATTTTAGTATCGTTTCCGTAAATTTCATATCCATGGCGGGCTACCAGCCTGCCGCTTACAATAAATCCGCACAGCTTTCTTGCAGAGCCGTTTGTTAGCTCTGAATCAACTTTAGGCTTACCATTGAAATCACCTTTTTTCGGCTTGGTTATCCAGCCAAGGCCTGCTTCGATGGTATTGGTGGTTTTATCAATATCGTTCCCGTAGAGGCAGTAACCTGCTTCAAGCCTAAGTGTATCGCGCGCGCCTAAGCCGATAGGTTTTATATTATACTCTTCGCCTGCTTTAAATATTTCTTTCCATATTTTTTCTGATGTTTCCTTATCAGACGGAATATAAATTTCAAAACCGATTGCTTCGCCTGTGTAGCCTGTGCGTGAAATTATAGCATCAACACCTGCAATTTTGCCTTCTTTGAATGTGTAATATTTCATTTCATCAAGCACAGTATCAGTAAGCTTCTGCAATGTGTTAATTGCATTTTTACCCTGTACTGCCAGCAGTGAAAAGTCATCGCTGCGGTTAGTAAGCTCAACATCAAAACCGTTTTTGTTTGACGAGAGCCAGTTGAAATCTTTTTCAATATTAGAAGCGTTTACAACAAGCATGTAATAATCACCGAAGCAATAAACAAGCAGGTCATCAACAACACCGCCATCTTCATAGCACATTGCTGAATACTGCACTTTACCCGGAGTTAATTTGGATGCATCGTTGGTGGTACATTTCTGAATAAATGCCATGGCATCAGTTCCTTTTACAAAGAACTCGCCCATATGAGAAACATCAAAAACACCAACGGAGTTACGTACTGCCATATGCTCGGCAATGATGCCCTCGTATTGTACAGGCATTTCAAAGCCGGCGAAATCGACTATTTTAGCATTGTATGCTTTATGAAGATCGTAAAAAGCTGTTTTTTGTGCCAAAGTTAAATTAGGTCCTTTAATTCATCTTTTTTAATTCCTGCCTGTTTCAATATTTCCATAAATGTTCCTTTTGGCAGATCTTTTTTATGATAAGGAACAATGGTCATTCTTTTAGTTTCCAAATTTCTATAAATATGATGACTTCCTTTTATCCGGATCAACTGAAAACCTTTTTGAAGCAAAATCTTAATTATCTGATCCGAATTCAGACTTGGAGTTTTAGACATTTGCTTCTATGCTCAAAGTATATTCAAGAGTACCCTCTTCAGTCGGAATTGGTTCATTGAATTCCTTCAAGGTTTCAATGTACAATCCAATAGCTTCTTTGGCATTCTTAATGCATTCTTCTATAGTATCTCCATAAGTTACACATCCTTCAAGTGAAGGGACAGTAACTGTGTAACCACCCTCCGGTTCTTTTTTAAAAAGTAGTCTGTAGTTTAGTATTCTCATAAAATTGATTTTATCCCTGGTTCTTTTTCCAGTCAGCAAGGAATTTTTCGAGACCGAGATCCGTCAATGGGTGCTTAACAAGCTGCTTGATAACGTTGAACGGAATTGTACAAATATCCGCGCCGAGTAAGCATGAATCAACAAAATGCATCGGGTGGCGGACGCTTGCAACAAGTATTTCTGTTTCAAAACCGTAGTTACCGTAGATCTGGACGATCTGCTCGATAAGCTGCATTCCATCCTGAGAGATATCATCGAGTCTGCCGATAAACGGACTTATAATAGTAGCTCCCGCTTTAGCGGCAAGCACTGCCTGTGAAGGCGAGAAGCATAATGTAACATTTGTGCGGATGCCTTCATCAGCAAAAGTTTTTACTGCTTTAAGTCCTTCCATTATCAATGGAACCTTAACATAAATATTGGGAGCAATCTTTGAAAGCTCTCTGCCTTCTTTTAATATGCCTTCATAATCAGTGGAAACAACTTCAGCGCTTACGGGACCGCTGACCATTTTACAAATTTCTTCGTAGGTTTTGCGGACATCTTTATGTCCTTCCTTAGCCATAAGTGAGGGATTAGTAGTAACGCCATCCAAAATGCCGAAGCTTGCTGCTTCTTTAATTTCGTTTAAATTAGCCGTATCAATGAATATTTTCATAAGAAATTCCTTTAAATTATTTGATTATCTACAAATATAGCTAAAATTTAGGGTCTTTTCAATTTAACAGCAAGGGTATAAATCAGTGGTGATGACCGAATAATATGTTTAAAATCCACATTAATGCCAGAAATAAGACGGGAATGTACCAAAGTCTAAGCGCGGGCTTTTTGAGGATAATTTTCTTTTTAATAATAGCCAGAAATAAAACTGTAAAGAAAAAAAAGCCGAAGATAATATAAAATATCAATCCCAGGGGATTGTAATAAAAGCTTTCGGAAAAATGAAGATCCGTAATGCATGAAAACACCCTGCCCGTACCGCAGAATGGACATGGCACACCTGTAAAAGTAAGCAGGGGGCAGCCGTTGATACTTTCAACCCCCGCGACCTCATTCAAAAACGATTTCAGCGGTGCAAAGTAAACGTTGATCAAGCCCAGAACCATAAGCAGAAGCAGAATGTAAATTGTTTTCCTGCTTTGCTGCGGGGTGGTTTGTGATATGGTGAAATATTTGTTTGTTGGCTTGATAATATTTATTTTTAGGACCCTCACCCCCAGCCCCTCTCCCATAGGGAGAGGGGGGCAAGGTGGGGTTGATTAATTGTTTTGTGTAAAGATATTTTAACTCCTTCACCCCTCTACGAGTCTTGACTCGAAGAGTCCTAGACCCAGCTCCTTTCCTGTTGACAATTCCGCTAATCATAAAGCGGTATGGAAAAATGCGCCGGAGGGGTTAAGGTTGGAATATTTTTTATTTCTTATTTAGATCTTCTGAAATCTCATTACTATTGGTTAGCTGAATTCCTGCGTTTATTCAGCATAGAAGCAACAAGCAATCCCCCGATAGGACCAAAGATGCAATGCGATACAATACGTGAAAATAATTCAACGCCTATCATCATTATACTGAAGCCGTTCCTTTGGTATTCATCATAAACGCTGTTGAGTATCTTCTGCGTTTCGGGCGGAATGGCGAAGCCATACTGTTCGGTCATTTTGTACACCAATTCCACAGGATTTTGTTTACTGAGCATAATGATCATTGTAGAAAAAATAACGTAAACAATTGCCGAAATTATACCGGCAAGCAGGCCTATCATAATGCCGTCTTTGTTCTGAATGAATTGACCTGCTTTTTCAAGCTGGCGCGCGTAATACCATGTGCCGGCTGCGCCGCCGATAATTATTCCTGCGCAGCATAACAGGTTCAGCAGGTTCAGTCCGGGAAAAATGGAAATGAAAACCATTACAAACGAGCTGATGATAACGGGTGTAAATTTACTTGGTTGGTTCATATATTATACCTCACCCCCTGCCCCTCTCCTGTTTATAATCCCGCTAAACAGAAAAGCGGGACGGCAAAATGCGCCGGAGGGGAGCAATGTGGGTTAAATTTATTTACAAATTAAAACAATTTACTTCTTCGGTATAACATCAGGGGGAGTAAAGTACTCATAAAAGATCCTGATAGTACCCGGAATTATGAAAAACGGTAATACTATACCGATAATTGCTCCCGTAATTTCACGGGTTATGAAAGAATTTTTCTGCACATCGGCAATATCAAGCCCAACATCAAGCAGCATGAGTCCAACTGGTATAAAAAGCCACAAGAGTGAAGGCAGCTCAATATTGCTCAGCTTACGGATGAATGGGTATATTATCACTCCCAGCAAAAAAGCAAAATAAATAGCAGTGCAGCGAGAACATACACCGAGCTTTTCTCCGAATAAATGATGTGAACGATCGCTGAGCTGGTGGCATGATTTAGCATAAAACCCGTAGATACCTTCGGAGATATCACCTGTTACGCCATGCTCACCTGCCCAATAAGGCGCAAGTAAAATTCCCGCGCACCATAAGACCGAGATGGCGAGTATTACTGAATACACAATTTTTTGATATCGTTTGGTCTGCATTGTTATTTGTTTCCCAAACCGGAGCTTGGGAAACAGGAACTTGCTAACAGTTAGAGATCCTTCGCTTCGCTCAGGATATAAAAAAATGTCCCGCAAAATTACGGGACATTTGTGTTAAATTCTATGATATAATTTTATTATTCGCCTTTGCGTTTGAATTTCTCGTCATCAAGTGTGAACATTACAGAGATCCTGTGAGTATTGCCAAGCTGGTCAGAGCCGTCAAATTTAGCGAAGGAATAATCCAGGTTAAGCTTGGGTAATTTTACGCCTGCTCCGAATGTAAGCTGCTTAACATCATTGTAGCCTACTCTTAATGCAAAGAGGTCTTTGAAACCGTATTCAAGTCCTGCATGCATATCAAAGCTCACTGGTCCAACTGCTGCAAGCGAAGCAAACTTTCTGTTTTCGAACCTTACATCAAAATCAAGAGCCGGGGTTATTCTGCCTGTTTTGAAGAACGGAATATCGTATGAACCGCCTATTTTTGCAGTGGGAGTAATAAGCTCTTTGCGGCCGGTGTTCCATGCCAGAAGAGTTGTAGTTATATCCTGCAGGTTAGCGCCTACCCGGAATTTTGGAGTAACATTATAAATTGCGCCTACATCAAAACCGATACCCCATGCGGAGCCGTCATCGATAGAACGAGAAATAACTTTCAGGTTCACACCGTATGAAAGCTTTTCGCTGTGTTTTTTGGAATAAGTCGCTATGAAAGCCCAGTCAGCCGCATTAAAGAAATTTATCTGGCTGTAATCAAGCCTGTCGCCGTTATCAAAGTAACCGTTGTTATTGAGATCAACCCATGCATTTTTAGTATTGGGAACGTCATCAACACCAAGCCTGATAACGCTTAAGCCAAAGGATGCGTTTACTCCCCATGGAACAGCTACCGAACCGTAATCATAGTTTACAAGGTTACCGAAGCGTTCATCATGCATAAGTGAAAATTGCGGATAATTTATTCTGGCAAGCGCACCCGGGTTCCAGTACCCGGCTGTTACATCATTAACCAATGATACGAAAGCTCCGCCCATGCCAAGGGGTCTGCCCCCAACGCCTATAGCGAGAAACTCACCTGCATATTTATTTCCTGTACCCTGCGCAAGGATATTGCCTGAAGATACCAAAAATAAAAAAAGGAACAGAATTCTTCTGTGATACATTAAGGAAGCAATTTTTGTTTTTTGCATTATTTTGAGAATATTTGATTGGATAAAAGTTAAAACAGAAGAATTTTCTCTATAATTCCCTTTCTATTTGCTGTAAATAACGAGAATTTTTTAAGTAAGTCAAGGAAAAATTTTGTGATAAAACAGGGTTTTTCAATAAATTTTTAGGCTTTTTCAGAATTTTAAAGGTTTTACTTCATAGCCCTGCCTCTTCAAAAGGTTTATCAGCCCGTTTTTACCTGGCAGATGAGCTGCACCGACAGCTATGAACGATGAATTATAATTGATAATTGAGGGTATTTTTTGCATCCATTTTATATTTCGGCTTTCAAGAAAAATTTTATTTTCATTCGGAAATTTTGAGCCAAAAATCATGAATTCAGACATACAATTCAGGTCCTGTTTCAAATAACATGAATTAAGATACATTGTACCCATTTTCATATTTTCTTTTTTCGTTCTGATAGTTTCCAGTAATATTTTCAACTGATTTTTAATGGAAATACTATCGGTAAAAAAGCTCATTTGTTCATTCACACTTTCAAACCCTATCAATTTTTTATTCATCTCAGAAGCTTTATCCATAAAATAATAATCTAAAGAGATAAAATCTGATTTTATATCCTGTTCATTTTGTAAGTACCCGGTATAATAATACATGATCCAGTAAAACATAGGTTTTAAAATAAAATAGATATCCGAATAAGGTTTTAGTATTGAATTTTCGCTGAAGAATTCTTTTAAATATTCTTCGTCCCTGGAATCAGAAAAGCTGTAATATTCATCATCCTTCATTTTAATTGACTGCAGCAGCATAGCTGTATCGATATCATCTTTTACAGCTTCCGTAATCACAACATTTGAACTTGTGAGGCATTCAGCAATTATACTTGAAGTATCCACATAAGAGCCTCCGATAATATGATTAGTTCCGAACAGGTATGACTTATAGGTGAGATCATTGCGTGAAATTTCCCATAAGAGGGAATTTTCAAGTTCACCGGAATTATTAATTTCCTGCGAATATGCTTTACAAACTAATACCGGGAAAATTAAAATCAACAATATTTTTTTCATTCTGTAAAAAGGTTAAATGATCATGAATATTAAAACTGAACATCTGCGGGGACAGTGAATTCATCGGCTGTGAAAGCCGGGTCTTCGTTGATCAAAGTTGAAATTGTTTCCGATCCGGGTGAAGTTGATTTGAGCATAATTCTATCCCACAAGTAAAACTTTGTGCTTTGAAGAAGTATATTTACGGGACCCTGGTAAATATCACACTCTTTACCGTTCACGGTTTCGGTACCTTCAACTTTTTTATAGCTCATGTAAGCTTTCCCCGGCGGGATCCCCCTGAAAAAAACAGGGTATTGAAGGTAAAGAGCAACGTAATCATCATCCCATGCGGATCTCAGTCCTTTTTTTACGCCGTCTTTTTCTGTAACTGAAATAACTGTTCTATCAGTAATATCTATATATGTTGTAACAGTACCGGTTTCGGTTGGTGAATCACTCAGGTTTCTGACGAGCTTGTATTTTTCTCCATCTTTATACAATTTAAATATCATTTTATTGGCGGAGTTTTTGGCAGTATGCTCGTACTCTATATATACTTTAACAGGATCAGCATAGGTACTCAATGAAAAGAAAATGATTATAAATATTAAAACAATTTTGGATGAATTCATGTGTTTAGGTTTTAATTTTGGATGTAATTTAAGGCAGGTTTTGTAAATAAAAAAGGCGGGGTTTTTAGCCCCGCCGGTTAAAACATAAACCATTAATTATTTAACCAGAACCAGTTTTTTTGTATCCGTAAATTCACCTGCGGTGAGCTGGTAGAAATATACACCGCTTGTGAGTGAACTTGCGTTAAAATCAACTGTATAACTGCCAACGGTGAAATCCTTGTTTACCAGTACAGCTACTTCTTTACCAAGCACGTCAAATATCTTAATTGTAACCAGAGAATTTTTCGGTATTGAAAAATCTATTTGAGTATTTGGATTAAATGGATTAGGATAGTTCTGACTTAATGAAAATTTTTCGGGGCTGTTGTTATTATTATTTACACTTGTAACAGCTCCGAACCTGTCAAAATACAATCTCTTGTTAGCCCCGTCAATCCCGACCCATATAGCTCCCGCGTCAGAACCGGAGTTATTATATTCTATTAATGTCGGAATGTAACCTCTTGCTGACCACTCCATAGGACGGTCATTTATCTGAATCGGGGTTACAAAAGTGCCGGGAGTTGTATTTGAAGCATACGTATTGAAAAACTTATCTGAGGTTGTTGTAGGAGCTCCGCCCTGTAAACTATCAGAATAATAAACCAGATCTACACCGGAAGCATAATGTTTGGCGTCAAACCAATATTCATCCCTACCCGGCAAAGATCCAATAACAACAGGTGAGCCATAAGTTGTACCGCCATCTACACTGGTTATGCAATTCAGATCAATACTTCCGGTTAAACCGGTAGTATAGAATATCCATGCGTTTGACCCGTTTCTTACACCCATGAACTGGTCTTTGGGAACACCAACAGGAATTGGTGTAGTAAAAGAACCCACAACTACCAAAGTTCCCGGAACGCTTTCTCTGTACCGGACATTCCTGATCTGGGAAGTTAACGTATCTGCCAGCGGAGTCATGTAATTGATAAGACATGTATCACCGGTACCTGACATATACATTGTTGGTCTTGCTCCAGAAGAAGTAAGGAACACTGCTCCAGCCCATGATACACCGCCATTTACAGAACCGAAGAACCTGACATCATTATTTGTATTAAGATCAACTATAAGATAAATACTGTTTGTAGATGACATTACAGCGTCAAAATCTCTAATGTTGGTATAAGTTGTAAACGCGTTAAAGTTATTTGTAATAACATTCCATGAATATACCTGGCTTCCAACTATCAAAAAACAATAAACCGAATCAGAACCGGTTCGGCAAACCATTTTTACCTTAGGCACAATAATGCCTCCCGGAGATAAAGTAGCGGTAGTTGACCAATTAGCTCCATTGTTGGTACTTGATAATATCACTACACTTCTTCCAGACTGAATATTTGTATCAGGAATTGCAACATAAATTGTATTGTTAGTCGTTCTGTAGACACCGGATGGACGGCCCAGGGGCTCAGTAGTGGAAACAAGATAATCAGTACCCCAGGAATCCACCTGACCTGAATACGGAATAGGCGGATCGTATACTGTTGTTGAAACATCCTGTGAAACTAATGATGAAATACCCAAGACTAAGATAAACAAAGCAGAAAATAAATATCTCATGAGCCTTACTCCTTTTAAAATTTGTGAATAGTTCATAATAATGATTTATGAATGAAATTAAAGTATAAAAAAAGGCGAAACTATTAGTTTCGCCTGTTAATATTCTGTTTAATTATTAACGGAAAATGTTAATTGAAAATGTTAGTTTTATTCAGCGTTAATCAGTTCTTTTTACGAGTATTATAATTATCATATTTACCTGATTTCTGCATTTCATTGCGTTCTTCCTCAGTTTTTTCCTCCACTGATTCCACATCTTTAGAATACCTGTCAATATTTTCTGATTGTCTTTTCATTTCGGGTGAAGGTGCAACATCTATCATCTGTTTATCCATATAATCCCTGGCACCGCTCATAAGCTCTTTTGCCCTGGTGTAGTTCCCCTCATCAACATTTTTTAATGCTTCTTCCATTATATCATTAGCCTCAAACATAGCTACATTCTGTATTACAGTTTCATTTTTGCTGCGGTTATACTGGTCAATACTTGAAGTTTGCTGTATATTATTAACATTGCTTTCTGTAACAAGCCTGAAATCAGCAGTAACATCTTCGTAAGTCAGCTCA
This sequence comes from Ignavibacteria bacterium, assembly GCA_017303675.1. NCBI lineage: Bacteria > Pseudomonadati > Ignavibacteriota > Ignavibacteria > Ignavibacteria bacterium. The sequence goes on from JAFLBX010000001.1 coordinate 42,749, forward strand.
TTTTCAAACACTAATTTTCTTTCTGAATTTTTGATAACATCAAACTTAAGCAGAACTGATTTTTTCTGAGATGAAAATACATCTTTAAAATCTATAGTCACATAGTCGCCTTCAACTTCATACGGATAGCCGAAAACCCTGTTAAGCCTGAGGTTTTCCTTCGGGAATTTAACCTTCATTTTGGTATTTTGGCCTACCAGGTTTTTCATACCTTTAAGCTCTGTCGCAAATATTTCAGGGATATCGCTGGAATTTTTAATGTAATAATAATTTCCTCTTCCGTATTCGGCAATATCTGTCATCATATTCTCATTGAATTCAGTACCAACTCCGAATGTAGAAATTGTAATACCATCTTTGCGGTTCTTTTCCTTAACCATGCTAGAAAGCTTGTACCTGTCTGTAATTCCCCGGTTTGCAAGGCCATCGCTTAATAAAAATACCTTGTTCACGTACCCGCGCATATAGTTAGAATTTACCTGATCATAACCTTCGAACATACCGCCGCTCAGGTTGGTGAAACCGCCGGGCTGAATAGCATTAATCTTTTCGCGAAGCTCATACTTATTGCTGACGATCTGCGTTTTCTGGAGTACATCCACATAGTCATCATATGTAACAATAGATACATAATCATCAGGACCTGTTTCATCAATTAAATATTCCACAGCTTTTTTTACATATTCAAGCTTGTTCTTTTCGCTCATAGAGCCGCTTCTATCTACAACAATAGATATATTCATCGGCGTTTTTGAACGGTTCTCAACTTTATCGGCTTCAAGATCTATATATAGATAGACGCTGTTTTTATCGTAATAATAATTATTATCAAGTGAAGAAGTGAATTTAATTGGTCCTGTACCAATTTTACCATTGGCATGCGGTGTGGAAATAATATTTTTGGCATTGGTTTGCTGCACTTTAACGGGATCACCTGAATTAAAAAATACGAGGTATGCTGATACAGTTAATGCTGTTAAAATGGTGAGGACCGCCAGAAATGGAAGTATGGTTTTTTTGGATTGTTTTTTCATGGCTTTATAGAATTTAGTTTGGCTGTTAAGGGTTTTACTGTAGTTTAGTTGAAAATGTTCCATAATTAAGCGGTTTTCTCATACTGACTCAAAACACAGAATTAACATAATTGAGTCAGCTAAAGCACAAATTCAGTTTAGAAACGCAAAAACCCCGGCTTAAAGCCGGGGTTAACATAGTTTGAGACAAACTGCTTCTGGCCGCTTAAACAAAAAAGCTATAAAATTTCTTAAAAATATTTTATTTCACTAAAATCATTCGTTTTGTCTGTATAAAACCGTCTGATTCTAGCTTATAAAAATAAACACCGCTTGAAAAATTTGATGCGTTCCAGTCAGCCTTATATGTTCCGGCTGAGAGTTCACTGTTCACAATTGTTTCAATCAGCTTACCCTGCACATCATAAACAGAAAGCTTAACGATTGAGGATTTGGGAACATCGAATTCTATATTGGTAACCGGATTGAACGGGTTGGGGTAGTTTTGAGAAAGCGAAAAATTTTCCGGCTCAATTGAATTAACGTTAATAATCCCAAGTGTAACCCCAGTCAGCACTCTAAGCGAACGCGTATTGTAATCAGAAATATAAAGTGTATCACCGGTTATAGATTTAACGATACCGTTTGGCCTGTTGAATGTAGAAGATAATGCCGGACCGTTAATCTGCCCTGCTGCGCCGGTACCTGCTACTGTCATCGTATCTCCGGATAGAGTAGTTCTGAAAATTTTATGTACATCAAAACCGGTGGAGTAAATGACATCATTTACTATTTCCAGAAATCCCAGCGAACCGGGAAGATCGGCAATTAGTGTGAATATACCGGTAGCTGTATCAACTGAAAATATCTTTCCGTCATTAAAATTTCCGATTATTAATTTTCCAGTTGAAGTATATCTAAGCCCGATAGGACCGTTGAGACCATTGCCGGTATATAAGGGGGAATAACTGCCGTTTGGTTCCACAAGATTAATCGCAGTCGGTGAGTAACAGGCAACTATCATTTTACCGTCAGGTCTGAACAATATTGCCGATGCGCTTGGCATATTAGGAACTACGTTGCTAACTACTCCGCCCGGTGATACCTTATCAATTCGGTTACCCACAGCGCTTGGCACATAAAGATATCCATCAGGTCCGAATGCCGTTCCGTTGGGAGAATTAAATCCTGATGCAAAAATTGTTGCTGTACCCTGCGGAGTAATTTTTGTAACGACCGTTCCGCTGTATCTTGAAGCATAAATATTTCCATCAGGTCCCATTGTCAGACAATCGTCAAATGTTGAAGGACCGGGAATTAATGTGCTTACAGTTTGAGAATTCAATCCGTTTACAAATAAAAGTAAAATAAAAAGAGGGCTAAGATAAAATTTAAATTTCATTTAATGATTTTTAATTAATAAATATTGGAAACTGCTATTTGTCTGCAAGAATTTGTCTTATTTGGTGCATACTTTGTTCAATTAAACTTCGTTCTTTTTCAGTAAGACCCGCGTAAAGTGTGCTTATTCTGCCATTTACATCTGATTCAAGAATATTTAATTCATTTTTCCCAAGATCAGTAAGTAAAATATAAAAATTACGTGCATCTTCAGCAGATCTTTTTTTGATTATTAGTTTTTTTTTATAAAAAATCTTTAAAATGCGGCTTAAGTAGCTTTTATCAATGTTTAGAGCATTTACAATATCTTTTGCGGTACAATTTGCAATATTATTTATTTCAAAAAGCACCCTGGCTTCAGGCAATGAAAACTTACTGTTTAGGATTTTTTTGTTCAACGAACCAAGAAAATCCGTATAAAAACGGTTAAATTTTCTGATATTTTTGATAAATTCATCTTCCATAATACAATTATAATAATATTAGTGGACTTTGTCAACTAATTTTTTATATAATTTATAAATATTATCATTAAAATGATAATTCAAACTATTTCAAATATTTTTTCCCTGTAAGTTTCACCGCTTAAAAGTGTTATTTTGGATTTTGGTATTTTAAGAAATCCAGAAAGCAGCTCAATAACCTTTTTATTTGCTTTACCTTTTTCCGGTGAAGCAGTTACTTTCACTTCATAAATATCTGATTCAAGCTGTTTTACTGAATTTTCCCTGGCATTTGGCTTAACTTTTACTGTAATTTTCAAGAAATTAATATACTCAATATATAGTTAGTAATATTGATTAATTTATTTTATTTTTACTTAAATATAAATCCAATTTGAATATGAATACAAAATTATCTGCATTTTTAATAATAATATTGAGCTTATTAATTATGGGCTGCGGAAAGTCTGATAACAAAATGGAAAGTACCGGTGATAAACATGACAACTCACAGAAAACAGAAAATAAAACAGATCAAAACAGCGACAATAAAACATTACAGGTTTCGGCAAATGATAAAGCCGTGGAGATAAAAACCAACGGTATGACATGCACCGGTTGTGAAAATACTATAAAGTCTAAAGTAAAAAAAGTTGACGGGGTAAAAGATGTAATTGCGGATTTTAAATCACAAACGGTAAAAGCTTCATTTGATCCGGGCAAAACGAACCCAGATGCAATTAAAGATGCTATCACATCGGCTGGTTATAAAGTTGAAAGTGTAAAATAAGATTATATTTTTTAAATAAATTTGTAAAAAAAGGCGGGTATTACCCGCCTTTTCAATTGGGGATTGTATGTTATTTTACCAGTACCATTTTTTTGGTATCGGTATAATTGTTTGTAATTAGTTTATAAAAATATATTCCGCTTGCAAGATGTGAAGCATTGAAATCAAAATTATAAGTACCTGCATTCAGCTCTTCATTTATAAGAAGTGCAACTTCCCTGCCTGAAATATCAAATACCTTTAAGGTAACATTTCCCGTCTTAGCGACCGCAAATTTAATATTTGTTACGGGGTTGAAGGGGTTAGGATAGATCTGTTCAAGCCTGAATGCGGATGGAATTTCATTTGAAACTGGAGTTATTCCGGTAATAAGGGATTCCATGTTGTAGTATACCCCTGTTGGTCCCACACCGGCATATCCAAATGCTGAGAACTTGTTAACACCATCTTTATAAATTGCACATACAGGAGCTAACTGGCCAGAGCTTGCAGCAGTATTCTTTTTGTACATCGGGGCACCAAGATCGCCGAGTATACCGTGTCTTACAGTTACTGAATCACCATTCAGATCAACATATGAAGATATAAAATCTTTACCTCCTGCAACCATAGTATCTGCACTGCAGGCAGTGTAATCAACAGGGGTTTGAACAGGACCCAGACCAAAATCAATATTCCAGGAAGCTCCGCCATCTGAGGAATAATGATAAACTGCCCTGTCATTCTTAGTGCATGTTACAAGAATCCTTTGCGGTAATGAAAAATGCCTCTGCTGAATAGCAATAGAAGGTCTTTCATAGATTGTTCCATTTAGAGCATCTGTTATATATCTTATGCTCCAGTTACTTCCCGGGATTTCAGGGGTAGCAAAGAGCCTGATTTCATGTTCATTGTTATTAATAACCCTTTCAACCGCTATATAAACAGAATCTGCACCTGTTTCGTTAGAAAATGCTGAAACCGGAAATTTATCATCATATGGTGTAGTAAATGAACCAACAGTGTGATTAGTACCCCAGTCAGTTGATCTGAAATGGTGAAGTTTAACAAAATCTCCTGAGTTTGTTTCTTCTCTTACAATTGTATGCATATAAGTTGATGCTTCCCAAAAAATACCGTCACTGCAAGCAGAAGGGAAAGCAAAACGGTTACCTGCAGTCGGATTTGCGACGTTAATAATATATGATGCAGAGCCATTCCTCCTGAATGAGGCACAAACTAAAAAGGCATCGTTCATATTAGAAACCAGACTGGCAGTTGTGTAAAGAAGAATTCGTGTAGAATCACCGATTGAATTATTCCTGCTTTCAACCAGCATTGAAATTCCGCTGTAGTATCCGGAAGCCGATGTAATACTTGCAACAGTATTCCATACTGCACCTCCATTTGATGAGCTGTAAACAGTAATGTAACCGGTAAATCCTGATACATTTCTTCTGTTAACAGCAAGATACATCCAGCCATCTTCACCCTGTTTAAGCTCCATTTGACGGTAATTACTGCCTGATTTAACATCTGAATTTGTAACCAGAACATCTGTTCCGTACCAATCTGTGGTAAAAGGTATATTATTGCCAACTATTATTTCAGAATTAATATTTTCGGTATTGAAAACTGCTTTGTCCAGATATTTTTCAATTTCCGTAGTTAAGTTATTTTTAAGCTCACTGTTTTTACTGTCAACAGCAGCATAATAACTGTTTAAGAGTGATTGAGGTATAGAACTAATTTTACCGGGTTTTTCTACCGATACTTCACTTGGAGATACATTCCTGAATGAACTTTGATTCAGCTTTGATTCAGATGTTGCATCAGGCTGAGCATAGACCGAAACAACACAAAAGACAGTTAAAGCGAGTAATAATTTTAGTTTTTTCATTTTTTTCCTTTTAATTTTTTATTTTTTTTGTTTTTAGATATTATTTCATTGTTAATTATAATTTCTGTTAAAATATTATCATCAGTTTCGAAATAAGGATCAAAAAGCTTGCTGATAATTATATCGTTTCTGTAATGAGAGTAATTTTCTTTTTTCCTTTCAATTATTTTTGTGTTAATATTTACAGCATTTTTTTTCTTTTTCATTTCAATAAGTATCTTACACAACAAATATATATTTATACTCTTTGGTAAAAAAAGAAAGGAATTTTTAAGAATAACATTTTGCAGTGTTTAAATTTAAGTGTAAAGTTAAATTATAAACCTATATACTACTGTTTATTAATAACTTCAGGAATGAAGGAAATCATTTGAAATAACAAATTTTAAAAAGGCGAGAATTTTTAAACACAGTAACACCGAAATATTACATTTTTAGAGAATTTGCATCTATTAAGCTATATATAATTAAGCAATTACCTTGCAATTAGAGCCTACAAAAAGTAACTTTAGAAAATGTAAAATTTTGAATAATGCATAAAAGCAAATCTGTACAGTTATTATCCACATTCAGCATTGATGAGATAAAAAGATTCGGGGATTTCATCAGGTCACCTTATTTTAATAAAAATTCCAGGGTGATTAAGCTATTTGATGAACTTAAGAAAGACCATCCGGATTTTACTTCCAAAAGCGTAAGCAAAGAGAAACTGTACGGAAAACTTTTTAAAGGAAAGAGTTATAATGACCAGGTCATTAAAAACCTGAACACTGAGCTTTTTAAGCTTGAGCGTGAATTTCTTGCTCACGATATGCTGAATAAAGATCAGTTCGAAAGATCTTTTATGCTTTTAACAAATCTGAATTCAAGGAATGCAGAGCTTTTGTTTGAAAAAGAAGCCGAAGGTATAGAAAATGCAGCAAGAGAAAACAGGTCAAAGATAAAAGACATTCATTTACTGCTTAACAGGATAGAGGAAGAAAAATTTACAAATCACCTTATTAATAACAGGCAATCAGAAGCTTCAGAACATATTCTAAAATCAGGCGAATACCTTATACTTTATTTTATGAAAAATATACTACGCCTTACGATCAACCAGCGGATAAATGAATTTTCATTTAATACTGTACCTGATTTCAATCTGCCTGCTGAATTTATTAATAAACTTGATATTGAAAAACTGCTGGATTTAATGGATAAAAATAAAATTGAGCATACAATTCATATCAGGCTGCTGTATTATTCGCTTCTATGCAATTTTGATGTTAAGGATACAGAGATTTATTTAAAATTTAAATCACTTTTGTTCCAAAGTATCAGCAGCTTTACAAAAGCAGAATTTCATCATTTACTTCATATGCTTGAATCTATAATTGCTCAGAAAATCAACTCAGGAATGACTGAGTATTACAGGGATCTCTTTGAAACTTATGATTATGAATTAAAGCATGATGTCTATAAACCACAAAAAGATTCACCTTTAACAGTAATGAAGTTCAGGAATATATATCTTTCTGCGTTAAAAGCAGGACAGTTTGAATGGGCTGAGAATTTTATACATAACTACAGAGAAGAGCTGCAAAAAAAAGACAGGCAAAGTATCGTTGAACTATCTTTAGCGCAGCTGAATTTTGAAAAACAGAATTTCGGGGCAACCCTCGAGCATCTGCAAAAGGTTCGTACATCACAGATATTTTACAAAATCGATGTAAAAATACTCAGTATGATGGCTTTATACGAGCTTTCTCATTTTGAAACAGCGCTTGCCTTGATAGAAAGCTTCAAAAAAATGCTGATTATAAACAAGACTTTAACAGAACAGTACCGGGAAAAAAACAAAAATTTTTCGACACTGTTAAGTAATCTTATAAAGGCAAAAATAGATAATTCAAATGGCAGTAAAGAGCAGCTTTTAAAAAAAATTGAAGAAAGCGGGCAGACCGCAAATAAAAGATGGCTTATAAACAAAGCCAATGAGCTGAAATAATCAATAATTATAAGAATTGAATAAAAACAAAAGCCCGGCTAAAAAGCCGGGCTTTATTGTTCAATTAACATTTGCTCTAACCATCAAAGAGCATTTAATCAAACGGAGGTAATGAAATCAATCAACAAATATCTGATACAATTTAAAAACCTTAAGCCTTAGCTGGCGCTTGTTCGCCTGCTATAGGTTTAGGTTCATCTTTTTTCTTTTTTCCTGTAATTTTTAGCATTACATCATCAACCCAGCTGAAAATTGCGGGGATAACAACAAGAGTCAGGAATGTAGCAACTGATAGACCGAAAATAATAGCAACACCCATGGGTCTCCAGAATGCAGTATTTTCACCGCCAATTACCCAGCTTAAAGTACGCCAGTCAAAATCAACACCTGTAGTTAAAGGTACAAGGCCAAGTATAGTACATGCTGCTGTAAGGAAAACAGGACGAAGCCTGATAACACCTGACTGAACAAGTGCTTCATCACGTGAGAGGCCGCGCTTGACAAGCTCCTTCTGGAAATCAAGCAGCACAATAGCATTCCTTACAACAATACCGCCAAGCGAAATTACACCGATACCTGTCATCATAATACCGAACGGGGTCTGCGTTACAAGCAGCCCGAAAAATACACCAATAAGAGAAAGAAGCACAGAGAACATAATTATCAAAGGTGTTCTGAGTGAGTTGAACTCCATCACCATAAAAAGAAATATCAGAAGCAGCGAGGTAAGGAATGCTTTTCCAAGGAACGATGATGCTTCCTGCTGGTCTTCATTTTCACCTGTGTAAGTCATCATATATTCATCAGGCATTTTATAATCTTTAAGTCTTTCCTGAACATCCTTCAGAACATCATTGCCCAGCCTGCCTTCGGCATTAGCCGAAACAGTAACTACGCGTTTCTGGTCTTTACGGTTTATCTTTTCAAGTCCACCGGAGAATTCTATTTTAGATACTGATGATAACGGGATATTTGCGCCATCCCTGTTTGTAATATACAGGTTTTGTATAGATGACACGTTATCTCTTTGAGTTTTATCAAGCCTTACAGTAATATCATATTCATCTTCACCAACACGAAACTTGCTGGCTTCAGTGCCGTTAATCGCAGTTCTGATCGTTGAAGCAATTGAAGCAGTGTTCAGCTTATATAAAGCTGCTTTTTCCCTGTCGATCGTGATCTTGATTTCGGGTCTTGATTCAATATAATCATCTTTAAGATCTGTTAATCCCGGGATATCTTTTATTTTACTCTTAATATCTTCAGCAATAGCTCCAAGCTTTACAAAATCATCGCCGGATATTTCTATATTAACAGGAGGGCCGGTAGGCGGACCTTCAGCCTGTTTATCAATATTAACATCGCCGCCAGCAATGCCTGATACGGCATTGCGGATATCTTCCATCGATTCAAACGAGCTTCGTTTACGGTTTAATTTCTCGTAAAAATTAATGGTAATTGTACTTTTATTCGAAACTGAGCCGCCAAAATCCATCGGATTGCTCGATGAACCTACATTGGAAACGTAATATTCAATATCATCGAAGGGTTTCAGCCTGTCTTCGATCACTTTAGTGAATTCATTGGTTTTTTCAATATTTGTTCCGGAAGGCATTACTATATTAATATTCGCCTGCCTGGGCTCAACATTCGGAAAGAACTCAACTCCATTATTAAACATTCCGTACACTATAAATGAAACTATAAGTAATCCAACTGTTCCGCCAATTGTTAATACCCTGTGCCTTAAAGCGTAGCGCAGGGTTTTTTCATACCAGTCAAGAACAATTGAAAAGAACTTTTCATCAAAATGCTCAATAAATCTGCTGATAGGCCTGAATTTTTTCTTTGCGTCTTTTTCCTTCTGCTTTTTAACATGAATGAACACAGCAGCCTGAACAGGGCTGATAACCATAGCAACAAACAGTGAAGAAAACAAACATACTATAAGCGTAATCGGCAGGTAGCGCATAAACTCACCTACAATTCCCGGGAAGAACAACAGCGGGAAAAATGATGCAATAATTGTCAGCGTTGCAATCGTAACCGGGAAGGCAACTTCACGCGGACCTTCAAGCGCCGCATCATAAGGGCTGTATCCTTCTTTTTCCTGCAATCGGAAAATATTTTCCATCACTACAATAGCATCATCTACAATTATACCCAATACGAGAATAAGTGTAAACAGCACAACGATATTCAGCGTAACACCCATTGCATTTAGCACTATGAATGAAATGAGGAATGAAAGCGGAATAGATGTAGCTGTTAGAGTTGCGATCCTTAATCCGAGGAAAAGGAACAGAACAATTACAACAAGCACCACACCGGTGATAACACCGTTTTCAAGCTCGTGAACAGTATTTTTTATAGATTTTGACTGGTCACCAGTTAAGCTGATCGTCATTCCGGCAGGAACTGTCTTTTCTTCTTCTTTTACAATATCTTTTATCTCATCAGCTATTCTGACAAGATTTTCACCGCTTTGCTTTTTGATAATTATAGTTACAGCGTCAACTCCATTTTCCCTGGAATAGCTTGTTCTTTCTTTGTAACCGTAAATTACCTGCGCAACATCTCTGATATAAATCGGATTTCCGTTCATATCAGATTTTACGATCAGCTCACCAAATACCCTGGGGTCTTCAACTTCACCCGGAACCCTGATAAGATAATTCAGGTCGCCAATATCAACGCTTCCGCCTGGTATGTTCAGGTTTTCGGCTGAAATTGTATTTGTTATATCATTCAGGCCTAAGCTGTAATATTTCAGCCTGTCGGCATTGACATTAATTTTAACTTCACGTTCAAGGCCGCCTACAACTTCTGCACTTAAAACTCCCTGTACACCTTCAATACGGTCACTCAGCTTATCTGCAGTTTCTTTCAGCTTAGCCAGGCCGTAATTACCGGCAATATTAATATACAGTATGGGCTGCTCAGAAAGATTTACTTCGGCTATGACCGGCTCTTCAATATCTTTAGGCATGTTTGATTTTGCCACAGATACTTTATCACGCACTTTTTGCAGCGCATCATCAATTTTAACATCGGGATTGAATTCCACGGTAATTGATGAAAAGCTTTCCCTGGAAACTGAAGTTATCTGCTTGATATCGGAAATACCTTTTACCTGTTTTTCAATTTCCATGGTAACAAGCTTTTCCATTTCTTCAGGTGAAACTCCTATATACAGTGTTGAAATAAAGACATATGGAATCTGTATAGAAGGCGAAGCTTCACGGGGCAAAGAGACATAAGCAGATATACCAGCCAGAATAATAAGAAAGCTGAATATATATACTACTACTTTATTATCTACAAATAATTTGAAAAATTTCATGTTCTGATCTTTAAGTTAGATTTTTACTGAACAACCTGTACTTTATCTCCATCTTTTAAGGACTGGAAACCGTCAGTTATCAGCTTATCCCCCGGATTAAGTCCGCTTTCTATTAAAACCATGTTACCGTTACGTCCGCCTATCTTAAGCTCACGCTTTTTGGCAGCATCACCATCAAGAACAAACAGATACTGTACATCACCATAATCAACTATCATATCCTGTTCAACAACAACCGCATTATCAACTGAAAACTCTGAGATCTGAACATTTGCGTTCATACCCGGCTTAAGCAGCTTATCGCCGTTGTTAATAAGTATCTCAATTTCAAAAGTACGGCTTGCGCCAACAAGCGCGGGGGCTATGTAATTGATCTTTCCTTCAAACTCAACACCAGGAAGAACATCAATGGTAACTTTCACGCTTTGCCCCTGTTTTACCTTTGTAAGGTACATTTCAGGAACACCTGCAGAAATTTTTACTGTAGATATATCGATGATACTGAATATAGGTGAGCCCGGTGCTGACATTTCTCCTTTATTCATGAACTTATCATCAACCACACCACTGATTGGTGAACGCACAAAACCGGTTTTAAGCCTGGTTTTCAGAATATCAGCACCCCTGACAGCGGCTTCATACTGCCATTTTGCAGTCAAATACTGGATTTCTGTTGTTGCGTTATCTTCGTAAAGCTGTTTCTGCTTTTCGTAGTTCATTCTTGCAAGCTCTACCTGAGCTTCAGTCTGTTCAAGCGAAGCTAATTCAACATCTTTTTTTATCCTGGCAAGAATTTCGCCTTTTCTAACATAGCTGCCCTTATCTTTTGTAAGGTACGTTATTACCCCGCCTTCTTCAGAAGATACTTTTGCAGATGTGAACGGCTTAATAACACCTACAACCTTAAAGTTATCTGAAAAAACCTGGGGAATGACATCCTTAACTTTTACCAGCGGCAATTTTTTATCTTTAGGCTGGTCTTTGGTTTCTTCACCTGACTTTCCGCATGCAGTAAAAAACACTGCGGCAGTAATTATCAGTATTGAAGGGAGGATGATGGATCTTATTTTTTTCATGGATGGTATGTTTAAAAATTTCTCTCTCATGTTATAAATTATTTTTCCAGAAGCTGTTCAAGTTCACTCCTGGCATTCAGGTAATCATAAATAGCCTGTATATAAGCAAGCTTTACCTGGCTTAAGGCAAGCTCTGCATCTACCACATCGATCTGGTTCAGCACTCCGCTTTTATAGCTGATAAGCGCAAGGTCATAACCGCGCTGTGCCGTATTAACAATTTCTTCCTGTGATCTTATCCTGTTTTTAGCGTCTTCGATCTGTAAAATTACGCTTTGGGTCTGTGTTTTAAGCAGCTCTTTAGTTTTAATAATTGTCTCTTCAGATTTTTTGACTTCAATTATCGACTGGTCTTCTTTATATGAATTCCTGAAAAGGTTCAGGTTCCAGTTAACACCGATGCCCGCAATTATTGAATTATAGAACCTGTAGCCGCCTATTGAACGGTCATCATTCTCATTTGCCTGGCTTTGCCACTGCCCGAAAACATAGAATTTGGGCAGGTAGTTGGCATAGTCAACATCTACGAGCTGCTCATTAATTTTCTTGCTCAGCTTAAGCTGGCGTATAGCAACGTTATTTTCAGAAATTTTTCTTATCAGCTCATCTGTAGAGCCCCAAACTTCAGTACTATCATAACTAAGCTCGCCAACTACATCAATATCGCTCTCATCCTTAAGCCCGATATTATTTTTAAGGAATTTTTTCGCGATCTCAAGATTATTCTGTGATTGCGTAAGCTGCGGTTTCAGGGTTTCTACTTTAACCTTAGCGCGGATAAAGTCATATTCAAGCGCTACGCCTGCTTTATACCTGGCTTCAACCACACGCAGGTTTTCAGATGCATTATCAATACTCTGCTGGTTAAGCTTAATAACTTCTTCAAGCAGAAGAACGTTGTAAAAAGATTTTTTTACATCGGTCTTAATTTTATTTTCAACGCTTTTAACATTTTCTTCCTGTATGCGGGAATAATATTCCGCAATCCGTATTCCGTTAAAAACAGGAGTACCTAAAAAGGGAATAGGCTCGGAGACGTCAATAGTAGTTGTAATACTATTATCCGAGCCTATTTCGAAGTTTTGCCCGAAGATATTTATGGTCTGTTTACGGAATGACCTGACATACCTTGAGCTTAACGTAATTGACGGGACTAAATTTTCACTGTAAACTTCACTAACCTGTCTATCAGCTTTTAATTTATCAAGCTTTGCTATTACATAATCAGAATTGTTCCTTTTTGCCAGATTTATCGCATCATACAGTGTAAGCGTCCTTACGCTTTGGCTGTAAGCAGCAGAAACAAATACGGTAAAAAGGATCAATGCGGCTGTTATTTTTTTCATAAATTAAATTATGATTTTAATTAAAGTGTTTTTCGGTATGAAATTAATTGTGCAGAACATTTTCAAATAGTTTCTTGGTATTTGAAAATTTTTCCTTGCCCAGCTCTGTCAAAAAGCCGTTAAAGAAAATTTCCGCAGTAATTCTCATAGCTTCATGGAATGAATATTTGCTGTTGAGTACAAAATCAGCATGCGTGACTGCTTCGATGGCGCCGTTAAGAGCTGTAATTATAATATCTACCGGAACGTGCTCAACAACTTTTTCTTTTTTGCCCTGCTCCAGCAGCTTTGACATTATCTTTGTGACTTTTTCCTGCCTTACTTTGGCAAATTCCCTGCTTAAGTGCGGCGCATGAACTTCAAGATCCCTGAACCAGACCGGTGAGCAGTTCATAGACATGCTTTTTTGCTTATGAATGATCTTAAGAAACTTGGTTATCGCATCTTCATCGCTTTCGACAACTTCATCAAGAAATTCTTCCATAAGCTTCATTCTCATTCCGCATACATTTTCCAGCAGTTCTTCCTTTGAATCGAAATGCTTATAGATCGTTTTTTTGCTCATCTGGAGGTCACGGGCAATTTCATCCATAGTGGTCTTATAAAAGCCCTCTGTGATAAACTTAGCATGCGTAAAATACAGTATTTTCTCTTTTTCCGTAACTTCTGCCATTTCTTTAAATATGGAAACTATTTTCGTTTCTTAAGTTTCCAAAATAATTAACGGAAACTATTTTGTCAAGTGGTAAATTAATATTCTGAAATTTAACTGAATTTTAACATATATTTGTGTAATATTGGAAACTGAATTTCAGTTATATCAGCACTTGGATAAAAAAGAAATTAACCTGAAGAAAAAAGCTGCCTTTATATCTCTTGCAATCGGATTTCTAATGTTCTTCGGTAAAATAGGAGCTTATATATTAACCGGTTCAGCAGCAGTACTTTCAGATGCCCTTGAATCAATAGTTCATATAGTCGCGACTTCTTTCGCTTTTTACAGCCTGCATCTATCAACCAAGCCGGCTGATAAAGAGCATCCTTACGGGCATGGAAAAATTGAGTTTTTCTCCGCAGGTTTTGAAGGAGCGATGATCATTATAGCAGCAATATCTATCATCGCATACGCGGTAAGAGATATTATCACCCCGCGTGAAATCTCATCTCTTGATATCGGAGCAATTATAATTACTGCAGCCAGCGTAATTAATTTACTGCTGGGTTTATACCTTATCAGGACAGGCAGGAAAACAAAAAGCCTGATACTTATAGCAGACGGCAAACATGTTATGACCGATTCAATTACAAGCTTTGGCGCAGTAGGAGCATTAGTATTGGTTTTAATTACTGATATAAAGTTATTTGATCCTGTAATTGCGATAATACTAGCAATGAATATTTTATGGACAGGCAAACACCTTGTGCGTGAATCAATAGGCGGGCTGATGAATGAGAACGATGATAAGATTATAAGCAGTATCGGCGCAGGATTGGAATCACAGCGCAAAGAGCATCCTGACTGGATAGATGTGCACAGGCTGAGGTACTGGAAGTCCGGGGATAAGTATATGGTGGATTTTCATTTAATAGTACCCTGCTACAAATCAGTGAGTGAAGCGCATGAAACAGTTGACAGGCTTGAGCACAGGGTAATAGAAGCACTGGGCACTAAGCAGGTAGAATCTTTAATTCATTTAGACCCGTGCAATCCAAGATGCTGTTATATATGCACAATGCCTGAGTGCGGCATCCGCAAAGAGCCAAATTCAAAATACCTGAAGTGGGATTCAAAAAAGATCATATCACTTCCTACATTTGATATTGATGAAGTAAGCAGTTAAGCTTATTTTATTAAAATCATTTTTTTGGTATCGCTAAACTCTCCTGCATTAAGTGTATAAAAATATATACCGCTTGGCAGCTCTGCTGCATTGAAATCAGCTTCGTAAATTCCGGGGTTGAGGCTTTCATTAACAAGTGAGCGTACTTCCCTGCCGAGGATATCGAATATTTTAAGCGAAGTGAACACACCATCACGCCCTGGCGTGACAAGCTGTCCGGCTTCGCCGGACACCCCTCTCAAGAGGGGAATCTGGAATTTTATTTTAGTTGATGGGTTGAATGGGTTTGGAAAGCTGTTATAAAGCTTAAATTTTACCGGAATATCGCCGTTAACCGGCTGAATTCCAACCAAAAATGTACCAAATTTCCATATTGTGGAATATGGGCTTATCCCGGAATTATTTTTAGCATTTACCCGCCACCAGTAATATTTATTCAAAGTAAAATTAATTAGGTAAACTGTTGAATCAGCTAAGGTAGAATCATTAAAAACAAGATTTGTAAATAATGAATCATTTGATACCTGCAATCTGTAGCTATCAGCAAACAAAGACCTGTTCCAAATAAACCTGACAGAAACTGCATTGTTAAAAGAATTGTGCGGAGGTGAAACAAGCACCGGTGCAGGCGGTGCAGTAGGAAGCTGGTTGCCGGTAGGGTCACGTTTAAAATAAATTTCCCTGTTGCCATCCCTGTCATCAAACCAAACTGTATGTACAAAGTTTCCAGACGTTATAACAGATGCATATCTTGAATCTGCAGAAGCATTTGTAAGCCTTGTATCTGCGCTCCAGTTAACACCTGAGTTTGTGGACCTTTTATAATAGATCTCATAGTTGCCGTCTCTCAAATCTTCCCAGGTTAAATGCAGAAATGTGCCTGATACAACAAGCGACGGATTATATGAATCACCCGAAGAATTTGTAAGCCTTATATCAGGCTCCCATGAAACACCTGCATTGGTTGAGCGTTTATAATACATTTCATAGTTACCGTCCCTGTTATCACACCATACAATCCACAGATTATTGCCGTTAGCTACTGCAACCGGGTTCTGCGCATTGAATGAAGTAACTGTTACCCTGGTATCAGAGCCCCAGCTCAGCCCTGCATCGGTTGATCTTTTAAAATACACCTGGTAAACACCGTCTCTCATATCCGTCCAGAATACATTCACTGTATTTCCCTGGACAGCAGCAGAAGGATACCATGAATCAGCTGAATTAACGGTAAGCCTTGTATCAGTTCCCCAGGTATTCCCGTTATCTGAAGACCTTTTATAATAGCACTCCATATTGCCGTCCCTTGATTCGCTCCAGAAAACATGAACTATGTTGCCGGAAACATATACACCCGGTGCCCAGGAATTACCTGCATCTGTGGTTAAACGGGTTTCTGTGCCCCAGGAATTACCGGCATCGGCTGACCTTCTGTAATAGATCTCCCAGCCGTTTCTCATATCCTGCCAAACTTCATGTACATACAATCCATTCACAGCAAGTGAGCCGCGTTCTGCAAAAGAATTTGATGTACTCAGCCTGGTTTCAGAGCTCCATGTTACTCCTTGGTTCAGTGAACGCATGTAATATACCTGTGTATAACCACCATTTCTTTCATCAAAGAACTGGACATGCAGGGTATCTCCTGCTGCAGCAATATTCCACCCGTAATTAAATGATGTTTGTGAAACCGCGGAATTGAATGTGAGGCGTGTATCGTTTTGCCATTGGGAAAGTATAAACAGCGGGGTCAAAAATAATAAAATACAAAAAACCTCAGAAGTTTTCATGGCTTTTTGAATTTAATTTAAGCAGTAAAATATTTACTGTTTCATTAAGATGAATTAAGGGTTAGATGGATGAATTAAGCATTTCTGTACAAAGTTAATATTGAAACTTTATCTATACAATGAAATAATATGAACTCACTTTATTTTACATATACCATCTTTTTTGAGTCAACAAACCCGCCTGCCTGTAACTTATAAAAATATATACCGCTTGGCAGCTCTGCTGCATTGAAATCAGCTTCGTAAATTCCGGGGTTGAGGCTTTCATTAACAAGTGAGCGTACTTCCCTGCCGAGGATATCGAATATTTTAAGCGAAGTGAACACACCATCACGCCCTGGCGTGACAAGCTGTCCGGCTTCGCCGGATACCCCTTTCATGAGGGGAATCTGGAATTTTATTTTAGTAGATGGGTTGAATGGATTTGGGTAATTTTGGTGAAGAGAGAAGTATTGCGGGATTTCTGTTGAGATAGGTTGAATGCCAATTGAATAATTAAGATACTTTATAGTGGTCATATCATAATTTGTGTTTGCGGTCCATGAACTTCCCAGCGAATATAAATTTTCTGATTCACTTACCTTTATTGATGAAGTTGAAAGTAATGCCTGATTTATGAAAGCCGGGATTGTATCAATCCAATTAATCACTCCGTTTGAACTATATGAAATGTTTATGAAATTATAACCATACAAGCCTTTTGTGTACCCTGAAACAAAAATATCACCCGATGAATTTACTGCTATAGAATTACTGCAATCAGTATCATTAGTAGAACCATTAAATCGCCTTACCCAGATAGAATCGCCCATACTGTCATATTTTATGGTAGTAATATCAAATTGAGAAGAAGTTCTATGACTAGAACCAGTTATATACACATTTCCTTTATAGTCTGCATATATTGCAGAAGGTCTATCATCTGCAAAACCTGTTGCTGAATATTTACTTAACCACAAATTGTTTCCTGATGAATCATACTTAAAAGTAGAAAAGACAGGAAAACCCAAACTTACTGATCCTGTTTGCCCTAAAATATATGTATTGTTATTCCTGTCAATAAACATATCATAAGGAGAATCGGGATAACCTGCATTATAGTTTTTGCGCCATATTAAATTTCCGTCTGGTTTTAACTTGACTATAAAAATATCTGAATTATTTCCTAGAGAAAAAAAATAAGAACCCGTAAGAATAATGTTTCCTTGATAATCTATCATAACTTTTACTAAATCAGTTATTGGAGCACTTACAATATTTCTCATCCACAAAAGATTTCCTGTTTTATCGTATTTTAAAATCATTGCATTACTTACAGTATCAAATCCATCAAGACAAACATAGATATTTGAATCTACTGCTATTGACGGTCCGCGAAAAACCCCGGTGGAGTTAGATTCAAAAATTCTGCTCCAAACTGTATCGCCATTTTCATTTAACATAATTGTTAAAACTTTATTCCAATCAAAATAACCGGTAAGGAAAATATTATTAGAAGAATCAATTTGAATATCTGAAATTGCTTGATTTTGATTGTTCTGCATAAAATTATATCTTTTTAACCATAATACATCTCCGCGTTCATCATATTTAATTAATACTAATTCATTATTGCTATTATTCCCAGAACATATAATGTTTCCGTTACCATCAACAATAAGTTTGAGAGCATGATCGTAATAATCAGGCATGGTATTAAATGTCCTTACCCACTCCTGCTGCACCTGGGCAAAAGAATCCATCGTTAAAATAATAAGGGCAATCAACATTAATGATCTTTTCATAAAAACCTTCAATTATTTTATTAATATCATTTTTTTCGTATCTATAAACTCCCCTGCCTGTAACTTATAAAAATACACACCGCTTGGCAAGTCAGCCGCATTGAAATCAGCTTCGTAAATTCCGGGGTTGAGGTTTTCATTAACAAGTGAGCGTACTTCCCTGCCAAGAATATCGAATACTCTAAGCGAAGTGAACACACCCTCACGCCCTGGCGTGACAAGCTGTCCGGCTTCGCCGGATACCCCTTTCATGAGGGGAATCTGGAATTTTATTTTAGTTGATGGATTGAATGGATTTGGGTAATTTTGGTAAAGTGAGAAATGGATTGGAATTTCTGATGAGATAGGGTTGATACCTGTTAGATCACCATACTTTAAAATTTTACCATTATTACTTATGCCCCATACATTAGATGAGTCATATGCATATAATTTTGTTAGAGGCATTGGTTCGGTTGAAGAAAATTGAAGCACCCAATTATTTCCACCGTTTGTTGTTCTATAAATATTTCCTCTAAGATCATTTGTCAAACCGGAGAGCCACCCATTTAGATTACTTATCATAATAACGGTTTCCAGAACAATTACATTCGCAAATTGTGAAACTGTCCAGTTTGCACCGCCGTTTGTGGTTCGGTAGAATCTTGAAGAATTGTGTCCATTTGTACCACAGCCTAAACCAACTGAATCGTTGAAAAAATGAGTGGAATGAATCTCATGAAATCCATATATATAGTACTGCCAATTTAGTCCACAATTTGTTGTTCTGTAAAGAGATCCTGTTTCTGCACCCGCACTAAACCAACCGGTATTATCATTCAGAAAAAAAATGTTTCTTATAAGATCATTTGTTGATGGATTGTTAAGTTTTGTCCAGTTGTTACCTGCATTGGTTGTCTTATATATCTTTCCAACTTCTCCTACACAAAAGCCTGTATTTGAATTTATAAAGTGAATATCAAAGAATTCTGCGAAGTCTTCTTGTATGTTGCAATCAATCCAGTTTAATCCACTATTAGTTGTCTTAAATATCTTGGAAAAAAACATATCGTCCAGGCCACAAATGAACCCGGTATTTTGATTGATGAAATCCAGGTCATAGCTTTTTAAACCATTAACCGACGATATATTGATCCAACTTTCTCCACTATTTGTAGTTTTCAATACAGCAGAATTAAAACTCAGCTGGCTTACAACATAGCCCGTATTCATGTTTACGAAATCAATACCCTGAAAATTATAATTACCAGAAAATTGCTGGTACCAACCATTTTGTGAACTAACATTACAGCAAAATAAAAACAATATTAACAATACAGTACAAAGTTTCATCTAATTTTACAATAAATTAAAAAAATCAATATTCAATTGTGATTTACGACTTTATCTGGAATTATTATTTCATCAGAATCATCTTTTTTGTAGCTACAAACTCTCCTGCATTCAGTTTATAAAAATAAACACCGCTAGGCAAGTCAGTTGAATTAAAATCTGCTTCATAAATTCCCGGCTTCAGGTTTTCGTTAACCAGAGTACGTACTTCCCTGCCGAGGATATCGAATATTTTTAGCGAAGTGAACACACCATCACGCCCTGGCGTGACAAGCTGTCCGGCTTCGCCGGACACCCCTCTCAAGAGGGGAATCTGGAATTTTATTTTAGTTGATGGGTTGAATGGATTTGGGTAATTTTGGTGAAGAGAGAAGTATTGCGGGATTTCTGTTGAGATAGGTTGAATGCCAACAAATCCAGCGTTTGTGGATTTATAAACATTTCCACTACTGCCTACAACGAAACCAATCTGTCCGTCAACAATTTGCATATCTTCAAAAGCCCAAACATTATGAATACCGGGAGTTATTGATTGAAATTCCCAGGTTAAACCACCATTTGTAGTTTTATTAAAAACAGCGCCCCTATATGTGGAAGGTCCGGGAATTAAATACTGACCGCAAGCATAGCCAAGGTTCGCATCAACAAAATGTATAACCCTATGATCATAAATTACTGAAACTGAAGAAGGATCTTTGAATACTTCTGTCCATGATGAACCCTGATCAATTGTTTTTAAAGTAAGTTTATAATTTCCCGAGGCATAACCTGTTGAATTATTGATGAAAGAAAAATTGTTTATTCCAGTTGCAAGTGGTTCGTTATATACTTCTGTCCAATTTAAGCCACCGTTTACTGTCTTAAAGATTTTTGAAAAAGACCCATTCTGAATAGATACCAATCCAATTTCTGTATTAAAAAACTTCAAGCCTATACCTTCGCTGGCATTTAAGACACTAAACCAGCTCAATCCCCCATTCGTTGATTTTCTTGCACCCTGCGAGGTAACCGCAAACCCGGTTAATTGATTTAAGAATTGAATCCTTCTTACTCTTCCCTGTATAACTGAATACGACCAGTTTGCACCGCCGTTTGTAGTTTTGTATGTTAATCCGTAATATGAACCAGCCCAGCCTGTCTGTTCATTAATGAAAAATAGACATTCAAATCTTTCGTTACCGGCAGTTGCCAAAACAAGATTCCAGTTTAAGCCACCATTTACTGTTTTATATATCCTCCCCGGGCTATCTTGTCCGCCAATATACCCCGTTTGAGTATTAATAAAAAAAGCAGAAAAAAGGTAATCGCTAATACCGGAATTTACCTTATTCCACTGTCCATGGGAATTTACTGCACTGCACAGCAAAAAAATTACTATTACAATGATTTTTTTCATAAAAATTGACTTTAAATTTTTTAAAACAAGCGTAAAGAGTTTAATCAGTAGAGAGAAGTTTTCTTTAAGCTTGGCTTTCGGGATAATCTTAAGAAAATAGAAAAAATTGTTTCTCTAACTAAGAAAATAGTTACTTATATTTATTTTATCAAGATTAAATTATCTATTCTTATATCTTTCATTAAGTCATATTCTTTTTATGCATTTATACTTATTTTTGCCCTAACATTTCTGAAAATTCAGTTGAAATATATTATAGCAATTGATTCCGGCGCGACAAAAAGCGAGGTTTTATTGTATCCGGTTGGTGAACCGCAGAATGAGAAAATAAGGCTTTATAAATTCCCGTTCATTAATCTGAATCTATTAGGATATGATGAATCACTGAAACGGCTGAAACGGATCGTTAAGGATATTTCAGGAATTGTTGGAAAAGGAAACATCTCAGCAGTCGCGGCTGGAATATCCGGCGCAAGGTATGAAAAGGACAGAAAAAAGCTATCTGCGGACTTAAGGAAAGCAACAGGAATTAAGAAAATTTTCATATTGCCAGATACAGAAATTGCCCTGGAAGCGGCATTTGGCAGAAATGTTAAGAATTGCGGGATTTTGATCGCAGGGACAGGCTCGATACTCTATTATAGAGCGGCAAATGGAAATATTAACCGTATTGGCGGGTGGGGCAGGCATATTGGCGATGAAGGAAGCGGTCACTGGATAGCAAGGGAAGCTCTATATAAAGTTACAAGACATTATGATAAACGCCATAAAGCTGAGATGCTTTCAAAAGTTTTAAAAAAAGAGTTCGGTATCGATGAAGCAAATATCATTCAGCACGTTTATCACAACGGATTTGAAATATCACAATTGACCAAACACGTTTTCCGCTGCGCTGAAAAAGGCGATAAAGTTTCTCGGGGAATAATAAAAGATGCCGCGGAAAATCTGATGACACATTTTATACCATTGAAGAAACAAAAGTACACAATTGCTATGATGGGTTCATTATTGACCGAAGAAAAGCTTCTTGGGGCTGAATTAAAAAAAGCTGCAAAGAAAAATTTTCCGAATATTAAGCTTGTACGGCCGGAGTTCGCTCCTGTTTGGGGTGCGGTGAAAATAGCTTTGCTAAATGCCAAATGATAAAGCTCAAATGTCAAAATGAGTTTTTAAATCTGGAGGTGAGATTGCTTCGTCACTTCGTTCCTCGCAAAGTTTTTTTCTATTTATTGGTGAGGTTTGGATGGCCTTCACTCGCCGAAGCGAAATAAGGCTGGCAAACAATAGGTTTCTCTGTAACTCTGTTTCTCTGTTGTTGGATATTTCAGTTTGGTATACTTCATCTATTCAATTGTCTCTGTTGTGGGGATTTTACAAGATCAAAGCCCAAATTCCTGTTTTCGCAGGTATGACAAGCAGTTAACCGTAATTTTTAATTCGTAATTCGTAATTTTATAAATGCACGCAGATAAAATAATAATAATCGATTTCGGCTCACAATACACCAAGCTTATAGCCCGCAAGGTAAGGGAGTGTCATGTATATTCAGAAGTAATTGCCTGCACAGCTGATATGCAAAGCCTTGTAAATGATAAGACCATAAAAGGCATAATACTTTCAGGCGGACCGCAGAGTGTTTACATGAAAAACGCCTATTCACTAGCAGAGCTAATTTTAGGGCTTAAGGTCCCGATACTTGGAATATGTTACGGTCTGCAGCTTCTTTCACATCACTTTAAGGGAAGTGTAAAGGGAGGCAAAACCAGAGAGTTCGGCAAAACCAATATTCATATTACTTCAGCAAAAGGTATCCTGAGCGGAGTTGACCGTGATCTGACGGTTTGGATGAGCCATAATGACCATATTAAAAAGCTGCCTCAGGGTTTTAAAGCTACTTCAAAAAGCGAGAACGGTCTTATCAGCAGCTTTGAAGCAGTAAAGCAAAGAATTTACGGCGTTCAGTTCCACCCGGAAGTTAATCACACCGAGCAGGGGAAAAAAATACTGAATAATTTCCTTTACCGTATCTGCAGAATAAAAAATAAATGGCAGATGGGTTCATTTGTACATGAAAAGGTAAAGGAAATTAAAGAGCTTGTTGGTAATGAAAGGGCAATTTGCGCAATGAGCGGCGGGGTTGATTCCGCAGTGGCAGCTTTTATGATCCATAAAGCAATCGGCAGGAACCTCATCTGCGTTCATATTGATAACGGTCTTATGCGCAAGAATGAAAGCGCAGAAATTGTAAAGTATTTCAAAGGCAGGCTTAATTTAAAATTCATAGATGCATCAAAGCTGTTTCTGAAACGACTCGAGGGTGTAACTGACCCTGAAAAAAAGCGTAAAATTATAGGAAAAACATTCATTGATGTGTTCCAGGATTTCGCCAAAAAACAATCCAAAGGCAAAAACAAAATTAAATACCTTGTGCAGGGCACATTATACCCTGATGTTATTGAATCATCATCATTTCACGGGCCGAGTGTAACAATAAAAACACATCATAATGTTGGCGGTTTGCCGAAATCTCTGCATATGAAGCTTATCGAGCCTTTCAGGGAACTATTCAAGGACGAAGTCCGTGTAATAGGCAGGCTGCTAAAGATACCGGAAGTTATTTTGGGAAGGCATCCATTCCCGGGTCCCGGGCTTGCGGTAAGGATACTTGGTGCAGTTACCAAAGAAAAACTTGATATATTACGTGAAGCCGACTATATTTACAGGTTAAACCTGCATAAACACGGTTTATACGATAAAATCTGGCAGGCTTTTGCAGTTTTACTGCCGGTTTCTACTGTGGGTGTTATGGGTGATCTGAGGACATACGAAAAAGTAGTGGCATTAAGGGCTGTTGAAAGCGTTGATGGCATGACAGCTAACTGGTTTCCAATGCCGGCAAAAGCTCTTGAGGAAATTTCGACCGGTATAACAAACAATGTAAAAGGAATTAACAGGGTGGTTTACGATATAAGCAATAAACCGCCATCTACTATAGAATGGGAATAAAGAATATAAAATTACAAATGCCAAATAACAAATGTCAAATTAAGATATTGGTGATTCTTTTTATCGGCATATTATTCCTTAACCCGTTAAAAATAATCTCGCAAAACACAGTTAAGATAGGTGTTGCACTGCCCATGTTCTCTGATTCTGAGGATGATACCAAAAAGCAGCTTGGCAATGAAATACTTGACGGTATAAAATTTGCTTTGCAGGAATACAGCAAAGGGGCGCCTGTAAAAGTAACACTGGAAGTGATGGATACCAAACGTGACCCTGTACTGGCCTCTGATATAATCAGGGCATTTGGTGAAGATGAAAGTATTATAGGGGTTATAGGACCGGTTTTCAGCAGTGAGCTAAGTGAATCAGCTTTAAACGGGCCTCAGTTCAGCCTTCCTATTGTTTCTCCTACAGCGACCGGTGATGAGCTTGCTGCGAATTACAATTATGTTTTTCAGCTAAACCCCAGCTATGAAGTAAGGGGCAAGCTTATGGCTGATTATCTAATTAAGAAAAACGGTTTAAAGAACTTTGCGGTTATCTACGAGGAAACTTACGGTGATAACTTCAGGAAACATTTTGACAGTGAAGTTAAGGTTTTGGGCGGGAAAGTCCTTGTAGCGCAGTCATACCCCAAAAATCCGCAGAACATAACCGAACAGTTAGGTTCCATTACAAAATATATCAGGGAAAATGACCTGTTCATAAATGCTGCTAACCTTAATCTGACACAAAGACAAAAACTGGAATCCAGCGGGGTACGATGGTCATTAATTGATTCATCAGTCAGCTTAAATATGGATGTAAGCATATATTATATGTTCGGTAAAAATGCCAAAAAAATTATTGATACACTTAACATAAAGCCTTACAAGCTAAAACCGGAAACCACAAAATTCGTACAGGGCGTAATTGATGCAATCTATATACCGATAGCAAACCCCGGAGAAATAAATGTAATTGTTCCCCAGCTTTTTTCTGAAGGGCTTGGAATGTATATTGCAGGCACCGGCGACTGGAACAATGAAAAGACACTGGAAGAAAATAAAGTTTATCTTAAAAATGTTGTTTTTGAATCAGAATACTTTCCTGATGAAACCAGGCTTGCTGAGTTAAAAGATAACCTGAAAAAAACAAAATATAAGATTTCTAAAAACTTTTTATTCGGTTATGATACAGGCAAGCTCCTGTTTAAGCTTATAGGTGACGGCGCAAAAACCAGGCAGGATCTGAATACTGCGCTTAAAAATCTGGTAAATTATGATGCAATTAAATCAAAAATATCGTTAGATTACCACGGTATCAATTCAGAGCTTAATATTTTAAGATACGATGATGTTATCAAGCTTGTAGAAACATATAAACTTTCAAAATAAACGGTTAAACCAAAAAGTATTGCTTAAATTTTTTAACATATTATTACTTATTCTCATTTTATCAGGCGAAGCTTTTGCGCAGACCGATAAACTGCCAGATAAGCTTCCTGATGACCTGAATCAGAAGCAATGGGAATTTGTAAGAGATATGTACGCAATTGACGCAATACTGCTGCTTGCAAAGCTGGATACACTTGCCCTTGAAATTGACAGCTTAAAGAAACTGAATGAATATGTTGATAACTTTGATTGTGAGGCTGAGCTATACGCAATTGTAGGGGCTACTAAAGAACAGGTTGCAGATTACAGGCTCAAGGTTCAAAACGCAGAATCAATGCTAAGCAGCAACACACCTATGGATGCGGCAAGAAGCCTGGTACAGGAGCTTTATAATTCAAAAATTAAATGCCTGCCTGAATTCAACGAAAGGGTTATAGCTTTACACAACAAAACAGAAAATATAAAATTCACAGAAGTAAAGCAAACCGGAGAAGATACTTATACAGTAGTATACGGTGACGTTCTTACGGGGATATCTTTGAAATATTACGGAACAGTAAACAGATGGAGAGAAATCTGGGACGCAAATAAGTCTGAAATTGACGATCCGAATTTTATTTATCCCGGTCAAATTTTAAAAATTCCGATGAATAAAGATTAATTTTTTCGGATACAGCAGTTAAAATTTATAAAATATTGAAATTTTTAGTGTATCAATTTTAGTACACATTTGTTAAAAATGCCATTTTTCCCTTGTTTTAAGCAAATACTACTGTATAGTTTTTTAGAATTCCACTTGACAAACGCAAACAAAAAAGTTATATTTGTTACGTTAATTAACCAATTTATAAACAAGCCAATTTAATACAGGAGGTATTTCAATGGCAAATTTAAGAAGCAAGCTTTATATGCTCTTAATAGCAGCAATGTTCTCCGGATCAGCTTTCATGGTTGGTTGCGGCGGCGGTGTTGACGAAGAGCAGATGGAAGCTTTAAATAACCTGAAAGCAGAAGTTGAAAGCTTACGCGCTCAGGTAAAAGGTAAAGAAGACGAAAAAGCTTCTTTACAGAAACAGATTTCAGACAAAGATGCTAAAATCAAAAAATGCAATGACGATATGGCAAAAACCAAGTCATGCGTAGACGGGATGGGTAAATAATAATGAAATTACATAAATTATTTATTTTATTCTTTTTAGCATTAGGTTTATCATTAAACAATGCTAACTTATTAGCACAGGATGATGACGATGATGATGATGATGATGATCAGCAGATGGAAGAAATGGATGAAGAAGAATGGCAGAGACAGATGGACGAGCTCAACGCTGAGAAGAGCAATTTAACAACAAAATTAGCTCAGTTAAACGGCGAGATCGACAACTTAAAAGGAACATCAGCTAACAAAGATAAAGAACTCGAAAAATGCGAGAACGATCTTTACGCTTTAGTTGGTACAACAAAGAGCGGTGTTGCTGATTTCAGAAAGAAATTTGAAGAAACAGAGAAGAAGATCAACGGTAAAGTTGGAACACCGGCTGATGCCCGCAAGATGTACTTCGACGAAATTTCAAAAGATAAAGCTCGTTGCTTACCTGAATTCCAGGACAGATATGCTTCCATGAAAAAGAAACTTGAAGATTGGGAAGGCATGAAATCACCTGAAGCTTGCTACACTGTTGTAAAAGGTGACTGCTTATGGAAAATCTCCAAGATGAAATACGGTTCACCGTATTACTGGCCGGCAATCTGGGATGCTAACAAAAACGGCGTTGCTAACGCTGATGCTCTGAAAAATGCTAGACACAAAAAGGTAACCAATCCTAACTTGATCTATCCTGGACAGTGCATGAAGATCCCGACACTCACTGACGCTCAGAAAAAAGAAGCTGAAATGAAGTCAAAGAAATACAGAAAAACAAGAAAAGTTAAGTCAACAACAACTGACACTAAAAAAGAAGACGTTAAAAAAGACGAGAAAAAAGACGTTAAAAAAGACGAAAAGAAAGATGTAAAGAAAGATGAAAAGAAAGACGTTAAGAAATAATTAACGCTTTATGAATCTGACTTTGTCTTACTTCTTTTAAGCAAAGTTTTTCTAAAGCCCTTGGACTTCGGTTCAAGGGCTTATTTATTTACCGGAACTTCATCATACCGCATACCTGTTTAATAACATATTTGTAACAACTATTTATTTACGAAGGGATTAATTTTAATTGCCATTAACCGATAAAAACATAATTCTTGAAAACGTTGATCTTGTAAACTTTGCAGGAATTAACGAAAGAAATATTGACCTTATAAGAGAGCGTTTCGCTTCTAATATAACTTTAAGAGGTGAAAATGTATTTCTAAAAGGCGAAGAAGAAGAAGTTGCCCAGCTGGAAACGATTATTAAAGAGCTTAAGCTTTTGCAAAAAAGGCAGGGTAAAATTACCGAAGGTGACGTAAACCTGATCATTGAGCTGGTTACAGGATCGCAGGACCTGGCCTTGGAGCGCCGTACAGGCATTAAACGCGAAGAGCTTGATGATGTAATTCTGGTAGAAAAAAGTGATTTCATTAAGCCCAAAACCATGGGACAGCTTGAGCTGTTTCAAAAAACCAAGACCAATGAAATTGTTTTCGCAATTGGTCCTGCCGGAACAGGAAAAACCTACCTTGCTGTTGCTATAGCGCTGGCTGCTTTAAAGGCAAAAAAGGTAAACCGAATTGTGCTTTCAAGACCCGCAGTTGAAGCCGGCGAAAGCCTTGGGTTTTTACCGGGCGATCTTTCGGAGAAGGTAAATCCTTACCTTAAGCCGCTGTTTGACGCTTTGGAAGATATGGTGCCAATGGATAAGCTGAAAACTTACTTCGAAAGGAACATTATAGAGATCATTCCCCTGGCTTATATGAGGGGTAGAACGCTTAATAACGCATTTTTAATACTTGATGAAGCGCAGAATGCTACCTCCATGCAGATGAAGATGTTCTTAACCAGGCTGGGAATTAATTCCAAGTGCATTATAACCGGCGATATTACACAAATAGATCTGCCTTCAAAACAAACTTCAGGACTTGTACAGATACAGAATATTTTAAAAAATGTAGATGGTGTTGCTTTTGTTTACCTTGAAAAGAAGGATGTAGTTCGTCACAGGCTGGTTAAAGATATTATAAATGCATACGAGGAATTTGCAGTGAAAACCAACGGAAACGGGAATGGAAAACCTGAAGGCTCTGATGACAGGAGTAATCCTGTATCAAAAAAAGATGAGCTTAAGGGAGACGATAATAATGAAAACCGCAAATAATTTTGTTAAAAGGTAATGATGTGTTTTTTTGTTGATGTAAACCCCTACTCTTGCAAACGGAATTGACGCTGCAATTACAGGTAATGCGCTTAAAGTATCCACCATACCAAATGAATACGGAATATTTACAGCACCTGCAGGCGAGTTAATGAAATAACTTATCACTCCCGCAGCAGCAGTAATAAGTATAGCTGCCGAAGATGTGCCAATTGCCTTTTTAAACGGTACTTTCATTAAATAGTGCATTAAAGGTATCACAAACACACCTCCTCCAAGACCTGAAAATGCAGCAATTGCCCCGCTTAATGTTCCGATCCCGAGTGATATCCATGGGCTGAATGTTTCAGGCTGATCTTTTGTTTTATCTTCACCTTTACCCTTTTTATCAAACAGCATTTTTAGAGCAACAATTATAAGTACAGCAGAAAATGTATGCTTAAGTATTTCACCCGGCAGAAGTATTGCGATTTTTGAAAAAAGAAATACTGTGACCGCACTTGATAAACCGATATAAAGCGCGGCTTTCCACTCTACATTACCATGACCGAAATGTTTATGGGCTGAAGAAATGCTGGTAAAGATAATTGTAAAAAGACTGGTGGCAATAGCAATATGCATTAAATAAGGTGAATCAAAATGGTTAAATGAATAAACCGCAAGCAAAGAAGGGACGATAATAATACCGCCCCCTACCCCGAAGAGACCGGAAAGAATTCCGGCTGCAATGCCAATACAAAAAAGAATTATTATGGTTTCTAAGCTCAATTAGTTTTATTTAGGCTGAAGCATGCTGTTATAAAAACCTTTATCTTTAATTATCCTTAATGCTTCCTGAAGCTGCAGGTCATCCTTCGCAGAAGCTTCAACTATGACTTTTTCGGGTTTGTTATATTTCCTTAATATTTCAACTTCCAGCTTCTGCCTGATAACGGGTTTTGAGCTTTCAAAATCTTTGAACTTTTCAGCTTTAAGCTCACCTTCAAGGAGCCCTATGTAGCTTTTTACTTTTTCAGAATACATTTTTTCATCTGTATCTTTTTTAAGCTGCGCCAGCTCGCGCTCTGCGCTTGTATTAAATTCAAATTCAGTTGTGCTGATAAATTCCAGGAAACGGCTCAGTATTTCATCATTCATAACAAAATTTGCTCCATCAGGATTTTCAGATGTATACTTTGCAGCAAATTTGTAATACATATCTTCATAGTTCAACGCTTCCAGAAGCTCATTTGCTTTTATGATATCTACTACAACATCAGGGGTGATACCGCCTTCGGCATAGACTGTTCTGCCGCCAATTGTTTTGAATTCCTTCTGGTTAAAATACGGGTTCGGCTTAAAAACGCCGTATTTATTTTCTTTAAAATAATTTTTTGCCTGTATCCACCTTCCGCTTGGAGTAAAGTATTTCTGGTTTGTAATTTTAAGCTGGTTTCCGAAGCTAAGCGGCTGGAATACCTGGACAAGTCCTTTA
The DNA here is from genome assembly GCA_017303675.1 of Ignavibacteria bacterium. Taxonomy (NCBI): domain Bacteria; kingdom Pseudomonadati; phylum Ignavibacteriota; class Ignavibacteria; species Ignavibacteria bacterium. The sequence continues at coordinate 73,322 of JAFLBX010000001.1, forward strand.
CCGAATGATTTTGTACCGACTATTACTCCCCTGTCAAGATCCTGTATAGCGCCTGCAACAATTTCACTGGCGGAAGCAGTACCTTCATCTATTAAAACAACCAGCGGAATATCGCTGTTGACCATCGGGTTTTCTGTAGCAAAATATTTCCTTTCAGAATCCAGCTTCCTGCCTTTTGTTGTTAACAAAAGGTCACCTTTTCTTGTGAATTTGTTCAATATACCAATAGCTGCATCAAGCAAACCGCCCCCATTACCGCGCAGGTCGATTATAATACCTTTGAGCTCACCTTTGGCTTTTAGCTCAGTTAAAGCATCCACCATTTCTGTTTCAGCATAACGGCTGAAACGATCAAGCTTAATATAACCTACACCATCATCAAGAATCCCTTTATAACCGATATTCTTAAGCTGAATTTCCTGGCGGGTAAGAGTATATTCAATTTCCCTTTCACCGCGCTGAACCTTCATTTTCATCTGGGTACCAGGTTCACCGCGTGTAAAGGTACGCACATCGCTTACTTTTTTGCCAAGCATGCTTGTTCCGTCAATTTCCAGTATCTTATCACCTCTTTTGATACCTTCTTTCTGCGCTGAATATCCTTCAAGTATATCCGTTATAATGATAGCACTATCCTTCATGCCTACTGTAATTCCAACACCGCCGTATTTACCGGTGGTAAGAAGATCAATTTCATCTTTTCTAGACTCATCCAGGAAGTTTGTATACGGGTCGAGTGTACCCAGCATTCCTTCAATTCCTGCTTTCATAAATTTATCACCGTCAATTTCATCAACGTAATCAAGCATTATTTCCTTATACAGCTTGCCAAAGACATCCATGTTGCGGTTAATCTGCGTATAGACATCATCATCTCCCCCGCCGGGAAGGCTGGCACCGGTAAAAGAAATAAATATAATAAGGATAAAAAAGAGCCTTTGAAAATTTTTTAAATTGATCATTTTAAAATTTAATAATTGATTTTTAATTTTTTATTTACTTTTTCTATGATTGAATTATGTATCTCTGATATGGTAAGTGAGCCTTTAATGACAACAAATCTTTTTTTATTACGGTTTGCAATATCTTTAAAACCTTTATATACCTTATTGTAATACGCTAAGTTCTTGTTTTCCATTCGGTCTTTTGCGTTTCCTCTTAAATTTGCGCGGGAAAACGCAGCTTTGGGGGCAATATCGATCAGTATGGTCATATCCGGTTTTAAGCCTCCGGTTGCTATATCATTAACCTCCAATACCTGCTTAAGTTCCATTTTACCGCCGTAAGACTGGTATGCGGTCGAAGAATCGTAATACCTGTCACATATAACAACAAATCCTTTTTTTAGATGCGGTTTAATTACCTGGCTAACCAGCTGTGAGCGGGATGCAGAAAAAAGCATAAACTCAGTTAAAGGAGTCATTTCTATATGTTCGCGGTCCAGTATTATCTCACGTACTTTTTCTGAAATAGTTGTTCCGCCGGGCTCTCTAAGCAGCACTGAGCTGATCTTCTTGCTTTTAAGGTATTCGTGCAGCATTTTTGCCTGTGTTGATTTCCCTGAAAAATCCAGCCCTTCAAAAGTTATGAACATTTTTACATCGTAAAATTATCTGATTCTGTTAAGTTAATACTTTAAATAACATTAATAAATTGAGAATTTTAGGTATAAATTTACCGTTAATAAAAGATGATTGTTAATAAAGTATTTAATATTAATAGTATTATGCATAACTTTGGCGAATATTAATAAAATAAATGCATTTACTTGATCCTGTAATATTATTTTTCATCCTGGGTGTATTAGCTCAGATCGTAAAATCTGACCTGAAAATACCGGATGATTTTTATAATACAATCAGCATTTATTTACTGCTGGCAATTGGAATTAAGGGGGGTATTGAACTTCATACAACTGGTTTAAATACTGTAATTTATCCTGCTGCCGGTACATTGATCCTTGGTCCGTTCATTACAATTCTTGCATTTTTGCTGCTGCGCTTTATTTACAGATTTAACAAAGAAAATTCAATTGCTATAGCCGCACACTATGGTTCCTGCAGTGCTGTAACCTTTGCAGTCGTAACAGATTACCTCCGTACAGCACTTGTACCATATGAAGAATACAGCACGCTACTTCTGGTTTTTTTTGAAATACCCGGTATTGCCGCGGCAATTTTACTCGCAAAAATTGATGCGCATACAGAATTCAACTTAAAAGCGTTACTGCACGATGTATTTTTAGGTAAAAGTATATTACTTATGGGCGGGGGGATTTTAATAGGATATTTTATTGCTTTATCTGAAACGAAGCAGCTTAATTTTTTCTTTATTGATATGTTTAAAGGTTTTCTTGCTTTGTTTATGCTTGAAATGGGTATTGTTACCGCTAAAAGACTTACCGACCTAAAAAAAGTCGGAATACCTTTATTGATATTCGGTATTACTTTCCCGGTAATTGCATCGATCTTCGGAATTATAACCGGGATGATATGCGGCTTATCACCCGGGGGGACAATAATTCTCGCAACTCTTTCAGCAAGCGCATCATATATTGCTGCTCCGGCAGCTGTTCAAATAATCCTGCCAAAAGCTAACCCGACTTTATACTTAACTTTATCACTGGGCATCACTTTTCCTTTTAATGTATTGATCGGAATTCAGATCTATTCATGGCTGGCGTTCAAAGCATTTCAGATATTTTAACTCAGGACTTATTGATATTTTTTCTCAATTGAAACTCCCCCATTTTTAGCGTAATTTTGTAAATTCCACCAAAAATATTTCAATTTAATGGCAGAAACCCAGACACCGCTTATGCGGCAATATTCCCAAATTAAGGCAAAATATCCGGATACTATCCTGCTTTTCCGCATGGGTGATTTCTTCGAGACATTTGATACAGATGCCGGGATTGCCTCAAAGGTGCTGGGAATAACGCTTACAAAACGCTCCAATGGCGGCGCAAGTGATGTTGCTCTTGCCGGTTTTCCGCATCACGCCATTGATAACTACCTGCCTAAGCTTGTAAAAGCAGGCTACAAAGTAGCCGTATGTGAACAGCTTGAAGACCCGAAACTAGCTAAAGGAATTGTTAAACGTGATGTTGTTGAAGTGGTTACTCCGGGATTGACTTTCAATGATAAGCTGCTAGACCATAAAAGCAATAATTACATCTGCTGCCTTTTCACAAAGGAAGAAAAATGCGGTTTTGCTTTTTGTGATATTTCAACAGGAGAGTTCCAGGCGTGTGAAATTGCATTTAAGAATGTAAAGGAACAGTTAGAGCTGATCGGACCGGCTGAAATAATAATTTCAAAATCACAAAAAGGGCTGTTTTCAAATGTTATCGATATGGAACATAATCCGCTTGTGAAAGCAAGAATAACTGTCACAAAGCTGGATGAATGGATATTTAATTATGATTACTGCAATGAGCTATTGCTTTCACAGTTCAAAACTAAATCTCTTAAAGGCTTTGGGCTTGATGAGTACCCGCTGGGCATAATCGCTGCAGGCGGTATTTTAAGCTATATTAATGAAACACAAAAAGGCAGCGTAACCCATATAAATAAAATATCGTTTTATGATACCAGTGATTATATAATTTTAGATGATTCAACCAAAAGAAATCTTGAGATAATTTCGTCTATTTCCGGAGGAAACCGCGAAGGAACACTCATTTCTATCTTAGACCGCACTCAAACAGCAATGGGAGCCAGGCTGCTTAAGAACTGGATCTCACGCCCACTGAAAAAAATGGCTCAGCTTCACAAAAGGCAGGAGTGTGTAACAGAATTTTATGAAAATAAGCCCCTTGCCGGGAATCTGGCTTCATTATTCAAGAACATAGGCGATCTTGAAAGGCTTATTTCAAAAATTGCAACAGCGCGGGCTGTAGCAAGAGATCTTATCAACCTGAAATATTCATTAAAGAATATTACAGAAGTTAAAAAGCTGCTGAATGATTCTAAGTGCAGAACACTTGCCGATATTAATTCAAATCTGAAAGAGCTAACCGAACTGGCTGAGCTGATAGATGCTTCAATAAACGAAGAAAATTCCGTTCAGATGGAAAGCAAGCTTATTATCAGGCCGGGATACAGCGCAGAGCTTGATGAGCTGAGAAGCATACTTAACAGCGGCGAAGCCTGGATGGAAAATTACCAAAGAAAAGAGCGTGAAAGAACAAGGATAAACTCGCTTAAGGTAAGCTATAATAAAGTGTTCGGGTATTATATAGAAATATCAAAAGCAAACAGGGATAAAGCAGAAGGTCTTGAAGGATATATACGCAAACAAACCCTGGTAAATGCTGAAAGGTATATTACTCAGGAATTGAAGGAATATGAAGAAAAGATCCTTACTGCTAATGAAAAAATATCAGCGCTGGAATCAAAGCTCTTTGCAGATATCAGGCTGAAAGTTGTTGAATATGCCAATGATATCCAGCTTAACGCAGCAATGATAGGAATAATAGATGTACTGCTTGGATTTGCTGAAATTGCCAAACAATATAAATATACTAAACCGGATATTTCAGATAACAATGACCTGGAAATTATTGAAGGCAGGCACCCTGTAATTGAACAGCTTCTGCCTGCAGGTGAAAAATTTGTGCCAAATGATACAGTGCTTGATCCCGATGAAACGCAGATCATAATTATTACCGGCCCCAATATGAGCGGTAAATCAAGTTACCTGAGACAAGTAGGCTTAATAGTACTTCTTGCACAGATAGGCTCATATGTGCCTGCCAAAAAGGCAAAGATAGGCATTTGCGACCGTATTTTTACAAGAGTCGGCGCAATGGATAATATCTCAAGGGGTGAGAGTACCTTCCTTGTTGAAATGCAGGAATCAGCAAATATACTTAATAACCTGACGCCTAAGAGCCTTGTTCTGCTTGATGAAGTCGGCAGGGGTACAAGTACTTATGACGGAATCTCTATAGCATGGGCAATCACAGAGTATATACACGAAAATCCGGTTGCAAAAGCAAAGACGCTCTTTGCAACGCATTATCATGAGCTGAACGCTTTGGCAAGTCTATACCCGCGGATTAAAAATTCAAGGGTTGAAGTTAAAGAAGTTGGCGATAAAGTTATTTTTCTTCACAGGATAAACGAAGGTACAGCTGACCACAGCTTCGGAATTCATGTTGCTCAAATGGCGGGTCTGCCTGATATGGTAACCAAACGCGCGAAAGAAATACTTGGCAACCTTGAAAAACGCGAAGAGCGCACGAGAAGAAAAGATGAGTTCCAGATCAACCTGTTTGAATATAAAGATAATGAGCTTGATGATATACTGAGTAAGATAGATATTGAAAATATGACTCCTATAGATGCATTAAATAAGCTTCAGGAACTGAAGAGAATTTCAAAAGGTCTTAATAAAAGCAAATGAACAACAGAGAAACTGAGACACTGAGTTTGGAATATGTTCATAGACTGAATTCAATCAGTGGACAAGTATTAGATGCATCAATTGAAGTACACAGAAATTTGGGTCCGGGTTTATTAGAATCTATATATGAAATATGCTTACTTAAAGAATTAAAAAGCAGGGGAATTGAAGCCAAATCACAATTATTACTGCCGGTATATTACAAAGGTGAACTGTTAGAGAAACAATTTACAATTGACATACTTGTTGAAGATCTTGTAAAAGTAGAAATTAAGACCGTTGAGAGAAATATTCCTATTAACAAAGCTCAATTAATGACTTATTTGAAATTATCAGGAAAACACCTGGGTTTACTAATAAATTTTAACGTTCCATTGCTTGTACAAGGTTTTGAAAGAATTCTAAATGGTCAATTTCCAAAATAATAACTCTGTTTCTCTGATTCTCTGTTGTTAAATAATTTGTAATAAAAATGAATATGTCGACACACGAAATATGGATGCAGTATGCTTACAGGGAAGCGGAAAAAGCCTATGAAAAGGGAGAAATTCCGATTGGCGCTGTAATTGTTTTTGATAACATGATAATCGGCAAAGGACATAACCAGGTTGAAACATTAAAAGATCCTACCGCTCATGCTGAGATAATTGCGATCACATCTGCTGCAGAATACCTCACTTCTAAAGTACTGCTGGGCTGTACAATGTATGTAACACTTGAGCCGTGTTCTATGTGTGCCGGAGCTATAGTTCTCGCAAAGCTGGAAGGCTTGTATTTCGGAGCGTATGATAACAAATCAGGCGCATGCGGAAGCGTGCTGAATATTACGAATAATAAAGCTCTTAACCATCAGCTAAGTGTAACAGGTGGAATAATGGACGCCAAATGCGGTGAGCTGATAAGAAGCTTTTTTGATGTGAAGAGATGATCTGGTTTTACTTTTAAGTACTTTTTTTGAGATTGCTTCGCCGCTTACGCTCCTCGCAAATAACTTAAATATTTATATTGCTAACAACTTCAGGAAATTTAAATAAACAGATTGTAAGGCTTGCATGGCCGGTATTTCTTCAGAACCTGGGCCGAAGCCTTGCAGTTGCTATACTTGATTCATACTGGATAGGAAAAATTTCCAGCGAGCATCTTGCAGCGCTGGCTGTTGGCACATTTCTTTCATGGGGCGCATTTGCATTGGGCGAGCTTGTGCCGATAGGCACGAATGCACTTGTATCACAATCAGTCGGCGCAAAGGATGAAGATTCTGCACGGCATGTTGGTACGCTAAATCTGGTTAATTCTGTGATCTGGGGACTTTTGATAGCTGCTGTTATGATCCCTTTATTGCCGGTTTTATACGGATTCACAAATCTGGATGCCCCTAAGGCAGTACTTGCGAACGAATATCTGTTCCCAATACTGGTATTGCTGCCGGCAATTATATTGTTTGAATCCGGCAGTGCAATATTCCGCGGCCACGGAAATACGCAGACCCCGTTCAGATTATTGCTTGTGGTGTTTGCTTTAAAAATAATCCTTTCTCCCCTGTTAATATTTACATTTGATCTCGGTATCCGCGGTGCATCTATTGCTACAATGACATCTTATGGAAGCGTGTTTTTAATAATGCTTATACTGCTGAAGAAAAAAGGATTTATAACTTCAGTACAAAAGAAGTTTTCAAAAATAATAAAGGATGTTAAGTTCAACTGGAAGGTTACAAAGGAAACCATAAAGATAGGCTTACCGCTTTCGCTGGAAGGACTTGCTTTCTCATTCATTTATATTTTTGTGAGCCGCTATGTGGCTGATTTTGGCACAACTGGGCTCGCAGCGCTCGGAATAGGCCACCGCTCAGAGGCTATACCCTACCAGGTTGGCGAAGCGTTTGCAATTACAGCATCAATTGTTGTAGGGCAGAATATCGGCGCAGGTAATATTGAACGGGCAAACAAAGGAGCCTGGCGAGTATTATATCTATCATGGATACCAATGGCTGTATATGGAGTGGTGTTATTCTTTTTCCCTGCACAAATTGCGGGGATATTCACAACCGACCAGTCTGTGATAGAAACTGCGAAAGTTTATAATATGATAGCGGCATTCAGCATATTTTTTGCAATGAGCGAGCAGATATTTTCAGGCGCGTTTGCGGGAGCGGGAAATTCACTGCCGCCGCTTGCGATATATCTGCCTGTCACTGCTCTCAGGATACCGCTTGCTGCATTTCTAGCTCCTGAGTATGGTATGAACGGTATCTGGATTGCGATATTTGCAACATCAATCACTAAGGGTGTATTAATAGCATTCTGGTGGCGGCTTGGCAGATGGAAAAACCGCAAGTTCGCTCTTGGAAAAAAATCTGAGGAACCGGTGGAATCACCAATAGAGAAGTTTGATATACATTAAAAAAATTATTATCTTAACTAAATTATTTTATTACTTAAATATTTTTTTCATTTCTAAATCTAATATATCATCGCTAATAACTCCTTCTATATATTTATTACGTATATTCACCATTTCTTCAGTTAAAGTGTCTTCACGTACCCAACCTTGAGAAGAATATCTTAAATTATTCCATAAATAAGCCTCTACCTCATCCAAAAGTTTATAGCCCAAATTAACTTCTTCAATTTTAAATTCTTCCAATTTCATATGTAAATAATCACTTAATTTAGCCCAAAATCTTTCTAATTTTTTAAAATCAACAATCGATGTCCATTTATCTTGAGGTAGACCTGAATATTTACACCATAATCGATTAAAAAACAATACTCTTTCGTACTTATCAAAACCACCGGCATTGTTTTTTATTGCTTTTAGCATTTCTTTAACATCACCTGCTTTTCTTTCATCAGATTTTGTAAAACCTTTTCCATATTTAATAATAAAATGCCACTCAAAGATATAGCGTTCTATTGCTAATCTAAATTCTAAAGCTGAATATAATAATACTTTTTCTATTTTTTTTTCTATTCCATATCTTTTTAAATCAATTGCATTTATCAAATGGTTTGAAGATAAAACTCCTATTTTAGTATTAATGATTGCTTCAATTGTTTTATGAAATGGCATATTAGTATTATTTTATTTCTGTAATATTTATCTCATGGAATAACATTTCTTTTTCATTGTCATTCCAAGTTTTATTAAAGTTCAAAATATATTTTTGGGAAATAGTCTCAGCATTCTCACAACCAACAATAATTTCAAATGAATACGAACCAGGCAATAAACCATTTCTAAAATCTGGGGTTGGCCAATATACTGCTAAAACAAATACAACATCCCCTTCTATTAATCCTTTTGGCTTAATTTTATTATATTGAGGTTTAGTAATTGAGCCTAAATTACAATATTGATATGTCCCTGGTGAGATATATGGCCAATACATACGTTGCTTCACTTTTCCATCTAGATCGACTTCATGTGTACTCCACAATAAATTATCTTGTGATAATTCAATTAATTTTTCATTTTCATCTCGAATATCTTTAATTATTACTTCTACATTTTTAGCACTAATATTCCCAATGTTGTGAATTCGAAATCTAAAATAATATGTATGATAAGACCAATGGTAATGACAATCAGGTGGTGATAATATTAAATCACATTTTAGAATTGGTCTTGAAAACCAGCTTCTTATAATATCTTGAAATGATGCTATGATACCAAGAAATGTTGTTGCTATAGTAAGTATTATTGTCCAAAAAACTATTTCCCATTGTGAATCTAAATTATGGTTAAAAAATGTGTATTTACAAAATCTGTATAAAACTGGAATTATTATTGCTATTAATAGCAGTAAAATTAGTAACTTTATGATTTTATTCTTCATATGATAATTTAGTCAATCTTACCCAAAAATTTTATATAAAAATTTTTCTTTATAAATTTGCTTTTTAATTTGAGGCTTTATATATTTACCTAACAAACGTTAGTAATTTCCACAAATGTTGATTTTTCGAAGATAATGGACACTATTTCACGTAAAGAACAGATAATTACCATTTCGGCGAAGCTTTTCAGGCAAAAAGGATATGAGGCAGCTTCAATGCGGGATATTGCTGCTGAGCTTGGAATTGAAGCGGCGAGTCTTTACAGCCACATAAAAAGCAAGGATGAAATACTCGAAACTATATGTTTCCGTATGGCTGATGAGCTGCTGAAAGCTATTGATGAAGTAAACGATGTATATTTTAACGCCGAAGAAAAGCTTGCAACTGCTATTAAGAATCACGTTAAAATTGTTACCGGTGATCTTGATTCATCGACGGTTTTTCTGAGGGAGTGGCGCAGACTTCCAGAAGGCAAGCTCGGGGAATTCATAAAGCTGCGAAATAAATATGAAGACGGATTTATGCAGATTCTAATAAACGGCGAGAACGAAAATGTTTTTGAAGCGCCTGATAAAAAGTTCGCAGTGCTTACAATTCTCTCAGCAGTTAACTGGATAACCGAATGGTACAGTCCGAAAGGTAATATGACACCGGATGAAATATCTGAACATTTGTACAGGTTCATAACAACCGGATTGAAAGTAAAGGCTCTCCAATCCTGAGCCCGACAACAAGTGGAGGACAACCTCCGGGAAGATTCCCGAAACAATTGTAAAATCCGGTAATTTATAATTAAATATTTACAGAATTAAATAAAAGAACAAATATTAACAAATTTTAAATAATATAAACAGCAGCAGTGAGATCCTTCGCTGCGCTCAGGATAAAAAAATGTACGGAAATGCATACGTAGAATTATCAGATAAGGCTAAGAGCCTTATTGAGGGCGAAGACCCGCAGAAGCTTGCTGAGTTTGAAGCACGCATAGCAGCAGGCGAGAAAATTGAGCCAAAAGACTGGATGCCTAAAGCTTACCGGAAGCAGCTTATCCGCATGATAGAGCAGCATGCTCACAGCGAAATTATAGGCGCATTGCCGGAAGGCACATGGATAACCAGAGCACCGGGCTTCAGGCGTAAGCTTGCGCTTATGGCCAAGGTTCAGGATGAAGTTGGTCACGCTCAATTGCTTTACAGCGCAGCTGAAACACTCGGCAAAACACGAGAAGATATGATAAATGATCTTATCAACGGTAAATCAAAGTACTCAAATGTTTTCAATTACCCTGCTATGACCTGGGCTGATACTGCAATCATAGCCTGGCTGATTGATGCCGGGGCGATAATAAACCAGGTAACAAATTCAAAAGGTTCATACGGTCCATACTGCCGCGCGCTCGAAAGAATTTGCAGCGAGGAATCGTTTCATTTAAAATACGGACATGATAATGTTGTATTCCTTGCAACAGGAACACCTCAGCAGCGTGAAATGGTTCAGGAAGCATTAAACCGCTGGTGGCAGCCAATTATGCATTTCCACGGCCCGCCGGATAAAGCAAGCGACCACACCGAAATATTAATGAGATGGAAAGTTAAAATGGCTTCCAATGACGATATGCGCCACAGGTTCCTTGAAGAATATGTACCTAAAATTTGGGATCTTGGATTAACGATACCTGATCAGAAATTAAAGAAGAACGAACAGACAGGAAAGTGGGAATATACAGAACCTGACTGGGAGGAATTCAAACGTGTTATAAACGGAGATGGTCCATGCAATAAAGAGCGGCTGCAGGTAAGAAGATGGGCTGAAGAAAAAGGCGCTTGGGTGAGAAGAGCGCTTTTGAAAGCCGAATCCAAGTATACTATTCCATTAGCTTAAATTCAGATTACATATTTCAAATTACAAATTGCAAATTTAAAAAATAACTTATAAAATTAAATGGCAAAGATACAAAGATTTGAAGATTTAGAAGTTTACAAAAATGCATTAGACATATCTGTTTATGTTTATGAATTAACTTCACAAGGAAAATTATCAAAAGATTACGGATTAAAGGATCAAATAACGAGAGCAGCTGTTTCAATATCAAATAATATTGCCGAAGGTTTTGAATACGATAATAAGAAGGATTTCATAAAGTTTTTAAGGTATTCAAAGGGTTCAACAGGCGAAGTCAGAAATATGCTAAATTTACTGGTAAGGATAGAATTTATTGAAAAAGACAGGTATTCCTTTTTATACGAAAAAGTATCTTCCCTTTCTAAACAATTATTTGGTTTTATCCAATATTTAAAAAATTACAATAATAAGTAATCTGAAATCTGTAATTTGAAATTAGCAATATGAAAAAATCAATAGATCCAAGAATTAACCGGCTCGAACTGCCCGCAAATGAAGACGGGAAAGAAGTGCTTGATGAGCTGGAGCAATGGGAGACTTACGAAGTTTTCCACCAGAAAAAGCGCGGAGACCAGCATGTGCATGTTGGAATTGTTCATGCAGCATCAGCTGAAATGGCGCTGCTGCTTGCTAAAGAGCAGTATGCCCGCAGAAGGCAGACATCAAATCTCTGGGTTGTTAAAACCCGTGATGTGACTGCAACTTCATACGATGATTCAGATATATTTGAAACTACCCCTGAAAAAACATACCGTGAAGCAAGCGATTATTACTGTATGGACAGGATCAGGAAATACCAGCAGGAACACGGCATTAAAGACCGCAAGGAAGACAGAAGAAAGAAAAAGGAGTCTGCTTAAAAATGCAATACAATGAAACAGAACTTAAAGCAGTAAAAGAGTTTTTATACAAAATAGCTGATGACCAGCTTATAATAGGCCACAGGAACAGTGAATGGACAGGGCTGGGTCCGCTGGTAGAAGAAGACATTGCTTTTTCCTCGATCGCCCAGGATAAAATTGGGCAGGCACAGCATATATATGAAATTCTCCACACACTTGGCGAAGCTGATGCCGATACAATAGCGTTCACACGCAATGCCGCGGATTTCAAAAGCTGCCATTTAGTTGAATATCCGATCGGTGAATATGATTTCAGCTTAATGCGTAATTTTTTGTTTAACCACGCCGAAAAAATAAGATTTGAAATGCTTGCGGATACTTCCCTGGAGCAGCTTGCAAAGCTGGCAAAGAAATACCGCGGAGAGATTAAATACCATACTATGCATTCAGATACATGGATCACGCAGCTTGGCAGGGCCAACGAAGAAAGCCATGCAAGGATGCAGACAGCACTTAATGAAACCTTCAATCTTGCGCTTGGAATTTTTGAAGAAAGTGAATTTGCGGGTAACTTAAAAGAATTGAATATATTCGAAGGTGAATCTGCACTACAAAACAGGTGGCTTGAAGCAATTACTCCCCTGCTTGAAAAAGCTTCATTGGTTATCCCCGAAAGATCAGCATGGCAGCCGGTTTACGGCGGAAGAAAGGGATATCACACAGAATACCTGGAACCAATGCTCGAGGAAATGGGCGAAGTTTTCAGGCTTGATCCAAAAGCGGAATGGTAAATTGGGGTTAGGTGTCAGGTTACAAGTGACAAGTTCATAGCAAAAAAGCATCCCGCTGAGCAGAAAAGCGGGACCAGCATAAAGCGCTGGAAAGGCAAAAAAACAGAAGTAAATGAGATTTGGTACTTTGGTAAATATTACAAAAGAAGATGTACTTGAAGCTCTTCAGGATGTAAAAGATCCGGAGATACCTACAATTAGTGTTGTTGATCTTGGAATTATAAGGAATGTTGAAGTTGGTGAACGAATAATAAAAATTACAATGACCCCTACATTTTCCGGCTGCCCGGCGCTTAAGATAATGGAAAATATGGTGAAGGAAAAGATCACAGAGCTTACGGCACTGGATGTTGAAGTTACTACTAATTTTGATACGCAATGGAACACAAACATGATCACAGAAAAAGGGCTGGAAGGCTTGAAAAAGCACGGACTGGCACCTCCGCTGCGGCATGAAGGTTTAGTACAGATAGATATGATAACGCATGCTGAATGTCCTTTATGCGGAAGTACTAATACGGTAATTAAGAGTCCGTTTGGCCCTACACTTTGCCGCTCCCTTCATTACTGCAATGATTGCCTTAATGCATTCGAACAGTTCAAACCGGTTGAATAATTCAAAATATTATTTATAAAAAAAGCGTTCATAAGATTATGAACGCTTTTTTGTTACTATCCAATTATTATTTGCTAGGTATCTGAGATTTTATATACTCTGCAGGTACAAGATATATCTTGCCTACTTCTCCGTCGAATGCTTTTGTTATCATTCCAAGGAACTCACCGGCTTCATTAAATACCGCCCCGCCATCAAGTGAAATAGGCTTATTGGGTTTGATCTCAATTAGGCTGGTGTTTTTTGTCCATTTTTTTACGGCGCTCATCATTCCATCCATTGAATATACTATTGATGAAAGCGTATTGGGATAGTAGAACAGCTTAACTTTATCTCCGTACTTTGCAGATGAAACTGCAGCGTATTTTATCGGTTTGAACTTATCGGGCGCGCCGTAACGCAGGAACACCAGGTTCTGTTTCTGATCCAGGTCTTTTTCAGTCATATCGTCAATTCCTGCAAGTGAATCAGAAGGCAGTATAACACTGAAAAATCCTGCACCTTCTATAAGGTTCATAAGCTCAAAATTAGTGACAAGCAGCCCGTCTTTCAGTACAACTCCGGTACCAATTTTGACAGGTTCCTTATTCCTGTTATATACCTGGACTCTGATCAGAGGATTTTCCTTCTGGCTTACTTTGCCAATGGATCGGTCAATTTTTTCAGCGTAGGTCAGCTCCAGGGTCGGATCTTTGACCATTGAAGCTGTATCTGTCTGCTGGTTAAACATTATATTTTCAAATGTCATTTCCCATGTAAGTGTTCTGCCGGCAGAGGTCACAGCATTTGATTCTTTTATATCAAACGGGAATTCTATGGAATAAGTCACTTTTTTTGATGCGTAGGTTGGGCTGAACACACTGTTCATCAGCTCGTCATCAAAGCTGCGCTCAGCTTTGCGGGTTGTATGTTTAAATAACAGGTCGCCTTCATCATACTGGAATTTAAGGGTACTGAACTGAACAGGCAGCTGGTTTGACCAGCTGAATGTACATTCTTTAATAACCTTCAGCAGAACTGCGGGTTCATCAAAATGATACTGTAAAAAGACCTCTTTTGTGCCATCTGCATTAGTTGTCACTTTTACATCTTTCACAGAAGTACCGCCGACCCTGCCCATATCCATTTTAATGCGGTCTTCGATCATTGTGTTATCATTCACACTGTCGGCGCGTTTTTTCCATTTACCGGTAGCATCACTGGTTGCGAGAATATTCATTCTTTCAAAGAATTCCTTATCAAGCGTAACATAAATTTTTTCATCACCTGAACCATCGGGATTCATAACTATTTCCCTTTTTACATCAAAACAGCCGGTTGAGATGACAAGAAAAACCGTTAAAAAAGAAAGTAAAATAAATTTTGTAAATTTTACCTTATTCATGACTTATCTGATAATTTTTTTAGATTACAAAAATATTATTGTTTCTAACAACAGATCTAATTCAATCAATTTTAAGAATTACATATGTAACTTAAGACCTGAAACTTTTCACCTGTAACTTGCAACTTAAACTGTAACTCTATTAACCTGTTTCTGTACTAAAAATAAAACTAACATAAGTAAATTTAAAGGCAAAATGCAGATAATAAGGAATGCTTCCATGTTACCAAGCAATGCGCACACAACGCATAAGGTTATATGAGTAGTAGAGCCAACATAGCTCCATAACCTCAACAGCACACGGTTTTTGGCATAATATAATTTAGGGTTGGGTTTTTGCTCAACGTGGTTTTCTTCATGGTCCTTCTGAATTTTAAGCTGAAGAGCTGAATATTTAAGGTAAATAGAAATTAAAAACCGCTGGAAACCATGCGAACCGGATTCCTTAAGCCTTAAGCTTTCTTCTTCGTATTCTTTAATTTCTTCAATGATATTCTGCGCTTTGCCGTAAACCACCTCAAGGAATTTATTCCTGTAGAAATCAAAATAAAAGGCCTGAATGGCAGAAGAAACAGCCCCTAAAATGCTCGCAACCCAGATATAAGTAACAGGGTGCCAGTGCAGCAGTGAGTTTCCCCACAGCCCGATCTCGTGATCATTGAACTGTGAAGTAAGCCCGATGCCAATGCCAACAAACACAAAAATGCTTACAATATAATCAACAAAGCCGTCAACAATCCTGCCGACTTTTGTGCCGTTCTTTTTTAGGCGGGCTATCTGCCCGTCGGCGCAATCAAGTACATTGCTTGTAAAATACAAAATAGCCCCGATAACAAGGAATGTATAACTGCCGAATCCGAACATTATTCCTGATGTTGAGCCTATTGTGAGCGCTGCCGCTGAAACCCTGTCAGGTGTTAAGTTAAATGAATAAGTTGCCTTTACAAAAAGGAAGGCAAGCGGACGGTAAATAATAAGGTCGAAGATCTCTTCGACCTCAACTGCTTTGAGAGACGCTTTGTATTGGCTGTATAAACTCAATATTTATTTTTCTGTTCGTAAATAGCGGTTATCCGTTGTTTATTTCCAGTTTATCTCTTTGCAGTATTGAACTATAGTATCCATTAAGAGCTTGTTTTCCTGCTTTGTTCCCAAAGATATCCTTGCTTCTGTTCTGAAAGCATCTTCATCAAGGAATTTAATCCTCAGGTTCCTCTCATCGAGGTATTTTTTAAGTCCTGCGCGGATCTCAACAGGTATATCAACAAGCATAAAGTTGGCAAAAGACCTGAATGGTACAAATCCTTTTAAGCTAAGGAAGGTTTTGTACATCATTTCCTTATCTTTTTCATACTGTTTGCCTACTTTAAGATACCATTTGATGTTATCAAGAGCTATTTCTCCGAGTTTTTCTGAAACGCGGTTGTATCCAAGATACCGTGTTGTGAAATTGATAAGAACATCCAGGTTTTTACCGGCAAAAGCAAATCCAATGCGGAAACCTGCAAGAGCGAAGAACTTTGAAAAAGTTCTGCAGATTATCAGGTTTGGATATTCATCGATATACGGTTTTACATAATCATTTTCAGTTGAACCGAATCCCCAGTATGCTTCATCGATCATCGTGATAGTATCTTTGGTAGCATCTAGGAATCTTTTCAGGTCTTTGGAATCAATACGGTTACCTGTAGGATTATTGGGTGAAGCAATTACAACTACTTTTGGCTTGGTATCGTTATAGATCTGGATCATTGTATCAACATCATACAGGTAATACGGAATCCCTTCCATAACGCCTTTTTTCATGGGATACTCTACATTTGTACCGCCGCGTTCTGATGCAACTTTTTTATAATACCACCATGCTTCCCTGGGAATGAGGATCTTATCGCCCGGGTTTACATAACAATGGATTATCTGTTTAAGCAGATCTTCAGAGCCGTAGCTTAGCAGAACATGCTTTTCATCAAACCCGAAATCATCTGCAATCCTTTTTGAGAGCCTTGATTTAATTCCAAGCTGAAAGTCACGGGAATACCATGAAAGGTATTCAAGATCAGCCTTTTTTAAAAACTTATAAACTTCCGGAACCGGGCCGGTCTGTGATTCATTTCTGTCTAAAAATAAAGGTTCTTTGGGATATTTATTTTTATCAGATTTTACTTTTTTAGCTGATTTTTTGCTGATGGATGATTTTTTTGTTTTTTTCTTTTCTTTTGCCATAAAATTAGTTATTATTTAATGCCTCAACTCCGGGAAGGGTTTTACCTTCGAGGAATTCAAGGCTGGCGCCGCCGCCTGTTGAAACGTGGCTCACTTCTTTTTCGAGTCCCGCTTTTGCAATTGCGGCCGCTGAATCTCCGCCTCCTATAACAGTTACCGCGCCCTTTTTGGTTGCTTCAGCAAGGGCTTCAGCAATTTCAAACGTACCTTTGGCAAAGTTATCCATTTCGAAAACACCCATTGGTCCGTTCCATACAATTGTTTTGGCTTTCAGTATTTCACTCCTGAAAAGCTCAATAGTTTTTGCGCCGATATCCATACCGATCTTACCGGCCGGGATTTTATCAGCATCAACAGTGGAATATTCAGCGTCATTTTCAAATTTATCCGCAGCAACCACATCTGCCGGCAGAACAAGCTTATTGCCTGCTTCAGCTATAAGCTCTTTTGCAAGATCAATTTTATCTTCTTCAAGCAATGAATTGCCAATTTCATAGCCCATAGCTTTATAGAATGTGAAGATCATACCGCCGCCGACAAGAATTTTATCGGCTTTACCCAAAAGATTTTTGATAACATCAATTTTACCTGAAATTTTGCTTCCGCCAAGAATTGCAACATAGGGATGCTCAGGGTTAGCTATAGCCCTGGATAGATACTCCAGCTCCTTTTGCATCAGGTAACCTGCTGCGCAGGTTTTGATATAATGAGTAACGCCTTCTGTTGAAGCGTGCGCGCGGTGCGCGGTTCCGAATGCATCGTTAATGTATATATCGCCGTATGAAGCGAGCTTTTTTGCAAATTCAGGGTTATTCTTTTCTTCTTCATTATAAAAACGAAGATTTTCGAGTAGTAAAACATCACCATCCTGAAGATCGTTAACAATAGCTTCAGTACTTTCACCAATACAGTCATCAGCAAACAGAACAGGCTTATCAAGCAGTTCAGAAAGATGCATAGCAATGGGTCTGAGGGAATACTTCATGTTCTTTTCGCCTTTAGGTCTGCCCATATGGCTCATTAATATAAGCCTGCCGCCTTCTGATATAATCTTTTTTATAGTTGGCAGTGATTCAACTATTCTTTTATCATCGGTTATCAATCCCTCTGTTTCTTTAGACATAGGAACATTGAAATCGACCCTTACCAAAACTCTTTTAGACTTTAACCCGCCATCTTTTGAAAGGTCTTCTATTGTTAATTTATTCATAATTCTCTTTTAAAACCGTTGAAACGGTTTTGTTTATCTTTTTATATTACAGCCCACGGCTTAAGCCGTGGGCTATTATGATCAAATATTCATAAAACCACTTCAGTGGTTTTTATTGCTCGAAAATATTTTAATATCCTGCTTTAACTACTTTAACCAGTAGGTCAACTATCCTGCAGGAATAACCCCATTCATTATCATACCATGAAACAACTTTGAAGAAGCGTTTTTCGCCTTTCAGGTTATTTCCAACTGTTGCAAGCGAATCATAAATCGAAGCCCTGTCATCATGGATAAAATCGCTTGATACCAGCTCTTCATTGCAATATCCAAGAATTCCTTTTAAATATGTTTCGGATGCTTTTTTCATTAACGCATCAATTTCCTCTATAGAGGTATCTTTTTCACTTCTGAACGTAAGATCAACAGCAGAAACATCTGCTGTAGGAACCCTGAAAGACATACCGGTTAATTTGCCTTTTGTTACCGGTAAAACTTCTCCAACCGCTTTTGCAGCGCCGGTTGATGAAGGTATAATATTAATGGCAGCTGCTCTGCCGCCGCGCCAGTCTTTTTTGCTGGGACCGTCAACGGTCTTTTGTGTAGCTGTATATGCGTGTATTGTTGTCATTAAGCCGGTTTCAATTCCGATGCCTTCTTTAAGCAGAACATATACAACCGGTGCAAGGCAGTTTGTGGTGCAGGATGCGTTTGAAATTATATGGTGTTCTTTTGGATCGTACTCATTATCATTAACTCCCATTACAAGTGTTTTAACGCCGCCTTTTCCGGGAGCGGAGATAAGAACTTTTTTTGCTCCGGCATCAATGTGACCTTTTGCTTTTTCCATATCTGTAAATAAGCCGGTACATTCCAGAATAATTTCAGCGCCCAGCTCTTTCCAGGGCAGTTCTGCAGGTGTTTTGGTTGCAGCAATACATTTAATCTTTTCTCCGTTCACAACCAGAACGTCATCACCTTCGGTAGTAATTGTTCCGTTAAATCTGCCGTGAACAGAATCATATTTCATCTGGTAAGCGAAATATTTGGCATCAGTACTTACATCAACAACAGCAACTACGTCAATTTCTTTGCCTAAAATACCGCGTTCAGCCATAGCACTTAAAACCTGGCGTCCTATTCTTCCAAATCCGTTGATCGCAACTTTTGCAGCCATTGTAAGTTAAACTCCTCTTCTTTTAATTTTATATTGAACTGAAAATTTCAGTCCCTAAAATGTAAAAATACCCAAAATTGCAGATTTATTCAATGTATAATAAAAAAGCCTGTTCAAATTTAATCAAACAGGCAATTTTAAAACTATAGAAAAATCTTTTATTCCATTGCAGAATAAGTACCGTCAGCATTCAGTATCAGGGTATGAAGCTTACAAGCATCCATTCCTGTAAAAGTGATATAATTTCCGGCTAAATCTGTAATTTTCATATCAAATAAACAAGTCGAGCCATAATCTGCGGGAATATCAACTCTTACAGATGTACTGTTTTCAAAAAGGTCATTCGGGAGAATATCATTTCCCCAGTTATTTGTTTCAGCAGGGGTAACATAGATGTTATTTAATGTTACACTGGTGTTGTTGGTAACAAAGAAATATAAAGCCTGTGAATAAGTGCTGCTTTCAGCAAAAAGGAACATAACAACCAGCATTGAAGCTGCAACGAGGATTCTTTTCATTTTTTTTGGTTTTTAGTTTAAAAATTAATGGGACAAAGATACTAATTAAAATACTAATCTCCTATTTTAACGGTAATTATTTTATAAAACATCAGCTCAAAGAAGCGTTAAATTTTCCAATAATATGATATAGAACATTGATATTAACTCGATAGATAACTATATTTGTGAATAATATTTTACAGAAATCAGATGTTTTTACCCCATTTTTCATTAAAAAGCCCCTGATTTCACCTAAAAACACTCAAAAATCACTCAAAACTGATAACTAATAATTAAGGAGAATTTTCGCATTTTATGGGTTCAACATCAGATCTGCGCAACGGACTAGTAATAAAGTATAATGGCGAGCTACATGTTATAATTAAATGGGAACACAGAACACCCGGCAATTTAAGAGCCTTCTACCAGGTTAAAATGAAGAACCTGAAGAACGGTAAAACCATAGAAAACCGCTTCCGCTCAGGTGAAGAAATCGAGATCATCAGGATGGAAACCAGGGAGTTTCAGTATCTCTATCACGATGGGTCGGGGTATGTATTTATGGATAACAATAATTTTGACCAGGTATCTATCCCGGATGATATTGTTGGCGACCAGGCACAATTTATGAAGGAAAGTGAAACTGTGCAGATCATGTTTGACGGTGAAAAGCCGGTCACAGTTGAAATTCCCCCCCATGTTGAGTTAAAAGTAGTTGAAGCTCCCCCGGGGAATAAAGGCGATACTGCAACCGGCGGCACAAAACCTGTGGTTGTTGAAACAGGCGCAACTGTTAATGCACCTATGTTCATAAGTGAAGGTGATATTATAAAAGTTGATACAAGAAATTCAGCTTACCTTGAAAGAGTGAAGAAGTAACAAGGCACAAAGCAGAATGCAAAAAACGGATCAAAAGCATTCAGCCGCAACCGTAAAAAGAAAAAGTTTCAGAAAGTATACAAGCAGCAAAAATTGAAGACAATAATGTCTAATACCCACAATCTATTAATTATGTGAGGATAAATAAAGCAAATGAAAACTGATCTAAACTACATCAAAAAGCTTTTAAAGATCCTGGAATCAGGCGAGATCAACGAGATCGAGATCGAAGAAGAAGGTACCAGGGTTAGAGTCGTAAAATCAAAACCGCAGGAAGCAGCACAGGCACCACAGATGATAACTTACGCTGCCCCTCCAATGCAGCAGATGGCTCCCCAGGCAGCCGCCCCGGTTGCAGCAGCACCAACTGCACCAAAAACCGAAGAAAAGAAAGAAGCTCCCGCTCCAACAGGCAAGGAAATGATAGAAGTCCGCTCTCCGATAGTTGGTACTTTCTACAGGGCTCCTTCACCTAATGCAGATCCATATGTATCTGTAGGGCAGCAGGTATCAAAGGGCAATATATTATGTATAATTGAAGCAATGAAGCTTATGAATGAGATAGAATGCGAATACGAAGGTAAGATCACAAAGATACTTGTTGAAAATGCACAGCCTGTTGAATACAACCAGGTACTTTTCCTTATAGAGCCGAACTAACAGAGCTCTTTTTAAAGTGCAATTGAGCCGAAATTTTTCCGGCTCTCTAAAATTATTAAGACTACCTAAGAAATTGCTAAAGAAAATATTAATTGCAAACAGGGGCGAAATTGCCCTAAGAATAATACGGACATGCAGGGATATGGGCATCAAAACAGTTGCCGTATATTCCGAAGCAGATAAAGAATCTCTGCACGTCAGGTTTGCTGACGAGGCGGTATGTATCGGTCCGCCGCCATCGAGAGAGAGTTATTTAAGTATCCCTAGAATCATTGCAGCAGCAGAAATAACAAATGCTGATGCTATTCACCCCGGGTACGGATTCCTGGCTGAAAACGCTGAGTTTTCGGAAATTTGCAGGGAATCGGAAATTAAATTCATCGGACCATCAGCGGATATGATAAAATCCATGGGCGATAAAGCCTATGCGAAAGATACCATGAGAAAAGCAGGCGTTCCTGTGGTTCCCGGAAGTGACGGTGTTATTACAAATATTGAAGATGCAAAAAAAGTAGCTGCTGAATTCGGCTACCCGGTTCTTATAAAAGCTTCTGCAGGCGGCGGAGGTAAAGGTATGAGAATTGTGAACCAGGAAAGCGAAATGGAAACCGCCTTCAATATGGCAACCAATGAAGCGCTTAATGCGTTTGGCAACGGTGAAGTATATGTAGAAAAATTTGTAGAAAACCCGAGACATATTGAGATACAGGTACTTGGCGACCAGTTTGGAAACGTTGTGCATTTAGGCGAACGTGACTGTTCAGTTCAGCGCAGGCACCAGAAGCTTATTGAAGAAACCCCATCACCGTTTATTACTGAAGAGATCCGCGAAGCAATGGGCGCTGCTGCAGTTAAAGGCGCTAAATCAGTTAATTATGAAGGCGCAGGTACTGTTGAATTCATAGTTGATAAGAATAAGAATTTCTATTTCATGGAAATGAATACACGTATACAGGTTGAGCACCCGGTGACCGAACAGGTAACAGGAGTTGATCTGATACGCGAGCAGATAGCAGTTGCATCAGGGCTTAAGCTTAAAGTTAATAACGTAAAGCGTACGGGACACTCAATTGAGTGCAGGATCAACGCAGAAAATCCGGATAAGAACTTCGCTCCCTCACCAGGAAGGATCACATCATTCCATATGCCGGGCGGCTTAGGCATTCGCGTTGATACTCATGCATATGCCAACTATTATATTCCGCCATTTTATGACAGCATGATAGCCAAGTTAATTGTTACTGCAGATGACCGTGAAGAAGCGATAAAAAGGATGTACAGGGCACTTGATGAATTTATAGTTGAAGGTGTATTTACCACAATACCTTTCCATAAAAAGGTTATGAAGCATGAAAAGTTCATTGATGGTGATTTTGATACAAGCTTTATTGAGAAGTATGGCTTAGCGTAGAGATTACAGATTTCATATTTCAGATTACAAATTAAAACGGGCTTTTTAGCCCGTTTTTTTTATTTTCGTAACGTCTGATGACCTAACGGGAGGGGGTTTTGCAAAATGCTCGTGTCAGGTCCTTAGACCTGACACTTAATATGTAATTCCGGTCAGTTCTGGGGTACTGACTTAAGTGGAAAATGTCAAATTCAAAATATTAACTGGTGTTAACACTAAATACAAAAAAATATGTAATAACAAAACGAATATTAATAAACTATATTTTGCTAATTTATTGATATCAGTCATATTAAAAAAATAAATAAAAAATAATATACTTCCTATAATTCCCCAGTTATTAACAATTAATCCGTTTTGACGGACATCAAAACCATTATATTCAGTTAAACCCAATATAATTTCTAACCAAATAAAACAAATTAATGCAATTATAGTTGCAAATGTAATCTTTTTATTTAATTTCAGTTGAGTTTTTGAAATATTATTATGAAATGTAATTGCAATTAATACAAATAAAAATAAATCAAAAATTATTACAGAAATATAAATAGAAATAATTCTAGGATTTATAAAATAGTTGTAATTTGGTTCATATAGTTTTGAAGTCAATGAACCAATATTAGTTAAAATTGAAATAATCAGAAATACTAAGATAACAATAGAGAAAAGTTTACTCGATTTCATGAGGTTTAGATTATTTTCCCATCAGGTCTGAGGACCTGACGGGAACAGAAATGCAATACGTGAACAGTTCTTTTAAAATGCTATTTTCCGGAAGCAGGTTTACTGTTTGAGTCAGGTTTACCGTTTGTGTCAGGTCCTCAGACCTGACACAAATTAGACTCTCCAATCCGTTGATACGAAAATTACAGAATGATCATCCTGATAATAATTTCTTGCACTTGAGTATTTCCAATCAATCATCGTATGGACCAAACCTGCCTTTACAGGGTTATAATGAATATAATTCAGTTTAGTTTCCATTACTTTTTCTGAATACACTACTACAGAGTCAAATCTATCTTTCCATAAAGAAAACTCACCCCGCTTATTCTCAAATTGTGAAAGGAGGTTATAATTATTATTTTGCCGTAAAATATCTCTTATCTGAACTGATGTATATTTCTTAAAATCCCTCATAAAATCAGAAATACTTTTCTTCTCCGGAACAAATAATAAAAAATGTATATGGTTTGGCATTAATACATAACCAAACAAAGTGGAAGAATATTTATTTAAATAAAACCTGAGATTTTCAATTAAAATATCAAAGAAAGAAATATTTGCGGGGAAAATACTAATGAAATCTTTAACAGTAGTTGTGATGAAATGGGTTGTACCTAGTTTATCAAATTGTTTTCTGCCTCTTAAAACCATAAAAATAATAGTTTTTTTAAATAATTTTTCCCATCAGGTCTGAGGACCTGACGGGAACAGAAATGCTATTCGTGAACAGTTCTTTTAAAATGCTATTTTCCGGAAGCAGGTTTACGTTTTGCGGCAGGTTTTTTAGCTGCAGATTTCTTTGCAGCGGATTTTTTTACAGCAGGCTTTTTAACAGCTTTTGGTTTTACGGCCTTAGCCATCAATTTACCCTGCGGCGCCTCATCGGTTACTTCAGTAATTTCAGCATCACCCCAAAGCTTTTCAAGAGAATAAAAACTGCGGGTATCTTTCAGAAAAACATGGACAACAACATCAACAAAATCAAGGAGTACCCATGATTTCATATTGGTGCCTTCTTTATGCCAGACGGTTTCACCGTCTTTTTTGGCACCTTCCAGTATGGCATCTGCAACAGCTTTTACCTGCGGTTCAGAATGTGCTGTGCAGATCACAAAAAAATCTGCAATTGTTGTAATTTTCCTCAGATCAAGGATCTTGATATCATCAGCCTTTTTTGTTAAGGCAAGTTCTGCGAGCTTAAAAGACAGTGTTTTAGAATCCAAATTGTATAAACTTTCTATATGTTGTTAGTTGAGTTTAAAATATTCTAAATTATAGTTCTATTTCTAAAGATTCCCGCTTTCGCGGGAATGACAAGCTTAGGGTTTGGTTGGTGTTTCAGTTGAAGTTTTAAACGGAATTAATTCTTCATAATCCTTGCCAATAACCACGGTCGCATCCAGGAAATAGTTTTTATTCATCTGCTGAATCACGAATTTATCTGAAACTCCAAGTGACTGAGCCACGCGTTTTGCGTTTTTCATATTGCCCGCCCTGTCTATCACCATAGTGGTTTTAATATCCTGAGTTGAAAAGTTGCCCATTTCAACTACATCAAATCCTTTAGAGCGCAGGAATTCAGTGAATTTATCAGCAATTCCCGATACACCGCATCCGTTCTGCACATCGATCTGCAATGTGCCGCCGGATGGCTGTTTGGTTAAATATGTTGTGGAATCAACAACCTGCGTCTTAACATCTGTTTGCGGGGTTGTAAGGCGTTTAAATAGATTATAAAACAGGTAAATTGTTACAACTGCCAGCAGAACAATTAATATGTTAATGGAATAATTCTTGAACTTACTTACAAATTCACCTGAATTTGCTGATGGCATTAATAATTGTATTAATTATATGATAGTGATACCCGGCTTATAATGATCACCTGTTAAGCCAGTATGGATTGTAATATCCGTTATGATAATTATCGTAACCGTAATAACTGCCTTTAGTATTGAAGTAATTGATACTGATCATCATATCCTTTGTCGGCTGATAATCAAGTGATACACGGCTTAAGTTAATTCCGTTGAGTGAATTCTGAAAATCTTTATTAATAGCAGGATTGTTAGACCCAATTGAAGCATAGGGAGAGTACTGCATTGTAACATCAGCGCTCAGGTTCATATTCTTCAATATCTTATAATTCATAGTAGCTGTATAAGAAGCCAGGCTTACTGAAGTATTGCCGCCTGTCATCACAGACATTCCGAAAGAATGTGAAATGGAAAAATTTTTAGGG
Source organism: Ignavibacteria bacterium (assembly GCA_017303675.1). NCBI lineage: Bacteria > Pseudomonadati > Ignavibacteriota > Ignavibacteria > Ignavibacteria bacterium. Next base: position 99,136 of record JAFLBX010000001.1, read on the forward strand.
TTTATAAAGCCCAGGATCATACCGCTGCCGCTTTTCAGCTTTGTTTTGGTTTTACCGGGTATTTCTTTAAACTGCGAAAATGAAATTCCTGTTACGAGGGCTAAAATAACTGCTGTTAATGCTAATTTTTTCATTTTTTGCTATTAATTTAAGTACAGAATAATAAATTATGGTTATTAAATCAATTGAATTATAAGACTACTATTGTAACAAATTGTATTTAAAAATCGTTGCAATCGGTACAAAAAGTAAAAAAAAGGGCATCCTGTGAAGGAAACCCTTTTTCAAAAGATCGAAAGCTGCAGCAACTTTAATTACTTGGGGGTTAAATTAAAACAAACTGAGCAATCTTTCTTTAATTAACTATTTACTCCCATTTCTATGATACAAATATAAATCTAAATTTTACGCTCCCAAAACACAGTTTAAGCCAGTTTCATAAGTCAATATTTGCTTATACCCTATATTTTGCCCATTTTTTGCCTATTTTTGTAAAATTTACATGGGGGAATATAGAAGTCGATGAAAGTATCTGATGATCTTTTTCAGCTTATTAAATCAATGAGCAAGACAGAAAAAGGATATTTTAAGAAATTTGCTTCAAAACATACTATAGGAGAAAAGAATATTTATGTTAAGCTATTTGATGCAATAGACACGCTAAATGAATATGATGAGAGTATGATCAAAAATAAATTCAAAGGTGAAAAATTTGCAAATTCACTTTATTCCACCAAAAACTACTTGTTTAACCTTATACTCAAAGCATTAAGTTCTTATCATGCAGAAAAATTCGCTGTTTCAAAGCTCAGTATGATGATGATTGAGCTTAATGTGCTTTTTGAAAAGGGCCTGTATAAACAATTCAAAACCCTTTTAAACAAAGCCATTTCACTTGCAGCAGAAAATGATAAACCCTTTTATCTTGCACTCCTTTACAATAAAGCCTTCACTTCGGTAGCAACAGATTATTACACAAATTTTGATGACTTTGATTACGACAAATTAAAAAAGGATTCTTTAAATAACCTCGAAAAGCTTACATTAAATGAACAATACCATATATTATATAATGATATGTTCATGTTCACCAAAGAAACCGGCAATATAAGAAATGAAAAGGACCTAGAGAAGCTTAATAAAATATTTTCAAGCCCGCTTTTGCAGGATGAATCAAAAGCAGTAACCTTTGATGCAAAATTCAAGTGTTATACTATCCTTGGGCATTATTACCGCATAACAGATGATAAGGCCGGGTGGCTTAAATACAGGAAAATGCTGGTTAAGCTGATGGAAAGTGAAAAAAAATATATCCGGGAAAATCCAAGAAGCTATATACTTGCGCTGAATAACTATCTTCATGCCTGTGTATATACAGGAATGAACAGCGAGTTCGGGGAATATCTAAATAAATTAAAAGCATTCGCCAAGCCTTTTGAGAATAAGAAGGAATTTTTAGATATTCAATCAAGAATATTCATGCTCACAAGTGATCTTGAGCTGAATTTTTCCATAAGGTCACTGAAGTTTGATAAGATTTTTCAGATCATTAACAATATTGAAACAGGTTTTAAAAAATTTGGCAGCAAAATAAGCGAGAACAGGAAAATATCCTTATATAACAGGATGGCGTATGCATGTTTTGTAATGAAGGAATATGAAAAAAGCCTGCTGTATCTTAACAGAATATTAAACGCAACAAATAAAAAAATTGAGCCTGAACAGCATATATTTGCCAGGATAAGAAGCCTTATAGTTCATTATGAAGCGGGAAATTACGACCTTCTGGAATACAGTGTCAGAACAACTAAACGTTTTCTTGAAAGATCAAACAGGATATTTAAATTCGAAAAGCTTATACTGAAATTTATAACAACAGCAGTAAATTTCATAGATGAAAAGCAAAGGCTGCCTTTATACTACCAGCTACGTGGAGATATACAAAAGCTTCAGGATGACAGGTTTGAAAAAAACATCCTCGAACAGTTTGATTTTGTTTCATGGATAGAGAGCAAAATTGCAGATACAGCAATGCTTGATATACTGAAAAGGAAAGCTGTATAAAAATTCAATACAATTTATTCAGCAAGAATTTCCTCATAATATTTTTCGTATTCGGGTATAATTTTTTCCGCTGAAAATAGAGTAGTAGCCCTTTCAAGGGCATTTTCAGAAAATATCTTATACTTATTGGGATCTTCCAGGAGCCTGATCGCGTAATCAGCCATTTTATCAACATCGCCAATTTCAGCAATATAGCCGGTTTCTCCGTGCAGATTTAACTCCGGTAACCCGCCTGCATTTGATGATATAACAGGAACACCGCATGCCATAGCTTCCAGTGCAGAAAGCCCGAAACTTTCTGACTGTGAAGGCATCAGGAAAAGATCAGATACTGAAAGAATTTCCGTGAATGATTCCTGCTCACCGTAAAACTTTACATTATCTACCAGTCCAAGATCTTTAACCAGGTATTCACACTTGCTTCGCTCCGGACCATCACCAATAAGAAGTAATTTTGACGGCATTTTTTCATTAATAATTTTAAATGCTCTTATTGCATCATCCACCCTTTTTAATGGCCTGAAATTAGAAGTATGTACAAGTATCTTTTCACCGTTTTTTGAAAGCTTCTCTTTCAGACAATGTGTTTCATTATTTTCGATCTTTTTATAAATATCCTGATTAATGAAATTGGGTATTACTTTAATATCTTTGGTTATTTCGTACTGCGATTGTGTTTTGGTCTTTAGAAATTCCGATACTGCGGTTACCCCGTCAGACTTCTGCACTGAAAATTTCATTGTCGGTAAAAAACTTATCTCCAGGCCTGTCAATGTTATATCAGTTCCGTGAAGTGTCGTGATTATTTTTATGTTGCGGTTATTTTTCTTTTTTGAAAGAACCTCTTCTTTAATTATTTCGCGGGCAAGGTATGCGCTGGTTGCATGCGGAATTGCATAATGGGCATGAACAAGGTCAAGTCCGTTGAACTTTGCTACTTCAACAATTTTGCTTGCAAGCGCTATGCTGTATAAGGGGAAATCAAACAGCGGGTACGAAGCAATTTCCACTTTATGAAAGAATATGTTATCTGAAAACCCCATATTGAGCCTCAACGGCATGCTGTATGATATAAAGTGAACCTGGTGACCTCTTGCTGCAAGCTCTATTCCTAATTCTGTAGCAACAACACCTGAACCTCCATATGTGGGATAACAAAGAATACCTATTTTCATAAATAATATATATTTAGAAGTAATTTAAAATTGCCGAAATTTTTGTATTAAACAAAATAACTAATATTGTTAATACTTACTAACACCGTTAATATCACAATTATTTATACGGGCTTAGATACCATATAAGACGAATATCATTTTAAAATCTTTGAATTTTTGAGGTATATTTTAGGTGATATTAAAGGGGATTTCGATCTGCAGAAGAAAAGTAATTATCAGAATTTTTTCTTATCAATACCAATATGACAGAGAGCAAAGTCATATTTTACAGGATCAACTGCGTCAAAATTTTTCAATCTGTCTGTAAGTTCAATAGCATATTTAAGGTCGATACTTTTTCTAACAACCAATTCCAGTTTTTTGGAAATTCGCGCAATGTGAGTATCAACGGGTATTAATAATTTAGATGTTGGAATAGTGTTCCATATACCGGTATCTATCTCATCTTTTCTGACCATCCAGCGTAAAAAAAGATTCATTCTTTTACAGGTGCTTTTATTTACCGGATTTGAAAACAAAAAATGGTAACTGCTTTTTTCAGCTTTTGTTATACCTTTATTCAGTTCACTTGTAAAACCTGTAAGCGCAGGAATGATATTACAGTGTAAGTCGTCGTAGTGTTTTAAAAATAAATTTTTAAGAGAACCATGATCTAGCAGCACTTTATGAATTGCGCAGAACATATCAAGCAGGTCAAAATGAGAATTAAACCTGTAATACAGATCTTTTAAATGCTTTTTATCTTTACGTTTGGAAAAATTTATGGTAAATTCGTATGGTTTGTTACCGGTTTTCCTCAAAAGCTCATTAATAAACCTGTTTATCTGGTCAACTGAACCATATGCGTAAGCAGCGGTTATCAAACCAATAAGTTCAATATCTTTTTCATCAGAAAACCTGTGTAATATCCAGACAGGGTCTTTAGATGAAAATTTCATCTTATAGCTCAAAAAATGAGCGTCTAATTTTTCTTTTAATTCTGAATTTTTCAATATTTATGACAAAAGTTTATCTACAGGGTTCCGAATCAATCAACAGCGAGCTTAAAACATTGCTAAGCGGAAAAGCTGAATTCACAGATGAACCCGAAAAAGCAGGAATAATTTTTAATTCAACAAATTTCCCTGAATACGAAAAAAGTGAAGAACTTCAATATATAGAAACAGCTACACCGGATAAAGTTCCTATTTTTACTTCATCACTTTGTGTATCAGTATCTGACCAGTGCCGCCTTCAGGAAAAGCCGCAGCGGCTTATAGGAATAGGCTTATATGATACTTTTTCCAAAGCAAAACGTATTGAAATTGCACCGTCTAAAATAACAGATGCTTCAATACTTAAAAATGCAGAAAATTTTTTAAACGAAGCAGGAATTAATTATTCAATTGTACCCGATAGAGTTGGGCTGATATTCCCCAGAATTGTATCTATGATAATTAATGAAGCAGCGCAGGTTTACAGCGAAAAGGTCGCCTCAAAGGAAGATATAGATACAGCAATGAAGCTTGGCACGAATTACCCCTTTGGTCCGTTAGAATGGGCTGACAGACTTGGGGTTGACCTGGTTTACAACACTCTTGCTGCTTTGCAGCGTGATTTTGGGGAAGACCGTTACCGTCCGCATCCGTTATTGAAAGAAATGACGAATTTGAATTTAAAGTTTTATTAAATTGAATCTCAGGCTTAAGAAGCCTTAAAGCCGGATATTTATATTAGAATCTCTTTCAATCCACTTAATATTTTCATCCCGGCGGAACCATGTCAATTGCCGTTTTGCAAAACGGCGGGTATTTTGTTTGATAAGTTCTGTCATTCTTTCCCGGGTTGTTATTCCATCCAGAAAATCAAATATTTCCCTTGCACCTACAGTATTCAATGAATTATGCGTTTTATAATGGTAACCCTGTTTTTTTAATACTTCTATTTCTTCAATCATGCCACTGCTTAACATCAGATCAGCTCTTTTATTTATTTCTTTATATAACCTGCTGCGCTCCAGGTATATTCCATACATATCAGCCTTAAAATTTACTTTGATCTTTTTTTTATGATGAACTGAAATAGGTATTCCGGTTACATAATAGACTTCAAGTGCGCGTATAACCCGCCGTTCTTTTATTTCCTTCATTTTTTCATATGTATCCGGGTCGTGAGTTTTAAGCTCCTCCAAAAGGTATTCAAACCCTTTTTCGTCTTTTATCTTGTATATCTCATCCCTCATTTGTTTAAGTTTTTCATCAAGCTGTTTATCATCACTTCCTATTTCAAAGAAACCATATACAAGAGAATTTACATACAGCCCGCTTCCTCCAACTACCAGGGGTATCTTCCCTTCGCTGAAAAGCTTATCGATAAGTTCCCGGGCTTCAGCACCAAAATCACCGGCGTTGAATTCCTGGTCAAGCTCAAGGGTATTAATGAAATGATGTTTAAACATGCTCAATTCTTCTTTTGAAGGCTGTGCAGTTGTTACGGGAATATGTTTATAAACCTGCCGTGAATCAGCAGAAATTATTTCTACAGTTTTTCCTGTTTTACCAGTAATTTTTTCAGCTGTTTTTAAAGCAAGGGATGTTTTGCCTGAAGCTGTGGGTCCGGTTATTACAATTACTTTACGGTCAGTCATAACATGTTATTATGATTTCCATCCTTCTTCACCTATTAACGGAACGAATTTAAACTTATCGTAATATTTCTTTTCTATGCCGTTTTCTGTTTTATTTATAACAAGCAGCCTCTGCATTTCATGGTCACCTACCGGTATTACCAGCTTGCCTCCGGTGTTGAGCTGTCCTAAAAGATGCTGCGGAACATCAGGAGCACCGGCAGTAACGATAATTTTATCAAATGGCGCAAGCTCTTCCCAGCCAAGTGTGCCGTCATCCAGCTTCAAATGCACTTTAAAGCCAAGTTCATCAAGCAAAATTCCTGCATTTTCATATAGTTTTTCAATTCTTTCAACTGAAAAAACTTCTGCCCCTAATTTACTCAATACAGCAGCCTGGTAACCTGACCCTGTTCCTATTTCCAGGATCTTATCTCCCGGCTTAACTTCTAATGTTTGAGTCATAAAAGCTACTGTAAAGGGCTGGGAAATTGTCTGCGCGCATTCAATAGGCAGTGCATTATCATCATAAGCAAATTTTCTGAGCGCATCTGATATGAATTTTTCGCGGGGTATATCATATATGGCTTTCAGTACCTTTTCATCTTTGATCCCTTTGCTCCAGAGCCCTTCTACAAGCTTTCTTTTTTCCTCTTCAAGCAGCAGCAAATTTCATTACTCCTCATCCATTTCTTCAAATATCTCTTTTACTTCCTCTTTAACATCAGTTGATTCAAGCTCTTTTTTCATTTCACGGCGCAGTTCATCCAAACCTGATACAAATTTCAGTTTGCCATCTTCAGCAATTGAAAGTCCGCCTGTTTCTTCAGAAAGTATAATTACCATCGCATTAACATCTTCTGAAGCGCCAAGCCCGGCTCTGTGCCTTGTACCAAGCTTTCGGTTGCCGATTTTTTCGGTGGATGAAAGCGGCAGAATACACCTTGCTGCTTCAATAGTGTTATTATTGATTATGACTGCTCCATCATGCAGCGGTGACTTGGTATTAAATATAGATATCAGCAGCTCTTTGCTTACTTTTGCCTGGAGCTGTTCGCCAGTTTCTACAAAGCTTGTCAGCCTGTCACCCATAGATATAACAATCAAAGCCCCTTGTTTTCTCTCTTTTAACTCACGCAATCCTTCAACAATTTCATTGATTGTTTCGCCTGCGTTAATTTTGAGGAAATACCGCGCAATCCTTGTTCTGCCAATAACCAGCAGCAACCGGCGTATTTCAGGCTGAAAAAGTATTATAAAGGCTATGACCCAGATATCCGTTAAACGGCTGAAGATCCAGCCAAGTGACTTCATATTAAATGTCTGAGCAATCAATGAAGCCAATATTATAAGAGTTAAACCCAGAAAGATCTGTGAGGCTATAGTACCGCGCATTACAAGGTATAGCTTGTAAAAAATATAAGTGACTATAATTATATCAATTATATCTATTAAATTTACGGTAATAAAGCCTATTTTGAACAGTTCCATATTACTGCGAATTTAATGATTTGGCTTTTTACATAATAGTTAATAATTTTGAATATTACAGGTATATTAAAATACTTATGAATTAATTTAATATTGAATATAATGACCAAAGAATTAAACAGGTGTCCGTGGTGCGGAACTGACCCGCTTTACATGAAATATCATGATGAAGAATGGGGCGTACCGGTACATGATGACGACAAGCTTTTTGAATTTATTGTACTTGAAGGATTCCAGGCAGGACTTAGCTGGAGAACAATATTATATAAACGCGAAAATTTCAGGAAAGCGTTTGATAACTTTAACGCTGAAAAGATAGCCCGTTATAACGGTAAAAAAGTGCTGAAATTATTAAATGATGCGGGTATTATTCGAAACAAACTGAAAATTGCTGCTACTATCAGCAATGCCAAAGCATTCCTGAATATTCAGGATAAGACAGGATCATTTAATGATTACCTCTGGCAGTTCACTGGCGGTAAAGTGAAAAAAAATGCATGGAAAACTTTAAAGGAAATTCCGGCAAGAACACCTGAATCAGATGCCATGAGCAAACAACTCATCAAGGACGGTTTTAAGTTTGTAGGGTCAACTATCTGTTACGCTCACATGCAGGCAACAGGTATGGTAAATGACCATCTTGTTGACTGCCACAGGTATAAAAAAGTAAAATAAAAAAAGCGGGCACAAAAACATAGTGCCCGCCTCTTATTTTACCTTTACTTCACTAAAATGATCTTCATCGTTTTAGCGGTGATGCCATTATAATTTTGTATTAGTATTTTGCAAAAATACATTCCGCTAGAAAGTTCCGCACCATCGAAAAGGACAGAATAATTTCCCTTGTTTTGATACTCATTCACTATTTGTTTTAGTTCTTTCCCCAGGATATCGTAAATTTTTATTGAGATTAGTGATGTTTCGGATAGACTGTAATTTATAACAGAATTTGGGTTTGAAGGATTGGGATATACATAAAACATTTCTTTTTTCACTTCTAAAATATTTTCAGCTTTTACATAATCTCCCTGCTGAAACCATGTTGTTCCGCCATCAGTTGTTTTAAGGATAATACCATCTGTACCGCCTGTATAAGATATCAAATCATCTACAACAAAAAGGCAATTAAGATTATTTGCAACTCCACTGTTTTCATTGACCCAGGTTATTCCGCCATCAGTTGTTTTAAGGATTACACCGTCAGTTCCAACAGAAATTGCATTTTGATCGTCAGCAAACCTGATCCTGTAAAGGGTATTATTTACACCAGTATAAATTGTCTCCCAGCTTTCACCCATATTTGTGGATTTTATGATAGTACCGTTTTCTCCGGTTGCAAATGCTGTAATAGCATCAACCATAATTGCAAAAACAAAATTTACATTAGGAACAATTGAAGGTGAAACATACCAGGATAATCCTCCGTTTCTTGTTAAAAGTATAGTACCATTTTCACCCACAATAACACCATTAGTTTCACTGCCCATTGCAGTAGAACGAAAATTTACCTGCTTAATTATTCCAATATCTGCTGTAAGGGCATTCCAGGTTTCGCCCTGATCAGTAGATCTTAAAATTGTACCGTTATCGCCAACCACAATACCAACTTCAGAAAGCCTGCCTCCAAACGAAATTCCGTAAAGATCAGAATTCAACCCGGAGGGTTTTAAATTCCATGTTTCGCCCTGATCTGTAGTTTTTATAATTGTACCTCTTAATCCGGCAACAACTATATTTTCATCGTTTATAATAGCAGTTTTTTTGAGTGTATTTATAGTTCCGCTTGTCTTAGTTATCCAGCTCAATCCTCCATCAGTAGTTTGCCTGATAGTTCCTGAACCGCCTATTGTAATACCGTTTACATCATCAATAAATTCCATGCACCACAGGTCATTGCCTGCAGGTCTGTATTGAGGATAACAATAACATGTTACTATAGTAAGAAAAAGTATTAGTTTAATTATTGGAATTCTGATCAGTTTGATTATTTTAAATAAAGGTTTCATTATATATTACTCCGGTTATATTTTTATATTAAATTTACTTTACAAGAATTAATTTTAAAGTTTTAGAATAAGCTCCGGAATTTAGTCTGTAGAAATAGATTCCGCTTGCTATATTTGAACCGTCAAAACTTGCAGTATAATATCCTGCAGTAAGAAAATTATCTATTATAGTTTTAACTTCCCTGCCCTGGATGTCATATACTTTTATAGTAACTTTATAATCAACCGGTACCTGGAAGTTTATCTTTGAACTGGGGTTTGAAGGATTGGGGTAGTTCTGTGAAATATCATAATTTACAGGTTTGCCTATCACTACATCATGATTAAGATCATAATATTCATAACTACCGTTAAAATTGATCTGCTTCAGTCTGTAATTATATTTTGCAGTATTTAAATTGTTATCAAAGTATTCATAATTTTTTCCTGAATTTGAATTACCATTTCCCTCTACAAATGCTATTTTGTTCCACTTGTTATCAAACTCTGATTTTCTTTCAACATCAAACCCTGCATTATTTATTTCCATAGTAGTTTTCCAGATAAGCTTTACATTCCTACCCGATGCTGAGTAATTAAACGATTCAAGCAAAACCGGTAGGGGGTCATCAAAATCATCCAATGCAAAAAGGCTAAGATCACTGAGTCCGGTTTTATACACAGTTCTAAATGTATTATTTACCTCAGCATCATAATGCACCCAATTACTGTTAAAATAGCTTGCCATTGAGATCTTATCTTCGCCTGAAATTGTTCCGATCAAAGCAGGGTCATAATACAATTTAATATCAAATGTATATCCTGAACCTCCTGCAGCTGAAAATGTTAAATATGAATTCCCGTAATTTCCTGATATTACAGAAGGAGGATTGGTGCCCGAATAATACCTGGCACTGACTGATGTCGGCAATCCCGCGCCTGAATTGTGCCACGTGATAACTGCCGCTGTATCATTTCCGAATAAGAATAAAGTTGAACTTCCCTCGGCGATTACGCCTGATTGGAGCATTAAATTCGGCTCTGATACAGGGGTAAATTCATATGCCCCAATATCCGGTGCACCGGTGGCAAGAGCCGTACTTCTTATATTTTGAGAGAAATCGTTATTTACCGCGGCTATCTGAACTCCTCTACCGTTTAAAGTCCAGCAATCTGACTGGGTTATATCAGGAAGCAAATTTACATTTGAAGTATAACCCGGGTTGAAATTCAACGAACTTTTATCCTTCCCTGTTGCTATAATCCAATTACTGAGGGATAATGAGGAATTGCCTGAAATCTTTCCGATAGCTTTAACACCGTTACCAGATGGATTCACATAATAATTGTTGTAATCAATATTTGAAAACTGTAATGCACTTGACTGTGCAAATACTGCACAGCTTCCGTATGCAGAATCAGTCAATGTACCGAGATTATTCACAATTGAATTGTTTCTAAGATCGACGGCAGTTCCAGAAGTAAGAAAAATGCCGCTTGACATTGAAGATGATTTAATTAAAGTATTCCCATAAAGATTTATAGAATTATTATAAATATTGATGCCGCTTTGCGGAGTAGATGAATACAGCATAATTCCTGCCGGGTTATCAAGAAAATAAGCGGAATCATTATGATTCCACCCGTCACCATATATATTGTAAATAAGGTTATTCTTAATTGTCACGTCAGCATTAATGTGACTTGATGATATGTAAATTCCGTGCCCTCCCTGTCCGGAAGTTCCGGTATAGCCGATATTATAAATCCTGTTCCTTTCAGCGGTAATACTATGAGATCCATTTGCAATCCATATAGCTTTATCATCTTCAGCTGCTGTATTATTAAGGTTAGCTATTTCATTGCCTGAAATTTCAGCATTAATTATCCCCTGAACATAAATTCCCATAAAACCGGTTGCATCAGCTCCGGTTGAATTAATAACATTATCAATTATACTGATATCAGAGCCGTTTTGCGGAATAATTCCGCCGTTAACATAAATACCCTGTCTGCCTTTTTGAATAAAATTATTCTGAATAATTATATTATTAAAGTAACCAGGATTTCCGGCTACACTACCATCTGATACTATAACCGGCGTAGAACCCAGGCTTGTTTCACCTGCTTTTATATTGCAGTTTTTAACTTTAATGTTATTTACAGGGTTTATTCCGGATGAACCTATCCATATGCAATTTGAAACATTGCTATAGTTACTAATGATACTTAAATTTCTGCTTGTTCCGTTAATAGTGTTGCTTCCGTCGATAGTAATATACGCGGAATTTATTATCTTGAATACAGCGTTTCCGGATGCCATTAATATTTGCGTATTCACACCGGCTGCGGGCTTAAATGTTACTGTATTTACTATACCTGTACCATAAATTCCATTAATTGTGATAGGGAAAGTTTCTGTACTGTAAATAGCATCAACTAAGCTGAATATTACCGGTCCCTGGACACCACGGCTGCCAAGGTCATTTACTGCTGATGTTATGCTTGAATATATTCCGTTTACCTCATCGCCTATTAAAGACCTTCCGAATTTATTTCTCATAGCATTAGTAATCTCAATAAATCCTGGTTCTGAATATTGAGTCTCACCATCCATTAAAATAAAAGTATCATTTTTTGAAATGTAGTCATTTTCTGCCAGGTCATTGTATATATAAAATTGATCTGCTTTGCCTGATCTTTTATAATCTGTAATTTGCTTTTTTGAAAACTCTTTCAGTTTAACCTGTTTTTCAATTTTTTGATAGTAAAGGTTTTTACCGGTAACTAAATTAAATAGGGATAAGCCAACAGAATACGTACCTGTAAGCGGGTTGTTAGCAATTCTTCTTGAGCCTGATGGTGCCTGTATAGTTGGGGTTCTGGCAGAACCTACTGTAATAGCACTGCATTCTCCATCAACATAGTTTCCGGTTTGTGCATTGCTGTTTATATCATATGTTAACCAAAAGTAATTAGTTCCGCTTGCCAGCTGTTTTGTATCATTAAAATTTATTGTACCGTCAGGATTTACTATTACAGAACCAAACTGGTTTACAGCTGAAAATTCCGAAATATTTCCGGTATACCACATTCGAGCACTAGTTATATCAGAAGTATTTGTAGTACCATTGGTTTTGCATGTAATTGAAGTAATTGTTAATGAATTTAATGTACCCGTAACTACTACCAGTATTTTAATGACCGGATTATTCTGGGATCCTTTTTTAACAGTTGAAGTATCAGCTATTAGAGTTGTACTTGAGCTGTATGACATTGAAGCAGGGGTAAAAGTATAAGTTAATCCGGATGCAGGTTTTACACTTGTCGTAAGTCGAATAGTATTTGTATTTAATGAACCGGGAGAACTTGATGCCCAATTGCTTGTTGAAGTTCTGTTCTTAAAATCGGTATTTACCAGACCCCTTATCCCAAGCTGAGTAGGATTATTTGCTGTTGAAGTACTTGTATTTGTTGTGGTAACCGTACCGTAAACGTACTGGATCAAGAAATTATTTTCAGAAAGCCTGATCTGAAAATTAAAACTTTCGCCTGATGCGATATTAAATCTTCGGTAATTTTTCCACTGTATCACCAAAATTCTGTTGGGCGAGCTGCCGGTAAGCAGGTAACTCAATTCTGAACCTGCCTGTCCCTGCAGATCGCGCCCAAGCGGTGATAAAATATTTTCATAACCGGCTGCTGTTGAAATACTTAATGGAGTATATGTATTACCTATGGTAAAACTTCCATTGCCCAGTTTTATCCAGCCATTTGTATTAACTGCGAAATTGGTATACAATACACCGTTATAATTGAAATTGAAACCAATTGGAAATCCAATATCGGTTTGGGGAGCTGCCTCTCCGGTAGTATTATTATTGAATACTTCATCATCATTATTTACTGTGCCAAGTACTATCCCCCCGGTTATTTCGGTATATGTGCCTGATGAGCTGCTGAAATTATATGATGACGTTTGAGAAAGCAATAAAGGATTAAAAAAGTAAATAAATAAGAGTAAAAATAATGTTTTCATAATAGTAAAAGCAAAGGTTAATAAAATATTCTGTTATAAAAATAATACCTTGTAATGAAAACTGAACTAACCATAAAAGTTATTTTAAGGGGGGCGATAACTATCATATTATAAATTGATATTTATCTTTTTATGCTAAATAAATACATTCAAATTTTAGATTGTAATTTATAATTTATAAAAAATAATTTTAAATATTGAAAGCAAAACTCTGCCTCATATTAATATCTTTGATTTATTTTAATTGCGGTGAAAACGTTGAAATTAATTCAACATTGCAACCCACAGAAATCTATAATAAAGTAATTACCGCTCAAAGCGGTAATTACAGGTTTGAGGTATGGACTACAGGCAACGATACTCTAATGACCGGATATAACAAAGTTGGCTTCAAGGTTTTTGAAAATGACATGGAAAAAAGCGGCGGGTATGTAAAATTTTACGCAAAGATGTTCCATTTTACTTCTACAGAATTTCATGCAACGCCTGTTGAACCTGTTTATAATTATAATCCATCATTAAGGATGTTTACAGGTTACATTATTATGCTGATGCCTTCGGATACAACAAGCAGGTGGTACGGATATTATAATTATAATGATCTGTTCAGCGCAGATTCTGTAAGATTTGATGTTGGCTGGGATAACAAAACTAAGTTCAAAATATTTGCAGATATTGAAGTACAGAAAAGTTATTTAATAACTATGACAGAACCTGTTGATCCTGTTAAGGGTATCAATAATTTTTCGTGTCTTTTGCATGAGTCTCCTGATTTTGTTAATTTTAACCAGGTAAATTCCGCTAATATGTTTTTGAATGTAAGGCTTGATTCACTTAATCATTCTTCTTCCGGAAATATCAATCCTGTTTATTCAGGCAACGGAATTTATACAGGCAAAGTTAATTTTGATTATTCAGGCGGATGGAAAGTATATGATTCGATCTATTATAATAACAGGTGTATTACAAGTAACGGAACTCCTTATATATATTACCAGGTCCCGTAGTATAAGGTTATTTTTGAGGAAAAATTTGAAGCGGAGAAGGTGGGATTCGAACCCACGATACCGTTGCCGGTATACTACCTTTCCAGGGTAGCCTCTTCAACCACTCGAGCACCTCTCCTGAACAGAATAAAACAAGGGGTTACAACCCCTTGTTTATATTATTTTTTGCGGAGAGCGAGGGACTCGAACCCCCACAGGCTTGCGCCCGGCGGTTTTCAAGACCGCTGCAATACCATTATGCGAGCTCTCCTGTTGCTAAAAATGCTGTTTTTAAAGCATTTTTGATATTTACAAATTTAATAAAAATTATATAATATATAAAGTCACAACAAAAAAGCCCGGTTATCACCGGGCTTAAAATTCAATATTAAAATTTTACTTCAATATTACCAGTTTCTTTACATCAGTAAATTCACCCGATTCCATTCTGTAGAAATAAATACCGCTTGCTAGATAAGATGCATTGAATTCAATTTCATAATTACCTGCAATTCTCGTTTCATTTACAAGTGTTTTCACTTCCCTGCCAAGTATATCATATATCCTGATAAGAACAAATGACTGCTTAGGCACCGAATACCTGATATGTGTAACCGGGTTAAACGGATTAGGATAATTTTGAGCAAGCTCAAACTTAACCGGGATCTGCTGATTATTTACAGCAAGTACAGAATTATACAGTATATTCAGGCAGTAATTTTCTACCCTGCCTGTATCACCTGAAGCCTGGTCTGATACTTTAAATATCCAGGGGCCGTGAATATCCTGCCCGTTGAAAACATTGAGCGGGCTTTCGGGTCTGAATGAACCGGTGAAGGGAGCTGTACCGGCTGAAATTGATACTGATGCTGAATCATCAAAAAGTGTATTTATAAAATTATCACCCCCTGAACCACGCCTGTTGGAAAGTATTACCTCGATGCCGGCAGGTGATTTAATGCTGAAAGAAATATCGCCATCATATGAATGAATGAGAGAGTTCATTTTAAAATTGAAATCCACTATAGTTCCGTATTGAGGGATAAACAAAGTATCATATGAAGTAACATTATCCCTGATAGGCACATAAGTTGACCTGCAAAAGCTTGCTGAAGCCTGGTTTGTAATATAAAATTTAAAATAACCTGATGCAGGCAGCATTCCTATGTTATGATTTGATGAATTATCTCTTGCTTTGATAACATAAAAAATTGAATCGCCTGCTGCAACATCTCCGTTAACCGAATTAAACATTCCTGTAAATGTATTGCCTCCTGAATTATTCAGCCTGAACATTTTTATTGGTGATGGAGTATTTTTATACCATTCCACCCATACACTGTCTATCCCGATATTATCCGTTACATTGCCTGTAACATTTACAGGCCACATTGGCTGGCCAATGCCGTTCAGCTGGGTATGTGTAATTACAGGGGCTGTAACATCTGCTGACGCTGTAAAGCTGAAATATGATGTTGGAGCATCAGGAGGCAGTATTGTAACGCGGTTAAGCTGGTCGCATGTTTTCAGGTAGTATTTATACACTGCTGCTGATCCGTTTCCGGGAATTGCTGCGCTCCAGTTATTACCTGATGTATTGGTCATAGAAATACTGTCAGTAAATGCACTTCCGCGTGTCCAGAAGAGTTTTGTCTTTGCCGGATCTATTGCTGAGCCTGAAGGAGTAATAACACAATTCACATTATACGGCCCGTTCAGATTTTCTGTGTTTGGCAAACAGGTATGAGAAATTACAGGACCGTATGCTGCCTGGTAAATTGAAGGATCGCCAAAGCAATTATACATTTCAAGGTATCTTCTCATATCTGTAGTAACGCTTCCGTAGTGCTGCACAAGATAATATTTTGCCATTACGAACATAGGAGCAGTTTTTTTAAGCCCGTCAGTGAACATAGCCCTGTAAAGCCTGCGTTCAAGGATATCATCTTCATCCCAGAAAGAGTTAACAGATGAGCCCCAGAACACTGAACCTGCCTTTGGTCTGCGAACCCATGTTTCACCAAAGCATTCGGAATTTTGAAACTGCCCTGTAAGGCAAGCAAATGAATATACAAACGGGTAGTAGGTATTATTAAGGGCGTTCACTTGTGATTGCGACAGCGGCGGTCCATCGGCCCAGCTTGTTGTGCTGCCATGTCCTGAATATATAGCAAATACCTGGTTATTGTTCAATGCATCAATAAGCTGCTGTGTTGTTGCATTGTAGGTATGTGTATATAATTTAACATTCGTATAAACTGAAGGAACAAAGAAACTATCAATAACAAAGTTATGTGTTCCTTCGGTAATAGCCCAGTTATCAGTTGATGCCATAAAAACATTTTTTTTGGGCAATCCGCCGATGTTGCTTTCCATATATATAGTTTTGTTAATTATATTGGTAAGCTCAGCGGCTGAAGAAACGGGGAACCTGCCGATAAATGCATCGGCAAACGCATCTCCACCTTCAAGCAGAGTATAGTTAAGGTCAGTATGCGGATTGTCAGAACCTACTCCAGTCCATTCCGGGATCTTATCAATATCGCCTGCAAGCAGAATAAATTCAGGTCTTGTTGCAATATTGTTATAACGGTTTTGTATGTATGCAAGAATAGCTGCTGTAGTGGTTCCCGTTGTGCCGGTATTTACCATGAGAACATTATATCCCATGCTTGCTTTATAAGAAGCGAATGGACCCATTACAGATTCATATTCAGGAGGTGTAATGATAAGATAGTTGTTTGTACCTGCTGAACGGACAACTTCAGGATTTACTGCCAATACATTGAACAGCTCTGCAAATGAAGAGCCTGTTGAGGAGTAAAATGGAAGTCCTGCCGGAAGCTCAATTTTTATCCTGCTGTTTTTGGTTATAACCAGCCTTCCTTCAGAAGGATCGTACCTGAAAGGCATAATTGTGACCATTATTGCCTTCACTCCCCCGATAATTACCGGTTCAGATAATTTTACAAGAGGGGCATTCAGGCTGCCTGAGCTTTGATAATAATTCCTGTTAATTGTAAACGGACGGTCTTTAAGGTTTTTTGATTTTTCCCATGGCGCTTGCGCCGGGAATATCTTCCGCTGAAGATATTTTTCTTCAGTGGTTTCATGTTGTATATAATAAGCCGGTGAAGTTTCTGCTTGATTAATGATGAGGATGAAAGTGAGCTGTGGTAACATTGGTAAGCCTTCATTTGGGGTGATACCATAATTATTAATATTTATGATATCGAATGCTTCGCCTTCTTTAGTTACTGTTTCAGAACTGTATGAAGGCAGGCTGAATTCTATTTCATACCCGTTTGATGATCTGATTAACTTTACTCCGTTAATATTCTGCGAATATGAAACAAAATTTACCGCCATGCACAATAAAATAACTATTGGCACGAATGCAGTAAAACGCTTCATGTTTTTTAGCTCCTGGTGTAAGAATTATTTAAAAGAACGTATTTACACCATACAAATATAAGTTGTAAGCAAAGGTTTTAAAATATATTTATTTACGACAAAATTTCAGTTTTTCGGGAAATCACTTTCATACAGTGAAAAAGTGTTTTTATTTAATACATTCTTTGCAATATTTGAATAAATATTGAAAAGTTAATGAATCTTCCCGCAGGTTATAATGAAAAGTTGTTTGAGCTTCTCGATGAGGTCAACAAACTGAAATTCAGTGAACCTCACAAAGCACTCGAGCTTGCAAATTTGGTTTATGTACAGGCTCTTAAATCCGCTGATGAAGAGCTGGAAGTAAACTGTCTTTACCTGCTTGGTGTCTGCAATGAAATAGTTTCCAACTATCCGCAGGCAATGAAGTTCCTTTCTGAAGCCATAAAGCTTGCAAAAGATCTTGGCAATAAGAAAATAATGGGAGACTCACTTAATTATGTTGGTGTTATTCATGATAACCTCAATAATTATTCCAATGCCCTGAAAGCTTATTTCAGAGCGTTAAAGATCTATGAAGATATTAAAGAAAGCAAAAAAACAGCAATTGTACTTTCAAATATCGGATTAATTTATACCAATATAAAAGATTACCGAAACGCCTTAAAGTTCTATTCCCATGCTCTTGATATAGCCGAAGAAGAAAATGATTTTGAATCTTTATTAATTACAAATATTAATATCGGTCTTACACACAGCCAGCTCGGGAATTTTGATGAAGCATTAAAGTTTCTGAACGACGCATTTGAAAAAGCTTCAGCAGGAAACGATAAACGCAGGACGTCATTAACACTAGATCATATTGCTGAAACATATATCAAATTAAATAACCGCAACGAAGCATTCAGGCTGTTTGAACAAAGCCGGAAGCTAAAGCTTGAGCTAGATGATAAACGCGGGCTTGTCAGGCTTTATTCCACAACAGGTAATCTTCACCTGCTGGAAAATAACATTGTTGAAGCAAAAGCGAACCTTGAAAAAGCATTGGAACTGGCAAATGAACTGGGTATCAAAAGATCAGTTCATGAACTCCATAAAATGCTTGCAGAAACATATGAAAAAATAGATAATTCCACCAAAGCCCTTTATCATCTTAAGATCGCATATTCAAAAGAAATGGAGCTTCTAAAAGAAGAAGCTGAATTAAGGGCAAAAAATATTTCTACTCAGCTTGAAATTGAACAGGCTCAAAAAGAAGCTGAAATTCAGAGGTTAAAAAATATTGAGCTTGCCCAGGCGCTTGAAGATGTTAAAAAACTGAATATAAGCCTGAAAGAACTTAATGATGAAAAAAATGAGTTTATGGCAATTGCAGTTCATGACCTTAAAAATCCCCTTCAAAACATTCTCTCGACTGCAAGAATTTTAAAAAGAAGCAGCGACCTGCCAAAAGAAGAAATGGCTGAATTTACTTCAAATATTATTAATCAAACTGACCGGATGTTCAACATCATTAAAAAACTTCTCGATCATAATGCAATAGACCAGGGCGAGCTTAAAATAAATATTTCTCAGTTTGATATCAACACTGTTTGCAAAGAAATTGTTAATAATTTCAGAGAGGATGCTGAAAGAAAAAACCTGAAACTTGAACTAAACGGCACAGAAAGTGACCTCCTAATCAATTCAGATAAGATAATTCTGTATGAAATACTTCAGAACCTGGTTTCAAATTCAATTAAATTTTCTCCGGAAGGCAAAGTAATAAGAATAAATGTTTTTGATGATACAGGAACAGCAAAAATAGAAGTAATTGATGAAGGTCCCGGTTTCAGTGATGAAGATAAACGAAAAATGTTCAATAAATTTGCAAAGTTAAGCGCAAAACCAACAGGCAACGAACATTCGACAGGTTTGGGACTTTCAATAGTAAAAAAATTATGTGAATTAATAGGTGCTTCGTTAAAGCTGGAAAGTAAAGAAAATGAAGGCGCAAAATTCATTATAAAAATAAAAATGCCCGGTAAATAGCTGAAAGAATAGTAACTTCAACATAACTTATTCACGTTATTACATCTTTGCTAAACCCTTCTAAATTTACAATAAGTATGGATAAAAAAACAGAACAAATTCTTGCAAAAGGTCAGAAAATCCGTGAATCTTCACCTTCTGATGCTTTAAAATACTTCGAAAAATCATTAAATCTGGCAAAAGCGCAAAATGACCTGCAGGCTGAAATTGAAATTTTATTTGATATTGCCGTAGCAAAACACAACCTTTCCCTTCACAGAGAAGCCGCATCTATTTTCAGAGATCTTTTAAGCTGGAAATATCAGTATAAAGATCTCTTTATGAAAGCAAATATATTGCGATGCCTGGCAGTTCAGTATATACGTAACAATGATATAGAAGAAGCAATTAAATACCTGTACGAAAGTGAAAAAGTAAGTAAAGAGTGCGGCTATGAAGAAAATCTTCATATGGTCGAATCCACACTTGGAAGTATATACATACAGCTTAAGATGTTCAATAAAGCACTTGAACATGAAATGAAGTCACTTGAAATTGCCTTAAAAATGAATAATGAACAAATGATCAATTATTCATACCTGGGGATCGGCTCGTGTCACTACCTGCTTGGTGATTTAGATAATGCAGAAAATTACCTGCTCAGATCATTGAATGGAGATCAGACAAAATACTCTCAGGCAAATACATATTATTATCTTTCAAAAGTATATTTTGATAAAAAAAATATTGAACAATCTGAAAATTATGCTAAGCTTGGGTACAAGCTTTCAGTTGAAAACAATATAAATGACTATAAGGCATTATGTCTTGGATTAACCGGTACCATCTTTCTTGAATATGGAGAAAATGAAAAAGCGATCAATTCAATTCAAGAAGCAATTAGCTTCTCTGAATCATTTGAGAACAAACGGATCTATTTCAGTTTGTATAAGGATCTTATAAAAGCATACGATATTACCGGAAATTATAAGGCAAAATCTGAAGCTTATGAAAAATTATATAATTACCATACTGAGTATCTTGAAAACCAGTCAAAACTAAAAATTAAACAGCTTAATTCCGAATATCATATTGAAAAAGCAAATAACCTTGCAGAGATCGAAAGATTAAAAAATGTTGAACTAAGAAACGCACTGGAAAATGTAAAGAAACTTAATGCGGAACTTGAAGTTCTTAACCGTGAAAAAAATGAATTTATGGCAATTGCCGTGCATGACCTGAAAAATCCTATTCAGAACATTCTTTCAACTGCCCGGTTGATAAAACGCAATTCTGGATTAAATGAGGAACTTGTAAGCCTTTCAGAAAATATTGTACAGCAGACAGACAGGATGTTTAACCTGATACGAAAGCTGCTGGACCATAATGCAGCTGAAGAGGGGCGTATAAAAATAAATAAGAGTGAATTCAAGGCTGAAAGTATTTGCAGGGATGTAATGAATGACTATAAAGAAGCAGCAGAAAGAAAACAGCTTAAGCTTAAATTCACAAATTTCTGCAATGGCCACACTCTGAAAACCGATTATGAAATTCTATACCAGATATTATGCAATCTTGTCTCAAATGCGATTAAATTTTCTCCTAAAAACAGGAATATATATTTAAGCCTTAATGCAGAGAACGGTTCATTTTTATATGAAATTAAAGATGAAGGACCGGGATTCAGCGATGATGATAAGAACAGGCTTTTCAGAAAATTTTCTAAGCTTAGCGCGCAGCCTACTATGGGTGAGAGCTCTACAGGGCTGGGACTTGCCATTGCTAAAAAGTTAAGCGGGCTTATAAATGCCGACCTGAACCTTGAAAGTAATCATGGCAAAGGGGCTAAATTTACAATACATATTTCAGAAAATTAACCGAGGTATAATATAACTGCTTTAATTGAAAACAAAAAACACTTATGCTTCACATTTAAAATGTGAATTAACAAAAAAAATATTATGATAAAAATTTCAACTCTTATTGATGAAGGAACCCGGATTAGGCAAAACATGCCTGCCAAAGCACTTGATATCTTTACAAAAGCGCTAAATGAATCGGAGATCGAATCAAATGGTAAGTTCAGGGCTATTTCACTTTTTAACATTGCTATTACTTACCTGATCCTGGGAGATTACAATAAATCAATTTCATATTTCCAGGATACATTGAAAACCTATTATGCAAAAAATACACCTGAAATTACAGCCGAAGCATTAAGGGGTATTGCCGGAAATTATGCAAGGAAATACAATTACCGTGAAGCCTTAAAATATTTTTATCTTTCAGAAGAAGCCAGCATAAAATGCTGGCATATGGAAAACCTTCATTTAGTTTACCAGGGTATTGCATCATTATATACCAAAATAAATCTGAACGAAAAAGCCCTTGCATATACACTTAAATCACTTGAAATTTCTGAGCAGAGCAGGGATGATGGTGCGCTTCAGACTTCATTAATGTCAATTGGGGCATGTTATTACAAACTGGGCAACACCAAAGAAGCTAAAAATTATTTCGAAGAATCTCTTTCATTTTCAGCGCACCCGTTTGCCGAAGCTAACGCTCTTCATTTTCTTTCCATTATGAAATATGACGAGGGCTCCTTTGAAGAAGCTGCGGCTATGGCTGAGAGGCAGATAGAGATTTGCAGTGAAAATAATTATTACGATTTCGAAGCTTTAGGGTACAGGCTTAAAGGCAAAATTGCTTATATTAATGGATGGTACCCGGAGTCGCTGGAAAACTTTAACAAAGCCCTGGAAATACTGAATACTGCCGGTGACAGGAACATAAAATTTTCCATACAAAAGAACATCATTAATACCTATGAAAAAATGGGTGAAAAAGACAAAATGATAGAATTGTATGGAGAACTTTACAGCAATCATATAAACCACCTTGAAAAAGATATACAGATAAAAATTGAACAGCTTGATTTTGAGACTGATACAGAAAATATCAAAAAAGAAGTAGAAAAAGAAAAAGAAATCAACCAGCAGCTTTCATCTGCGCTTGATGAAGTGCAGATACTTAATAATGAGCTTAAGAAAATGCATGAAGAAAAAAACAATCTTATGGGAATTCTTGCTCATGACCTAAAAAACCCGCTTCAAAGTATATTATCTTCAGTTAAGCTGATAAGAACGGAAAATGATGATAAGGTATTTATAGAAGAGATGACCAACAATATTACTCACCAGTCTGGCAGAATGCTTTCACTAATTAACAGGCTTCTTGATTATAAAGCTATAGAAAGCGGTGTTATTCCCCTTAATATAACTGAATTTAATTCTTCGAAGCTTTCTGCGAAACTTATAAAAAATTCACTCATCAATGCGGTTAAAAAGGATATATCCATCATAAATCAATGTACCTGCGGCGGAGTTATTTTAAAAACTGATTATGAAATGTTCTACCAGGTACTGGAAAATCTTCTATCCAATTCCATAAAGTTCTCTCCTCAAGGTTCAAAAATCTATTTAAGATGTATCAGTAATTCAGATGCGACAGTTTTTGTGATTGAAGATGAAGGACCCGGATTTTCAGAAGATGACAAGAAAAAAATATATTCAAACTTTGCAAAGCTGAGTTCGAAGCCAACCGATAACGAACACTCAACCGGACTTGGTCTTTCTATTGTTAAAAAATTATGCGAAATTCTAAAAGCTGAAATTCAGCTTAATTCAGAAAAAAATAAAGGCTCTAAATTCATTATCACATTCAAAAACACAAATGAGTAAAAAATTTTCGATCCAGGCCAAACCATTTATAGTTCCCGTTGCTGATGGCAAGATTATTGAAGAATTTTTCGGATCTGCAAGCGTTTCCGCAGGTGATCTGAGCTTTGCGCATATGATCGCACCTCCCGGCTGGAGCGAACCTTACCAGCAGCCTGAGTTTGATGAAATTACTTATATAATTTCCGGCAAAAAACAATTTGAAATTGATGGGGAAGTTATTGTCCTTAAAAAGAATGAAGCTATCTGCGTAAATAAAGGGACAAGGGTAAGATACTCTAATCCGTTCAGTGAACAGGTGGAATATTTTTCGGTTTGCAGGCCTGCATTTTCAATTGAAAAAGTACACAGGGAAATTAACTGAGTTTTTCCAGAAGCCAATCCTTATGTACAACATTCTGCACAGCCTTAATATTATTTTTCAATTGACGGTCCTTTGTTTCGCCCGCAGATCTTTTTATCAATTCTGAAGTAAACTTAACAAAATTCAAATGTCTTTCCTTTAGGTATTCTGTTATCAGCCTGTTTTTATTTAAAAAATGCCTGTACGAATCAATAAAAGCCAGTGCCTGCTCATAGTAACCAAGCTCATAATAATTCTTTAAAGCCCAGCTTTTAATATCCATTTTTAAAATGATATAATCATTTTTTACCTTATTAAGCTCAACAAGAGAAGCCGGGAAATCTTTTTTTAAAAATTTAACAAGAGCCAGACCGTAATGATACATAGACTCAGTATATTCTTTCTGAACCAAAGATGAGTATTTTATGATAAAATCTTCAGCCCAATCAATTTTTTTCAAATTTACAGCGCTTATGAGAATATTCTTAAATCTTTGTGCTGTCATTGTATTTGTGTGAAATGAATATGCTCCGGTTTTAAGCATATGTTCATAAACAAAGAAAACCTCTTGCCTGTATTTTGCAGTATTGTATTTGCTTCGCATTAAACAGCAGGTTTCCAGGTAATTAAGAAAATGGTTATTTTCATCGGTTGATAAAATCTCCTGATTAATTAAATATACTTTCCTGAATTCATCATATTTTTCTTCATTGCTTTCATCAGTCAGCGCTTCCAGCAAAGAGTAATGCAGTTTAAGGATTTCGTATTGTTTGGGCCTGTATGGTTTGAGATTTTTTATGAATGTAAAAAGATCCACATTTCCGATGAAATCCATTAATATATTGTGATCATATTTTACATTATAAGTTTTTTCATTAATAATAATATCCTGCGCATTGTGTATAAGCTCAATTATCATGAAATAAATAAGATTTTCAGCCCTGTTAAGTATATTCCCGCTGATGTGCAGCTGTTTATCCTTACGCAGATGATACTCAACATTAATAACTTCAAGCTCAAACATTTTAAAGAATTTATCTCTTGAGCTGGTATAGTTTTTCACTGAATCTAAAGCTTCCTTATAATTTTTTTTATAAACGGCATCCAGGTTTCTGTCCCTAAGCTCCTGCAGAAGACGTATGTAATCAACAGGGCTTTCAGAATAATCTGAATTAACCGAGAGGAATTCCTCTGAGAGCTTTAAAAGGTCAGATAATAATATTCTTATGACAGTATCATTGAATTTTTTGCCCGGGAAAAGCTTTGTAAAAAGCTTTTCTTTTTTGATATTTGGAGATGTGTAATCCGGATGATATTTGCGCAGCTGATCAAGAGTTTTAATTACGTTCTTATTGGAATTATAGTAAGGAGATGCTACAAAATCACGAAATGATTTTAACTCAGCTTTTGAAAATGTTTTAAGTATATCTATGATTTTACTTTTTAACATGTAATAAATTTATAACATTTTTAGATTAAATGAAAACTAATAAATTATGATTATTTAATACTTTATATGAATAATTCATAATTTAATAAGGGTGGATAATTCCTGAATTTTTATAACATTTAATCAAATATTTCAGTTTTATAAACTGTTATTACATTTCACTCCATTGAAATAAATAAAAATGCCTTAATTCTGCCAAATTTATTGAAATCGATATATATATAAGTCTAAAATGTAAATTATAGCAATCTAAATTTTATAACAAAGAATGAAAGAATTCTTTGTCATAAAAATTAATGACATTTATCTTTGACGAAAACCAGAATATGAAGAAAATATTCAAAAGAAAGCCGAGGTATTATATCGATTGTCGTGAATATCCCAGCAATTCTAAATGCTCCCTATATTTATCCGGAAAGCTTACGGAAGTACTGAATACATATGTTCATCATGCAGTTGAAGTACATGGACATAAAAACACCCCGGAATTAAGAAAAGAAATAAGAAAATTATTACAGTCGGAAAAAAATAAAATATAAATTTAAACTTATTAGCAGAAAGGAAACAAATAATGATAGTTGTAAGAGATATTTTTTATCTGAAATTCGGTAAAGCAAAAGATGCTAAACAGCTCTTAAGCGAAGCAAAAGGTATAAATGAAAAATACGGTTTTACAAACAACAGAGCATTAACTGACCTGGTTACAGCGAAGTCATACACCTTAATACTTGAAAGCCAGTGGGAGAATCTGGCTGCATGGGAAAATGCAATGAAACAGGGATTGGGAGCTGAAGACTGGCAGAAATGGTATGCTAAATTTATCCCGCTTGTAGATTCAGCCAGCAGAGAAATACTAAATATTGTTAACTAAATTAGAATAAGGAAAAAACTATGTATAAAAAACCTGAGATTAAAAATTTTAGCAAATCAGACGAAACCAGAGAATTTCCTTTGGGAAAACTAGAAATGCTTAACATTGGTGGAGCAGAGATTGGAAAAGCTGTATTAATGCCGGGATGGAAATGGTCTGAATCTGTAAAGCCCATTGCCCAGACAAAAAGCTGCGAAGCACCGCATTTTCAATATCATATTGCAGGTACTTTAAGGGTAAGAATGGACGACGGTACTGAATATGATTGCGGACCCGGTGATATTTCAGTTTTGCCGCCGGGACATGATGCCTGGGTAATTGGAGATGAACCTGTAATACTGGTTGATTTTCATGGAATGAGTGAATACGCTAAATCCAAATAACTTAAAACAGGAGATAAAAAAAATGAACAGATACCTGGTAGAAACTTCTCACAACAGGGAAGATTGCCTGCATGTACTTGACGAATTCGTAATTCACGGGCATATAACTCATTTTGAGTGGGGTTGTAAGAGCGGTGTTTGCACCGGTTGGGCATTTGTGGATGCTGAAAGTGAAGAACAAGCTCTTTATGCAGTGCCTGCTTTGATTAGAAATAAAGCCAGAGTAATTAAACTATCTCAATTTACTCCGGAAAAAATACAGGAATTTCACGAGGAAGAGTTATAAATAAACTACCCGGAAATTTAAAGGGTCAATCGAAAGGAAGACTAACATGAAATACTGTTATATTATATTTACGTTATTTTTAATTTTTACAGTTAATTCTGTATATTCTCAAAACTGGGAAGATGTAGATCCTAAAATGACTAATGTAATTGTTGATACTACTCTGATAAAATCAACCATAGCAACAATTGAGCCTGGCGAAAAAAGTTCTTTTCACACACACTATGCACACTTTTTTTACGCTTTAACCGACGGAAAAATTAAGATCTATTACAAAGATGGCTCGAGTGCAGAAATGGTTCTAAAAGCAGGAGATTACGGTTTTGCTAACCCCGAGAAACATCATCAGACTGAAAACACAGGTAATGCAACTTTAAAATTTTTACTGGTGGAGCTAAAAGAACATCCATTTGTAAAATAAAAAAGGCGGAAAAAATTTTCCGCCTTTAATTGTTTATAAATTTTTTAATTTAATCTTTTTGCAGGATTGGTCCAGGCAGTTATATTCCTGAACTTGCCTTCGTAATTGGGATATTGCAAAAGCTTGTAGTTTGAGCAATTCACAATTGTATCACATCCAAGTGTTCCCAAAACTACAGGAATTTCGTTTGGCACTTTTGGATATTTAGACCATGTTGCAGCCAGATAGTATCTGCCTGATGGTATTCCATCCATGCTGAACGGGGTTTCATAAAGCCAGTCACGGGTTTTTAAATTTAGAGAATCTGTTCTGATTGGAACACGGTTATAAGGATTTACACTATCTGCATTATACAGGGATATTGAATAGTAGCCGCCTTCCATGTATAATACTGAATCATAATGTGTAACATAACCCGAGAGCTTATCTCCGGGTCTGTTAACTTCCAGCGGCGGATCGCATGCCGAAAAGACAACAAGCAAAAATAATAGTATTATGGTTACATATCTCATCCCGCTGCAATATGCAGCGAATAGTAAAAGCATACCATAACCAAATTAGCTATTTTATGGTAGTATATTCACGCTACTACATTATGGAATAATTTTAAATATTTCCCACTTTTGTGAACCCGGAATTATAACCTTTGCCATTCTTTCAGCAAATGGCTTAAATTGAGGCTGTGCCATATCGGCAAGGGCTTTTTCAAACTCTCCCATTGAATTAAAAACATATTCATCAACAACATGCGCAGCAGATCTGCCTATATAACCGGTATAAACTCTCCCGCCGGTAGAAAGTGAAAAGCCCGAGCTTTTGTGTTTTTCTTCGCCCCATTCCTTAATTATCTGCAGGGCTTCGCCCAGCTTGCCAAACTGAATATCCAAAGACCATTGACAAAGAAACATAATGCTGCTCCTTTCAAATATTTTTTATCATCATATCTGAATATGATGAATTTAGAATGAAATTTTTATTAATGTTGAAAATTTTTTTAATATACTTCATCTTTTCAGATGATTGAAATTCCTGTTTTGATGTTCGGCATACTATTTCAAACTCTATAAATTTACCCAGTGATTTAACTGTATCTAAATGAATCCTGACATTTTGCCAAAGGAATAATTTCCTTAGCTTAACAACGATCACCTTAACGCCTAAAATTTCTTTTAATGATTTTTCAAGCTGTACAGGGTGCGAAACTTTTACAATATAATAATTGCTGAATTTAGCAGAATCCCTGTCCGGTCTTCTGTAGTAAATAAGCTGATGCTCATTATTGTTTATAGTTCTCAGCTTCAGCCTGCCGGGTGATAAATTAAAATATACATCCCGCTGTTTTAATAATCCGGAATATTCAGCATCAAGATTTTTTAAAACAGCCAAAGCTGATCTATGATCGCGGCACCGGACTTTCAATTCAAAATTTTTCAATTATTCTTAACTTAGCTGAAATGATTTTTTTTCCGGAAAAATATTATCATTAAAATAAATGTTGCCAGCGGAATAAAAATATCACCTGCGTATAAAAATATCCCGGTATTGTATGGTGAGTGATCTCCTTTAGCAAGCTGTACAAAATGACCGTAAGCGGCACCCCACAAAAAAATACAATTTCCGGTAACTACCGCAGCCCAGAACTTTTCGCGGATGAATATACTTAAGATACCCAGCAGCCCGAATGAAAGATTAGCAATTGCTACTTCAAACTGGAAAGGGCTGCCCGGCGGCCAGCCTATTTCTGCGGCAATCTTATCGGGTATAAAAGCATGGCCCATGAATGAATATAATCCTGAAAGGCCGATATTCATTACAATAATATAAAGCAGGAATATTCCAGTTTTTTCTGAGCTATTAAGTTTTCTTTTGGTAACTGCTATTCTTACCGATGCAGCAAGCACTGCAATTATGAAAAAAATAACCGGGAACATGACACCTCCATAATATAAATTCGAAAATAGTGTTTCAAAGTCATACTAAGCAAGTAACTCTGCAAGTTCGCCCGCAGTTTTAACAGGAAGCCTGCATGAGAAATTTTCGCAAACATATGCTGTAGTCTCACCGGTTACCTGAACGATCTTTGAAGCGAATGTAATACTCTCAGAAGCCGCTTTGGGATCTATATTAACAACAATTTTATCAGGAATAAAGCGGTTTTGAACTTCACGCAGCATTCTGAATGCTGTTTCATCATTGCGTCCGGCAATGATGATCTGTTTGGGTTTATGCAGCAGCATATCAAGGGCAACAAGCATTTGCGGCATTGCATAAGGCATTTTTTCAAGCTTGCCGCTGAAGGCAAGCACTGATCTGTATGCCATATCATACCATGCGGTATTACCTGTTAAAGCTGAAAGCCTAAGAAGGTTAGAAATGGCAACGGAGTTGCCGGTAGGTTCAGCGGAATCGTAATCTTCCTTTGTTCTGACAAGTATATTTTTATCTTTGCCTGATGTATCAAAAAATCCGCCTTCGGCTTCATCGTAAAAATCATTTATCATCAGCTCAGTCAGCTCAATAGAAGACTTCAGGTATTTTTCATCAAAGGATGCCTCATATAGATCAATTAGCCCCTGTATAAAAAATGAATAATCTTCCAGAGTTGCCTCAATTTTAGACTCGCCCTCGCGCCAGCGGTGAAGTAATTTTTTGTTCCCCGGTTCATAAAGATTTTTCAGAATAAATTCAGAAGCCATTTTTGATCTTTCCAGGTAAACAGGTTCATTGAATACACTATAAGCTTTTGAAAAAGCTGATATCATCAGTCCATTCCATGATGTGAGTATCTTATCATCCTTATGCGGAAGCGGCCGCTTTTGGCGGACTTCAAATAATACTTTTTTGCAGGATTCGATGATGTTGTTAATTTCATCAGTTGATCTTTCAAATTTATTTGAAGTTTCGCTGAGTGAATGCGCTTTATACAGAATATTTTTTTCCACAAACACGCTGTGCGGGTCGCTGCCCTGCGGTGCGTTGCCATAATCATTTACCCCGAAATAATAATTGAAAATTTCCGCATCCTCACCAAGTAACGCATCAATCTCACTCTTGCTCCACACATAAAATGCACCTTCCTCCTTCACTAAAGTTTCGGAGGACAGGTCCTCTCTAGCGCTTGTCTGCCGAAGCGTTGGCGCAGGCAGAGACTCAGCATCTTCGGCTGAATAGAATCCCCCGTCCGGATGGGTCATAACCCTGCAGACATAATCCAGCACATCACGGGTAATGTCTCCGAAATACTTATCACCTGTAATCTGGTAAGCTTCCAGATAATTTACTGCCAGCTGCGCCTGATCATAAAGCATTTTTTCAAAATGCGGCACGCGCCAATAGCGGTCAACTGAATACCTGTGAAAACCCCCGCCCAAATGGTCATACATTCCGCCTTTAGCCATTTGCAGCAGCGTGCGTATCACCATTTGCAGCGATTCGGAATCTTCAAACCTGTAATAAGCCCTTAATAAAAAGTTTATCCCCGGCGGTCTTGGGAATTTAGGCGCGCCTCCGAATCCGCCGTATTCTTCATCAAATCCGTTTTTAAACTGCTGCGCGCCTTTAAGAAGCATCTCTTTATTCAGCTCACCTGCCGCTGTTATATTCTGCGAAGCTTCACGGATATGCTCAAGTATCTTTTCGCCTGATTCATTCACTTCATCTCTGCGGGTTTTCCATGCTTCGCCAAGCTGGTGAATGAGGTCTTCAAACCCGGGCAAGCCGTATTTTGATTTTGGAGGAACATAAGTTGAACCATAAAACGGCTTAAGCTCATTTGTAAGGAACATTGACATGGGCCAGCCGCCGGAGCCCGTCATAGCCTGCAGGGCTGACATATAAACACGGTCAACATCAGGGCGCTCTTCCCTATCGACTTTAATATTCACAAAAAGCTTATTCATTTCACCGGCTATGTGTTCGTTTTCGAACACTTCACGCTCCATAACATGACACCAGTAGCAGGTGGAGTATCCTATGGATAGAAATATCGGTTTATCTTCATCTTTCGCTTTTTGGAAGGCTTCATCACCCCACGGGTACCACTCCACAGGGTTATACGCATGCTGAATGAGATAAGGTGATTTTTCGTTGATCAGTTTATTTGGATTAGGCATTGAGTTTGTTTTATTAGCTGCAAATATAGTTTTAATATGGGGTTTTATATAGATAAAAATTTTGGAGATTGGTATATTTAAATTTATCAATAATATTATTGCATAATCTCAAATCTAAATTACTCCCTCAGCTTTTTATAATCTACACCCGTTATCTCATCGGTGCAGCGTTTGTGTTTGCGAGTGTTGTTAAAATTCAGGGTAAACGATTTACTACCATTGATGGCATTAATGAACCGATTAATTCCGCATGGCATATGTTTGAAACCCTGTACCAGTCAGGGTTATGGTGGAAAGTCATGGGGCTAGGTCAGCTTATTGCCGGTTTGCTGCTTATGACTCAGCGATATGCGAAGCTTGGGGCGCTGATGTTCCTGCCTATAATTGCCAACATATTCGTGATAACGCTTTCGTATGATTTCCGCGGTACACCCGTAATAACTGGCTTAATGCTGATTGCAAATATCATGCTTGTACTGTGGGACTGGGATGAATTGAAAATCCTTGTAAATAAAGCCCCAGTAATGCAGCAGCCAAATAGATTTGAGAACATACGCATTTGGGAAATCACAGGTCTAGCCTTATTTTTATTTACAGCCATATACAGAGCAGGGGTTGCAGGGTACAATATTCTTCCTTGGGCAGCTGTATGTTTTACGATCGGGCTAACCGGATTATTAATAGGACTATACAAATATAAAAAAACGCTTAATTCTTAAATATGAAACAGCACTCTCATGGAATAAAAGTTTCTATGAAATAAAAAGAATTAGCTTTTTGTACTTAGAAATCAATTTATTTTAAATTTAATTTTAACAATGACACCAAAAGATTACTCAGAAGATTCAGAGAATTTGTATTACAGTGAGCAAAATAAAAAAAAGGAAAAAGAGCTTAAGGAAAAGTATGGTATGTCAGAATTTATAGGAAACGGCGAGGCTCCGCCCAAAGTAATAAATGAATTCCTGAATTACGTTGATCAATATGAAGAAGCATATAAGCATTCGGAAGAAAAAACTATCAGGGAAATTATGAAATTTCCTGAATTTAAAAAGCTGGAAGAAATAAAAGAAGACGAGCTTGATGATGAAATTAATAAAGTACTAGATAAATATGGTGAATTCAGTATACAAATTGGAGTAATTGAAAAAGAGGATGTAAAAGAAGAAGATTTTTACAAATTTCTTACCGAAGAATTACAGGAACACTTAACATACCATATGGAAATACCGGGTATGAACACTAACTTTATTTATGAAGAATTTCATCCGAATCTTAAACTTAATATTAAAGATACTACCAGGTATGTAACAGACGGCATCAGGCTGAAAGACAAAGAACATACAGTTTTATGGGTCAATAATGAATGTATAGAATTAAATAACGTTAAATATAACAAAGATGAATTTGCGGAAAATCTGTTTAAGATATTTCCCGACAATATTGAAGATACACAATTAATTTTTAATGATATTAATGTAACTGAGTTAATGACAAACATTGATTTTATAGTTAACTATACTTCCGAAGGGGTAAAAAGATCTAAAGTTTATGATATGAATTTCAAATTCAACAAAGTTGAAGATAATAATATGGAAGTTAAATCGATTGAAATAATAGAAAGATAACAACATTGCCAAAATATGATGTAACACTTCTCACATCTTCAAAATACTTAACCGCGGAACCGGGTGATGAGTTTACAGAAAACATTCTCCATGAAGACATGCTGCTCAGCAGTGCGCTTGAAAAGCGCGGCCTGAGGGTAACACGTACTTATTGGAATGACCCTGAATTTAACTGGGCTGAAACAAAGTATGTACTGTTCCGCACACCATGGGATTACTTTAACCGCTATGATGAATTTGAGCCCTGGCTTAAAAACGCCGGCAAGGTTACAAAGTTCATTAATCCCATAGAAATAATCTACTGGAATATTGATAAGCACTACATGCTTGATCTTGAAAAAGCGGGTATAAACATTCCCCCAACAGTTTTTATCGAACCCGGTGATAAACGTTCGCTGAAAGAAATAACTGCCGGCTTAAACTGGGATGAGCTCATTTTAAAACCCGCAATATCCGGCGGGGCATGGCATACTTACAGGCTTAACAGATCAAACATAGCACAACATGAGGCGGTATTTGCGGAGCTTATAAAGGATAAATCTATGCTTGTGCAGGAATACCAGAAAACCATTTTAACTGAAGGCGAAGTATCTTATATGGTCATAGGAGGTAAGTTCACTCATGCTATCCTTAAAAAAGGCAAACAGGATGACTTCAGGGTACAGGAAAGCTTTGGAGGCACAATTCACGAATATACCCCATCCGAAGAAGAAATAGAGTTCGCACAAAATGTTGTGCGGGTTTCAAAACCCGGTATTATATATGCCAGGGTTGATGTAATGCGCGATAACAACGGAAAGCTTACCCTTGGAGAGCTGGAGGTATTTGAACCTGCTTTATGGCTGCGTAAAATTCCGCCTGCAGCAGATCTACTGGCCCAAAAAATTGCGGATATAATAGAATCCTGAAAGAATTAAAATAAACACAGAACCCTGCAGCCTGTTTTTGATGTTAATGTGATAAACACCGGAATGGAGTACAGATATATGTTAAAAACAGATAAAGCATTCAGCGGATTTTCAGTGGATGATATTTCAAAAGCTAAGGAGTTCTACGGAGGCACACTATCCATGACACTTAAGGAAGGAGAAATGGAAACCCTGGTGCTTCAAATAGCTAACGGAGCTTTAGTAATAATTTATCCCAAGCCAAACCATGTACCTGCTGAATTTACTATACTTAACATTCCCGTAGATAATATTGATGAAGCCGCAGATGAGCTGAAGGAAAAAGGCATTGAGCTCATACAGAATGATAATGAATCGATAAAAACCGATAGTAAAAGCATAATGCGCGGAAACGGTCCGAATATAGCCTGGTTCAAAGATCCTGCAGGTAATATATTAAGCATAATTGAAGCTGAAATACGCTAGCTTTTAAAACTATTTGATCTTTTAGGGTGTATTACATAGCTATACGGCACAAAGATGGTTATATTGTATTAACCGGTAACCATAGGATACATAATGGATGAACAAATAAAAAATGAACTTGCTGATACAGAACAAACAGAGAATGACCCGCAAAAGATATCAATAACAGAAGCGCATTATACTGCAGGTTACTCAATTGAAATGACATTCAGTGATAATACTTCAAAAACAATAAATTTTGAGCCTTACATGATCAAATCATCACTTCCCAATATCAATAAATATCTGGATAAAGGTAAGTTCAGGAAATTCTTTATAGTGAACGGAAATTTAATATGGAAAAATGACGAAATGACTTTCCCAATAAAAGACCTGCATTCAGGCAAGTTAAGCTGAAATTTTTTAAAAATACTTATGCTCTCTTACAAATAAAATTAATAGCTTTAATTTTTGATCTTCAATTTGTAAATTATTTTCATGCAGAAATGTCTTAATTAGTTTAAAAAAACTTTTTGCGCCATTGCCTGAAACATTGCACATGAAAATAAATAACACTGAATACAGTTACGATAAACAAAAGGTTAAATATACAGCAAACAGGCAAACTGATCCTGTTATTGCTTCGCTGATACACAGCGCACTTGGTGATGCCAAAACAGTAATTAATATCGGGGCAGGAACAGGCTCATATGAGCCGGCAGACCGTATCTTAACAGCAGTTGAACCTTCAGATATTATGCGGGCACAAAGAGGACCCCAAAAAGTACCGGCTATTGCGGCATTTGCCGAAGATCTTCCGTTTGAAGATAACAGCTTTGATGCATCCATGGCCCTGTTGACAATTCATCACTGGCCTGATCTGAATAAAGGGCTGCTGGAAATGAAGCGAGTTACCAAAAACACGATGGTGATCATGACATTCGACCCGGATGATGTACATAGATTCTGGCTTGCAGATTACTGCCCTGAAATGGTAGATATAGACAGGGCACGTTCGCCAAAGATAAAATATATTACAGATACCTTGGGCAGCAGCTTTAAAATTATAAAAATTCCCGTTCCAATTGATTGTATCGATGGTTTCAATGAAGCCTTTTACGCAAGGCCTGAAGCATTCCTGAATGAATCTATCAGAAGGTCTCAATCCTTCTGGGATTTCCTTCCGCGAGAAAAAGAAATGGAAGCGGTAAAAAAACTAAAAGAAGATCTCGATTCAGGAAATTGGGATAAAAAATACGGGCATTTAAAGAACCAAAATGAATTCGTAGGCGCCTTACGGTTAATAATTATAAAAAAATAATCAAATAAGTCAACCTATAAAAGCATAGTATTCAATTACTTATGCAAATAAATTTCAATTTGCTATTGCGAAACCGAAAGGTTTCATTTATATTTGCAACCATATGGTTTCATAAATAAAAAAGGATTAATTATTATGAGAGATGTATTCCAGGCAATAGCTGATCCAACAAGAAGGGAAATTCTTGGTATGATAGCATACCGTTCATTAAATGTAAATGCCGTATCGGGGCACTTCGAGATCAGCCGGGCAGCAATTTACAAGCACCTGAAGATCCTGCGGGAAGCTGGACTCGTTGAAATAAAACAGGAAGGCAGAGAGCGCTTCTGCAGGGCAAAACTGGAAAAGCTTGAAGCAGTTTCAGACTGGGTTGACCAGTACAGAAAGCTTTGGAATCAGAAGCTGGATTCACTGGAAGCTTACCTTGATAAACTGCAGAACAGAAATAAAACCGGAGGAGATAGCAATGACAAATAAGGAAATTATAAGAAAAGTTAATGCCGGCTTTAATTCTGGTGATACGGAAGAAATCCTGAAGTATGTGGCAGATGATGTTACATGGGAGTGTCCCGGCTTTTTTTCACATAAAGGGATTGAAGCATTCAGAAAAGAAATCCACAACGAAGCATTTTCCGGCCTGCCTGTTATAACAGTGACCAATGAGCTTGAAGATGGTGAACTGGTTGCAGCTGAAGGATATGTAAAGGCGGCAAAAAAAGACGGAAGCCCTTTTTCCTGCAGGTTCTTTGATATTTACAGGATTGAAGGCGGAAAGATCAAAGAAATGCGTTCATACCTTGTTGATATTAAATAATTTTGTAAACATAAATTTTTAAATACCATGGAAAAACAAAATGAATTAAAAATTGTAAGAAGTTTCAATGCTTCTAAAGAGCAGGTCTGGCATGCATGGAGCGACGAGGAACATTTTAAACAGTGGTGGGGACCCAAAGAATTCACCTGTCCTGATTGTTCCATCGATTTTAAAGTTGGCGGCAAATGGCTTGCCAGTATGATGGATAATAACGGCAATAAAATCTGGGCAACAGGTGTTTACAAAGAGATCGTTCCGTATGAAAAAATAGTTTTTACTGATTGTTTTGCAGATGAGAAAAGTAATGTGATATCTTCAGAAGTTTACGGGATGAAAGGAATACCTATGGAAATGCTTGTGACTGTACTTATAAAGGAAAGCAGCGGTAAAACAGAAATGACCATTATTCATAAAGGATTACCTGAAGGTGAGCTCAAAACTGGCGCTAATATTGGCTGGAATACTTCAATTGATAAAATGGAAGAAAGCTTTAAATAAAATAATTTACTTCATCCGTAAACCAAATTAATTAATTATGCAGCAAACTAAAGAAGACGTTACTGATTTAACAGGCAGGAAGCTGGTTATCGTCAGGGAATTTAACGCACCCGTAGAAACAGTCTGGAATGCCTGGACATCCGAAGAGCATTTCAAAATGTGGTGGGGACCGGAAGGATATACCTGCCCATATTGCAGGATCGATCTTAAAGTTGGAGGCAAATATCTTTTCTGTATGCGTTCATCAAACGGAAAGGAATACTGGACAACAGGAGAATACCTTGAAATATCCGCACCGGTTAAGCTTGTGTATACAGATTCATTTTCCGATGAAAACGGAAATCCCCTGCCGCCTCCTTTTGATCTCACTTCAGCGGAATTTCCTGAACCGGTGAAAGTATCCGTTATACTTCTGGATAAAAATGGAAAAACAGTTATGACCCTCATACATGAAGGTATACCTGAGGATGAATTAAAACAGCTTGCTGAAAAGATATGGAACGAAGCATTTGATAAAATGTCGGCAGTTGTTATTTAAATGAAGATAAAAAAACTTTAAAATTTTGCCTGAAAAAAGAAGCAGAGCTTTAAAAATATTTGATACGATAGTCCAATCCCTTAAAGGGGTGGAATATGACTACACCAAAGGAAGCATAAACAAGGCGGTGTTCCTGCTTGCAATACCTATGATGCTTGAGCTTAGCCTTGAAAGCGTATTTGCTGTAGTTGATATGTTCTTTGTAAGCAAGCTGGGTCCGAACGCCATTGCAACTGTTGGGCTTACGGAATCAGTTGTTACAATTGTATATTCCATATCTATAGGATTAAGCACAGGTGCAACGGCTATAATTGCACGCAGGGTCGGAGAAAAAGACCTTCCTTCGGCGGCAAAAGCCTGCGCGCAGTCTTTGATAATCGCACTGGCTGTTTCAGTAGTTATCAGCTTTCCGGGAATATTCTTCGCATCAGATATCCTTGCTCTCATGGGCGCCAGCCCTGAGGTGGTTAATGAAGGCGCTATTTTCGCACAGATCTTAATCGGAGGTAATCTTGTTATTATACTGCTGTTCCTTATTAACGGTATATTCCGCGGAGCAGGAAATGCGGCCATGGCTATGAAAAGCCTTTGGATAGCGAGCCTTGCGAATATTATTTTATGCCCAATCCTGATTCATTTTTACGGTCTCAAAGGGGCAGCAATAGCTACTGTTATTGGCAGAACGTCCGGGGTTGTTTACCAGTGCTACCATCTTTTCAACGGGAAAAGCTTTTTAAAGATAAGCAAAGAATATTTTAGGATAAATTTTGAGCTGATAAGATCAATTATCAAAATTTCATGGCCGGCAACTATGCAGTTCATAATAGCCAGCGGAAGCTGGATAGTTTTAACAAGGCTTGTGGCTGAAACAGGAGGAACGAACGCTTCAGCAGGATACCAGATCGCATTCAGGAATATGGTATTTTTCTTCCTTCCCGCATGGGGCTTAAGCAACGCTGCCGCAACACTTGTTGGGCAGAACCTCGGCGCGAAAGAGCTTGAACGCGCTGAACAAAGCGTACTGCTTTCTGTGAAGTATAATATAATTTTTATGGGACTGGTAATGGTAACTTTTCTTATCTTCCCTGAGCAGATTATAAGGATATTTACAAGTGATGAAGCAGTATTAAGCTACGGTGCGCATGCGCTTCAGATCATAGGAGCCGGATATATATTTTTCGGTATTGGGATGGTTTTTACACAGGCTTTAAACGGCGCAGGTGATACAAGGACTCCGACTATTATTAACCTGGTATGTTTCTGGGTTTTCCAGGTTCCCTTCGCATATTTTTTAGCTTATGTGCTGGAGCTCAGCTCAACAGGTGCTTTTATAGCTATACCGGCAGCAGAAGTTTTAATAGCACTGCTTTCCTGGTATTACTTCCGGAAAGGCAAATGGAAAGCTGTAAAAGTATAACTCAATTTAATAAATAAAAACTAAAACAATGTTCAGGAATTTTCTTCAAAAGTATTCAGATGCGGGATTATTATTTATCCGCATAGGTATAGGAATACCATTTGTATTTGTTTATGGCATAATGAAAATTGAAGGAGGCCCCGAGATGTGGCAAATGATCGGCGCTGCAATGTCAAATATAAAAATAAATTTCGGGCATGTGTTCTTTGGTTTCCTGGCTGCAGCAAGCGAATTTTTTGGGGGTATACTGATACTTCTCGGCTTATTCACCCGCACAGCAGCGGCATTTCTGGCATTTACAATGCTGATGGCATTCATAACCCATTTATCAATGCTCGATCCATGGCATGTTGCTATGCACCCAATGGAGCTGTTCGGTGTATTCATGGGCCTGCTATTTGCCGGAGCCGGAAAGTACAGTCTTGACAATATTTTATTTAACAAAAAAAGTTCTAATTAAAATGAAAACTGAAAACACTGAAGTAACTGAACAAAGCACAAAAACTGAAAAAGAAATGATCTTTTCCCGGATAATTGATGCACCGAGGGAGCTGGTTTGGAAAGTATGGACAGACCGGGATCATATTGCAAAATGGTGGGGTCCGGATGGCTTTACTATTACAACCAGGCAGTTTGAGCTTAAGCCTGGCGGTATCTGGCTGCATACCCTGCACGGACCCGATGGCAGGGATTACCCGAATAAAATTGTTTTTATGGAAATAGCTGAACCTGAAAGGCTTTTATACAGGCATTCAGATGATGACGGCGCTGAACCGGTAAGATTTCATGTTGAGGTAACTTTTAAAGAGACCAATGGGAAAACTCATTTAACAATGCACTCAATATTTGAAACTGAAGAAATGCTTAAATTGGTTGTTGAAAATTATGGCGCATTCGAAGGGGCGTTACAGCACCTGGCAAGACTAAGGGAATATATTTCTACTCTTAAGTAATATTTATTGTTAAAACTTTTGTTAAGCTGCCGGTTTATTCCCGGCAGTTTTTTTATATATCGTATTGTAACTTGATAATTAGTACATATAATTTGATTTTGCAAAAAAACATATACGCAGCCAATTGATGCCATGAAAAAAAGAAAGGTATAAAGATCATGAGTACAGTACTAAAAGATAATACCGATAAAAAACAGTTTGAGCTAGAAGCTGATGGCCATATTGCAAGAATTGAATATATCATTATGGCAAACAAAATATTATTAACTCATACAGAAGTACCGGCAGAACTTGAAGGTAAAGGCATTGGCTCAAAAATTGTTAAGCTGGCATTTGAAGAAATTGAAAAGTGGGGTCTCAAGCTTATACCGCTTTGCCCGTTTGTCGCAAAATATATAACAAAACATCCGGAGTGGAAAAAAATTCTGGCTGATGATGTAACAATAAAATGACAACCAGTTACTGCTTATACAGTCTAATATATATTAATCGGCCTTCCGGAGCATCTAATTTATGAAATTAAGTTTAAATTTGTTATAAATAGTATTTACAACTGATTTAAAAGGTTTAGTAGCTGTATAGAACTACAATAATTGCTGAAATAACATCTATTTTGCAGATTTTAAGACCTAAAATGTGCATAAATTTATACAGAAAAATATTTAATGAAAAATGGTATATTTGCAGGACTTACCGATATTATGAGCAGAAGTTCATTTTTTTTACGAAACTATATTATAAGGGTTAATTATCATGAAGGAAATTATTCAGCATTTCTTTAAATATTTTTCACAATCCCCTTTTGAACTTTATAACGAATCAGGATTAAGGCATGAATTAGGGATATTTCTTAAGAAATATTATCCGGAGCTTAATGTAAAGCTGGATTACCCTATTTCCAGAATGTTTAATCCGATCCCGAAACTTGCAAATAAAGAAGCAGATATTTTTATAATCGAAAGCGGCGTTCAGAAACATGTAATTGAACTTAAAATGCCGAAGGATGAAAATGCCAGCCATGTTGATCTTTACAGGGTTATCCAGGATCTTAAATTCCTTGAACAGCTTAAAGCCCAGGGATACGATACATGTACTGAAGTATTCTTAACAAAGCGTAAAAACATTTGGGAATCGATTAACGGCGGTATTTATAAATTGTTTGCAGGTGATTCAGTTAATCTGCGTTCAGTAAAAAAAGATGAGATCCAGCCTTTCCTTATTCATGGCGGTCCTATAGAGCTTGAAGGCACATACAAAGCAAAATGGGAAGTTATCCATGATGCCAAGGGTGATGAATACAGGTACTTTCTGGTTAACGTAAAATAAGCTATTACATTCTATTTACACAAAGAATTAACAGTTTCAAATAATATAGCAGAATAATATTTTTTGGTAATAACTGTTACATCAATAAAGCTGAAAAGTGTCTGGTATTTTTTCAGGCTTTCAGCATGGGGATATAAGATCCAGAAACAGCTGAGAAAAGAGCCCGGATTTATTAAAATGAAAAATACCGGCTTCGGCTCTGACCATTACACACTTTCCGTTTGGCAATCTGAAAACGACCTTAAAAGATTTGCTCGCAGCGGCGTTCATGCAGAAGCAATGAAACAATCAAGAAGCTTATCCACCGAGATCCGCACTTATACATTTACATCCGATATCATTCCGGGATGGCCCGAAGCAAAAGACCTGCTTCGATCAAAAGCAAAAGTACTACAATTTAAATAGCCGTTCTTAAAATGGATAAATTCATAATTGAATCCGAACGAATCAGGCTGCGTGAGTTCAATTCCGGCGATGGGGAGTTTATTTACAAACTACTAAATACTCCGGGATGGCTTAAATATATAGGAAGCCGGTCCATAAACTGCCCGGAAGACGGAGTAAAATATATTGAAGAAAAATTAGCCAAAGGCTACAAAGAAAACGGTTTCGGCTTTTATCTCATGATACTTAAATCCACCGGACAAAAAGCCGGGATGTGCGGGCTGGTAAAAAGAGACGGGCTTGATGATGTTGATATAGGCTTTGCTCTTCTGCCTGAATTTGAGAATTTCGGCTATGCTGCCGAAGCTTCGCAAAGTGTTTTACAGTTCGCAAAAGATGTTCTGAAACTGCACAGGATAGCTGCAATTACTGTACCTTATAACTATTCTTCTATTAAACTGCTTGAAAAGCTTGGGATGAAATTTGAAAAAACGATCAATATACCCAATGACACTGAAGATCTTCTGCTTTATACCAAAGAATTGTATGACTGAACCATGGAAAAAGTAATTATAAGCGATAAGCTTGAGCTTATTAATAAATACTGGGACCCGAAAATAGCCGGAGAGCTGAACGGACAGCATGTTAAGCTTGTTAAGTTCAAAGGAGAATTTGTCTGGCATAAACATGATAAAGAAGATGAGATGTTCTACGTCTTAAAAGGCAGCTTCGTTATGAAGCTTCGCAGCGGGGATATAACTATCAATGAAAATGAATTTATAATTATTCCCAAAGGGACAGAGCATTGCCCGATTGCTGATGAAGAAGTATCCGTTATGCTGTTTGAGCCGTCCGGGACCCTAAACACAGGCAACGTTATTAATGAATTTACTAAAAATGATCTTAAAACAATATAATTGTTTACCTGAGGATTATTATGCCGTACTCAATAAAATTTGAAACATCTCCCCGGAGGATCGAGGTTGAATATTCAGGAACTGTAACCGATGACGAATTTAATCAGGCTATTAATGATTTTGTAAATTTTAATAAAGATAAAAATTGTCTGCTGGTGCTCACAGATCTAACTGAAATGAAAGTAACCCCTTCCATTTTAAATGTTTATAATTCAATCAATACATTTGAAAAAATGGGTATTGATAACAGGACATCTGAAGCCTTGATTCTTGAACAAAATAAATTTGTAGAAAGTAATATTAAATTTTACGAAAATGCCTGCCAAAACCGTGGTTATAATGTCAGGATATTTTACAACAGGGAAGATGCGATTCATTGGTTAAAACTGCAGGAATGATTAACTAATTAATGTTCTTATACGATTTTATTTTTACAGTTCAAATTTCACCGGCGTTTTTGTTTTATTCATCCAGTCACTCTTTAAGATCGAATATCCCGTACAATCATACCTGATACCATCAGCATCAGGCCAGGCCTGGCGGTAATGAGCTTCCTTTACAAATCCGCATTTTTCAAATACACTGCGCATCGCTGTATTATCTATCCTTGTAGTAGCTTCAAACCTTAGCTTATTGGGGTAGTTTGTAAACACAAAATTTGTAAGCCAGTTTAAGGCTTTTTTACCGATTCCTTTACAGCGAAATTCTTCTTTAATTTTTATATCAAATAACGGGGTTTCATCATCTTCAGGTCCTGAACCCAGATCGAACAATCTTATTACACCTATCAATTCATCTTTGTTATTTAAGATAACAAATGTTCTGTGTCCTTCACCGGTAAAATACCCTTCGCTGAATTGTTTTTCCAGCTTTTCCCTGGGAATTTTGGGTGAG
Source organism: Ignavibacteria bacterium (assembly GCA_017303675.1). Classification (NCBI taxonomy): domain Bacteria; kingdom Pseudomonadati; phylum Ignavibacteriota; class Ignavibacteria; species Ignavibacteria bacterium. The sequence continues at coordinate 142,535 of JAFLBX010000001.1, forward strand.
CTATGGAACGGCCAGTAACCGGAGGTAAGGAAATCCAATACTGAATCTTTTAGGTTAACATCAAATTCTTTTATTTCAATATCCATAATATTATTTCCGGGCAGAAAGCATTTCTTTTTTCAACCGCTTGATCAAACCGGGACCTTCATATATCAGTCCGGTATAAAGCTGAACCAGCGAAGCCCCGAGATCAAGCTTCTCTCTTATATCATCATATGAGGATATCCCGCCGCATGCTATTACTACAAGCTTACCCTGAGCCCTATTCATCACATATTTAATTACTGAATTGGAAATAGGTTCAAGCGGTTTACCGCTTAATCCCCCGCTTTCATATATACCTTCAGGCAGCGTATCTCTTGAAATTGTTGTATTGGTTGCTATTAGTCCTGTGATGTTATTATCTATTGAAACCTGGATAATGTCATCAAGCTCAGCTTCTGTCAGGTCAGGTGCTATCTTCAGATATATATCTTTTGCTGTATCAGAATATGTAGTATCCAGCTCCTTATTAAGCAGCTGCAAATGTTTTAATATTTCATCAAGGAATTTTTTCTGCTGAAGCTGTCTGAGCCCTTCGGTATTTGGAGAGCTTACATTAATTGTAAAATAATCTGCTGTTTCAAAACATTTTTCAAATGAAAACTTATAATCCTGGTAAGCGTCGTCAAGCTCAGTATGTTTATTTTTCCCGATATTAACCCCAACAATAAAATCACGCCTGATCTTTTCCTTTGATTCTTCCAGGTTTTTTTCAAATTCATCCGCGCCGGCATTATTAAAGCCCAGCCTGTTTATAACAGCGCCGAATTCCGGCAGCCTGAACATGCGCGGTTTTGGATTTCCATCCTGCGGAAGCGGTGTTACTGTACCAACTTCGGCAAAGCCGAATCCCATTGCATCCCATCCTGCTAGCGCAGTTGCATTTTTATCCATTCCCGCGGCAAGCCCGATCGGATTACGGAATGTTAACCTGCCTGCTTTAGTTTCTAGTTTTTTATCTTCAAAACTGTAAAGCAGCTTTAAAATTGCGGGAAATATTGAACCGGATAGTTTATCTATTGTAAAATTATGGACTTTTTCGGGGTCGTAATCGAATAAAAGCGGTTTGATGATCTTTTTATACATTATAAAACAAAGATAACTTAAATAATTTTTTTGTGCTATGTTGATTGCAGGTATTATACTATAATAAATTGAATTGAAGTACCCTGAATTTTAAGGTAACTTTGCAGCTTATGAGCCTTGTATACTTAGATAATGCAGCCACAACTCAGGTTGATCCGGAGGTAAAGGAAGCGATGCTTCCGTGGCTTGGAGGAAATTACGGGAATTCTTCCTCCGTACATGAAGCGGGCAGGAAAGCGAAGGTATTGCTGGAAGATACCCGAGACCTGTTTGCGGAATTCATCGGTGCAAGGCCTTCTGAAATATACTTCACATCAGGCGGTACCGAAGCAAATAACTTCGCTCTAAAAGGTTCTGCTTTTTACAATCTAGGCAAAAAAGATCATATCATAACAACCGCTATTGAACACTCCGCCGTTATAGATACTGCTGAATACTTAAAGAACAGGTTTGGGTTTAATATCACTTATTTAAAAGTGAACAAATATGGTAGGATCGACCTTAATGAATTAAACGACTCGCTTACAGATAAGACCTTTCTGATCTCTGTAATGCATTCAAACAATGAGCTTGGCATTATTAACGATATCACCGCAGCAGCAAAGCTGCTGAAGGATAAGGGTATTATGCTTCACAGTGATATGGTACAATCATTAGGAAAAGTTAAATTCAAAATTAATGAGCTGGGTGTTAATTTCGCGTCATTTTCAGGGCATAAAATTTACGGGCCTAAAGGCCTTGGGATTTTATATATCAAAAAGGATTCCCCGATAGATAAATTCATGCACGGAGGCAGGCAGGAGCGCGACAGAAGAGGCGGCACAGAGAATATCCCCGCAATTGCAGGGTTTAAAAAAGCAATTGAGATCTTGAAAATGAAAATGGATACTGATATTGAGAGATCTGTTGATCTGAGGAAAATTTTGATTAATGAAATACACTCTCAGTTTAAGGAAAAAATAACCATTAATTCCGCCGATGAAAACGGAATGTGTTTACCCAACATTGTGAATATTTCGTTTAATCACAAAACCACTAAAATTGATCCTGATACACTTTTAATTAAGCTTGATATGAAAGGAATTGCTGTTTCATCAGGCTCAGCCTGCACGTCAGGCTCAGTGCAGCCTTCACATGTACTAAAAGCTATAGGCTATGATGATGATACCGCAAGGTCATCTATCCGTATATCATTTGGCAGATTTAACAATGAATCAGATATTGAAGTTTTAGTTAAGGGATTGAGTGAGATACTTTTTTAAAGTCTAATTTGATTGCTTCAGCTTAAGCTCATCAGCATTTTCTTCATCATTACTTATTTTTTTGCTGAAAAAAAATTTACGGACCTGGTTTTTAGTGCTGCGGAATATTCCCGTGCTGATGTAAAACAGGCAAAAAGCGAACAACCCTTCCCCTTTTGTAACCGCAATTAAAATTACTGAAAGAATGACTATAATAGTCTTAACGGGATGTTCTTTTACTTCGCGTTTATTGAATTTGGGTGTAGTATCATATTTGAACTTGCTTACCATTAACAGCGGAAGCACGATCGCAATACAGTAAATGAAAATCTCGCTTACATGTGCATTAAAGTTCTGATTATAATAGAAAAGTATAAATGAAGAAACCGTAACCGCAGGTATTGGAACAGGTACACCGCTGAAATAATTTTTATCAAAGCCAACAAGCTGGGCATTGAACCTTGCAAGGCGCAATGCGCCGAATATCATTATAAGCGCAGAAAGCGCTATGCCAATGCCATCAAGAGAAAAGAAATATACTTTGTACAATATAAATGAAGGAGCAACCCCGAAAGAAACTAGGTCAGCCAGGGAATCCAGCTCAACCCCGAATTTTGAAGAAGTGCCTGTAAATCTGGCAACAACACCATCGAACATATCAAATAACCCGGCATATAAGATAAACAACGCAGCCTGCTCAAAGTTAAGCGCATCAGCATTAATAATTGCCATGAACCCGCAGAACAGGTTCAGCACAGTGAATAAGCTTGGTATAAATCCCATGCGGTTCTTCACTATTCAGGTACCTCCGCAAGGAGAGTAATACCCCCGGTTACTTTCTGATCTATACTTACTTTAATTTTTGCATTCACAGGCATTATTATATCTGTTCTTGAACCGAATTTGATCATTCCGAATTTTTCACCGATCTTAACTTTATCACCAACTCTTAATTCACAAACTATGCGACGTGCGACAAAACCTGTGATCTGTTTAAAAAGCACTTTAAACCTTTCGCCTTCTATCCCTATCACAGTTCTTTCATTCTTATCTGCTGAAGCATGATCATATGCTGCAATAAATTCACCTTTAATATACTGGTAGAATTTTACAGTGCCGGATATCGGCACCCTGTTTACATGAACATTAAGCGGAGAGAGAAAAATCCCGATAACTTTGGCAGGACCTTTGATAAATTCATTCTCCTGAACCTCTTCTATCATCATTACTTTACCGTCAGCAGGAGAAAGTATATCCCCGCTTTTCAGGTTCTGCGGTATTTGCCTTACCGGGTCACGGAAAAAATAAAGTGTGAATGAAATAAATACAACCGAAAGTACCAGCAAAACCAGCTTCACAATTTCATTGGGAATAAGAAGAGCGGCAATATCAATCGCAAGCGTAATTAATAGTGCTTTAAGTACTGTACTTCTGCCGTAAATTGTAAGTCTCAAATATTCTTAAACCTGTTTACTTTCCTGTAATTCGTTTTCTGACTTCCGCATATGCTTCATTTACGCCGCCAAGGTCAAATCTGAAACGGTCCTTATCAAGCTTTTTATTAGTTCTTTTATCCCAAAGCCTGCATGTATCGGGTGTTATTTCATCACCCAGCATGATCTTGCCCGTGTTATCTTTACCGAATTCAAGCTTAAAATCTACAAGCCTCAGTCCCCTTTTTAAAAAGAAAGGTTTTAATACCTTATTTATCTTCTCGGCCATTTGTTTAAGTGTCTTCAGGTCTTTTTCAGTTGCGATCTTCATTGCCAATGCATGTGAGTCGCTTATCATCGGGTCGCCAAGTGAATCATCTTTATAATAGAATTCTACTATTGGTTTACTTAGCTGGTATCCTTCTTTAAAATTTGTTTTTTTAAGCAGGCTGCCTGCGGCAATATTGCGGACTACAACTTCGATAGGTACTATCTTAAGCTTTTTAATGATCATTTCATTTGGTGAAACCTGTTTTACAAAATGATTCCTTATTCCTTTTTTTCTCAGGTAGGTAAAAAGGAATGTTGTAAGCTCACAGTTAATTATACCTTTGTTTAGGATTTTACCTTTTTTAAGCGCATTAAAAGCTGTGGCATCATCTTTAAATTCCTGCAATAACAGGTCCGGATGCCCTTTCAATGTATAAAGCTTTTTTGCTTTACCTTCGTAAATTTGTTTTATTTTTCTGTAATTTTCAGCCATTTTAGTGATTTAAAATCAAAATTACTCATATCTGTTTCAAATAACAATCCAAAGCAATAAACAAACTTTTATAAATATTATGAATTTAACCTTTTACATTTAAGCAGAAGTATTTTCCTATTAAATAAAATCAATTTGAGATAAATTAGTTTTCTCTATATTTCAAATGACTGAAAGAGCTTACGACATATTTAAGAATTTACCAATACTGGAAACAGAAAGATTGCGGCTCAGAAAGCTTTCGATGCGAGATGCTGCGGATGTATTTGCATACGCTTCAAATCCGGAAGTTGCCGAGCATGTTACATGGGAGTATCACAGGAATATTTCAGACTCCATGCATTACCTGAGGTTCATTACACAACAATACCAGGATGGTATCCCAAGTCCATGGGGAATTATACATAAAGAGCTTGGTAAGCTTATCGGAACAATAGGTTATCATGTATGGTCACTTGCCAACGGCTATGGCGAAGTTGGTTATGCCTTATCAAAAGATTTCTGGAATAAAGGCTATACCACTGAAGCATTCAATGAAGTAATAAGGTTTGGTTTTGAAAGACTGCAGCTTAACAGGGTTGAAGCAACCTGTAAAATAGCAAATTCAGCTTCAGAAAAAGTAATGATAAAATGCGGACTGGAATATGAAGGGATATTGAGAAAAAGATTATTCGCAAAAGGTGAATACCATGATCTTAAGCTTTACAGCATTCTGAGAAGCAAATGGGAACAAATTTTTTATAAAAGTATATAAAAGAACAGGATCACAATTTAATTGCCAAAAAGTAAAAAACTAAACCTGCTTGAGCTTCTAACTAAAAGAGAAGGCAAGTATGTTGGTATCGGGGTAAACCACGAAAAAAAAGATTTCAAGGGGATACTCGAGGTAAAATCTGTGGTAAACCACAAAGGAGTTTCATTCCGATACAAAGCTATCGGGATGGAAGGATCAGAATTCAATAAAGATACCGTTCTTTATAATGAAGAAACTGTACTGTATAACGAAGAGTATACTATTATTTGTTACGATAATGAAAATAAGCTGGCATTATGGACTTTGAACAATAATATTGGCACTATGGTGCGGTTCGATCTAAGAAGATACAGGCAGGTTTCACCAAAACACATACTGTTTATTTTCGGTTACGGGGACCCCGAAGATAACAATATCTTTCGCGAAGAAATAACAATTGAACTATGGGATAATGATGATTTAAGCTATAATTATTCCTGGGGTGAAGCCGGCGGGCATTTTTTATCAAGATCCTCTGTTAGAATGAAAAAGATTGATTAAAACTTTTTCACCATTAAGGCTTATAGTTCACTAAGCATTGCAGAAACAGCAACGAAAAGAATTTAATCCGATTAAACATATATCATACTTTTAGTATAGTTAATGAAAAAAATCTTCATCGTAATTTTAGCCTTCTTTGCTGCAGCCTCAGTTTACTCACAAAATGATGGCATCAACAAGCTTTCTTCATCATTTAAAATAGTGAGGCTTAAATATTCCGGCGGCGGCGATTGGTATAATGACCCATCTGCAGAAGTTAATATGATGGATTACCTGAAGAAAAATACTGTAATAGATGTTGATGAATCGAAGTTCTATTCAGTTGATATCAACTCAGATGATATTTTCAATTTCCCCTTTATACTTATTACAGGTCACGGCAATATTTCCTTCAGTGATACTGAAGTGAAACGCTTAAGGCAGTACCTTGAGCGGGGCGGATTCTTATACGCTGATGATGACTACGGCATGGATAAGGCCTTCAGACGTGAGATGGAAAAAGTTTTCCCCGACCAGAAAATGCAGGAGCTTCCGTTTGACCATAAGATCTACAATTCACATTTCAGCTTTCCGGGCGGGCTGCCTAAGATACATGAACATGATGCAAAGCCGCCGCAGGGATTTGGCTATTATTTAAACGGCAGGCTATGCGTTTATTATACTTATGAAACCAATATTTCTGACGGTTGGGCTGAACCGCGGGAACATGAAGACCCCCCCGAAAAACGAGAAGAATCATTCAAAATGGGTACGAATATTATTGTTTATATGTTGAATAATTGAATACAATTTCACTTCGAAGATACAAAGTAAAATAAGTTCTTATAAAATTTTTTATAGTTCTGTTACAACTATTGACCTAAACCTTAATTGCACCTGATTTAACTTTTCCTGACTTTTTATAATAAACAATAATCACCCCTGTAGATGTAACTAATTGTTTGATTAATTCAAAGGCAACAGGTACAGAACCACTTTCAAACAGCTTTTTTCCTCTTCCTAAAATTAATGGATGTATTTTCAGCCTGAGTTCATCTACAAGATCTTTTTTCAGCAGAAGCTGAATAAGCCTGCCGCTTCCCCACACATGAAGATCTGAGCCACTTGTTCTTTTCAGCTTTTTAAGATCATTAAGTGATTTCAGAAATATTGTATTTTCCCAGCCGGTTTTACTCCTGGTTTTTGAAAGTACATATTTTGTTCCGGTATTGATTCTCGGCCAGAAGTCAGCATGCAGAGGCCAGTATTTTTCCCAGATCTCAAATGTTTTTCTTCCCAAAAGATATTCAGCGGGCTTTAATTCTTCTTTAACTACCTTGCTGTAAACTTTATCTCCATAAGGCGAAACCCAGCCGCCATATTTAAAACCACCAGATGGATCTTCTTTGGGTCCGCCCGGTGCCTGCATAACACCATCGAGTGTGATCATTGAAAATATAATTATTTTTCTCATGTTAATTTGCTGTTTTCACTATAAACATTCATTGAATTCTTAAAATCTATTTTTTTTATACAAATCTCGCGAACAATATTGGCAAATACGCTGTGCAAATGCGACAATTTAAGAGGTTGTATGCGACCTTTTATATTCAGCAATAAAAGCCTTAACCTCTGAGGACACTGAGAGCACAGAGACTCAATATTCATTGTAAACTGAATCTAACAAAAACCATTTGCACTCATTGTAATCAAATTTGTAATGATACTTTGACCAAATGTATGCAAACTTGTTTTGACCAAAACTTATATCAATTACAACATCAGTTGTGTCCCAATCTGTCTTATCTAAAATAATACCAAATGAGTTTGTATGTACAAATTGATTCACAGTATCCGTTAGCAAATCAAGTTTTATAGAATCAGGATTAACACTTGACGAGATCTTCCAATAAAATACTGAATCCCGGATTGGAATATTCTTCATTCGAAGTACATTTCTATAATAAACGCTATCCTCACCAACGGGCTTTATGTCAATGTAAAAGTATCTTTTGCTCATGATGTCCTTTAATAATAATTCAATTTTATCAGCATCGCAACTTACTCTTACAGCTTTGTTGTTTTCTGGATTTCGGCTGCAACTAAAAATCACAAAAATCGAGATCAGACACAAGAGATATTTAATGATATCTTTCATACATCAAATATAATGATTCAAAATAATTTTGTTTATTGAAAAGAACGCATATTTTCAGCCTGTATAATTTATCTTGCATTTTGGGAACAATATTAGCATAATTAGGCTTAAATAGGTAAGAAACCATCAATAAACCGCAAATATTACGCCCTCTAAACAACAAATTATGAGCAGTTTAGAGCTTACATACCGCAGCTTTTTAAGCAGAATTACAGAAGTTGGCAAAAAAGATATATTTTTTGCCGCGATACGTCATGCAATTATGATGATGCTTGCATTTACACTTCTGGCTTTAGTGCTTATCTCCCTTGAAGCGGTTTTTGAGCTTTCTGTAACCCTGCGTAAAATTTTCTTCTTCGGATTCATTTCAGCATTCGCAGCAACTGCAGTTACTATTATTACAGGCGCTTTCAGCGCAATTTCCAAGCTGCACAAACCCGAAACAGTAACCAGGTACGCGCGCCGAATAGGCGGTTCTTACCCCCAGATAAAAGACAACCTCATTAATGCAATTCAGCTCTACAGCTATACTGTAAAATCAGATCATATATTTTCAAATTCACTTGCCGCTGAAACTATCAGCCAGGTGAATGAAAAAGCCAAACCGCTTGATTTCAAGCGCTCAGTGAGCTTTAAAAAAAATAATTCACTTTTGATATTTTTTGTATCTGCATTCAGTGTATTTACTCTCTTAATGTTCGCTTTCCCCAATACTTTTTTAGCCGCGGCTAACCGGATCGTAAATTACAATTTTACTTTTGTTGATAACACTCTTGGCATTGCATTTGAAGTAAAGCCGGGCAATGTGGAGCTTTCCAAAGGCGAGAGCCTTGAAGTTTCGGCATTAATAAAATTCCATGACCCTAACTACACAACTGATGAAGTTACTTTCCATACCAAAGAAGTTACACCTGACGGTATTGAAATTTCTGAAAACGATGAAAAAATAAAAGCTGCCGCCACAAATGAGTTTAAAGCCTCAATAAAAAATATCAATTCACAGACTATATACTGGTTTGAGTACCGCGGAGTAAAAAGCAGTCCATATACAGTAACGATTACAAACCGGCCGGTTATCAAATCGGTTAAAATCACAGTTTACCCGCCTGCATACACAAAGCTGCCATCTAGAGTTATTGAATCCGGTGAAATTACAACAATTGCCGGAAGCACAATTTATATAGAGCTTGAATCAGGTGATGATTTAAGCCGTTCTATGATACAGTTTGCAGGCGCATCAGCACCTGTGAATATGGAAGTAACAGGTAAAACCGCGCGCGGATCATTTGTCGCAGTTTCAAACGGCACTTTCTCTGTAAATGCCGTAAAAGATTTTAACGGTAAGGAGCTTACTGCTACAAATCCCAAAGATTTTACTCTCAGGGTTTTTCCGGACCAGTTCCCCGGAATATCTATTATTGAACCCGATAACAATGACCTGAACGTTCAGGGTAAACGGGAACTGCTTGTAAGATCAAGGGTCACAGATGACTTTGGCTTTACAAAAATGCGTATCGGTTATAAAACCGTAAGCTCAAAATTCGGACCTGCGGATAAAGATTACCGCTACAGCGATATTCCGGTTAAAAATACTGATGCAACCGGACTTGAAGTGCCGTATGTTTGGAATCTTTCAACTCTTAACTTAGGCTCAGAAGATGTAGTGGAGTATTTTGTTGAAGTGTATGATAACGATGGCTTCAGCGGTCCTAAATTGACTCGCAGTGAAGTAAAAAGACTCATTTATCCTTCAATAGAATCATTACTTAAGAAAACCGAAAAGACAAAAGATGAAGTTGAGAATTCTTTAAAAACAGCGATGGAAGAAGCGATGGAGCTGAAGAAAGATCTTGACGAGCTGAAAGATAAGATGGAAAAAAATCCCGAGGAAATGGGATTGAACGATCCTAAGAAGAACCAGGAAATGCAGCAGAAGCTGGAAAATATACAGAACAACCTGAATTCAACCCAGCAGAAGCTTGAAGAGCTGATGAAGGATCTTCAGCAGAACAGCCAGCTTTCGAAGGAAACTCTTGATAAGTACATGGAGCTGCAAAAAATGTTCCAGCAGATAGATTCCAAAGAGCTGCGCGATGCGCTGAAGAAGCTGCAGGAAGCCATGAAGAACATGAGTAAGGATCAGCTTAAAGAAGCAATGAAGAACTTTAAGTTTGATGAGGAGAATTTTAAAAAGTCACTTGAAAAAACCATGGAGCTGCTCAATAAAATAATGAATGAGCAGAAAATGGGAGAGCTTACCCAGAAGCTGGATGATATAAGCAAAAAGCAGGATGCTTTGAAAGAAGAAACAAAGAATACCGATAAAAATGACAAGAATGCTCTGAACGATCAGTCAAAAAAGCAGGATGATATTAAGAACAGCATGCAGGATTACCAGAAACAGATGAAAGAGCTTTCAGAGAATTTTAAGAAAAACGGCGACCAGCAAATGAGCAAGGAAATGCAGAAGATGCTTGAGGAAATAATGAAAAAAATGCTCGAGCAGAAAATGCAGAACTCAAAACAGAACCTGGAACAGGGCAATAAACAGCAGTCTGAGCAGCAGCAGCAGCAGATCTCTGAAGACCTTAAAGACCTGAACCAGCAGATGCAGGATATGCTTCAGAACATGATGGATAAAGAGAACAGCAAGATGATGCAGAAGATGCAGGAATTCCTTGACAGGCTTAAGGAACTTTCCAAAAAGCAGCAGGAATTAATGGATGAATCAGAAAATTTTGATAAAAATACTGACCCTAAAGATTTCCAGGAAAATAAAATGCAGCAGGATAAGCTGCAAAACGAGCTTTCTAATCTGACCGAAGAAATGATGAGCATGGCCCAGCAGATGGGAATGAGCCCGATGATGAGCAAGAATTTAGGCGATGCATTCAATGAAATGCAAAAGGCTTCAGACCAGTTAAGCAAAAAGGACGGCAAAAGCGCTAACAAATCTCAGGGGAATGCAAAAGAATCACTCGATAAAGCAGCTGAGAGAATGCAGCAGATGTGCCAGAACGGAAAACCCGGCAACGGCAAAAAACCCGGGATGGGACTGCAGCAATTGCTTGAACAGCTTCAGCAGATGATAGCCAAGCAGCAGCAGCTTAATAACCAGATGCAGGGAATGAGTCCAAACGGAAACCAGGGCAAGCTTTCACAGGAACAAATGGCTCAGATGCAGAAGCTGGCACTGGAACAGCAGCAGATAAAAGACGGGGTAAACCAGCTTAATGAGGAATTTAAAAAACAGCAGGAATCAGAAGGCAAAAAAATGCTTGGTAACTTGGACCAGGTGCAGAAAGATATGCAGGAAATCATAAAAGACCTGCAGGAAAATAATATTACTCCTGAAACCAAAAAACGCCAGGAGAAGATCCTTTCAAGGATGCTCGACTTCCAGCTTTCAACCCGTGAAAAGGATTTTGAGCAGAAGCGTGAATCCAGGCCGGGTAAAAATTTCGAAAGAAGCTCACCGCCGGAAATAGTGATCTCAAAACCAAATATCATAAACGGCATAAACCAGGATGCTCTTGAGCTTCAAAAGGAAAATTATACCGAAGATTATGAGATCCTGATCCAGAAATACCTGGAAAAAATTAAATCAGCACACAGGTAACCAAACTGACTTAATTTATAAGCTTAAGTCTTAATTTCCTTTACAGGAATTTAACAAAAACAGTAATTTAATGCATTTTTGAGCATTTTTATAATAATACCTTAACAATTTTCTCACGGTTAATTAATCCTAAAATCCTTATATTTGTATCAGAAATCAATAAACATATATCTTATTAACAAAAAGGAGATGAATTTATGAGAAGAATACTACTTCTTATAGTAGCTTTTATGTCATTCGTTATAGTTGAAAAGGCATCAGCCCAGATATTAATGACGGAAAATTTTGATTACCCTGCAGGTGATTCACTCGGCGCACACGGCTGGGTTTCATTCAGCGGTGGTAATACAAATGTATTGAATGTTGCAACCCCGGGTTTAACTTATTCAGGTTATCCGCTATCAGGCATTGGTAATTCAGCCAGGGTGGTTCGTACAGGCCAGGATGCTTACAAGCAGTTTTCAGGCACAGGTGATTCAACCGGAAATGTATATGTATCATTTATGCTGAGAGTTGACTCATCAGCAGCAACCGGTGATTATTTCTTTGGATTATTACCGGATAACTCAACAAGCAACTATACCGGCAGATTTTATGTAAAAGATACAACTGGCGGATTCAGATTAGGTATTGCTAAAGCTACCAACCCTATTGTTTATGCCAACCCGGTTTATAATTTCGGTACTACTTATCTTGTGGTTATAAAATATACATTTGTAGACGGAGCAAGCAATGATGAAGTTAGCTTATTCGTTTTCTCAGGTGCTGTACCGGGAACCGAGCCTTCACCACTGGTTGGACCGGTTACCCAGGCTATTGGCGATGCTCCGAATATCAGAAGAGTGGCTTTAAGACAGGGAACAGCTTCAAACGCCCCTGTATTATTAATTGATGGTATCCGTGTTTTCAAAACATGGGGCAACCTTGTATCTGTTTCAAACATAAGCACAGTTGCAGAAAACTTCTCGCTTTCACAGAACTATCCTAATCCGTTCAATCCTTCAACAAAGATAAACTTCTCAATTCCTGAAAGAAGCTTTGTTACAATGAAGGTTTATGATATGCTGGGCAAAGAGGTTATGACACTTGTTAATTCCAATTATTCAGCCGGCACTTATGCAGTAGATATGAATGCAGCGGCATTAAGCACTGGTATTTATATGTACAGCATCGAGGCAAGAACAGAAAGCGGAAATATCTTAAAAGATACCAAAAAACTTACACTGGTAAAATAATTTTTCAATTATCGAATATTTAATAGGGGCTTATAGCCCCTTTTTTATTTCCTGATTTATCCCCTGCATTTACTATTAAATTGTTTTTACATTAAAAATATATTAAAATGGTATTATTAATTCAGCATTTAAATATATTAATATAATTATGAACAAAATAATATTACTGTTTATAATTTCATCCATCTGTATCCCGTTTAACATCTTATCACAGCAGCTAAGCCCTGAGCTTCCGCAAATAAAAAGCGAAAGCATATATTCTACAGGCACTGTTCAAAACCGCGTTGCATATGTTAATGCACCGCCCGGGGTCCAAAACACCACACTTCAAAATCCTGCACTAAATCCTATTAACGCATCTTCCATTCGCTGGATCACAAGTGATCCTATCGCAATTGGTGACAGGTGTGCAACCAGCAGGAACGGGCTTTACCAGGTTACCGGGTGGGGGCTAAATACTGAAAGGGTATCGCTGTATAATAATTTATCCGCGGTTCCTTTGTGGGAATATCCCTCAAACCCGAATACATTTATCAATTATGTCGCTATATCTGATACCGGCGGTTACATTGCCAACGGCAGCTATCACAATATATATATTTTTAACCGCGCAAGCAGCACACCCATTTTCAATTTTAACCTGGAAACACAATTACCGGATACAGGAATTGCAGGGCCGGTTGAAATTACTTCGAACGGTGATTTTATAATAGCCACCGCTTCACGAAGCGATTCAAGCTGGATCTTCGGTTTCAACAGGAATTCAACCAATTGGGTATGGAGATACCGTGTTGGACAGACAAATAATACAGGCGGCGCAACTATACAGGGTGTTAAAATGTCCGGCAATGATTCACTTGTAATTGTAAATACATACCTTGGATTTTACGTGTTCAGAACATATACAGGACAGCTTGTTTATTCAGGTTCTGTGAATCCTTCATCAACAAGCGGAACGCAATTCCCCCAGGGAATCAGCGGTAACGGTAATTATATCGCAACAATTAATTACAGCGGTATTATGAGAGTTTACCAGTGGAACGGGACAACCTATAATTTTGTGTGGCAGGTTGCTGAAAGCGGTTCATGGATCACAGCAGTTGATATAAGTTATGACGGCACAAAAATTGCATATGGCACTCTTGTGTTTGTAAGTGGCGGCGGATTTGACGGAAGAATTAAATATTTTAACTCTTCCAACTCTACTCCTGTATGGACCTATCCAAATACAGGCGACCAGGTAACCAGTGTTTCCTTTTCAAGGAACGGAAAAGTTCTGGCTGTATCAACATATGCAGATCTTGGAAATAATAACTACGATCTTCTTGTATTTAAAACCAGCGTTCCGGCAGCTGCGCCTATATTCGGTGTATCTTCAGCGGGTTCTTTTTTCTGGTGCAATACTTCAAATGACGGCAGTACAGTTATAGCAAGCGGAAAAGCTGTTCATGCGCGTACTTTTGGTAACGGCGGTGAAGCTTATAACATATTTATTGATACCAATGATACACCCCTAGGCCTTGGGAATAACAATCTTCCGGCAACTTTCAGCCTGGAACAAAATTACCCAAACCCCTTCAACCCGGTTACTACAATTAATTATTCACTGCCTACCGGTGAATTTGTAAATATTACCATGTATGACCAGTTGGGCAGAGCTGTAAAAACTATAGTAAATGAAAACCGTCCCGCCGGCAGTTATTCTGTTCAGGTTGATGCCTCAGAGCTTCCCAGCGGTGTTTACTTTTACCGTATTCATGCAGGGATATTTTCTTCAGTCCGGAAACTGGTTCTGATCAAATAAGAAGGAAATTTTGCACAAAAAAAAAGCGAAGTGGATTTTCACTTCGCTTTTTTAATTTAAAACCGGTTATTTACCCTGCTTTAAATTTCGCTTTCTTAAAATAAAATTCAGAATATAGATATCAAAACATAAAAAAGTAATTACTCCCATTGCAATTACCATTGGATTTGCACGCCTGATGCCGATAATGATAAATGTAACTGCTGCAATAAGTGTTAATCCAACAGCAATATGAGCTGCAATATGATTATCTTTTTTTGTGGGGAACGAAAGCCCGAAAAGCACTAAACCTATAGCGGGAGCTATCAAAGCAGTAGGGCTTCCGGATGTAAAATAGCCATATATCCCTAATGCTATCAATATTACAGCATTGATCATCATAATAATGTGATTTTGTATCATATTTTATTCCTCTCCTTTAGTTTATTACCATAACAATATAGTTATTATCTTTTATAATGCAAATTAACTGTAAAAGATTTCTCATTTAAATTGAATAACAGGCATAAAATCGCTATTTTTGAGCTTCTACACACAATTTTTTAAGGATATTTGTAATATAATCATAAATGGCAAAAAGTACTAAAAAACAGGATAAACAACAAAAAAATTCTATTAAAATACCGGATGTTACTTTTAATCTGAATCTGAATAACATAACAGTTATCATTATAATGGCTGTTCTGTTAATTCTCTCAATAGCTCTGCCATATTATTATGTCAATTATGCTTATTCAATAAATCAATATAACAGCTTCCCGCTGGATGATCCCTGGATACATCTTCAGTTTGCCAAAAACATTGCCGAGTATGGCAGCTTTTCGTATTATAAGAACGAAGTAGTAACAGCGGGCTCTACTTCTCCGCTTTATACCCTGCTTCTTGCTGCCGGATTTATAGTTACAAAAAACGAAATGTGGCTTAGTTATATAACCGGAATAATATTTTTTGCTCTTTCTGTTTATTTTTTTTACAGGTTATCATCTGTTACATTTCCAAAAGAGAACTGGCTGGCAATTGCTGCGGCATTGCTGCTAGTATTTGATAAATGGCTGAACCTTATAACTGTAACCGGCATGGAAACAACTATGTATATTTTCCTTCTGGTTGCCTGTTACTACTATTACCGTAAAATGAATGCAGTTGGTTTTGCGGTAACCCTTGGGCTAACTTTCTGGACAAGGCCTGATGCGCTTGCCTTTATTGCAGCTATTGTCATTGATTATTTCTTCAGGGTTTACCTGAAAAGCAGATCGCCCAAAGAGAACACTGATGTAAATTTATTTGAGAAAAAAGATCTTTATAAAATTGCAGGAATATTCGGATTTATTATGGCTGCTTATTTCATAATGAACTTCTTAATTTCAGGGTCACTGCTTCCTAATACCTACGGTGCAAAGATAGCATATTATTCAGCGGAGTTCCGCAGCCGTGCTGAATTTCTCAAAGTTGAAGTATGGGATTACTTCACCGAATCAGCTTATATTTTGATCTTTATTCCTTTCGTGTTTGGTGTGGTCAAACTCTTCAGCGATAGTTTCAGGTTAAGGTATAATCCCCTGATCCCTGCTTTGCTGTTTATTGCATTCCTGATATTTATGTACTGGTATAAATTACCTTATGCACACCGTTTCGGCAGGTATTTGATGCCGATTTTCCCGTTCTATATACTGCTTGCTGTGTACGGCGGCAGAGAATTTTTTAAATGGCTGGCAAATTATATTGGAGATACCAAGCTTGTTAATGGACTTAATATTATTCTGCTTGCGGGCACTATAATATATTTCGCAGCAGGATATAATGAAATTAAAAAAGTTTACCAGGAGCAATCCAGGCATATATATATAAGGCAGGTTACTGCTGCCAAATGGCTGAAAGAAAATACGCCTGAAGGCTCGGTTATTGCAACTCATGATGTTGGCGCAGTTGCATATTATTCCGAAAGGAAAGTAATTGATGTTGTAGGCTTGATCAATCCTGAGTTCATTTCCAAACTGAACAAAAAAGAGTTTGTAGGGTTTGTGCTTGAACAAATGAAAGCTCAAAATGTATCATATATGGCATTTTTAAAAGAATGGTTCCAGGTGGTAAACCAGGAAGCATTGTTTGAAGGCGGTGAACAGAATTTTGAAATTATGCAGATATATAAATTCACACCTGATAAAACCCACATTCTTTCAACTGAAGTGAACAGCGGTATGCAGTATGCTATGAACCTGATCAATGCCCGGCAATACCAGCAGGCGCTTACTGTGCTTAAGCAGATAGCAGCCATGGACCCGAACAGCTCACTGACATTTATTCGTTTGGCATATGTATATTCAGCGCTTAATGACCCTGCTTCTGCAGAGCGAAGCCTATTAAAAGCGATAGAGATCTATCCGGGTTACAGAGATGCTATCCTTTCGCTTGCAAATCTTTATAAGGCACAAAATAAGATCCCGGAAGCGAAAAATATTATCGGTAAGTATTTAGAATCAAATCCGGGAGATACCACTGCCCTGAAAATTAATTCAGGCCTTGGAGAAGTAAAACAGGATTCTGTTAAACTAAAATAATATACGGCGGATGCCCCAAAAAATTGTATTTCCGGCAGTGTTCATATTTTCATTTGCGGTGTTTTTTGCACTGCAGCTTGGATTTTTGAACCGGACATATAATAATTCAGCCGGTGATGTTGTTATTAAGATAACTAAAGGTGATAACCTGAAAAGTGTCGCCGTTAAGCTTGAAGAAAGCCAGGCAATTTATAACAAGTATGTATTCATTGCATTAGGCCGATTTTTTGGCTACCAGGATAAACTTATACCGGGAGAATACAAGCTCCCTAACGGCTTAACATATCTGAATGTTCTGAACACTATAACAGACCCTGCAGTAATAAGGACAGTGACTGTAACGATACCGGAAGGACTTAACATACGGCAAATGGGAAGGCTTTTGCAGAGGCAGATAGGAGTTGATTCAGCCAGATTTGTTGAAGAAGCAAAAAATGACAGCCTGATTAAGATCCTTGGTATTGAAGCAAAAGATCTTGAGGGCTATTTATTCCCGGATACATACCAGTTCAGGTTCAATTCTCTAAACCGTGAAAAAGAAATTGTATCTCTTATGGCTGCTACTTTCAGAAAGCGGGTTACACCTGAAATGCGCGAGCTAATGAAGAGCAAAAATTTATCCTTAAATGAGCTCATTACTATGGCTTCTATAATTGAAGGTGAAACAAGGTTTGAGCCCGAGAAAAAAACAATTTCAGGGGTTTATTATAACCGCATAAAAAAGGGTATGAAGCTGCAGGCTGATCCTACTGTTCAGTATATTCTGCCGGGCGGACCCAAAAACAGGCTTTTATATAGCGATCTGAAAATAGAATCACCATACAATACCTATCTTAATAAAGGTTTGCCCCCCGGACCAATTAACAATCCCGGTTTAAGCTCAATACTAGCAGCTCTTGAGCCTGAAGAAAATAAATACCTGTACTTTGTTGCAAAAGGCGATGGTTCACACCGTTTTGCTGAAAGTTATGATGAACATAAAAAGAATATTCAGCTCTACCAGCAGATGTTAAAGGAGCTCGAAGAAAAAAAGCAGAAAGAACAGCAAAAGTAAATATATAGTTGATCAATAAAGTAAAAATACTGGGTTCATTGCTGCTTAAGCTTGAAACAAGGAGTAAAACAGGTTCCGGCAGAAAAATGCTGTATCTTAATATTTCTTACTTTATCCCCGGGGTATTTTTACCGTGGCTGCTTCTCAAACAAAACGCTGATCCAACAGGTTTCCAGTTTTCTTTTATAACATTTCTGTTTTATTCCCTCATTATTGCTTTTACAATAATTACAGAGCTTGATAATCTTATAACAAGTAAAACTGAAACGGAAGTACTTGCAGCTATGCCGATTGATAACAGGCTTTTGGTTAATGCAAAAATGTATATGGTAACCAGGTACCTGCTGCTGTTGTCGCTTCCGCTGCTTGTACCCGGAAGTATATATTATTTTGCTATAATGCGTTCCTTTCCAAGAGCGCTGCTTTTCTACCTTTCAGCATTTATGCTGTGTTTTTTTATTACAAATATCCTTATCCTTTTGTACAGCGCAGCAATCAGAACCTTCAGGTCAAAAAGTGTTGGTTCATACACAATGGTTTTCCAGGTTATCATGATACTTGTGCTGATAATGGCTTACCAGTTTATATCATTCGGCATTACTGGCAAACCGGGCAGCAGCGTAAACGGCTATATTTCTGCGCTTGTTTCAAAAGGATATATAGATTACTTCCCGCCGGCATGGTTTGCCTTTTTAACTACAAGGAACCAGTACTTACTTGAACCTGCTTTGATTATAAAGCTGATCTCACCACTGCTTATCACTTCTTTAAGCTATTACAGCTTAAAGCTGTACCTGCTTGAAAATTATCCCCACATCCGTGATAAGTTCATGAATTCAAGATCGATAGGTGAAAGTGTAAAAACCAAACAAAGGTTTTTTATTTTTTCTATGATAAGCGACCTTATCCAGAATGTTTATTTAAGAAATAATACTGAACGCTCTTCTTATGGCCTTATACAGGCATTATTCAGTAAAGATAAAACCGTACGCCTTGCTGTAATGCCTATGATAATAATACCTTTAGGACTTGCAATCTTTGCCCTGATCACAGACCAGCTTCCGGCACCTTTTGATAAGAATTATTTTGAGCTTAAGCCTGTATTTCATATTTCGCTGCTGTTAAGCGTACTGGTGGTTCTAAATACAGCTATTATCGGGGTAAAGATAACGAATTATCCCGGGGTATCATGGATTTATGATTCATACCCGCTTGTTTCAAAAAAGAATTTTAAAAACGGGTTCAGAAAGTTTTTTGTGGTTTACCTGTTAATTCCGACCTGCATAGGTCTTGGAATCATTTTCCTGTTTAAAATACCACTTCACCAGGCATTGTTGCATACTGTTTTTATTTTTGCTGCTGCGAATCTGTATAATACATTGTATAATCTCTTCAGCAAAGTATTACCGTTCACAAAAGAAAACACACTCATAAATTCCCTGCAAAGAATGACTGCGATAATATATCCTTTCATATACGGCTCAGTTATTGTATTGCTTCAGCTTTTTGTGTATAAAAATATGTTATCAGCCGTAATTGCTGTTCTGGCATTTATTACAATTACTTTCTGGCTGAATTATTTCGGCTTTGTCCGCAAAAAGGCGTAAATGTGTCTTTGTTATATTTTTATATTAATGTTGAAAATTGTTGTTTAAACTTCAAAATCAATAAAAATAGATATTTTTCAGGTTAAACAGCTGCGCTTATTTCTGCCTCAAAAACCATTAACGTAAATTAATAATTTCTCATTTATTTATTGACAAAACATGTTTTTTTAGTTATGTTTTAAAAAAAAGATATGAAAACCCTCAAAAACTATCTTATTCTCTTATTGATAGCAGCATCAATAATCCAAACAACATTTTTGTTTTCGCAATCACTTGCCCCGGCTCAAAGCATTTTTATGCAAGGCAATAACATCAATGCAGTTTTCAGAACTGACGGTCTTTTTAATTATGATAAAGTTACTTTTTCCAGCGGTTCTGCAGGGTTTATCTGGCCGGTTACTTCGCCGCAAAGATTAACAGCGGTGTTTACATCGGGAATATGGATTGGCGCAAAAGTGGGTCCCCAGCGCGAGCTGAGACTTGCCGCATCATTCTATAACACTCATTATTCACCGGGCAATATTCCGCAAACAGGTCAGGTTCCTCCATCATCTGTCTGCAGCGATCCCTCCTGGCGCGGGTATTATGTCCAGCTAACTGACCCTTCACTATTTTCAGGTGGTACACGATATAAAACTGCCGGCGGAAGACAATATACATTCAATTACGATTCTTGGGCAAACTGGCCGGTACAGAAAGGCGCGCCGTATGTTGAAGTAAACGGCATACCCGGTTATCAACCTGCATGGGATGGCGACCGTCCCGGAATAGGAAACGGTATGACAGCAAGACCCGAAGAACTCTCATTTTTTGTATATATGGATTATTACAACTGCACGAATAATCTACACTATTCAGAATTATCTCTACCCGGCGGAACATTACCGATGGGTGTTGAAATACAACAAATTAATTTCATGTTCAACTGCTTCCCGCTTCGGGATATGTACTTTGTAAAATACAGGGTCATAAACAAATCTTCATTTAATTGGGATAGTACATTTATTACAAATGTAAATGATCCTGATTTAGGAGAATCAATAGATGATGCATTGGGTTGCGATACCGTAAGAAATTTAGGATTTTATTATAATTTCGATAATGATGATCCCGTTTACGGCATGAATCCACCTGCTGTAGGAATGAGATATATTCAAAGCTCTGTCAGATCTACCGGTAATCAAAATGATACTTTAAGGTTACCTTACGATACATTAATCGGATTCAAACAGAATGGAATGACGGCTTTCAATCGTCTTTCGGGTGGATCAAATGAATGTTTATCGGATCCCGATAATGCTCATTTTGCTTTTAATTTTATGAGAGGTTTAAATGGATGCGGAGAACCATATATAAATTTTGTTACCGGGGCACCAACCAGCTTCAAATATAGTGGTAATTCATGTCAGCGAACCGGTTGGTTCGATAGTCTTTGGGGTGATTGCAGAGGATTCATGAGTACGGGTCCTGTTACTATGAACTCAGGCGATACACAAATTGTAGTACTAAACTACATGATTACTCGCGATGGCGGCAATAATTTCCAGAACGTTTGCGCGCTGCAATCGCTGTCAGACTCAGCATTAAAGTACTACTACAACGATTTCCGCACTTGCATGCCCATTGGAATTGAACCGATAAGCACTGAAATTCCGCAAAAATTTGAGCTGTTTCAAAATTACCCAAACCCGTTTAACCCGGCTACAAAAATAAGGTTTCATATTCCCCTCTCGAGAGGGGTGGCCGGCGAAGCCGGACGGGGTGTGTTGCTTAAAATATTTGACATCCTCGGCAAAGAAATTGCAGTGCTGGTTAATGAAAACCTCAAACACGGCATTTATGAAATTGACTGGAATGCTGAAAATATACCAAGCGGCGTATATTTTTACTCTTTAATAACAAATGAATTCACCCAAACAAAAAAATGGTGGTGTTGAAATGAAAAAAATATTAATGTTAATACTGATTTTATCATTTAATATATATGCTCAGTCGCTAGCTCCGGTACAAAACATTTTTATGCAGGGCAATAATATAAACGCAGTTTTCAGAACTGACGGTTATTTTAATTTTGATATAGTTAATTTTCTAAATGGAAGTGCTGGTTTGGTTTGGCCAAGTACATCTCCTGAAAGATTGACTGGAATTTTCACTTCAGGGTTATTCATTGGAGCAAAAGTGGGACCGCAACGGGAGCTCAGGGTTTCTGCATCATTTTATAATACTCATTATTCACCCGGCAATATACCCGTAATTGGTCAGGTCCCGCCATCATCAGTTTGTAGTGATCCATCATGGCGCGGATATTATGTCCAGTTGACTGACCCTTCGTTAATTTCAGGAGGTACAAGATATAAAACTGCAGGAGGCAGGCAGTATACGTTTAATTATGATTCATGGGCAGCATGGCCTGTTCAGAAAGGTGCGCCATATGTTGAAGTCAATGGTATTCCCGGCTACCAGCCAGACTGGAATGGCGATAGACCCGGAATTGGCAATGGAATGACTGCAAGACCCGAAGAATTACTGTTTATGGTTTATATGGATTATACCAATTGCAGAGATACTATACACAGTTCAGTATTGGGTTTACCCGGTGGTACACTGCCTCTTGGGGCTGAAATACAGCAATTGGTTTACAATTTTAATTGTTTACCTTTAAGAGACATGTATTTTATTAGTTATAGAATTATAAATAAAAGTAATAGTCATTGGGATAGTTTATATATTTCTAATGTAAATGATGCTGATATTGGAAATTCAAATGATGATGCTACAGGCTGCGATTCAACAAGAAATCTTTCATTTACTTATAATTTTAATCAGACTGATCCCGAATACGGAAACAACCCGCCTGTTATAGGAATCAGGATGCTTCAGACACCTATTGTATTTACTGGTATAAACAGCGATACATTAAAACTACCTTATGATACATTAATTGGTTATATAACGACTGGGATGTCAGGTTTTAACGGGATAATAGGTGGAGGGAGTGGTTGTACTGCCTATTTGGGACACGCAATTAATGCCTATAATTTCATGCGGGGAAAAGATGGCTGCGGAAATCCAATAATTAACTGGGTAACAAATAAAACCACAACATTCAGATGGAGTGGTAATGCTTGTTACAGATATGGTTGGTTTGACAGTACCGGTCAGGAAAAAAGAATGATTAGCAGTATGGGATCAGCTTCTTTGAACTCCGGTGATACACAAATTGTAGTTATGAGTTATATGATAACGCGTGACGGCGGCAATAACTTCCAGAATGTATGCGCGCTGCAATCGTTATCTGATTCAGCACTAAAGTATTACTACAACGATTTTCGCACATGTGTGCCTATTGGAATTGAACCAATAAGCTCAGAAATTCCCCAAAAATTTGAGCTTTTACAGAATTATCCGAACCCGTTTAACCCGGCTACAAAAATAAGGTTTCATATTCCCCTCTCGAGAGGGGTGTCCGAAGGACGGGGTGTGTTACTTAAAATTTACGATGTACTCGGCAAGGAAATTGCCGTACTGGTAAATGAAAACCTCAAACCCGGCATTTATGAAATTGACTGGAATGCTGAGAACCTTCCTAGCGGCGTATACTTTTACTCTTTATTAACAAATGAATTTACCCAAACAAAAAAAATGGTGGTGGTAAAATGAAAACAATATATCTGTTAATACTTTTTTTATCATATAATGTTTATTCTCAAGCTCTCGCCCCGGCGCAAAGCATTTTTATGCAGGGCAATAATATCAATGCAGTATTCAGAACTGACGGGTATTTTAATTATGATAAAGTAACATTTACATATGGTGCTGCGGGCTTTATATGGCCTGTAAATTCTCCTTCAAGGATGACTGCTGTGTTTACTTCCGGACTCTTCATTGGAGCAAAAGTGGGTCCGCAACGTGAGCTAAGGCTCTCTGCTTCAATGTTTAATTCACATTTTTCGCCGGGTAATATCCCTGTTATTGGACAGGTTCCCGGAACATCAGTTTGCAGCGATCCCTCATGGCGGGGGTATTACGTACAGCTAAGTGACCCTGCATTAATTAATGGAGGGACCAGATATAAATCAGCTGGCGGCAGACAGTATACTTTTAATTACGATTCATGGGCAAGCTGGCCTGTGCAAAAAGGAGCTCCATATGTAGAAGTCAATGGAATTCCCGGCTACCAGCCTGACTGGAACGGCGACAGACCCGGTATTGGTAATGGAATGACAGCAAGACCTGAAGAACTATTGTTTATGGTATTTATGGATTATACCAATTGCAGAGATACTATACACAGTTCGGAACTTAGTTTACCCGGAGGTACAATGCCTTTAGGAGTAGAAATACATCAATTGGTTTATAATTTTAACTGCTTCCCGCTTAGAGATATGTATTTCATTAAATACAAGTTCATCAACAAAAGCTCACAGGTTTGGGATAGTACATGGATATCAAATATAAATGATTTCGATTTGGGTAATTCAAATGATGATGCAACCGGATGCGATTCAACAAGAAATCTTTCATTCACTTATAATTTTGATAACAATGATCCCGAATACGGAACTAACCCCCCTGTTGCAGGTACAAGATTCCTTCAATCTCCTTTAAGATATACAGGAAACAATTCTGATACAGCTAAACTGCCTTATGATACTTTAACCGGATATAAAATGACGGGGATGACAGGTTTTTTCAGGTTTATTGGCGGAGGTAATGAATGTTTTGGTGATCCTGATGAGGCTTTTAGAGCATATAATTTTATGCGTGGAAAAGATGGCTGCGGCAATACGTTAATTAATTGGGTTACTAATCAGCCAACAACATATTTGTGCTCAGGAAATGCGTGTTTAAGAACCGGTTGGTTTGATAGTGTATCCGGGGATAAAAGAGGAATTTCGAATATGGGTCCGGTTACAATGCAGCCGGGTGATACACAAATTGTGGTATTAAGCTATATGATAACCCGCGATGGCGGCAACAATTTCCAGAATGTTTGTGCTCTGCAATCGTTATCAGATTCAGCATTAAAGTACTACTACAACGATTTCCGAACATGTGTGCCGATTGGTATTGAACCGATAAGCGCAGAAATTCCACAAAAATTTGAGTTGGTACAGAATTATCCAAATCCGTTTAATCCGGTTACAAAAATAAGGTTTCATATTCCCCTCTCGAGAGGTGTGTCCGCAGGACGGGGTGTATTACTTAAAATTTACGATGTCCTTGGCAAAGAAATAGCCGTACTGGTTAACGAAAACCTCAAACCCGGCATTTACGAAATCGACTGGAACGCCGAAAACATACCAAGCGGCGTTTATTTTTACTCTTTAATAACAAATGAATTTACCCAAACAAAAAAGATGGTGGTGGTAAAATGAAAAAGTTAATTTTTTTGATACTGCTATGCCCTTCTTCAATTCTTCTTTCCCAGGGAGGGTGGGAACTGGTTTACTCAGGTAATATTTCATCTTACCCGGTTTACAGGGATATTAATTTTATAAATGAAACTACAGGTTTCACATTAACTAATTTTGGCTTACTGAAAACTACGAACTCATCTCATAGCTGGAACCAGGTTATAATTCCGGGATTAACAGGAGAGATCAGCTGTTATTATATTCTAAATGAAAATAATATATGGGTCTTAACAGATCATAAAGTTAACTATACTTCAAACGGAGGTATAAACTGGAATACCATTGATACAACAATTTCAGAGCCCATGTCAATCAGCTTCATAAATGCTCTAAGCGGCTGGGTTTGCGGAAACGGCGGAATGATCAAAAAAACTACTAATGGCGGCTTTAACTGGATAAGCTGCATATCAGGAACTAATGATAATCTCAGAACGATATCATTCCAAAATGCCAATAACGGGGTTTGCGCGGGCGACTGGGGAAAAATTCTTTCAACAATAAACGGCGGGTTAAACTGGATAGTTTTTACGGATCCTTACCAGGGTTTTTTTAAAAATTCGCTCTTCTACTCACAAAATTTTTATATTAGCGGCTCAGGAGTCAATATCTACAGAAGCTCTAATAACGGAAATAACTGGAGCCTTTCATATCTTAATGCTTCGGTTATTTCCAGCATCAGATTCAATTCACAGGGAAGAGGTTTTGCTTTTGGCTCACCAAATGATATTTTTTCATCAATTAATAACGGGCTATCGTGGGAACGGATGAGTCCAAACGGGTTAAACCCTGCAGTTTATGGCTCATCTGTTACCCCAAACGGAACTATATGGATAGCTGCTGACAGCAGCATGATATTAAATTCAACTAATTCCGGCGCAGGCTGGAATGAGATCATCCGGAATTATATAACCGGGGAAAATTTAAATGCTGTTTATTTTACTGACCAATTCTCAGGTATAGCATGCGGGAATAAAGGAGTACTTATTAAATCTACTAATGGCGGAGTGAACTGGAAACATACCGGTTTAAATGAAACAGGAAATCTAAGGTCAGTAAAATTTACTGATAATAACACGGGTTTTATCTGCGGCGGTAACGGTTCAACTGAGGGAGTAATTTACCGAACAACGGATTTTGGGACATCCTGGGTAAATCAATTCAGGGATTCTTCCCACTTGAACAGTATTTTTTTTATCAATTCTCAAACAGGCTGGGCAGCCGGTGTAAAAGGTATATTTTTAAAAACCACAAATAGCGGTATAATCTGGGTAAGAGAGCGTTTTCAAGATACTACTATAAATAATATTTCTTTCTTAAATAATAATACAGGTTTTATTTGCAGCAGGAAAATATATAAAACCACTAACTCAGGAACAAACTGGTACCAGGTTTTGAATAATCCATCATATCAAATACAGGTTACAGGCAATACCATTTATGCGCTAAGCAAATCCTTAAACGTGAATTATATAAATAAAAGCACTGATTTTGGTGAATCCTGGAGCAGTACTTCGCAGGGAAGCGGTTCAAATTTCAGCTTTTACTTTGTTAACTCTGAGACAGGATGGTTTAGTAACAGTTCAGCAGTCAGAAGGACTACAAATGGCGGAGCAAACTGGAGCATACAGCCCGGCACAGGGATTTCAGTATTAACTATCTTTTTTACAGATCCTTTGCATGGTTGGGTTGCCGGTAATTCCGGTTCAATCGCAAGAACCATAACAGGGGGAATAGGTATAACACAAATATCATCTGATGTACCAATGGATTACCAATTGCAGCAAAACTATCCAAATCCTTTCAATCCCGCTACAAAAATAAGATTCAATATTCCTGCATTTGCAGAGATAACCCGGCGGATCGTCTCCCTGAAAATTTACGATATACTTGGCAAAGAAATTGCCGTACTTGTAAACGAAAATCTCAAACCCGGCATTTATGAAGTTGAGTGGAATGTACAAAATATTCCAAGTGGTGTGTATTTTTACTCTTTAATAACCAATGAATTTACCCAAACAAAAAAGATGGTAGTGGTAAAATGAAAAAAATAATACTGTTTATTTTTATAATTCTTATCTTCAAACTGGATTCATTTGGCGGCTGGGAAGTAATTTATCCCGGTTTGAATATTTACGGATCATATTATAAGGATATAGCGTTTTTCAATGATCAGACCGGATGGCTGTTAACACAATCAGATGTAAGAAAAACCACAAACGGCGCTCAGACCTGGATAAAGTATGACCTTTCAAGGGGCTATTACACATCAATGACCTGCGCCCAGTTTCTCAATAAAGATACAGGCTGGGTATTAGTCGGCAAATTCCTGAACTTTACAACAAATAGCGGAGCAAACTGGACGATAATGGATTCTTCTACTTCTAATATCAAAAGTATGCATTTTCTTGATATCAATAACGGCTGGGCATGTGGCAGCAGCGGTTCAGTTTATAAAACCACAAATGGAGGAAAAAACTGGTTAAGTATAAATACGGGCACATCAAACAATTTAAATGCTGTTTCATTTGCAGATAATAACTTTGGAGTTTGCGGGGGTGATTGGGGCACTATTATATGGACAACAAATGGTGGATTGAATTGGAATAATTTTACAGATAGTTATATTAATTTCTTTACAAATGTAAAATGTTTCAATAACCAAACCTGCATCGTTACAGGTACAGGAAGCATTTTATACCGGACAACCAATCGCGGAGCATCATGGCAGCCTCATTTTACAAATTTATTAATACAGAATACTATTGAGCTTGATCCAGCAAACAACGGTTATATTTTCGGTTCTCCGAATTCTTTTATAAGAACGGCAAATTCAGGAAGTACGTGGGAAACGATTACTTCCGTGAGCTTGTTTTCCCGGTTATATTCAGCTTCAATCACACCATCAAATACATTCTGGTGTGCAGCAGATAGCGGTATTATATTCAGATCATCCACTAACGGTAACAATTGGGATATAGCTTACAGGGAATACATTACCCAGGAAAATTTAAAATCAGTATACTTTGTAAATCAGTCAACTGGTTTAGCAGCTGGTACACACGGAATAATGCTTCGAACAACCAATGGCGGAATCAACTGGAACAGTCAGTTCCTTGGTACAGATAAAACATTTAATTCAATTCAGTTCGTTAATTCAGAAACAGGATATGCAGCAGGGGGTGAAAGCTATAGCTTTGGTATAGTTTATAAAACTACAAATTCCGGCATCAGCTGGCAGCAGGTTTACCGTGATTCACTGCAGTTGGTTTCAGTACATTTTATAAATCCATCAACAGGATGGAGCGCAGCCAACAGCAGGGCAATAATTAAAACCACGGATGCAGGAAATAACTGGAGTAAATCCATTATAACAACAACTCAACCCCTAAATAATATTTATGATATTTTTTTTATTAATGAAAACACCGGGTTTATAGGAAGTACCGGAATGTATAAAACAACTGACGGTGGTATAAACTGGTACAGGGTACTTGTTTATATTACACAATCCATCCAGTTTATTGGGAATAGCGGTTTTGCAATTACTAATGCAGCAGGAAATTTCATGAAATCAACAAACACCGGCGAAAACTGGGTGTCATATCCAACCGGAGGAAGTTACAGAGGAGACGTATTTTTCATTAATACTGAAACAGGCTGGGTTAATACACCGAATATTATCCGTAAGACTACTAATGGAGGTATTAACTGGGCTGTACAAAACACTGACTTAAACTCAATTTCTGCCAACGCATTATTTTTTATTAATGAAAATATTGGCTGGGCTGCAGGCAATTATGGCGGTATAATGCGAACAACTAACGGCGGCATAGGAATTTCAACTATTTCAACGGAAATTCCCAGGCAGTTCAATTTGTACCAGAATTATCCTAACCCATTTAATCCGGTAACAAAGATAAGATTCAGTATTCCCTCTACTCTGGAGAACCGGCAATCAGTCTCGCTGAAAATATACGACATTCTCGGCAAAAAAATCGTCGTGCTGGTAAACGAAAATCTGCTACCCGGAACTTATGAAACTGAATGGAATGCCTCAAATTATTCAAGCGGTATATATTTTTACAGTCTAATAACTGATAACTTCACCCAAACCAGAAAGATGGTATTAATAAAATGAAAACTTTAATATTATTTATTGCTCTTAGCTATTCTGTTTATGGACAGTCACTCGCTCCGGCGCAAAGCATATTTATGCAGGGCAATAATATTAACTCTGTTTTCAGAACAGATGGCTATTTTAACTACGATAAAGTAACTTTCCTGAATGGAAACGGAGGTTTTTTATGGCCTGTAACTTCACCTATACGAATGAGTGCTATTTTTACAACGGGTATCTGGATCGGCACAAAAGCGGGTCCGCAGCGTGAACTAAGGCTTGCGGCATCTACATATAATTCCCATTATTCACCCGGTAATATTCCCGTAATTGGTCAAGTACCGCCGTCATCAGTTTGCACAGATCCTTCCTGGCGGGGATATTATGTACATTTAAATGATCCTGCTCTTTTTAACGGCGGCACGAGATATAAGATGGCAGGAGGGAGACAATATACCTTCAATTATGATTCCTGGGCAAGCTGGCCCGTGCAGAAAGGTGCGCCATATGTTGAAGTAAACGGTATACCCGGTTACCAGCCTGCATGGAATGGGGACAGACCTGGTATCGGTAACGGTATGTCAGCAAGACCTGAAGAAATATTATTTATGGTATTTATGGATTATACTAACTGCACTGATTCCATTCACACAAGCGAAATGAGTTTACCCGGGGGTTCAAAACCATTAGGAGTAGAAATTCAACAAATAGTTTTCAATTTCAATTGTTTCCCATTGCGTGATATGTATTTTGTAAAATACAGAATAATAAATAAAAGTTCATTGGTTTGGGATAGTACCTATATAGGTATTTGCAGTGATACCGATCTGGGCGATGCCGGTGATGATGTAACCGGATGTGATACAACAAGAAATATGGGATTTGTATATAATTATGATAATAATGACCCGATTTACGGAACAAATCCTCCAGCAGTTGGTATTAGGCTGCTGCAAAGTCCTTTGCGTTTTACAGGTTCAAACTCTGATACTGTAAAACTGCCTTATGATACTCTAATAGGTTATAAATCAATTGGTATGAGTTCGCATATGTCATTTAAAAATAACGGGCCTTGCTATTCAGATCCATCTGATGCTGTAACCGCATACAATCTTTTATCCGGTTTTAATGGATGTGGTGAACAATTGATAAATTGGGTAACAGGTCAGCCAACAAAATTCCTATACAGCGGAAATGCCTGTCAGCGCACAGGCTGGTACGATAGTAATTCCCAGGATGTAAAAAATTTTATCGGCTCAGGCCCGTATATTATGAATTCCGGTGATACACAAATTGTAATGACAAGTTTTATGATCACACATGAAGGAGGCAATAATCTGCAGAATGTTTGTGCATTACAGACTCTTTCCGATACTGCTCTGTCAAACTATTACAGGGATTTTTCTAATTGTATTCCCATAGGTATCGAACCAATAAGCAGTGAAATCCCTCAAAAATTTGAGCTGGCACAGAATTATCCAAATCCGTTTAATCCTGTTACAAAATTTCGATTCTCCATTCCCCTCTCAAGAGGTGTGGACGGCATAGCCGGACGGGGTGTGTTGCTTAAAATTTACGATGTACTTGGCAAGGAAATTTCCGTTCTGGTAAACGAGCAGCTCAAGCCCGGCATTTATGAAATTGACTGGAACGCTGAGAACATACCAAGCGGCGTATATTTTTATTCACTCATAACAAATGAATTTACCCAAACAAAAAAAATGGTGGTGGTAAAATAGATTTTACAATTTGATTCATCAACCAAAATGGTGTCAGGTATATACCTGACACCACTTTTTTAATGTAAACAGGTCATATTAATTTTTACATTTAAATTGATGTAACTCCATTATATTTTGGGCTTTAAAATTAAAAAATTGATGAATTCAGCCCAAAATCCGGTTTCAGTTTCAAAAAATAATTATATTGGAATATTCCTCGTAGCGCTTTCAACCTTAATGTATGAAATACTGCTTACGCGTATTTTCAGCGTTACTATGGGTTATCATTTTGCGTTTATGGCAGTATCTCTGGCAATGTTCGGTATGACTGTTGGAGCTATAATTGTTTATATATTCCCTCATAAATTCCCACAGGAAAAAATAAATATTATATTAACAAAACAGGCGTTTTATTTCAGTATAGCAACACTTTTAAGCTTTTTAATTCATCTGTTCATTCCCTTCATTCACGGTATGTCCTTATTGGGAATGGCTGTAACTGCGTTTACTTATGCAGAAATTTCCGTGCCATTCGTATTCAGCGGAATATGTATCTCGCTGCTTTTAACACGATTCCCTGCATCAGTTAACAAGCTTTATGCCGCTGATCTGATAGGTGCTTCATTGGGCTGTATTCTTGTGGTAGTGGTGCTTAATGTTTCAGGCGGACCCACAGGTGTATTTATTACTGCGCTGTTTTCTGCTGCAGCAGCATATACCTTCAGCCGAAACTCTGAAATAAAAACATCGATCGGTAAATCCATTGCAGTATTTTCTCTTGTAATACTTGTATTTTCGGTATTTCATACAGTTCTTGTTCAAAAACATGAACCGCTTCTCAGATTATTCTGGGTTCGCGGTGAATGGGCTGAAAAGCCTTTATATGAAAAATGGAACTCGTTCAGCCGTGTAAGCATTGATGGCGACTCAACCAAATATGAAACGCCGTTTGGCTGGGGTTTAAGCAATAAGTATGACCGCTCAAGGAAAATACGTCAGCTTATGCTGAATATCGATGCGCATTCAACAACAGTGCTTTCGCACTTTAACGGAGATACATCAGAGCTTTCGCATTTAAAATATGATGTATCGAACCTTGCACAATATATGCGTCCTAACGGCGATATAATGATCATCGGCAGCGGCGCAGGGCGCGATGTGCTTTCATCACTGGCATTTGGGCAAAAAAATATCCTAGGCATTGAAATAAATAAGGATATGATAAGCGCTATCAATAATGATTTTGGCAATTTTACCGGGCACCTTGATAAATATCCGCATGTTGAGTTTGTCGGTGATGAAGCCCGAAGTTATATTCAGAGAATGGATAGCTCCCGGAAATTCGATATCATACAGGTTTCAGTAATTGATAACTGGTCTGCTGCAGCATCAGGTGCATTTGTACTCACGGAAAACGCATTATACACCACAGAAACCTGGAAGCTGCTCTTTAGCAGGCTGAAACCTGATGGAATATTAACCGTTACCCGTTTTTACCGTGCAAAGCCAATTGAACATTACAGGCTAATGAACATAACTGCTGATGCTCTTTTGGAATCCGGTATCAAAGATATCCGCAGCCATGTTATGCTGATAAAATGCCAGCAGCAGGAACGACTCGAGGACAGAAGCGGCACTGGTACACTTCTAATCAGCAAAACACCGTTCAGCAGCAAAGATCTGAACATGGTTGATAGTCTTTGCAGAACATTTGAATTTGAAGATATCATTTCTCCCCGAAATGCGGCAGACTCGGTTTTTGTTAAGCTCACAAATGAAAACCTAAGGGGTAACCTTAATAATAACTTTCCGCTAGATATCACTTCACCAAGCGATGATAAGCCTTTTTTCTTCCATTATATGAATTTTACAGACCTGCCAAATACTCAATTATGGAATATGTGGGATATGGGCTTTAATGCAAAAGCTATATTCATCCTGCTGACTCTTGCCGGTACAATGGGATTTTTATCTCTTTTGTGTATAATTGTTCCGCTTAAGCTTACCGCCAAAAAGATTCAGCTTAAAGGCACTTCATCATTCTTTATCTATTTTACCGGTCTTGGTCTAGGCTTTATGCTTATAGAAATTTCACAGATACAGAGGCTTAATATATTCCTTGGTCACCCGACATTTAGCCTTGCGGCGGCACTGTTTACAATGCTGCTTTCAAGCGGAATAGGCAGCTTTTTAAGCGGGGCTGATAAACCCGGTGCTGCAGGAAAAAGTAAATTGAGGTTTATTATATTGATGATCATACTGGTATTATTTGGTCTATTTACACCTTATATAGTTGAAACTTTCAGGGAGTATTCAACTGAAATCAGGGTTTTGGTTTCTGTACTTATACTTTTTCCAATGGGATTATTCCTCGGAATGGCATTCCCGATCGGTATGAAACTTGCCGGTGAAAAGGCTCCCGGAATTACACCGTGGTTATGGGGTATTAATGGTGTAATGAGTGTTCTTGCAACTGTACTTTCAATAATAATCGCAATGAATTACGGAATTTCATCTTCTTATTGGGCCGGAGCAATATGTTATTTAGCAGCGTTTGCTGCGCTGCTTTCTTTTACAAAAAAGAGAGCTTAATTATCATTTACGCAAAATAAAAAAGACCTGCCGCTGTTGGCAGGTCTTTTTTATTTACCTTATAATACTTTTACATTATGATACTTTTACTTGGTTGGTTTAGGCGGAATAAAATCTGATCGTTTTTTCATCAGCTGTGATGCTAATGCAGCAAATAATTTAAACAGCTGGTTATTTCCGCTTACCTGAGTTATATATGAAGCAACAGCATTCGGATCAGTCTGTGCTTCTTTATATAAATTTATCACTGTTGGCTGGCCTGCCCCGTTAATAGTAACTGTGTAAGTTGGCACCGGGAATGTTGTCATGACAGTATCTTTAAAATCATCAGTGTTAAAGTTTGCCAGCAGATTTAAAAACCCTTCCATAACAGAAGAAGATACTGAATCACCAGCGATACTCCACTTACCAGCTGAATCCTTTGCAACCGTAAAATCTACTTTATTTGAATCAGAGGATTTAAATGAGACTGAGTTTACTGTAAACGGCTGGATTGACAAGATAAATTTATTCCTGTAATCTTTTGATGGCTTTGTAAACAAAGCGGATGTTAATTCAGAAGCCAGTAAGATCCTGTTCTCTTCCGGTTTTTTGATATAGGAATTATTTGTAGATTGTGTTTTACCCAGTATAAAAGTACCCAGCAGCTTTCCTTCCTGGTATGTTGAGATCAGGGAATTATTCACTGAATCCAGATAGCTGTTGAATTTAGCCGGATTTTCCGAGGCAATACTTTCAATTGTAAAATTTTTCAGATCTTTTAAAAGCAAATATACATTTGTAGTATCAGCAGGATAGTTTATTGGCTTAGTCAGCTGCCACTGGTTGTTAATTTTTTCCAGTACCACAGTCTCACCTGTTTTTACAATTTCAATTTTATCAATTTTGGATGAATCTGCTACAAACAGCTTCGCATCGATTTTTTCAGTTGATACTTTTTCGCCGGTTCTGAAGAACAGGAAATATAATGCAATAAGTACCGCGAAAACTGCAAGTAATATTTTAATTGTTTTATTCATATACTGCTGTAATTATATCTTTTCTATTGATTTCTTTGGTTAATAATTTCTATCAGTTTTTAGCTGCTTTTTTTCTTCTCCATTTAAACAAACCGTATAACAGAACAAGTACCGGCGGTCCGGCAAGCATTCCGTATTTTACAATGGTTTTCGTACTGTCTTCAATGGAATCAAGCGGTTTGGGATTTGAATCTTTCATTCTGATAGCAGAAAGTCCTGCATCATCACTCATATAGTCTATCATATTTGCAAAGAAAAGAAGGCTTTCATCAGGTCCGCGGAAATCATCCTGGGGAAAATCGCCGTTGCCAAGAACTATAATTTTTGATGCCGGGCTTTCGGGTTTTACACTCGTTTGAGGCGCATTTGAACCTGCAGCAGTATCTGCCGGGATCGGCTTTCCGTTATAAAAGCTTTTAAATACACCTTCATATATTGCTCCAACATTCAGATCTTTTGCTTTGAACATTGTATCAGGCAGCATTTGCCCTGAAGCCTGAACAATAGCAAATTCATTTGAAACACCGGTTTTTGGAGATGTAGTTAACAGTGGAAGAGCTTTTATACCTTTACTTCCAGCTGCATTAATATCAATATCACTTGTAAATCCTAAAAATACCTGACCTATATTTGCGAAAGAAGGAATATCACGGTTTATGTTCACGATTTTCGGATAATACGGGAATGGTATTTGTGTATACATCTGAATTGGGCCCTGCTGAACAGGAACCTGGACAAATGCGCATTCTTTATCAGTGATAATTGTATTGTTCAGTTTTACGCCATAATTATCAAGCATATCTTCAAGACCGGTCTGAACAACTTGAGCGATCTGGAACTGCTGTTGTGATGCAACATTAACACGGCTCATCATGAACATTACTTTGCCGCCATTCATAATATACTGATCTATAGCAAACTTGATATTTTCAGGAATGACCGGAGGAGGAGCCTGCTGCTGACCCATCATTTGCTGCTGCTGAGGAGCTTTCGGTGAAAACACTACCAATGTCTTTATATCAGCAGGTATAGGATTATTTTTGGAAGCATCTACATTTGTAACATTATAGAATTTGGATAAATATTGATTAACCTTGCTTATCTTTTCTACACCTGGCATACCATCACCTGATAGAATACCGATCTTTTTAAGCTCAGGTTGTGTCAGCCTGTTAATAACGCCTGTTATTTCATACTCAAGGTTATCTGTGCTGCCAATGAAGGGAATAGCTTCCTGCTTTCCGCCATATAGTAAAACAACACCCATATAAGCTTTTAGCGCTTCTGCCCTGTCATTTTTCACGGTCTGCACCTGTACCGGCTGAATACCGTATTTCTGAGCTTCTTTTTCCAGCTCATCCTGGTCACTTGGACTGATGATCTCGTATGTAATTTTTCCGTTGGCGGCATTGCGGTAATCATCCAGCAATTCCTGCAGGTACCTGCGGTTATTGTTATACGGAGCAGGTAAATTATCCGTGAAGTAAGCTTTTACAACAAGCTTATCATCAAGCTTAGATACAATTGATTTACTTGCATCAGAAAGCGTATAAATTTTATTCGGAGTCAGATCCCAGCGGAAAAATACCTGTACTGCTATTACATTCAGCACTACAAGAATACCTGCTACCAGTAAAACGCTTAATATTGCCTGGCGGCGTTTTGATTCGGTCTTCTTTTTTCTGCCGGTTAACCGTTCATCCTGTTCAATCTCTTCGGATGATTCTTCGGTAACTTCCTCTTCTTTTAATTCGTCTTTATTTTCTAATTCTTCAGCCATATTTGTATATTAAAGATACTTGTTATTAAATTAATATAATTACCGGTTTACCACTTTCTGCTTTCAAGTGAAACCTTTGTTAAGAAGATCGTGAAAAATATCATAGAGAAGTAATAAATAAGCACTCGTGAATCGATAACTCCCCTGGATATATTGCTTAAATGATAGTCGGTAGTTAAATATTCAAAAAAGGAAACTACTGATGTCGGGAAAACTATAAGCAGCTTTCCGAAAAGGAAAAAGAATAAACAGATAAGCACGCTTACAATAAATGCAATGATCTGGTTTTCGGTGAGTGATGAAACAAATACACCTATACCGATAAAGAACGCGCTCATCAATATGTAGCCTAACAGGCTTGTTAAGAACGGCCAGAAAGGAATGGGTCCGATCATTTTAATGATAATGAAATATAAAACTGTAGGTGAAAGCGTTATAACTATCAGTGTGAGCGCTGAGAGATATTTGCCGAGAATAAGCTCAATATCAGTGACTGGCTTGGTAAGCAGCAGCTCAAGGGTTCCCTGTTTCTTTTCTTCAGAAAAGCTGCGCATTGTGATAGCCGGAATAAACACAACAAAGAGCACAAGCTGGATAAAGAAGCTGCCGAAAAATTCCCTCATTGAAGCTATATTTATCTGGAAGAAGCTCATTGTGAACAGGAATCCGGATATTGCCATAAACACTATCATAACAATATAAGCTACCGGGGAATTAAAGTATGATTTAAGCTCTTTTGTAAAAATTGTTTTTATATTCTGTGTATTCATAGTATTACTTTGTTAACTCCCTGAATATATCTTCTAATGATGATTGTTTTGTCTGCATTGAAAGCACCGTTGCCTTTTGCTGCATTACTTTGTTTGAAATTACTTCCCTGAGATCAGCGCCTTTATCACCAAAAATATTGAAAACAAATGAATCGCCGGTATCTTTTACGAATTCAACTTTGTTAACATTCCTGATCTCTTTTAAAGCGCCGCTAAGTGCAGATTTATCACAGTTGTTCTTAACTTCAAGAGTTACTACGCTTTGACCTTTTGATTTTGCCTGCAGCTCTTCAGGTGTACCGTCAGCAACGATCTTTCCCTTATTAATGATAATTACCCTGTTACATGTTGCTGTTACTTCTGAAAGGATGTGGGTTGAAAGAACTACAGTTTTTTCCCTGCCAAGCTTTTTTATCAGGTTCCTTATCTCGATGATCTGGTTCGGATCAAGCCCTGAAGTCGGCTCATCAAGTATCAGGACATCAGGATTATTGATCATAGCCTGGGCAAGCCCTACACGCTGCTTGAACCCTTTGGATAAAGTTCCGATATCTTTATGTCTTACTGAATCAAGTCCGCAAACCTTAATCATCTCTTCGCGTCTTTTTTTGATATCAGCTGCGGGAATACCATCGAGCTTCGCAACAAAATCCAGGTAATCAACCGGGTTCATATCATAGTATAGCGGATTGAGCTCAGGCAGATAGCCAAGCTTTTTCCTTACTTCAAGAGATTTATCTTCAACATCAAAACCATCAACTACTACTGTGCCTGATGTTGGCGGAAGATAAGTTGTAATTATCTTCATGGTAGTGGATTTTCCGGCGCCGTTTGGCCCTAAAAATCCAAGGATCTCTCCTTTTTTTGCTTCGAACGAAATATCATCAACGGCAAGATAGTCACCATAGTATTTCGTTAAATTGTTTACTTTTATTGACATAAATTATAAATTTTGAACTTAATTCATATAAAAAAGACGTAAAATTCCCTGTTTTTTGTTAGCTGGCTCCTTGAAAAAAAAGGCTTAAAAAGCCAATATTATCGGGTGGATAAGCACAATTATATAGATTTTATCACTTTTAAAAAAGGGATAAGTTGGGTATAATAACCTGCAGAAAAATACAACAAACACACATTATTTTATAAGAACCATCTTATTTGTAAACTTAAATTTACCTGATATAAGCCGGCAAAAATATACACCGCTCGCAAAACCTGTTCCGTCAAAATCTATACTATATATACCGGCTTTCAGATTACCCAACGGATATTGTCTGACTTCCCTTCCTGTAACATCGTAGATTTGAATATTCACGTCATCTGACTTAGAACTAAAAGGAATTGTAAATTTTATCTTAGTAACCGGATTGAATGGGTTTGGATAATTTTGGTATAATCTGAATTCATTAGGTAGAGTATTGCTAATCGGTTCAATACCGATTGGCTCACCGCCGCCATTTGTGGTTTTGATGATTGTTCCGTTTGAACCTACGGCATACCCGGTATTTTCATTTATGAAGTAAATACCATGCAGATCAGGAGATTTAGTTCTGATTCTGAACCAGTCATTTCCTCCATTTGTGGTTTTATAAGAAACCCCCTCTGCACCGGCGTAGCCAACATTTTCATTTACAAAATAAACACTGGAAAGCAGATAAGTACCCGGCAGGTATGTATAATCCCAGGTTATACCTCCATTGGTAGTTCTTACTATGAATCCTATATTATAGACTTTGTTGCCAACTGCAAAGCCCAGTTCAGTATTAACAAAATGAAGATCGGTAAAATAAAAAACCGAATCAAAATAATATGTAATCCAGTTTAAACCTCCATTAACAGTTTTCCTTATTACGCCCCTGTCTTCACGACCTGCGCAATATCCTGTATTATTATTCAGAAACTGAACATCTTCAAAATATAAGGTGAGTGGAAGTTTGTTAACTTGCCAGGTTAATCCGCCGTTAACAGTTTTTAAATTATGCCCGTTTTTGGATACTGCGTAACCTGTATCAATTGACGGGAATGATATTCCATGAACTGCCGACCCTAAGAGTGAATCAATAACAAAAACCTGCCAGTTAATGCCGCTATTAGTTGTTTTTGCTATATGCGACCAATTCGCGCCTGCAAACCCTGTATTTTCATTTATAAAATCAACACAGTTAATTCCATTATTATCAGCAGTAAATCCTATCCAGTTGTTTCCTGAATTAGTAGTTCTATAAATCTTTCCTCCGCTTGAAGCAATAAAACCGGTACTCGGATTTACGAAAACGATATCATCAAGGTAATCGGTAAAACCGCTGCTAATTTCATTCCAGTTTGTACCTGCATTACTCGTTGTAGAAATTACACTAGTCCAAATTTGGGACCAATTTAAGATACTTTTGAAATATAAATTTTGAGTACCTGAAGTCACATATCCTGTTGAGATCCAGTTTGAACCTGCGTTACTTGTTCTATAAACATCACTGTTTGAGTAGCCGTTACCAAAAGAAAATCCTGTCAGGTTATCTAAAAACTGAAAATTATTTGGAGCAAAGTTACCTACAGAGTCCCAGTTAATACCTCCATTTGTTGTTCGGTATAATTTACGCCCAAACCTTAACTGACTTATGAAGCCTGTTTGTTGATTTATAAAATGAACGCCCACTAAACTGCCAGTAGCAGATGTCTGAACAAGTTCCCAATTGCTACCTGCATTTGTTGATCTGAATAATCTTGATCTGTCATTAATGTTCTCGCCTGCCGCATAAATATCATTAATTGAAGCTATTGAAATACTAAATATAATTATTGAATCCGGTACATCAAAACATAATGACCAATTACTCCCTGAATCAGATGTTTTAAATATCCTTGTTTTAAATGATTCAAATTTCATCAATGCAAAACCATTTTGATTACCGCTAAATTTAATTGAAATTATCTTGTCGGGAAAACCGAGATAAGTACCATTAAAATTGTTACCACCATTGGTTGTTTTATAGATAATTCCATTATCGGTACCTATGAACCCTGTATTTTGATTCACAAAATGAAATGATTCAAAATTTTCAGTTATATTATTTTCCATTAAGAAATAACTGATTCCATTGTTTGTAGATTTAATTAATGTTCCGTTTGCACCAATCAAATAACTTGTATTATTTTCAGTAAATATTATACCTGAAAGATAATTCCCCTGCGGCAGCGGATTTTGCCAGAACCAGCCCTGCTGGGCATATATATTTAATGTGGAGATAGATAAAAAGAGAAAGGTGTAAACTATTTTTTTCATAACAAGGTGAAATATATTACTAAAACTTAACAAAATAATGGTGTGTTTTCAATACCATAATCCAAAATTATTATTTTCAGTAAATTATATGTTATAATTTCAAATATCTCATTATCTTGCTTTAAATGCAGGAAACAATAGACAAAACCGGGCATATCTGCCAAAACTGCGGAGCTGAATTATCTGGCAAATTTTGCTCTAATTGCGGCCAGGATAGTTCGCTGGCTTTTAATCGCTCAATTTTTTACATAATTATTCATTTTCTCGAAGAATTGTTTGTCTGGGATTCCAGGATATTCCGTTCGGTGAAATATTTATTCACGAAGCCCGGATTCTTAACCTATGAATATATCTCCGGAAAGATCAATAGTTATATTTCTCCGCTTAAAATGTTTCTCTTTACCAGTTTAGTACTCTTCTTTATTATGATACAAAGTGATCCTGATCATTACAAATCAATGATATCTGAATCTGAAGAAGATGATTATTTTGTATCATTTGTAATTGAACAGCAGAAAAACAGCAGCAGTACTCCTGAAGTTTTTAAAGATAATTTTAACGATCAGTTCAACGATAATATTACTTTATATTTACTGTTAACAATGCTTATATTTTCACTTCTGCTTAAGCTGTTATATTTTACAAGAAAATATTATTACAGCGAGCATTTAGTGTTTACCCTTCATTTTTTCACTTTTGTGCTATGGTGTCTGCTTGCAGGCGGATATTTAGAACGTTTTGTTGATGAACTGTTATTCTTTTTCCTATATTTTGTTCCGGGTATATATTTATTCTTTTCGGTTAAACGGGTCTATCATAAATCCTTTTGGGGAGCTTTTCTTGTTGCAGGTTTCATGACCGTTTCATACGGCATACTTATTTCTATATGGATCTTAGGTTCTGTAATGTTGAGCGCTTACCGCGCAGCATAAAAAAAGCGGCTGAAATATTCAGCCGCTTTATAAAAAATATTATAATTTAAGTTTATTTTAAAACTATCATTTTTTTGGTTTCTGTAAAATACCCTGCTGTCATTCTGTAATAATAAACCCCTGAACCAAGTCTGCCCGCATCAAATGTGATCTCATAATTGCCTGCCTGTTTGAATTCATTTACAGGAGTTGATAGTTCTCTGCCTAATAAATCAAATACCGATATTTTTACAGATGAACTTTGCGGAACTGAAAATGAAATATTTGTTGATGGATTGAACGGGTTCGGATAGTTCTGCGAAAGCGAATATTCATTCGGAAAATTATTATTGGAATTTATTCCGGTTAGAATATTCAGTGTATCTGCAAGTTTGATTATATTTCCGTTAGATGAAACCGCATAACCATATATTACCATTCCGGAGTGCATAAAATCAAAATGTGTTAAATTTGTAACTCCGGGTGTTGGTGTTGTGACCCAGCTTATGCCGTTATCAGTGCTTCTTTTAATTCCGCCGTTTGAACCCAGTATATATACAACAGGAGTTGCGGGAACCCAGACAAAATAACATGTTCCGGTAACTCCGCTGCCAATGTTAACGTTCATCCATGTTACCCCGCCGT
Organism: Ignavibacteria bacterium; assembly: GCA_017303675.1. Taxonomy (NCBI): domain Bacteria; kingdom Pseudomonadati; phylum Ignavibacteriota; class Ignavibacteria; species Ignavibacteria bacterium. The sequence goes on from JAFLBX010000001.1 coordinate 184,660, forward strand.
CAGTAGTTCTTGATATATTCGGCAAGGAGGTAGCTGTTGCAGCAACCCCGTATAACTTGTTGGAATGGAAAGCTATAGCAGATGTGTAATTTCCGGATACGCTTAACTGCTGCGTATTCCACGAGCTGGAGTTATTTGTAGTAAGCCTTACTCTAGCAGCACCGTTATTCAGTCCAAATCCGTAAAAATCATTATCAACAATCATTAAGGAGTTTTTCGCATTTGAAACACCCGTTACACCGGCGCTTAGCTCAACCCAGTTTGCACCTGAGTTTGATGTTCTGTAAACCTTCTCAGCAATAGCCAGTCCGAAAATATTTCCATTGAGTTTTGTAAAAGCAAGCCCGGTAAAATGTCCTCCGTTTCCTGATGTTGTCAGGATCGGCTGCCAGTTCACACCGGCATTCGTTGTTTTGTACAACGAAGCATTTCCGTTTACTTCACCTTCGCCAACAAATGCAAGATTATCATTTAAAGTATATACACAATAAAGATCGTTTGCTATACTTCCGGTTGATACTGTTAACCAGCTTACACCGCCATTAGTCGTTCTGAATACCTTAGGTGCGTTACTGGAGCCTCCGGCTATCCAGACTGAGTTTATTCCGGATACGCATATACTCGGACTGCTACCTGGATTTGTAACAACACCAGCAGGCTGCCATGATTGTGAAATTAATGTAAAGGTAAATAAAAATTGTATCAAAATTATTATAAATCTAGTCATATCGACCCCCTTTTAACTAAATTAGCTAACTTATATAATGATTTAAATAACGAAATCAGGGTATATAAATTTTTTGCTAATGTTAGGTAAAATTGCAACTTTTAAAGGTTTTTCAAAAGAAAAGCCACCTTATAATACAATAAAGTGGCTGGGATTAAGATATTTCTACAATCATTTCAAAAGAATCATTTTTTTAGTTTGTGTGAAATCTTTTGTAATTATAGAATAAAAGTAAATCCCGCTGCTGAAATTTTCAGCATTCCAATATGCAGAATAACTTCCCAGGGAAAGTTCTTTTGATGTAAGTACTTCTGCCAGGCTTCCTTTCAGATCGTAAATTTTCAGCTCAACAAAGCTCTTTTCTGGAATACTGAAATTTATTACAGTGTTTGGATTAAAAGGGTTAGGATAATTCTGCTCAAGTACATATCCGTTTGGTACCTCATTACTTATAAGTGAAACAGAAAGCGGAATATCTTCACACATTACATAATATGGTTTTTTATTGTAGGTTGTATTCCAGATATTATAGATCTGAGTTAATGATTTCCACTGTACCCTTCCGCCTGCAGTTAAAGCATTTACTGAATCAATGAACTGGGAAATTTTAATGACCCTTGATGCATTCAGGTCTCCGACATTAAAAATTGAAAATGCAGGATAAAACCCGGAATCAGAAAGCCTTCCGTTATCGATCTGGCGGACAATATTTCGTACAGTTTCTGTATTATAATAAATATTGGAAGTATCTTCTATATGATTTTCGCAGCCATGAGCAAGCAGAACAAGATGCCTGGTTGAATCATGTACATAGTATTCATTCATACTTTTGGGCTTCCAGGCTCCAAGCGGGTATGGATCGTTAACATGAAGCGGTGTACCCCCGCCCCATAAAATATCAGGCTGCCAGAAATAAAAAGGATACATCCTGCCGTATTGCCCGTCATCAAGATCTTCCCAGTTATTTCCATTTATCACTGTATCATATAAAAAACCACCTACCACCTTTGTCGGCGTTATTCCAAGCTGCTGATGCAGGTAAGCAACATCAGCATAGTTGTAACCGTTAGCTTCGTGGGAATGCGGGTCGCAGAATACTCCTTTATCTTCAACCATCCATTTGATAAGATTTTTCCCGTTTGTATTTAAAACTACGGAACCGGTATCGAACATTGCTACGCCAAGCAGGAATTTCCAGTCAGACTGAAAGCTCCATGCAGCACCCTTGCTCTGCACAGTGTTTGCAAGCTGAACTAGCAGATCACGTTTTGGTTTATAATAGCTGTAAGTTGTCCAGTTAGTATTATCTTCATTATGTGAGACCAGTGTCATATACACAGGAGGATGTGTCTGAGACTTGATACCGTGAAAATGTGAGCCTGAAAACAGTATTATTGTAAAAACTGTAAAAAATAAAATTTTCATGATCTGCCTCCATAATATTTAATTATGAATTTGACAACTGAAGGCAAAATTGGTTTAATAAAAAAGGCGTTCATTTTGAACGCCTTATGCAAAAATTATTATTAGTGAAAATTTTACTTTACAAGTACCATTTTCTTTGTAGAGTTAAAATCACCTGCCTGGATAGAATAAAAATAAACACCGCTGGAAAATGCTGATGCATCCCAGTCAGCTTCATATGTTCCCGGCTGCATAGGTTTATTCAGAATTTCAGCAACTTCCCTTCCTGAAATATCATAAATTTTAAGTGATACACTTCCTGCAACAGGAATGCTGAATTTGAATTTGGTTACAGGGTTGAACGGATTGGGATAATTCTGCTCTAGTGAAAAAGCTTCAGGTATTTCATTGCTGAGCGGTTCAATAAAAGTAATACCGCCATTAGTTGTTTTGAGTATCTTACCTGACCAGTTGGAAATATATCCCGTAGTTGCAGATGTAAACCATACATCAGTCAGAATTTCATTTAACGGTGATGTTTGCGGGGTCCAGTTATCGCCTCCATCAGTAGTGCGAACAATAGCTCCGTTATTACCGCAGGCATAGCCTGTCACAGCATCTATGAAATATACACCAAAAAGTGACTGGGTAGTGCCTGAGTTTACCAATGTCCAGTTTGCTCCGCTGTTAGTAGTTTTTACAATTCTTCCTGCATCAGAAACATACAGCCCCAGGTTCTCATTGAAGAAATAGATCTCCCTGAAATTTTCAAATCCGCTAATTGAAGGAGCGTTCATATTTACCCAGTTTGCTCCCTGGTTTGTTGTTTTCAGTGCAATTGAATACCCTGAAATAAATCCTGTATTTTCATTTATGAAATGAATTGAATTAAGCGAAGTTTGTGTCGGCGATGCAAGTGTAAACCAGTTAATTCCTGCATTTGTGGTCTTCATTATCCTTCCTGTTGAGCCGGATGTAAAACCTGTTAAAGAGTTCACAAAATATAAGCCCCACAGCTGCAGTGTAGGTTCAGAATTCACCGTGATCCAGTTGTTCCCGCCATTGACTGTTTTAATAATTAAGCCGTCATTGCCGCTCATATATACAGTATCAGGATGGCGCAGCCAAATTGCCATAAACCGCATTGAAGTGTATCCTGAACTTTGATCAATCCAGTTTTGTCCTGCATTTGTTGTTTTATGTATATTGAATGTTGATCCGTTATACAGCGGAGCTGTAGTATAACCGGTGTTCTGGTCATAAAACCTGACTGTTTGCAGAGATTGAGCCGGACTGAAAGTTGTTTGTATAAACCAGCCCTGCGAATATGAAATGAAGGGAATTAATAAAATTAATATTATTTTTTTCATGTGATTTATTTATTTAATCCCGCGCTGCGGGACAGCCATAAAGTGACTGCCGTCACTTTATCAGCAGCATCTTTTTGGTTTCTTTATAACTGCCTGAAGTTAAAGTGTAAAAATATACTCCGCTTGAAAATGCAGAAGCATCCCAACGGGCTTCATAGTAACCGGGCTGTATTTCTTTATCAATAAGTGTTTCTACTTTTTTTCCTGAAATATCATAAATGGTTAAGCTTACATTTCCAGGTTCTGCTATCTGAAATCCGAAGTTAGTTACAGGGTTAAATGGGTTAGGATAATTCTGGCTAAGTGAAAATTCTGAGGGTACCCCATTTCCTGTTTGCTGAACACTCATCCATGGAATAACAGTAATGTAACATGTCCTCACCAGAGTATCTGTCCCAAATGAATTTGAAGCGATTAACGTAACCGGATAAGTGCCTTGCAGTGTATAGCGAACATTGGCAGGATTCTGGCTTGTGGAAACAGGAGTATTAGAACCGGGCATAAGCCATAACCAGCTGGTTGGATTAAACGAGGATTGATCGAAAAACGATACGGTATCAATGGTGAGAAAATAATTCTTATCGGCTTTAAAATCCGCAACAGGTTTTATGCTGTAATTTGTTTTATAGGCTTTAATTTCCGCACCGCTGCCGGCAGCGATAAATATTCCGTTTTGTCCCAGATTAGAGCCGCTGTAATAATTGTAAGGCACATTAAGTGTCCATTTAACGGTTTGGAGGTTCGGTGTGAATGCAACATATCTGCCGTTGCCTGTTTCACCGGTGCATACAATAATTGTTGAATCAGCACCGCAGGACATATATGCAAGCGGGGTACGCACCTGAGCGGAATCAAGTATGTTCCCGTTAGCAGGATCAAGCCTGTAAATATTGCTGTTTGCAAACTGAGAAGGATCGTTAATACTTGATGCATATATTGAGCCATCTTTGCCAACACCTTTTACAACATATCCGGGAGTACGGCTCCAAAGCTGAACGAATGAAGTACCATTATCCTGAAAAGCATATAATGCTCCTCCGTCACGGCAAATATAAATTGTGCCGTTTGGTCCAATACATAGATCATTTTCCTGGTCACCATCACCCGGCAGATCTGCGCTAGTATAACGTGTACTGCCTGTGTTCACATCAATAGCTATTAGCTTCTTAGGTGTGACAATTGAACCGGTCCAGTGATAATAAGTATTTCCGTAAATACAGTAACCGCCGTCAGGTGATACGGGGATGATGTAATTATTCGACCATTTTACCGTACCTGTATTTTTATTAATCCTTCTTCCCTTATCTATCGGGTCACCGTCACATGCAAAAAGCAGGCCAGTATTACCCGGGAACATATCGGACGTTATTGACCATTTTACTGATCCATCTGAAATATTGAGCGCATAAAGGATCCCTGTATTATAATCATGGGCATAAACTGCATCTTCGGTGAATCCAACCGCATACATACGCGAAGATGAATTTATCATCTTTTCCCATATCAATGCTCCTGAATTGATATTCCTTAATTCAATTTTACCTGTATAGGGTGAAAGCACTATTCGTGATGTAACGAACTTATCACCGTAAGTATAAATTGAATTTCCCCATGCGGTTGAATTGATGCTGTTAACAGTCCATAGCGGACTTGTTACACCTGAGGGTCCGGTAATTTCGCTCAAACCGTTTCGCTGTAAATTGCCGCCGGTTGTGCTCCAGTTTTGTGAAAATAATGCAGAGGTAAGGAAAAATAATGCTGAAAAAACTATTATCAGAGTTTTCATGTTAAAGAAGTTTAGATATTCAATAATATCAATGTTTTTGGAATATTTCTATAATAATATTAGTATATAAAAAAGCCTGTATAAATACAGGCTTTAAAAAGATTATCCAAATTTACAGTAATTTACTTCACCAATATCATTTTTTTCACATCTGTAAAATTACCTGATGTAATTCTGTAGAAATAAATTCCGCTGGTATAATTTGCGGCATTCCATTCAATATTATGGTTTCCGGCTGCCAGGTTTTTATTTATAATTTCATCAACAAGCTTGCCGTTAATATCATAAACTGCTAAAACTACATTCCCGCCTTCAGGAAGCCTGAAGCTGATATTTGTAGAAGGATTGAACGGATTTGGATAATTTTGGAGCAATGAATATTTATCAGGTATCTCATTGGTATTATTTGAAATTCCAACAAATCCCATATTGATATTGATAAATCTTTCATGAACAGGTGTTCCGTTCGGTCCGTTACCCAGTACTCTTATATTATAATTTCCGCTTGGAACTCCGCCGGAAGATTTGATCCTGAGCCTTAATGAATCAGGGAAGGTTGTTAAACGGTTCTGAAGTGTATTTGTGGTTTTATTCAGAAAGTCCAGTGTAATAGTACCTGTTCCCGGGGGATTTGTAACAGTAGCAGAAAATAATACTGTATCGCTGTAAAGCTTTACAGCTGGTACTCCGGTATATACAAATGCACTGTCATTTATACCGTTCATTCCAAAAGCATTTGGCTGAACTCTCATTGCAAAATCAGGAAAGTATGAACCCATGTTCAAAGCTGTTCCGTTCCTGTGATCACCCCATACACTGAAAGCTACTTTGGGATTATTTGCCATCATTGTTGTATAATCACCCCTGTAACATCCGGGTGAACAAGGCGGATTTGGAAATATAAATGACTGGTTGGTTAATCTCTGGTTTGCTGCAAAAGTTTGTCCGCCATCTGTTGTATATGTAGCGTAAATATCAGTTGTAAAATTTGTTGGATTTGCACGGTCATCATACCAGTGTATATATAATTTACCGGTTGTTCTTTCGCACCAAATTTCCGGGAACCACTGATCACTTGCTGTAGGATTAGCATTATCATTTACTCTTACCCTTGCGCTCCATGTTAAGCCCTGGTCTGTTGAATAACGCAGCCAGATATCAGGTTTATTGCCAGAACCCGGCGGATCATTTGAGGCATTAATAAAATATAATCTTCCTCTGTAAGGACCGTTGCTGTTATCCATCGCAATTTTTGGATGCGGAGCAGTTCTAGCATTGTTAATTGTATTTCTGCCGCCGGCATATGTTCCTACAAATCCAGACCAGCCTGACTGGCTGGACATTAATGTAAAGTTCGCACCTCCGTTAGTGGAACGGTAAAAATTATATACTCTTGTACCTGAGGCATCTGAACCTGTATTAGTTACATATATTACACATCCGCCGTTGGTTGAACCATCTGGTCCCACTGCTATATAGCAGCCGGGAAGTGAATTGCTTGGTGTAAATGTTGTAGTCCATGTTAAGCCTGCATCAGTACTTCTTCCGAAGTTTCCCGGTGTCATTGCTGCATACACATAGTTTGCATACGGTCCTGTTCCTGTATATTCAGCAGAAACATGGTTTCTGTCATTGCCGCTTACAGAAAGTATCGGTGCGCTCCAGGTTTGGCCGTTATTTGTTGAGCGGTAAATATACTGTCCTGTAACACCTGAAGCATATATCAAAACACCGCTGCCGGTATGCGCCGCCCATGGGTCACAGCACGTACCTGCCGGATATGTTGGGTTTGAAAGATACCAGTTTAAGCCGCCGTTGGTAGTACCTCTGAAATTCTGTGGACTTGCATTGGCACCAAAGAAAAACCATAACGGGTTCAGCGGGTTAGAAGAACCGTATTGCTCATAGTTATCAATACCAACATCAAAATTATCAAAATCGCTGATCGTTACTATATTAGGTGTCGGGTTTTGGTTGTGCCTGAAATGGGAAAATGATTCTCTTGTAGGCTGCTCAATATTGGGATTATTATCATCAAAATTATGCCCGGGTATATGCGCCTGGAGAAGTAAAACTCCGCAGGTAATTAGAAATAATATCAAAATCAAATTACCGGCTCTTGTAGAAAAACGGTTAACATTCTTCATTTGCGATAAATTTATTTGTGGAATATCTGAATATAACTGAAAATTTTTAAATCAATAATGCTAAATTATATTAATCCAATACCTTGATACAGTTACTTAATTAATACCATTTTTTTTGAAATTTTACCGTTTACTGCAGTTAATTCATAATAATAAATTCCGCTGGCATACGTAGAGGCATCCCACTGTATTTCATATTTGCCCGGTTTTAAATGATCATTTAATAAAGTTTCTGCTAATCTTCCTGAAACATCAAATATTTTAACCGTCGTTAATCCGTTTTTCGTTATATTAAAATTAATATTTGTTACCGGATTAAACGGGTTAGGATAATTTTGATATAATATAAAATCCTTTGTTATTTCATTTTGCGGGTTAATTCCAATCGGGGTCAGAATGATAGTAGTATCATCCTTTAAAGAATCTGGGTATGCAATAAATTTTATGTTAAGGCTATCTGTATAAGATGTAATGAACATTGCCCCGTAGTTTCCTGTGAACCTGAACCTGCTTTCTGGTACCACAGTTGCAAATTCCCGCCAGTCTTTTCCGCCGAGTCCGTTAACATAATACGTTAATCCTGTGCTGTCAACAAGCCTTTCGTAATTATGTTCATGTCCGCAAAATACTACAGTTGCGCCCCATTGTTTAAACGGCCACCGCATATCAAGGTTATTACCATGCTGCCCGGATGAATATGTCGGATGGTGAAAGTAAACAATTTTAAACCTGGCAACTGATTGCGTTAGTTTGTTCATTAACCAAAAGGCCTGCGGTGAGCTTGAAGTTATTCCATCAGGTTCATTAATATCACTGTTTATTACAAAGAAGTGAATGTTACCTTTTACAAAATCATAATATCTCTCATTACCGGGAAGCTGAAAATAATTAATGTAAGGCCTTGCAGAATCTGTTAACCAGTCATGGTTACCCATTGCCGGAAAAAATTTATTGAACGGTGCTCCTGTTCCGAAGTTTCCCGTATAAGGGAATATATAATCATGGTAAAACTGACCAATATTTGAATCAATTGTCGAATCAGCTCCGTATTCATAATTATTATCACCAAGTGTGATTATGAAATCGGGATTCATATCATGGATCATTTGTGAAACAAGCACTTCACCCGCGGTGTACCATCTACCATAGTCACCAATTGCAGCAAACTTTACAATATGCTGTGAATAAATATCATTTAGAGCAAGCAATAATACAAATATTAGTAGACAACAGTATTTCAGCATATTCTAATATAATAATAACAGATTAAATGTAATATAACCAATAAAAAAAGCCCGGCATAGCCGGGCTTTAAATTCAATTAAGTTATTTTATCAGCACCATTTTCCTGGTTTCTGAAAAATCTGATGAAATAAGCTTATAAAAATATACTCCGCTCGAATAATTTGCAGCATCAAAGTTTACTTCGTAGTTACCAGCTGAAATTTCACCGTTAATTATTGTTTCAACCAATGCTCCGCGGGAATTATAAATGGAAACATTTACAAATCCGTTTTGGGGAACACTGAATTTGAATTTAGTAAGCGGGTTAAATGGATTAGGGTAGTTTTGTTCTAATGAGTATTCAGAAGGAATTACTGTTCCGAGCTGATTTATTCCAGTATTGATCTTCCATGCAGCAATATTATTAACTGAAACTCCGCCGGCTTGAGTGAATGTTCCGCCGGTAATAATATCGTTAAGATAGCTGTTTATAGTTTTTACCCTTGGAGTTGGACCATTAATACCTGAACCAAGCGGACTCCAGTTTGTACCATTATATACAGCTATTCTTGAAGCCGGCTGAAGATCGGCAAAATCAAAAGTACCTCCGGCAAATAATGCTGAACCTAATGAATGCAGAGCATAAACTCCGTTGCTGAATCCAAATCCAACATTAGACCAGCTGGTTCCGTTCCATCTTGCGATCCTGTTAGTAGCAGAACCGCCGATAGTAGTGAATGTCCCGCCGGCATATAATGAGCTGTTATAAACCCTGAAACAATAAACTCCTCCGTCATCCATTCCAACTCCTAAAGTTGCCCAGCGTGAGCCATTCCACCTGGCTACTTTTTTAGCCTCTACAGAATCAGCTACATTAAAATTACCCCCTGCATACAACAAAGAGTTGTAAAATGCCAAAGCGTTTACATTGGCATCAAATCCCCAACCCATTGTTTGCCACGTTACATTATACCGGGCAATTCTTTGAGTGTTCAGAGAATTTACAGAAGTAAAGCTGCCGCCTGCAACCAGGAAGCTTCCCTGTACTGCTAAAGCATAAACATCGCCGTTGAACAAACCACCGGTAGAGCTCCACGAAGAACCATTCCACACAGCAATTTTATTACAGCTTACACCTCCTGCTGTAGTAAATTTACCGCCTGCAACAAGCATTCCGTTGTAAATTGTCAGTGCGAATATTGTATCATTGGTTCCTAAACCCAGTGGCAGCCATGTTGTTCCGTTCCATCTTGCGATATTGTTCACAAGCTGCCCGCCTGCTGTAGAAAAGAATCCGGCTGCAACAATTTCAGAATTGTAGTTTATTAAGGCATTCACAGAACCCGAAGCTCCGGTTCCCATATTAACCCATACCTGTGAATATGTGATTGTACAACTGGTAAAAACAATAAGGAAAACTGATAAAAAACTTTTAAAATTCAATACTGTAGATTTTTTCATTATTGCTATCCCCCGTTAAAGTGATTTTTCAAAATTAACAAGAAATATTTGAAATAATACAGTATAAATTTTTAGTACTATATAAAAATTGAAACTTTAATAGGCTGTTTTTCTTTATAAATATTAATAACTTTATAAATAATTTAATAAAAATACAGGAGATAAAATGTCAAAAAAGTTAATTTTAAGCTTATTTTTAGCGTTTTTTGCACTAACTGTTGATTTGCTTTCTTTAACTAAAGGTCCGGGGGATAAAATTGATAATTTTAATATCACAAGTATAGATGGAAATTCTTACAGCCTCAATGATGCTCTCAAATCCTCTGATAAAGGATTAATTGTCATCTTCTGGTCAACAGAGTGCCCATGGGTACAGCCCTATAACGACAGGATCAATGATTATGTAAAAGATTACAATGAAAAAGGATTTACAGTTTGGGTAATAAACTCAAACAATACTGAAAGCAAAGATGCAGTTATTGAGCACACCAAAAAGAACAGTTATTTTTTCCCGATGCTGAAGGATGAAAATAACGTAGTTGCGGATCTTTTCGGGGCTACAAGAACTCCAGAAGCTTTTGTTCTCAGCAAAGAAAACGTGATATTGTATCACGGAAGAATTTCCGATAACAGGACAGCTGCTGAACAAACAACACATGATCTTAAAAATGCAGCAGATGAAATTGCAGCAGGAAAAGATGTTTCGGTAAAAGAAACAAAATCTTTTGGCTGCGGAATTAAAAGAGTTGAAAAATAAATTATAAAAACCAAATGAAAACTATTGCGGGAATTATTGCTTTATTATTTTTCACATTAACATTACAGTCACAGGAAGTTAAGACAATTACTTCTACTGATGAGTATAAAGAGCTGCTTGATAATTCTAAAGGGAAAGTTGTGCTTGTAAATTTCTGGGCAACATGGTGCCCGCCCTGTGTAAAGGAATTCCCCGAGCTTGTTAAGCTGTACAACGATTATAAAAGCAAAGATTTTGTTCTGTTATTCATTTCTCTGGATGATAAATCAGAATATGATTCCAAACTGCTTCCATTCCTGAAAAAACAAGGCGTAGATTTTACATCTTATTTTGGGAATTTCAGCAATCCCGAAACAATTATGAACTATGTGGATAAATCCTGGCAGGGAGAAATACCTTTTACAGGAATATACAATAAAGATGGAATTCTTTCTAAAACTTTGATGGGTAACAAAACCTACGAACAGTTTGAAACAGAGATCAAAAAGTATATGGATTAATTAATCAGGCATTAACAAAAAAGCCCGTTCATTTAACTGAACGGGCTTTTTTTATACTTTTAGCCGGGCAGTTTTGCCATCTGGAACCAAAAATCCTCGATAATTTTTACTGCCTGTGTGTATTCATCAAAATCAACAGGCTTGGTAACATAACAGTTAGCACTGAGATCATAAGATTTTGTTATATGATCTTCTGAACTTGAGCTGCTTAACATTATTACAGGGATCTTTTTAAGCTCAGGGTCTTTTTTAATAGTATCAAGAACTTCAAACCCGTTCTTTTTGGGAAGGTTAATATCCAGCAGGATTATATCAGGTTTTATCCTGTCTGCGTATTTCCCCTTTGCATATAAATAATTCAATGCATCTTCACCGTCCCTGGCAACAGAAAAGTTCTTGTCAACCTTGCTTTCGCTGAACGCCTCTTTTATAAGACGCACATCACCTTCATTATCTTCTACAAGCAAAACCTGCAGACTTTTAGGAATATAATCCATTATTAAATTATGTTATCGTTATATATTCAAAAATACCAAATTAATAAATCAACAACAAGGTGAGAGTTTCATAAAATTAAACCGGTTATTCATTATCAGGAATAGTAAAAGTAAAAGTTGAACCTTTTCCGGGTTCAGATTCTACCCATAAATGTCCGCCTAATTTTTCTATTATCTTTTTACAAATTGCCAGCCCAATACCTGTTCCGGGATATTCAGAACTGTTATGCAGCCTCTGGAATATGATGAATATTTTATCACTGAACTCCTTATCAATTCCAATTCCGTTATCAGAAACAGTAAACAACCATTCATCACCGGCATGTTTTGCAGAAATATTTACTATCGGCTTAGTATCCGGTTTTCTGAATTTAATCGCATTGCTGATAAGGTTCTGGAATAACTGGTTCAGCTGCATCTGGTTTGCCCTTACTGTAGGCAGGTTCTCATAATTAACCGTTGCCCCTGTTTCAGCGATTGATGCTGCAAGATTTTTCAGGTTTTGTTCAACTATTCTATTGCAGTCAACATCTTCCAGCGGAGCCTCTTTTGTATTCACCCTGGAATAAGCAAGAAGGTCGTTTATCAGAGTTTTCATTCTGACAACGCCATCAACAGCGTAATTTATGAATTCATCTGCTTCTGCGCTGATGTTGCCTTTATATCTTCTCTGAAGCAGCTGTATATAGCTCGCAACCATCCTTAATGGTTCCTGCAGATCGTGTGAAGCTACATAAGCGAACTGTTCCAGTTCTTTATTTGAAGATGAAAGTTTTTCTGCCAGCTGTTTAAGCTTGCCTTCGGTAGTTTTATGTTCAGTAATATTTATCAATACACCAGCCATATGAGAGTCGCCATTGTTACGCACTTTAATCATATGATCTTCTACCCAAATGTATGTGCCGTCAGCCCTTCTTACCCTGAATTCCAGGTTAAGCACACCGGGTGATCCGGCCTTATGCCATTCTTTGGTCTTTTCCTCGATTGAAAGCCAGTCTCCTGGATGTGTAATGGTTTTAAAGAATTGCCTGTCACTGAACAAATCTGCACTGTAGCCAAGCATTTCACTCACATTTTCAGACATGAACTCCTTACCGCCGCCGGTTTCATATAATACAACATCCTGCAGGTTTTTAAGCAGTGTTGCAAGCCTGAACTGGGTTTTACTAAGTTCTTCCTGGGCTTTTTTGGATTCAGTTATATCGCGCTGTGAACCCCAAATGCGGATCAATGCATCATTTTCAACGATACCAACAAGATTGTTCATTAAGATCTTTCTGTTACCGTTTTTATCCATTTCGATTGATTCAATATTATCGATCTTATATCCGCCCATTATACTTTTTCTTATATAATCAATATTTTTAGGCTCAGATTCGATCAACAATTCTCCAATCCTTGCACCGGCAATATCTGCTGCGGATTCATAACCATACATTTTTGCGAATACATCATTACATTCTGCAAGATATCCGTATCTGAATACATTTTTAACCTGTTCATCAATCGGCAGCTTTGTGGAAATTGGTTCAAGGAACTCAAATCTCCAGATACCTTCAGTACTTTGTTTAACAAAAGCCCTGTATCTTTCTTCACTGTTCCTTAACGCTTTTTCAGTTTCTTTACGTTCAGTAATATCGCTGTAAATTCCGTAAACACCAATTTGGTTCTCTTCCAAAGTAATAGGATATGCAAGTACTGATACATCCACTGTACTTCCGTTTTTCCTCTTTCTTTCAGTTTCCCTGTGAATAATTTCTCCCTTAAGCACAAATAATGTCATTTGGGTTGCCTGCTCAAGCATGCTTTCAGGCACAATTATATCATTAAGGGTTTTTCCTTTAATTTCATCAGCGCTGAACTGGAACATACGCTCAAACCCTTTATTAGCGTTGAGTATCCTGTCTTGATTATCCAAAACCACAATACCTTCCGGCGAGTTTTCAAACAGCTGCTGGAAATATGATTTTTGCAGCAGTATTTCCTGCTCAGCTTTCTTTCTTTCAGTGATATCCCTGTAATTAAGAACAATTGCACCGATGGAAGGATCATTTATCAGATTATGAGCAGTTGCTTCATGCCAAGCTGAAAGTCCGCTGCTGTTTTTTAACCTGAACTGAACGTTGTTTACAATTTTACCTTCCTCAGATAACGTTTCTTTAAAAAGCTTTTCAGCGATTGGCCTGTCTTCATCATTGATAAATTCATATATATTTCTGCCGATATAATCTTCCAGGTCATATCCCAATAATTTTGTGACAGAAGGACTTGTGTAGATTATTTTTCCTTCCTGGTCAACAAGAGAAATAAGATCTGTAATATTTTCTATAAGAGCTTTAAATCTCTTATCTTTTTCAGTAAGTTCAACTTCGGCTTTTTTACGTTCTGTTATATCAATGCAGATCTGGTTTATTGCAACAGGAGTATTAAAATGGTCAAATTCCGCATACAGATATGTATCAAGCCAAATTACCGATTTATTCCTGTTTATTATCCTGTATTCAATATGCTGCGTGCCGCTGTATTTATCAGCAGCCCATTCTTTATAAAAGTTAAATACTTTTTCCCTGTCATCCGCATGTATCATTTCTACTAATTGGCTGTCACTAAGGTTATTATACTCTTCCATAGAGTAACCTGACTGCCTGATAAACTCACTGTTCACAAAATCATACGCCCCTGAATTCAGTAATACCCTTGTTACTGCAACCGGCGCATTTGCCGCAAGGTTTTTGTATTTATTTTCATTTTCTATGATCTTTTCCTGGGCTTTTTTCTGCTCAGTTATATCTATACATATCTGGTTTATGGAAACAACATTTCCATTTTCATCAAAATCTGCAAATAAGAATGTATCTACCCAAATTAATTCACCCAGGCGGTTAAAAGTCCGGTAATCAATATGCTGTGTATCTTTGTATCCGGAATTTCTCCAGTTATTGAAAAATTCTCTGACTCTTTCATGGTCTTCCGGAAATGCCATGGCTTTCAACTGTTCAGGTCCAAGAGCATTATACTCTTCCATTGTATACCCGGTCTGACGGGTAAATTCATCATTGACATATTCATATTTCAGAGTATCGGCAGATATTCTTGTTACAGCAATAGGCGCGTTAGCTGCAAGGTTTTTATATTTCTTTTCACTTTCAAGTATTGTGAGCTCAGCTTTTTTGCGTTCAGTTATATCAATACATATTTCATTCATCATAACAGCTCTGCCTGCATCATCAAAATCAGCATAAATAAATGTATCAAGCCATATTAGCTCTTTTTTAAGGTTGAAGATCCGGTAATCAAAATGCAGCATTCCTTTAAAGCCGTTTTTCTTCCAAAGGTCATAATTATCCTGAACTTTTTTTCTGTCTTCAACATAAATTATATTCGTCTTTTCAGCCCTTGAAAGATGGCTGTATTCTTCAACCGAGCATCCCATTTGCCGCGCAAATTCATCGTTGGCATACTCAAAATCATTTGTAGTCATAGAAAATCTTGCAACGGATACAGGTGCATTTTGTGCAAGATTTCTGTATTTCTTTTCACTTTCAAGCAGAGCTATCTGAAATTCCTTGTTAGGAGTAATATCTCTGCAAATAATGAACAATTCTTTCGGAATACCGTTAATATCTGAAATTAACCTTGTACTTTCATTTACCCAAATAACAGTTCCGTCTTTGCGAAGTTTTCTGAACTCAAGTTTTGCGCTTTCAAGTTTTTTAGAAAAAATTTCACTAATTCTGTCAATAACCAAGTCCCTGTCATCCGGGTGAACTACTTTCCATACTTCATTGCCAATAAGTTCATCTATCTCATATCCAAGATATTCAGCGCCAAACCTGTTAACTGACTTCACTTTACCTGTTGGAGATATTGAAAAATACATATCCGGGGCGCTGTCATACAGGTCCTGGAATCTTTTTTCACTTTGCTTTACGGCCTCTTCTGCTTTTTTTCTTTCAGTTATATCACTTGCAATACCAATATGCGCAACTGTTTTACCGGCATCGTTTTTCAGTATTGAAGTAGAAAGATAAACCGGGAACTCTTTGCCATCTTTAGTCCGGTTTATTAATTCACCCTGCCACCCGCCATTTGCGGTTTGTTTTATTATTTCATTATTTATATCAGGCGGATTGTGAACACTTCTTATAAATGTTATCGGTTTTCCAAGTGCTTCATCTTTGGTGTAGCCATAAACTCTTTCGAAAGCATCATTCACAAAAATAATCTTGCCGTCAAGATCCGTAATACTTACACATTCAGATATGCCTTTTACAGCCATAGCAAGCATATCAATTTTTTCCTGAGCCAGCTTGCGTTCTCTGATATCTCTTACGAATAACTGAACAACTTCTTCATCAAACAGCCTGATAAGCCGCATACTTATCTCAACATCTACAAATGCGCCGTCTTTGCATTTATACTGCGTTTCAAACTGGTAATTCCCTTTTTCTTTCAATGAAGAATAGATCATAAAGGTGTTATCAATGATATTTTCATTTATAAGCTCTGAAAATCTCATTTTTGAAAGCTCTTCTTTGGTGTAACCAAGAAGCTTACTTGCCTGGTTATTTACGGAAATTATCCTTCCGTTGAGTGATTGAACAAAAATAGCATCCGTCGCGTAATCAAACAGGTTACGGAACTTTGTTTCGCTTTCTTTAAGCGCATTTTCGGCAACTTTTCTTTCGGTAATATCCTGAATAATAAGGACAGCGCCGGTTATTCTGCCTTTATCATCCCTTAATGGAGAGGAGCTGTGATCAATTGATACTTCCCTGCCATCCCTTGCAATCAGTACAGTATGGTTACTTCTGCCTATTACAATGTTTTCCTGCAATACCCTTTCTATCGGATTTTGCACAGGTTCTCTGGTTTCTTCATCCAGCAGTATGAGCAGTTCGTATATTCTTTTTCCTGCAACTTCATTTAAAGACCAGCCGGTTAGCATTTCAGCAACCGGATTAAGGAATTTAATAAAACCATATTCATCTGTAACAATAACCGCATCACCAACACTTTTTAATATTGCACTCAGCCAGCGTTCGTTTTCTTTCAGCTTGGTTTCCATTTGGTGCTTATAAAGCGCCATTTCTATGCTTGAACGCAGGTACCTTTCTTCAAACGGTTTTAAAATGTAACCTAAGGGTTCTGTCATTTTAGCGCGCTTTAAAGTGCGGTCATCTTCATATGCTGTTAAATAAACAATAGGGATATTATATTTTTTTCTTATTTCTGCGGCTGTTTCAATTCCGTCAATATCACCCTTCAAAACAATATCCATCAATACAAGGTCAGGGCGCAGTTCCTCAGCTCTGAGGATCGCCTCTTTTCCTGTAAAGACAACATCAGGTACTATATACCCAAGACCTTCAAGACAATTCTTAATATCCTGGGCAATAATACCTTCATCTTCAACAACCATTATACGCGGGGTACCATTAAGGTTTGTCAATTGAAAACCCTCTTTTCGACATATTTATTTTTCAATATTACGTATATTTATTTGAACCATTGAAATTTGGTTCCTATATTATCTGCTCTCTTTCTGCTATTTTACCCTACTTGTTATAATGAACCTTATAAAATTTTAAATTTCGAGCAATAAGTTAACATTTATACGGTATAGCTTCAATACCGCCTAAACGTTACTTAAAAAGATTTATTTTAATATACTTTACCTTCTCCATATTTGCTGTTAAATTTGTAACAATATGCTGAAAAATAACAATAATTTTAACATTTTAATGTCTTGCGGCTCATATTCCTGGGGTGGTCTTGAAATGATAACGCTTGAAACAGCAAAACATTTAAGAGAAAATGGGTTAAATGTTAAAATATTATGTTCAAAAAGCTCAAAACTTGAAGATGAAGCCCAAAAAAGCTCTTTTGCAACTATTTCAGTTTTTGGTAAAAACAAACAGATACCTTCTTCTATAATAGAACTGAAAAAGATTTTAAAAAATTCAGAAATTAACGTAATACATTCACACCATTCCCATGACCTGTGGGTATTGACTCCTGCATTAAATTTTTCAGGCAGCATGGCAAAACTTTTTTTAACGAAGCATATGGCAAGCGGTATCAAAAAAAATGATATGTTCCACCGTTACCTATATAAAAGAATTAACAAAGTGTTTGCAATTTCAAGTTACATAAAAACGAGCCTCTTGAATACCACCCCTTTGAATAGCGAAAAAATTATGTTGTTGCCCGTTGGAATTGATTTGCAGAGGTTTGACCGGAAAAAATATGATACTATGCATCTGAAAAAATTTTTAAACATACCAAATGATAAAATTATAATAGGTATTGCCGGCAGAATGACCCCCGGAAAAGGCCATGAAGAATTTCTGGAAGCTGCAGGAATACTAAACAAAGAATTTCCGGGCATGCTTTATTTCCTGGTAATAGGTAATGCAAGTTATGGAGAAGAAAAATATGAGGAAGGAATTCTAAAATTATCAGAGAGCCTTGGATTGGATAATATCAAATTTACCGGGTACACTCCTGAGCCGGAAAAATTAATGTCGGTACTTGATATTCTTTCATTCCCTTCTCATGATGAATCTTTTGGAAGAGTTTTGCTTGAAGCAATGGCGCTGGAGATCCCTACAGCCGCCAGCGGATTTGCGGGAGTACTTGATATAACAGTTGAAAATGAAACTGGTCTTCTATTTGAACCAAAGAACTCAAAAAGCCAGGCTGAAGCCCTGGCGAAACTGATCACGAACGAAGAGATAAGAAAGAAATTTGCGGTTAACGGCAAAAAACGGGCGGCAGAAATATTCAGTTTTGATATAATGATAGAAAGCTTAATTAAACAATATAAAATGTAATATGGGTAAAAAAAGGATCAGTGCAGGTTTACTAATGTACAGAATTAAAAACGGGGTACCCGAAGTATTTCTCGCACATCCGGGCGGACCGTATTTCCACAAAAAAGATGAAGGACACTGGAGTATACCAAAAGGCGAACCTGAAATTGAAGAAGATATTCTAGTTACTGCGATGCGTGAATTTAAAGAAGAAACAGGAATTAATCCTGTCGGAAATCTCATTCCCCTGGGTTCAATAATGCAAAAAGGCGGCAAAGAAGTGTTTGCATGGGGTTTTGAAAGCGATCTCCCGCCGAATTACGTTCATGAATGTAATTTTTTTGAAGAGGAATGGCCGCCCAATTCCGGTGAATACAGGGAATTTCCGGAAGTAGATAAAGTTTCTTTCT
Organism: Ignavibacteria bacterium; assembly: GCA_017303675.1. Classification (NCBI taxonomy): domain Bacteria; kingdom Pseudomonadati; phylum Ignavibacteriota; class Ignavibacteria; species Ignavibacteria bacterium. The sequence continues at coordinate 203,758 of JAFLBX010000001.1, forward strand.
TTACGATCGAAGAGGCAAAACAAAAGATAAAAGCAGCGCAAATTCCGCTTATTGACAGGCTCCTTGAGGAAATTAAACGAAATTAAGAGGGCGGTGATTTCCAATCATCTATTAATTATTCCACTCATCTCTTAATAGTGAATATAAATAGCCATCCCAATACTCATCATTATATTTTGTACACTTTCTTTTTAAACCTTCTTTTTTGAATCCAAGCTTTTCGTAACATTTTATCGCCGGTAAATTAAATGAATATACATTCAATTCGAGCCGTGTAATTCCAATTTCATTAAAAGCTAAACGAATTGTATATGAAATAAGCTTATTGGCTATGCCTTGTGAGCGGAATGCTTTATCTGTAAAGATCCTGCATAAGCTTGCTGTTTCATTATTTCTTGAAATTGCCCCAAGTTCACACATTCCCGCAATGTTACCTTTGCTGTCAACTGCTTTAAAGATCATCCTGTTCGGTTCAGGTTCTTTGGTTGCTGCAAAATATACTTTTAGCTGCTCAAGAGTTAACGGAAAGTCAAATACCGGACCGCACCACTCAAGCATTGTTTTTTCATCTTCTGCCCATGAAATTAGTTTTTCAAGGTCACTTTCCAATAACGGTACAATTTTTATTTCTTCCATATTTATTACCTGTTAAGCCATTTTGTCATAATATTTCTATTATGAGCAATAAATCCTTTTTTGCTGTAGAGTTTTTGAGCTGTTTGATTTAAATGTTCAACTTCAAGCCTAAGTGCTTTATATCCTTTGCCTGCTGCATAATTCAAAGCGAAATCAACTGCCTTAGCTCCAATACCCTTTCCGCGAAAAGCCTCTTCTATATATAGTTCATCTATGAATGCTGTTTCACCTTTGAACTCAATGCTAAAAAATGCTGTTATTGATATATATCCTGCCAGATTATCATTATAATATATCAGGAACACAGCTCCGAATCTGTCATTATTAACTAATTCTTTAAGTGCATTCGATACATCGGTTTCAACAAATTCCGTGTTTTCAGTCGCATATAATTTCCCGATCATTTCCGTAATTTTTGGTATATCTTCCGGGTTTGCTGAGCGAAAATCAATATTTAATTTTTGAGGCAAATGATCTGTTATTTTTTATTGTGTTTTGAACTTCAGGCTCATAATTTCAATAACAAAAGTGGATATAATTTACAATACATTCAATTTCAGAATTTATACCAAATAAATCCGGTTATTTAATATTCACAGATTTCATATTATATTGTAAAACATTAACAGAGAAATGACAATAAATCCTGAAAAAGGCAAAATACTGATATCCGAACCCTTTTTAAATGACCCCAATTTCAAAAGGACAATAATATTGTTAACTGAGCATGGAGATGATGGTTCAGTTGGATTTGTGATGAATAAACCCACAGATTACAGAATTCATGAAGTCATTGAAGATTTCCCCGTATTTGATTCAGTTGTTTATTATGGCGGACCTGTTCAATTAAACACCCTTCAGTTCATTTACAGGGGAGAAAATGTAATTGAAGGCTCAATTGAAATCTCTCCCGGACTTTATTGGGGAGGAAGCTTTGATATACTCAAAGCCTTAATAACATCAAATGCTGTTGATGCTTCTGATTTCAGGTTCTTCCTGGGATATTCCGGCTGGATCGAAGGACAAATTGAAGATGAATTAAAACTGAATTCATGGATAGTGGCAGATACAACAATTGAAAATATTTTTTCTGATGAACCGGATAAATTATGGCGTGAAACTCTAAAAGGTATGGGTAAAAAATTCGCAATTCTTGCAAGCTTCCCTGAAAACCCCAGTGTAAATTAAATATAAACTATCATTACATAAATGTACACTACATTACTATCGCTTCATTCAGTATTCCGCTGGCTTATTGTTATTGGTGTAATTTATACTTTATACCGTGCATATACAGGCTTAGCAGCCAATAAAACATTTACATCTGCTGATGCAAATACAAGGAAGTATACAGTAATAGCTGCTCATATACAACTTCTTTTGGGTTTGGCATTATATTTTTTAAGCCCGATGGTTCAATATTTCATGAGCAATTTCAGCGCAGCCGTAAAAATTAAAGAAATGCGGTTTTACGGAATGGAACATTCGATAGTGATGTTTCTTGCAATAGTTTTTATAACTATTGGCTCAGCAGTTTCAAAGAAAAAGGATACTGACCTGGCAAAATTCAAAGCCCTGGCAATATGGTTTACTATTGCGCTGATCCTGCTGCTGTTAATGGTTCCCTGGCCAATTTCACCTTTTTCAATGAGGCCCTGGTTCAGATTTTAAGGGATAAAACTCAGATTTATCACAACTATCTCCGGTCTGTTTCCGGTCCTTATCGGCGGACCCCATGTGCCTAAGCCGCAGCTTACGTAGAAATGAGTACTTCCTTTTTGTTTATATCCCATACTTACTTCGTAAATCTTTTTAGTGATAAAATTGAAAGGCCATAACTGCCCGTGGTGTGTATGCCCGCTTAGCTGAAGATCTATACCGTTTTTTTCAGCTTCTTCAAGGCGTACAGGCTGGTGGTCCATTAATATTACAGGCAAGGTTCTGTCAACTCCTTCAAGAAGCTGGTTCAGCGGCTTGCGGATTATTCCCGCAAATCCTTTGGAAGCACGGTCTTCCCTGCCAACCACGTAAAAAGAATCAGCAATTTTAACAGTATTATCCCGCAATTCTGTAATTCCGTGCTCTGTTAAATATTTTATTGAAGGCTCAACACCTCCAATATATTCATGATTACCGGTTACAGCAAATATTCCGTATTTCGCTCTCAATGCCCGCAGATCCTCACCGCAATTTTGTTTAATAACAGATTCAATATCCTCATCAACAACATCTCCCGGTAATAGTATTAAATCAGGTGATTGTGAGTTAATAATATCAACATATTTTCTGAGCCGCTTCCTGTTTATTATTGTTCAAAGGTGAATATCTGAAGCTGCAACTACCCTGAGTGATTTAAGTACTCCGGCTTTTTTATTGATCTTTATATTTAGTTTTTTTATTAAGGGACTTGCTGCATTCAAATATCCCGATATTACTATAAGTATTACAACAGTATTCACCCCAATAAAAAAGTACAAATTGTATTCCGGTGAAATGAAAGAAGCTGGCAATATGCCGAAAATAAAATTTAGTAACCGCAGCAAATCTGCTGCTAGAACAAACAACAGATAATAAACCATTGCCCCCAGCCAGAAGGAACCTATCCACACAAAAAAAGCAGAAACTGAATTCAGGAATTTCCTTTCAAGAAACCTGCCGATAATATAAGCCAGGTACAAAAACAGAAAAATTAGAGAATAAACTGACCTGAAATTTTCAGGAAGGGCATGTAAACCGGTAATGTAAATGTAATAATTGACCAGCGTATAAACGCTTAGAACTATTGTGATAAATACAGCAAATTGAGATTTTTTCAAGAAAAATAATGTAGTTGGTATTAGTTAAGACGGAAGATTAAACTTTTTATTTTACGAAATTCATTCATCCGATGACTCTAATTCATCGGATGAATTTCTCATAAATTCAGAATAATATAATTTACCTGTGCAACAGCAACATGGGTATTATTAATGTCATACAGATCTACAGCTACAGGGGCAAGAGTTCTGCCGTGTTTGATAACTTTCGCAATTGCCCGCACATCTGTTCTGCATGCTGCCAGAAAGCGTATATTCATATCTGTCGTTGTGATCTTTGCATCTGCACCGGTAAGTGTAAGAAGCGCGAACGCGCTGATGGAATCAGCTACTGTCATTAGTAAACCGCCGTGAAATGACTCGTATATTCCATCGTACTGTTTTTGATGTTTTACAATGGCTTCACAGATACCGTTATCCATTTCAAAAAACTCAAAGCCCAGTGTATCAACAATCGGAATTTTTTTTATGCGGGCAAGCACATCCTGCCTTATTATTTTTTCTGTCTTCACAATTTTTCATAAAAAAAGAGTGATTATCTCACTCTGAACTTAATCACCGGACAACTTGGGGTCATCCGGTGATCTATGAATAATACTTAAACTTTTTCAATTTCTTTTTTACCTAAAATACCTGTTGGCTTAAAGAGCAGAATTAGTATCAGTATACCAAACGCAATTGCATCGCGGTAAGTAGGCGAAATGTAACCGGTAACGAATGTTTCAAGCAGTCCTATTATCATACCGCCAAGCGCTGCGCCGGGTATATTGCCAATTCCGCCAAGTACAGCCGCAACAAATGCTTTTAATCCGGGCAGAATGCCCATAAGCGGATCTATACTTGGATAATTTAAACCATACAGGATACCGGCAGCGCCTGCAAGCGATGAACCAATTATAAACGTGAAGCTGATAACTGCATTAATATTAATTCCCATTAAGCTTGCAGCAGTTGGATTATATGAAACTGCCCGCATAGCTGTTCCGATCTTGGTTTTCATTACAATAAGCCTTAAGCCAACCATCAGCAAGCCTGCTGTAACAAGAACAACCACCGGGTTTGAGCCGATAACTGCACCGGAAAGATTTATCAGAGGTTTATTTTCCAGAAGTGAAGGGAATGATTTCGGATCTGCGCCGAAAACAAGCTGACCGCCGTATTCAAGAAAAAGCGAAACACCAATAGCGGTTATTAGAATAGTAAGCTTTGGTGATTTCCTGAGCGGTTTATAAACAAGCTTTTCTACTGAAAAGCCAAGAGCACCGGTAATTATCATAGCGCCAAGCATGATAAGTATAGCCATTCCGATAGAAGCAGCCCCTGAAACTGATGCGAATGCGAAAACAATTCCCAGGTAATACCCCGAAAACGCTCCTATCATAAATACATCACCGTGCGCAAAATTTATAAATCTCAGGATACCGTATATCATTGTATATCCAAGCGCAATAAGAGCATAAATGCTCCCAAGTGATAGCCCGTTAAAAACCTGCTGTATGAATTCAGTCATTTTAAAAAGTGAAATATTGAAATATCGAAATAGTGACTAATCATTTTCTGTTTGATTTTGCTGTTTTTCTTGATACAGCCATGATCTTTGTTAATTCTATTGTTTCATTGTACAAAGGAAGTAATTTCTTTTCAGAGACAATTTCGGATTCCATCAATAATTCCATCCAAAATGCTGATTCATCAGCTTCTTCTACAACTATAGATAATTTAGAATAAAACTCGGCACTAGACCTCCCGCGTGTCGCAGCTCTAAAGTTAGCTCCCACAGAACATCCCGATCTTAACAACTGTTTTCCAATTACTCTGGCTTCATCTGACTTAGGAAGTGATTGGAATAATTTTATTATCCTTAAAGCATATCTTTTCGTTCTATCTCTCAATTCATCATTGAATCCCATTGCAATAACCTTTCTATATTTTTAAGATTAAAAAAGAAATCATGGCAAATATAAGCTCTACTATTTCTCTATTTCATTATCTCACCATTTCGCCAGTTATGGAGAAACTGTTTCCTTAAACTTAAATTCGCCGCCTTTAATTTCCAGTATTACCGCAGGTTTTACAGCATTACGCTGTTCGTTAATGGATATCTTACCTGTAACACCAAGAAAATCTTTTATCTTTGCCAGCTCATTTTTTACTTTTTCAGGTTCAGTGGTTCCGGCTTTTTTCATAGCTTCAAACAGTATCAAGCCTGCATCGTATGCAAGGAAGGCCATAGCATCAGGCATTGCATTATATTTAGCTTTATACTTTTTGATGAATTCCTGGATCTTTGGATCAGGATTTTCTGTGGAAACATGTGTAGAAAAATAACATCCTTCAAGAGCGTCTTTGGCTTTGCCTTCTGTCAGCTTTTCTGATTCCCATCCGTCACTCCCGATAAGCGGAACTGTTAAGCCTATTTCACGAGCCTGGATAGAAATTAAGTTAACATCAGTGTAATATGCAGGAATAAATATTGCTTCAGGGTTTTTAGCTTTTATGGATGTAAGCTGAGCCTTAAAATCCTTATCACCGGCAGAAAATGACTGTACTTCAACAATTTCACCGCCCATGTTCTTAAATTCCTTTTCAAAGAAATCCGCAAGTCCTGTGCTGTATGCGTTCTTTACGTCTTTAAGCAGCGCTACTTTTTTAAGCTTAAGAGTATTTAATATAAATTTGCTTACTACAGTTGCCTGGAACGGATCAATAAAACAAACCCTGAAAATATAGTCGCCAATTGCGGTAACTTCAGGATTTGTAGAAGCAGGGGTTATCATTGGAATTTTATTCTGCTGGCAAATAGGCGCGCCGGCTTTGCTGTTTGATGAGGCAACTTCACCTATTACTGCCACAACATTATCATTTTTTATTAAGCGCTGTACTACTGTCTGTGCTTCAGAAGGTTTACCCTGGTCATCATAAGTAATTAACTTAACTTTTTTCCCAAGCAGGCCGCCGGCATTATTAAGCTCTTCAACGGCAAGTTTCAAACCGTTGGTGGAAGAAATACCGAAAGTTGCGTTTGGACCTGTTAATGAGCCATATTCTCCTATAAGAATTTCATCTCCGCTGCCTTTATTGCATCCTGATACTGAAAAAATTGCAATTGCCGCTATGGCTATCATACTGAAAAATAACTTTTTCATGGGCTTAATATGTTAAATTTTTAATAGATTAATTATCAATAATACCAATTTTGAGGTTTATATTCAATTAAATAAAAATACCTGATAATTGAGGATATTAAATGTAATCCGAAACCCTGTTTAGGTTTAGCTTGAACCGGCGATCCGGGTTACAGGAATTGATTCATTTAGTCCTTAAAATTGTTTTGCGGAATGTCATTTAGATCCTCCACTGTGCGCAGGATGACAAATTTTCGTTAGAACTATAGATCTTTACATAGTGTTTCAAAATATAGCTTCTCCATCGGATCTCCGAACGTATCGGGTCCCGGAATGAACTCTTCTATCTCTCCGGTTGATCGATAACCCCGGCGATAATAGTATTCCATAAGTTCAATTCTCCGGTTTATTACCTTCATTTTTATTTTATCAAGTTTCCAGTTCTCTTTGGTATACCTTTCGCATTCGCTGATAAGAAGCTTGCCTATTCCTTTATCCTGGTAATTAACATCTACGGAAAGCATTCCGAGATATGAATGGGTACCCGAATTTTCCAGGTGAACGCAGCCTAGTATATTTTCACCATCACAAGCAAGAACAATAATATCATCGTTACGTTCTAGAATTTCTCGGATTTTTTCCGCCGTAATTCTTATTCCTCCAAGAAATTCCGCCTCTGTTGTCCACCCTTTTTTGGAATTTTCGCCCCGGTAAACTGAATTTACAAGTTCTGTGATCTTTTCAACATCATTAAGTGATGCTTTTTTAAGTTCCAAAGTTTTATTATCCATTTTTATTTATAAAAAAGGGCAGATCATATAGACCTGCCCATTAAAAAAAATTTTTTAGATTAATATTTTTTTGCCTTTTGCTTTTTGCCTTTTTACTTTTTTACTATCAGCTTCTGCCCTATTTCAATGGTATCGCCTTTTATCTTATTCCATTTTTTAAGATCGGCAATTGTACAGTCATACTTATCAGCTATTTTACCAAGGGTTTCTCCTTTTTTAACAGTGTGATATGTAGTTTTAGACTTGGTTTCTTTTTTCTCTTTTTTAGTTGTTTCCTTTGTTGAGTAAAGCTTTAAAACCTGTCCTTCCTGGATAACATCGCTTTCAAGTCCGTTCCACTCTTTTATATCAGCTACAGAAACACCATTGGCATCTGCAATTTTTGTCAGGTTATCACCTTCTTTTACAGTGTAGGTTTTTGATTTTTTACTTGATGAAGTTACTTTTTTATCTGAATAAATTTTCAGCTTCTGGCCTACCATAATTTTATCTGATTCAAGGTCATTCCAGTCCTTTATATCCACTATATCTACATCATATGAATCTGCAATCTCTGTCAGGTTATCACCTTCTTTTACTGTATAGGTCTGGTAACTTTGTTTTTTCTTTTTTGTATCTGTGTTTTGTTTCTTTTCCTTCTTTACTTCATTATTAACTTCGGGTTCTTTTGTTATCTCAGGCTCTTTTTTTACTTCTGTATCTTTTTTAACATCAGGGTCGTTCCTGTGCTCTTTATTTACAAGCACTGTTTCGTTTGTGCCTTCTGAATTGGTTTCTTCAATTACTTCTTCTTTCACAGGATCTTTTGAATTGTTTTCAGTCACATCAATTTTCTTTTCTTCTTCAACTGAACCGTAAAGCTCCTGGTATTTCTGTTTTGTAAGCCAAACAGAAAGCTTATCTCCCTTTTTGGGATAAATACCGTAATTGATATTATTCCATACCCTCAGGTCACTGGGTCGAACTGAATATTTCAGCGAAACATTGTACAGGTCTTCGGTTTCAGCAATGTTATGAAACACCAGCTCACGGTTTGTTGTGCTTATTATATATCTTTTATCTTCAACGTGATAATCAGCAACTTTAAAATATGAATAAGACTCTTCATGGTTTACTGATGCTGTACCTTCGTTACCTTCAAAAACCGGTTTAAAGCCGTATTTTTCTATGTGGCTTGCTGCTTCATAATTATCTGAAAATTCCTTGAATTTACCTTTGGGAATTTTGATCAGGTAACCGTCTTCAAAAACCGGGGTAATATCGGTAAGCATTTGTGAATTCAGATCACGAATTGTTTCAACATCAGTATTGCTTAAAGTGGCTATCTCATCTACGGTCAAAGCAGATTTGATAACAACCCTGTCATACTCCAGCGGCTTGCCCCACTCTATATCAGTAAATCCGTATTTAGCGGGATTGAGGCAAATAAGCGCAACTGCAATGTATTGCGGAACGTAGTTGCGGGTTTCTTTAGGCAGGTATTCACGGAGTGTCCAGAAGTCTGTTGAACCTGATTTTTTGATTGCGCTTGTAATTCTGCCCGGACCCGCATTATAAGATGCCATTGCAAGATACCAGTCACCAAATGATTTATACAGATCCTTTAAATGCCGGGCAGCTGCATCTGTTGCTTTTTCAGGGTCGCGCTTATCATCATGGCTGCCATCGTAATACAAACCGTAAGCTGAGCCTGTTGTGGGCATGAACTGCCACAAGCCGATAGCTCCTGCCCAGGAGCTGATCTTGGGATCAAGACCTGATTCGATCATAGAAAGATAAATAAGCTCTTCCGGTGCGTTATTTTCCCTTAAAATAGCTCTCATCAGGTTGGAATATTTTCCAAGCCTGAAAAGCCACTTATCCATATATTTTCTGCCGGTTCCGGTGAAGTATGTAATATAATCCTGTACCGGTCCGTTTTCTACAAGCGGTATATCATTACACTGGGGAAGCTCATCGGGGTTAAAAGTATTTGTGAAAGATTTCTTTTCTATCTTTTCGTATTTTATACCAAGCTTTGATGCCAGCTTGAAAACTTTGTGATTTTCATCAAGATCACCGTGTGCAGTTATATAATCCTGAACAATGCTGGTAGTGAGCTCTTTATAGTCTTTTTCCCATGCAATATGTTTTTCAAGGTTTTTTGTATCTATTTTATTCAGGTGTTTTAAAGCAGATTCAAACTCTTCACCTGATAATTTTGAATCTGACTGTTCATTGAACTGAAGCGCTTTTGTATAGTGAATCCTTGCGTTTTCAAGCGCAGTGTATACACTTACGGAATCCTTTTTCTTTTTCTTATCTGCTGTTTCTTCTTCATCCACGTTAGAACCTCCGCATCCTGCGAGATACTGAAGTGAGATGAAGGCGAAAAGTATATATAGAAGGCCGGATAGTCTTTTCATATATTTACTTTCTCCATATTTAAATTAGCTTTTTTACGAATTCAGAACCGAATATAAAAATTTGAAGCCATAAAATCAAGTTAAATATTAAATAAACACCGCAATAATCATATATATAACGCAGATAGCTTTAAATTTTTGTGGTTTTTTAGGAAATTTCAGTAAGATAATTTACTGAATATTACTTATAACCTTTTTATGTTAAACTTGTTCCCTAAGCATACAAATTGGGTATTAATTATAAAATGGCAATTAAACATATAGATCTTGGGAATGCTGATTACAAAGAAGTTTGGGACAAGCAAAAAGAAATACACTTAAAAAAACAGGCTGAGCCTTCAGATGATATTTTATATACTGTAGAACATAACCATGTTTATACATTAGGCAAAACCGGTTCACGCGATCATATTTTAATAAGCGATGAAGATATGAAAGCAAAGGGTATCTCTTATTATGAAATCGACCGCGGAGGAGATATTACGTATCATGGGCCCGGACAATTGGTCGCATACCCAATTCTTGACCTCAATAATTACTACAAAGATACACACCGGTATTTGCGCGATCTTGAAGAAGTTGTAATACTGACATTAAAAGATATCGGTATAGAAGGACATCGTGAAGAGGAATTCACGGGTGTATGGGTTGGCGAGGAGAAAATATGCGCTATTGGCATTAAAGTTTCCAGATGGATTACAATGCACGGCATTGCATTTAATATTATTACAGATCTTGGCTATTTTGATAAGATAATCCCCTGCGGAATATTCCATAAAGGAGTTACAAGCATCGAAAAAGTTACCGGTAAAAAAGCGGATTTTGAAAAGATAAAGAATTTGTTTGTTAAAAATTTTATGCGAGTATTTGCAATGAAAGAATGATTCTGCCCTCCCCCTATTAGGGGGGAGATGGAGGGGGTCACTTAATTGTTTGTTAATCTCAGAAGGATGCGAGCTATTAAAGAGCTCGACTACTGTTAAGAAAATGTTAATATTTCGGAAAATCTAACACAGGCAATTGATCAGAATTTACTTTATCAAAACCATTTTTCGGCTTATAGATTTACCGTCTGTATCAAGTTTGTAAAAATACACACCTGAAGGGATGTCGCTGAAATTCAATGATATGCTGTGCCTGCCGGCGTTTTTAAATCCTTCATTATATCTTCGTATTTCTTTACCTGCGTTATCATAGATCAGTATAACAACTTCGGCATTTGAAGGTATAAAATATTCTATCATTGTTTCCGGATTAAACGGGTTAGGGTAGTTTTGAAACAGTTTCATTTCCGTAGGAATATTGGTCCCTGTGTTATTTAATCCAATAATAGAAGCGTTATATTTAAAGATCTTCCCCCGTTCACCGAAAGCATATCCAATTGTTGGACTTAAGAACTCAACATCATTTACTTCAACCTGTCCCGGTGTTTCAATGCACTCCCATCTTGAGCCCGGTTTCATTGAATCAAGATTTACAGCGAACTTACCTGAAAAATTAAGCGCAGCCCACACTTCACCCGGTGTTCTGAATGCGAAGCCTTCAGCATTCCCGAAACAACCGGTTTGTTCATAAACCCAGTTTGCGCCGGAATTGGACGATACAGCCATAATACTGCCGAGGTCATAATCACCCCCCATTACTGCAATTCTGCCATTGCCAAGATCGCGGATCTCATGAAGCGGCTCAGCAGCAACACACATTGAAAACCAGCTTGACCCGCCATTGGTAGTCTTCAGGAAAACACCCTGCAGGTCCAATACTCCGCCGCAGGCATAGCCCGTTTGCGAATTAATGAACTTGATATCATTTTTAGGAAATAGGTAAAGGCAGCTTGAGGTATCAATATTACAGATGCTCCAGTTTAAACCTGCGTTGGTGCTTTTGTAAATATAACCGCTGAATCCTGATACAAAACCTGTGGTTTCATTAATAAAGCAAACTGTTTTTAAAATTGTAGTTGTATCCTGAAAATATGTTTTGCTCCATGTTGTACCTGAATTTGTGGTTCTCAATAAAAAACTTTTATAGGTTGAATCAAATGATACTATCCAGCCATGAGTTCTTGATATAAATGAGAGGTCTTTGAATTCAGAGCTGAATTCACCTGAATTCTGAACTGTCCAGCTTGTTCCGGAATTAGTAGTATTGATGATAGTACCCGAATCACCCACAACCCACCCATAAGCAGTATCTGCAAAATATGCTCTGAACAGTCTTTTTTGAACAGGCGATGGATGATCAAGCCAATATACCTGGGAAAAAGTTGATGCAGTTAAAAGTAGAGTTAATATTATAAATTCAGATCGAAATTTCTTCAACATTATAATTTTTTTTAAAAATAGCTAAAAAAATAAAATTTTATCAAGTAAAAAACATAAGGAAATAAGGGATAATTTTATCCGCAACATTTAGTAGCTCTAATATACTATCAATAGATAAAAGTCATAAATACCAGATAAATATTAAAAATAAACTTGCATTTTTATAATTAATCGCTTAAAATGCGTTACAAAAAATCACTTTTTAATTAACCAAACTAAAATCATTTGGGTGTAATTTAATTTATACCCAGGAGGAAATGATGAAACTAAGATCAACACTTTTAATCGTGTGTGCATTGCTTTTCACAGGCAGTGTAATTTCACAGGATGTACCTGATTGGGTATGGAAAACACCCATGAGCAAAGTATATCCAACAGGTGAGTATTATAACCTGCCTCAGGCACAGGAACAGGTTAACTACGAAAATCCTAACAAGACTACAAGAGTAGTTAATACAGGCGAAGAGCTTTTAGTACTTCCGCCGAACGTAAGACCGTTCCCCCACACTGCAACACAGAGTGAGGTTGATGCGACAACAATGAAGGGCAACGGCTCTTTGATTTTCGCATCATGGAACTCATACGGACCATCATTCTTTGGAACAGGCTTTGCCTTTTCAAACAATGGCGGAACAAGCTGGACAGGCAGCCACCAGATGTACACACCTAACAGCGGTGACCCCGGTGCAATTATCTGGCCGGCAGGAAGCACATGGGCAGGCAGACTTGGACTTTCATGTATCCAGGGTTTTGGCCATTCAACAAACAACGGTACTTCATGGGTATTTGATATGAACTTCCCGGGTGCATCAAGCTTTGATAAAAACTTCTCAGCTGTTGACGAAACAACAGGCAGCCCGTTCTTTGGCCGTGCTTACACAGTATGGACAAACTTCGGCGGCACATTCGTTAACAGAATAGTTGGTTCTTATTCAACTGATGGCGGTGTAACCTGGTCAGCAGCACAGCCGGTATCACCGGTTCCAGCATCAGGACATCATCAGCAGGGCTGCGATGTTAGAGTAGGTCCAGGCGGTGTTGTTTATGTTGTTTGGGCTCATTGCACAACAAACGGACAGAATTCAACAGAAGATCATTTAGGTTTCGCAAGATCAACAGATGGTGGTGTTACATGGGTAAATCAGACAAACACAGCTGTTGATGTAAACGGTATCCGTGCATCAAACTTATTCAACGGAATCCGCGCTTCAGGTTTCCCGCGTTTAGCTATTGATATGACAGGCGGTTCAAGGAACGGCTGGTTATACGCAGTACTCGCTGAAAAATCAGGCGGTCCTTTAACACTCGATGTATCAGATGTAACTATCTGTATCTCTTCAAATGGCGGAACAAACTGGTCACATTCAAAAGTTAACCAGGATCCTTCAAACGGAAGATACAATTATATGCCTTCAGTTTGTGTAACTCCTGATGGCGGTGTAAACGTTGGTTATTATGACCAGAGAGGCACTACAGGATTTGTAACAGAATACTGGATGTCACGTTCATTAAACGGCGGTGCTACATGGACTGACGTTGCAGTAAGTGATCATACTTTCACACCTGCTCCGATCCCGGGTCTTGCAGGCGGTTACCAGGGTGACTATACAGGTATGACATTCTCATCAGGTTCAGGAAAAATATTCCCGTTCTGGGCTGATAACTCATCAGGTATTTACCAGGTTTGGACAGTTGGTATCACATACGGTCCTCCCCCGGCAAACGATGTAGTAGTTGGTCCGTTCTTAAGCTTACCCGGAACAATGACACAGGGTAACACATACCAGATAAAAGGTAAAGTTACAAACGGCGGAACAAACGCACAGACAAGCTTACCTATCAGGTTCTCAGTAAACGGAACACTTCAGACAACAAATACAATTGCAAACTTACCTGCCGGCGCAGTTGATTCATCATCATTCTCATGGACACCTGCAGCAGGAACATATACACTCAGAATTTTCAGCGGTGCAGCTACCGATGAAAACAGAGCTAACGATACTATCACAACTTCAGTAACAGTATTCCCGGCCGGTACCGGATTCTCACAGAACCAGTACTGCAGAAACGGTCTTAACATTTTAATTCCGTCACAGGGTTCAGCTCCAAGAGATTCAATCGTTGTAAACATCGCAAACTCATTTGATGTTGTTGATGTAAACGTAAGAATTGATACCGTATTACATACATGGGATTCAGATCTTACATTCAATTTAAGAAGAGGTTCAGCAAACGTTAACTTCATTAGTGCAGTTGGCAGTTCTGGTGATAACTTCATAAATACAGTATTAAACGATTCAGCTTCAACACCAATCAGCAGCGGAACAGCTCCTTTCACAGGAACATTCCAGCCATCAGCACCGCTTTCAGGACTTAACGGACAGACAGTAAACGGTTCATGGGTTCTTGGTATTGATGACGGAGCAGCTGGTGATTCAGGTGTATTAAAAGCATGGTGTATAATAGTTACATACAGAAGACTTATCGGCGGTATCGGTACAGTTGAAATTCCGAACTACTATTCACTTGCTCAGAACTATCCTAATCCGTTCAACCCGGCTACACAGATCAAATTCTCAGTTCCAAAAGCTGTGAATGTATCATTAAAGATCTATGATGTACTCGGTAAAGAAGTTGCAACACTTGTAAACGAAATGAAACAGCCCGGATTCCACACAGTGGATTTCGACGCTTCAAATCTCGCAACAGGTGTATACTTCTACAGAATTGATGCTGGCGAGTTCTCATCAGTTAAGAAAATGATGTTAGTAAAATAACATAAGTAAATATTAGTTTTACAAAGAGGCTCCTGAAAAGGAGCCTCTTTTTTTTTATCAGGGGGTAGAATTATTGTCTCGGCAAAATAACTCTGCAAAAAAATACTCTCCCCCTTTTTATAGTCTCCGCAGGAGGACTCTGCATTAATCGCCCTCCCCCTGATAGGGGGAGCTGGTCTACGACTCTTCGAGTCTTTGACTTGTAGAGAGGGGGTATTGAACATCGGTCAACCTCATTGTTTAAATACTAATTTTCATCTTGAGACTGCCGCGTCGCTTCGCTCCTCGCAGAATTCAAATGATTGTTGAATTGGAATGAAGTCACCCTCACCCTACAAGGAGGAGTTGGGGGGGATTACCAAATCAATCAATCAATTTAACAAATAATTCGTTCGAATACGGGATTAGCCCATACTAATCACAGCCCATTTTTGAATTGTAACTTTACAATTCAATTAATAACTTACTTCATTCCCATTAAAAGTAATCCACAATAATATGAAAAATTTTAAATTTTTTACTGTTTTACTGCTATTATTACTCACTTCCGCTGCAAATGCGCAGTTTATGCAGGCCGGCTTATCTGAAAGATTATACAACAAATTAAAGCTCACAGGCAAGAATGATTATGTAAAGATCATGATCGTCATGAAAGACCAGGTTGATATATCTGCCCTGGATAAAGAACTATACCGGCTAAATGCCTCTGCAGAATACAGGGCAAAAACTGTAATTACTTCTTTAATGAATAAAGCAGCATCAACCCAGGGTCCACTGCTTGGTTACCTTGCGGAGAGCTCAATTACAGGTAATGTAAAAAGTTTTAAACCCTTCTGGATAACTAATTTTATCTGGGCAGAAGTAAAACCGGATGTAGTATTTATCCTTGCAGGCAGACAGGATATAGCAGAAATGGATATTGATGCAGTTCTGGATTACGACAGACCTGTGGCATTTGAACCTGCAGGAGAAAAGGATGCAAGTTCTGAATCAGGATTAAAAGTAATAAATGCACATAAAATGTGGGCAATTGGCATCACTGGAGCCGGCAGGCTTGTTATGAATGATGATACCGGTGTTGACGGAAATCACCCCGCATTGAACTATAAATGGAGAGGTGCAACATCATCACCATGGTATCATGCATGGATTGATCCCGCAGCAGGAACCCAGTTCCCCAGCGATTGCGACAACCATGGCACACATACAATGGGAATTATGACCGGACGCGCTGGTACTGATACAATTGGAGTTGCTCCTGCTGCTGAATGGATAGCTGCTAAAACTATTTGCGCCGGTGATGGAACCAGCAACCATATGACAGCATGGCAATGGGCAATGAACCCTGATAGTAATGTAAATACTATAACAGATATGCCTGACGGCATCGGCAATTCATGGCATGACCCGACCGGTGTACCAACCGGCGGCGACTGCACAAGCACAATTTATCTCAATGCACTGGCTTCAATGGAAGCCGCAGGTATTGCTATCGTATTTTCATGCGGAAACTCAGGCCCTTCAGCATCTACAATTACAAGACCTAAAAATATTAATGTTTCACTTATTAATTCCTTCAGCGTTGGAAATATAAACGGAAATACTGCATACCCATGGGTTATAAACAATACATCATCACGCGGACCCGGGTACTGCGGCAATACCGGTAAATTCAGGTTTAAGCCTGAAGTATCAGCACCGGGAACAAGTGTTAGATCAAGTATAAGGAACGGGGCTTATGCGAATTTAACCGGAACCTCAATGGCTTGCCCGCATGTAGTAGGCGCCGTAACACTTTTAAGGCAGGCTTTCCCAAACGCTACAGGCAAACAATGCCTCGAAGCGCTTTACTGGACTGCACTTGATCTTGGAATACCCGGTGAAGATAATGCATATGGTATGGGAGTAATTGATGTTTGGGCAGCTTACCAGTACATGAAAAACAATATTACACGCCAGCAGAATATAATTATTCTTGATAATGCTACTAATTATGATACAGTTAATGTTTATTTCGGCGGCACTATAACAGATGTTAACTTTTCAATGAATTCATTGACTCACTCTAAAACAGGCGACCTTGAATTTTCTATTAAATCACCTGCCGGTACTGAAGTTATACTTTCAAGCAGGAGAGGCGCAGCCGGTGATAATTTTATCAATACAATATTCAACGATTCTGCAGCAAACCCGATCTCATCAGGTACTGCGCCGTTTACTGGCTCATTCAGACCCGAAAACCCGCTGAGCGCATTTAACGGACAGAATCCAATGGGTAACTGGATATTCAGGGTAAATGATAATGCAGCAAGTGATACAGGCAGAGTTATGAATTATGTTATAAATATTTCATATAATGCTACTGTAGGTATAAACAACAACAATAACCTGCCGTTCAGTTTTATTCTTGAACAAAATTATCCTAATCCGTTCAATCCTTCAACAAGCATTAGATATTCTGTTCCGGCAGCTGGAAATGTTACACTTAAAGTATTTGATGTAGCTGGCAAGGAAGTTGCTATCCTGGTAAATGAGATGAAGCAGCAGGGAGTATATTCGATCGATTTTAATGCTTCAAATCTTGCAAGCGGTGTTTATTTCTACAGAATAGAAGCAGGCGATTTTACTGATGTTAAAAAAATGCTTCTTGTTAAATAATTAGTAATTTTTTCTAAAAATAAAAAAGGCTCCTGCAAAGGAGCCTTTTTATTTTACGGGGGTAATTCAATAAGCCCCATACCCTGCTCTCCCCCTGATAGGGGGAGCTGGAGGGGGTAATGTACCTCGGTCAACCCCATTAGTTTTCATCATGAGACTGCCGCGTCGCTACGCTCCTCGCAGAATTCAATTAATTAATACTTAAATTAAAATTCTCCTGTATATGAGAATGGGACTTTATAAAAAATATACTTGCATTGTTAATTTAATGTAGAGACCATGAGGGAAGAAGGAAATCTATTTCATTAATTTTTTTAAAAGGGTCATATCTTCTGCAGTTGTTATTTTGATATTGAACCTGTAACCGCCAATCACTATAACTTTATACCCTGCATTTTCTGCCAAAGAAGATTCATCAGTAAAATCAGTTCGTTTACCTGCTACAATATATGACCTGCTGAGAGTATCGTAACTGAATGCCTGCGGAGTTTGTATAAGCCAAAGCTCATCCCTTGGAATAGTTTCAATAACAGCATTTTTATTGCATTTTTTGACCGTTTCTGATACTTTTATGCCCGGAATTACATCTCCGGTTTTCAAAGCCTCATCTATGAAGTTATTAATAAATGAAACAGGGATATTGGGCCTTGCAGCATCATGAATAACAACAATATCATCCACCCTGCAGGTTAACTGGTTAAACGCATTCTGAACTGATTCAAACCTGGTTTTTCCGCCCTCAACAAGTCTTGTTAGCTTTGTAATTTTATTTTTAACTGCAAGTGAATGCAGGTAATTGAATTTATCAGGTTCAGCAGATACTGTTATGCTCTTTACTTTCTTATTTTTCTGAAAAGCAAGAAGTGAATATAATATAACCGGTTTTCCATTAAGTGTAAGGAATTGTTTTGCTTTGGCTGCATTTTTATTTTTACTGAAACGCAGGCCTTTGCCTGCAGCAGTAATAATAACGTGAACATCTTTTTTCATTTCAGTATGTGATATTACAAAATAAAAAACCCCGGAAACAAATAATGACCGGGGTAATATAAAATATTTATGGTATAAGCATATTTTTGTTAGATGTAAAACATTGAATCGCCGTAGCTGTAAAAACGGTATTTATCTTTTACTGCTTTTTTGTACGCTTTCATAACAAGATCCTTATCTGAAAAAGCGCAAACCATCATGACCATTGTTGACTGCGGATTATGGAAATTTGTAACAAATTTATCAACAACTTTCAATGTTTGAGGCGGATAAATGAACTTATCGGTCCATCCTTTACCTGATCTGATAAACCTGCCTGCAGTCGTATTGGCTTCGAGTACCCTGGCAACTGATGTGCCGCAGGCAATTATTTTCTTTTTATTCTCAATTGCGCGGTTTACTTCTTCTGCAGTGTAATCAGGTATTTCAAAATATTCTGAATCCATTCTGTGTTTTGTTAAATCTTCAACTTCCACGTAGCGGAATTTACCCAGCCCAACATGAAGTGTAACCGGAAGCAGGTTAATTCCCTTTTTTTCTATTTTCCTCAGAAGCTCTTTTGAAAAGTGGAGACCCGCAGAAGATGCCGCAACAGAGCCTATATTTTCAGCAAAAACCGCCTGGTAATTTTCCCTATCAGCATCAGTAGGCTCGCGTTTTATATATTCAGGAAGCGGTGTTTTTCCCAGCTTATCGATATATTTCTGAAAATCGCCGCGATAGTTGAATCTGACAATTCTTCCCCTCGAGGTTGTATTATCGATAACTTCGCAATAAAGGTTTTTTGTTATGAAAATTCTGTTTCCAATTCTAACTTTTCTCGCCGGGTCAACCAGAACGTCCCATATATTTTCTTCCTGGCTAAGCTGCCTAAGCAAAAAGACTTCTATTTTAGCATTGGTCTTTTCCTTGGTACCGAAAAGCTTTGCAGCAAATACTTTGGAATCGTTCAGAACAAGGCAGTCGCCTTCATCCATATAATCAATAATGTCTTTGAACTTCTTGCTTTCAAGCTCCTTGGTTTTTCTGTTTATCACCATCATCTTCGCTTCATCACGGGGAAGCTTTGGATGCTGGGCAATTAATGTTTTAGGAATGGAAAATTTAAAATCAGTCGATTTCATTTATGCTTTCTATATATACGTAATTTATTAATTCAATCCTTTAAAGATGCTTCTGCCTGGATAAATAGCCATATCGCCAAGCTCTTCTTCAATGCGAAGAAGCTGGTTGTATTTAGCTGTCCTGTCCGTCCTTGAAAGTGACCCGGTTTTTATCTGCCCTGCATTTGTTGCTACCGCAATATCAGCAATTGTAACATCTTCGGTTTCTCCGCTGCGGTGGCTGATAACATTTGTATATGAGTTTGATTTAGCAAGCTCTATTGTTTCAAGTGTTTCAGTAAGAGTTCCTATCTGGTTAACTTTTACCAAAATCGAATTGCAAATACCTGCTTCAATACCTTTTTTCAGTATTTCTTTGTTCGTAACAAATACATCATCACCAACAAGCTGCACCTGGGAGCCTAATGCCTCCGTCAGAAGCTTCCAGCCGTCCCAGTCTTCTTCGCTCATTGCATCTTCCATAGAAATTATCGGGAAATCCTTAACCATCTGTTTGTAAAGCTCAACCATTTCAGCAGCCGATTTTGAAGGCTGGTGTGATTTATAAAAATCATATTTTCCTTTATTCCACATTTCACTGGAAGCCGCGTCCAATGCCAGGTAAATATCCTTACCGGCTTTATATCCTGCGCCTTCAATACCTGCTATTATAACCTCGAATGCTTCTTCGTTTGATTTCAGGTCCGGAGCAAAACCGCCTTCGTCACCAACAGCAGTATTCAGATTCTTTTTGTGAAGTACATTCTTAAGCGAGTGAAAAACTTCTGTTCCCATTCTTAAAGCTTCCCTGAAGCTTTTTGCTCCTGCAGGAATTATCATGAATTCCTGGAAGTCCAGGTTGTTATCGGCATGCTTGCCGCCGTTAACAATATTCATCATAGGAACAGGTAATACTTTTGCATTTGTTCCGCCAATATACCTGTAAAGGGGTGTCTTGTAATACAGGGCTGATGCCTTAGCTGCAGCCAGTGAAACACCCAGCACTGCATTAGCTCCCAGGTTGGATTTGTTCTTGGTACCATCCAGCTCGAGCAAAATTGAATCGATCTTAAGCTGGTCTGTCGGATCCATATCGATAAGTGAATTGGCAATGATATCGTTTACATTGGCTACGGCTTTTTGAACTCCTTTACCCATATAACGTTTTTTATCACCGTCGCGAAGCTCAACTGCTTCTTTTTGGCCTGTAGAAGCGCCGGAAGGAACTGCGGCTCTGCCGGTAGTACCATCATTTAAAATTACGTCAACTTCTACTGTGGGATTTCCGCGTGAGTCGAGTATCTCACGTGCTTTAATTTGTGTTATTTTTGGCATTTTTTGGCAAAATTAAACACAAATATAATAAATAAACTTCAGCAGAACAACTCATTAAAAAGTGTCTAACGTGTTTACGGGAGGCAGCTAAAGGTTAAATTCCGGAATTAATCCTTCGTTTCGCTCCAAAGCTTTTGATGTTCTTCAAGGTCTTTTTTCCATACTTCCATTCCGCCGTTTGCATATTCGGGGTCGATCTTCTTTGATTGTTTTTCGTAGTATTCAGCAAGCTGAGTTTCACCCAGGAAATAATATACTTCCCCAAATGTATCCCATGAGTTGGGGTCGGATGGATTTAACAATGTTTGCAGCCTTGCAAACGAAAGCGCTTTTTTCAGCTCCTTTTTGCGCAGCAGGCTGTAAACAGTAGAATTAATAATTGATGGCGGAATATTCTTTTTGATAATATCCTGAAGCATTTTATCCTGCTGCTCATCAAGAACATTTTGATCGGTTTCCATAAAACCTTTAATGATATCTGTGCCTTTGATTCCGTTGTTTACAACATTTTGCAGTCCGTGCATGGGCTGCATATCATTGGGTTCCTTTTTTTCCTTAGAAAGGCGTATGAGGTAATCAGGGGAAATTCCCTTGGTTGTAAGAAACCTGTGCAGGTCTTCTTCCCTGCCTGTCAGCATTTCTTTGCCGTCAACAGGCTCACCTTCCCACTTATTATACATACATGCGCAGTGAAGCACATTTTGCTTTGGCATGTAGAAGAACAGATAATCATCTGTGGGTACATTGGGGAAATCCTGTTTGGTAAAACGGTGAGCTGTTATGGAGTTTTTATTGTCGTTTATTACGAGTGAGTCGGTCACAAATATAAAATTTTCAGAATAAGAGCTGATAGTTACGGTATCAATAAACTTTTTTATTACATCATAATTCTTTTGTGTTGAAACTATTTTTACTCCGGCTCGCAAAAACGGATTCACAGTTGAAACACTGTGCGGGTGCCAGTGACTGTAAAGGAAATATTTAAGCGGCTTATTGTTGAAATAGGCGTTCAGTGTTCTTAAAATTTTTTCACCTCCATGCTCATGATCTTTTAGCTCTCTGGCATTTCCTCCCTGGTCTAAAACCGGTGCTTCAATGAGAGCAAGGAAATCTTCAAATTCCACTATGGTACTTTTTGAATTGGAAGAATCATAATACATAAAAAATATACCGTTACCGGATTCTTTAATTGTATTTATATCACCTGACTGAGAATAAATTAAAAACGGTAAAACAACAAGCGATAAGCAAAATATTTCCAATATTTTTTTCATTTTACTATGCTTAAAGTTATTCCGTCATCAATTGGCACCAGCAGAGATTCCACTCTGCTATCATTTGCTACAAGCTTGTTATATGCTATGATCCCCTGTGCTCCGGGTCCTGGGTTAGCATCTATTACTTCACCCCTGCGCAGCGTATTATCAGTAATTATTAATCCCCCGGGTCTCACCATGCCGATTACTTTATTAAAATAATTTACACAGTTCTCTTTATCAGCATCAATAAATACAATGTCAAATCTGCTTTCTGCAAGGGTATCAAGTGACTCTATAGCTTTGCCCAATATCAGCTTAATTTTGCCGTCAAGCCCCGCTTTTTTGAAATTACTTAACGCTTCATCTGCATGTTCTTTTGTAAGCTCGAGTGTTACCACTTTGCCTTCCGGCGGCAGGGCTCTTGCCATCCAAATTGTGCTGTAGCCTGTCAGAGTGCCGATCTCCAGCACATTTTTAGCGCCTATCATTTTGATGAACATTCCAAGCAGCTTGCCTGTTTCAGGCGATACCTGTATGAGCGGTATTTTTTTGGCTTCAGTATCTGTTACAATTTGTTTTAACAATTCATCTTCCTGTATAAAAATATCCGTGATATATTTATACAGCTCTTCAGTTAATGGTACACCCTTCATATTAGTTCGGATTTGAGATTTACGATTTCGGATTTATTAATATTCTCTTCTGTATTTTTGTTTCACATTTGACGTTTGACGTTTCACATTTGACGTTAAACATCAAAATCCGCTTGGCCCGAAAATAAGCGGCATATTTTTACCGTTCATAATAACCATTTTTGAATTATTGCTCTTTCCAAGCTCAAGTGTTGCTTCTATACCTTTTAGCTGCAGAACCTGGTCTGTGATGCTTTGAGAAACGATCCTGTTATAGTCTGCAATACCCTGCGCCTCAACTCTTTTACGCTCAGCTTCCTGCTTTTCTTTCTGCAGAACATATACCATCTGCTGCGCGCGCTGCTCTGAAGCTATTTTTTCATCAATTGCTGCTCTCACTTTTTCCGGCAGTTCAACATTTCTCAGCAATACTCTTTCCAGAATAATACCTCTTCCGTTAAAAGCATTTTCCAGGTTCTTTGTTACTTCTCTGACAAAATCTTCTCTTTTGATAGAATATATATCAGTTGCTGAATAACCCACAGAAACATCTCTTAAAGCGGTTCTTATAGCTGGTCTAACAATTTTTTCTGCGTAATCCATACCAATTGTCCTGTAAACCTGCGGGGCATCTGATTCGCTTAATCTGTACCAAATGGTCAGGTCAAGCTTTAAAGTCAATCCATCACTTGTAAGAGTTGAAATTGCATCGTCATTTTTCTGCTGCCCTTCATCCTGGATAGAGCTCATTGTATATGCTTGTGTTTTTACATCCATATATTCCACATTTACCAGCGGATTTACAATGTTTAAACCGCTGGGTAATGTCCTGTCCTGTACACTTCCAAATAATAACTGAACTCCTACTTCACCCGGACCCACCTGTGCGACACAGGATAAAATGACTGCAATAAAAACACCTATAAATGCTGCATTACGTATCACACCAAAAAGTTTTTGAGATGCGGTATTTAAAGTGTTTTTACGAAGCTGATGAACAACTAATGCTACAATAAGTAAAAAAATGATCAAGGCTATCATGATGATTTCCTCCTCTGTTTAATAAACGAAAAATGGATTAATATTATACAATATTAACCCATTTTGAGTTAAAAAACCCCTGCAAAAATTTTTCTTGTAATATTACATAAAAATTTTATTTATATGCTTTTTTCAGTACTTCTATCATTTCATTATGCAGCGTTTTGCCGTTGGAAGCAAGAATTTGCTTATCATAAACAGAATACTGCCCGCCTTCAAAATCTGTTACTTTGCCACCTGCTTCAAGAAGAATTAAATACCCTGCTGCAACATCCCATGCATTCAGGTTAACTTCCCAGAATCCTTCAAATCTTCCCGCAGCAAGCCAGCAGATATCAAGCGCTGCAGAACCCAGGCGCCGAATAGGAAGGCCCAGCTTAATAAAATTCACAAAATGATCTATACAATGGTCGTAGTTATCCTTTGATCCGTAAGGGAAACCGGTTACAAGCAAGCTATCCTTTAAGTTTTCTGTTTGGCTGACCCTTATCTTTTTATCATTCAAAAAAGCACCGCCGCCCTTTTCAGCATAAAATCTTTCATTGGTTTTGGGCGAATATACAACCCCAAGAATAATTTCGCCTTTATATTCCACAGCTATTGATACAGAAAAAACCGGTACAGAGTGTGCGTAATTCACTGTTCCGTCAATCGGGTCAACTATCCAGACATAATCAGAGCTTTTATGCTGATCTCCGCCTTCTTCACCCAAAACGTTATGCCCCGGAAAGGAATCATGTATAATTTCTATGATCTTTGCTTCACATTTTTTATCCACTTCTGTTACTAAATCGCTGTAATCACGTTTTCTGCCGATTTCAAAATCCTTTTCAAAGTATTCAAGCTGAATTCCCGCCGCTGCATCTGCAGCTTTGAACATTACTTCTTTGAGCTTCTTTATATCTTCCATTTGAAAATTATCCTAAACTAAAAAAGCATCCTGCCTTTTCAGGCAGAATGCTTTTAATTGTTAATTAACCATTTAAATTACTGAGCCTGTTCTTCTTTTTTTTCTGTTTCAATCACATCATCAATTTTAAAGTCCACTTCTTCTTTTGTATCAACTGGTGTTTTTGTCCTGTCAATTACATCAGCGAGTGTGAATTTTTTAAGCTTGAATTTTGCAGCATAGTTATTAACTTCTGCTTCATCTTTATCTTTAAGATATTCAAGAACTGAAAGTACTATCTTCTTTGATTCTTTATCAAATTCAATTACTTCAGCCATGAATTCATCACCGGTTTTAAAGAGCTCGCTGAAGTTCTTTACAGGTGTTACTGAAAGCTGTGAAGCCGGAATGAAACCGTCAACAACTGCCGGTAATTCAACAATAATTCCCTTTTCAATTGCTTTTATCACTTTGCATTTAGCTTCTGTTCCGGGTTTGAACTCATCGGTAAGCTTTTCCCACGGGTTATCTGTAAGCTGTTTATGGCCGAGTGCAATCCTCTGGTTTTCAACATCTATACCAAGTATTGTAACATCAATTTCCTGCCCAAGCTGTACAAAATCTTCTATATTGAAGATCTTCTTTGTCCATGAAAGGTCTGAAATATGAATTAAACCGTCAACACCTTCTTCAAGTTCAACAAACACGCCAAAGTTTGTAATATTGCAAACTTTGCCTTTGTGTTTAGAGCCTACCGGGAAGCGGTCTAATAATGACTGCCAGGGGTTAGGTGTAAGCTGTTTTATACCAAGTGAAAGCTTCTTTTCATTTTTATCGAGGCTCAGAACAATTGCTTCAATTACCTGTCCCATTGTAACAACCTGGGTCGGATTGGTTATATGCTGGGTCCATGACATTTCTGAAATATGAATTAAGCCTTCGATGCCTTTTTCTATTTCAATGAATGCGCCGTAATCTGTGATTGATACAACTTTTCCTGAAACTTTATCGCCGATCTTAAGCTTCTCTTCGATATTTTCCCATGGATGCGGCTGAAGCTGTTTTAAGCCAAGTGTAACGCGTTTCTTTTCTTTGTCGTATTCAAGTACTTTAACATCTATAGTCTCATCTAGACTAACAACATCGCTGGGGTGATTTATTCTGCCCCATGAAAGATCTGTGATGTGGATAAGTCCGTCAACACCGCCAAGATCAACAAATACACCGAAATCAGTTATAGCCTTAACTGTTGAAGTTAATACCTGTCCTGATTCAAGCGTTGCAAGCAGCTTGCCTCTTTGTTCTGACATTGATTCTTCGATGAGAACTTTATGTGATACTATTATATTCTCATTTGGATGGTTGATCTTCAGAATTTTGAAGTCCATCATTTTGTTCACAAATACATCGTAGTCGCGGATAGGCTTGGTATCGATCTGTGAACCGGGAAGGAACGCATTAATTCCGCCAAGGTCAACAACAAATCCGCCCTTGATACGGCGAACGCATTTACCCTGTATAACAGTATCGTTCTCTTTCGCAGCAGTGATCTTTTCCCAGTTACGGATAATATCAGCGCGTTTGCGTGAAAGGACAAGCTGTCCTTCGCGGTCTTCGATCTTTTCTACAAAGATCTCAACTTCATCGCCAATTTTTATGTTATCCGGGTCAGGGAACTCATCGATAGAAACTCTTCCGTCTGATTTGAAGCCGATATCAATTAAAACGTCATTGCCTGAAATGGCAACAACTTTTCCTTTTGCTATCTCGTTTTCCTTTATAACATTAAAGGTTTTTTCGTAAAGCTCTATATATTTTTTAAATTCATCTTCGCTGTAATCTTTGGCAACAAAATCCTTGGTTTTAATTACAGGCGGTTTTACCTCTTCAATCGTTGCATTATCATTAATTGTCTCGTTTGGTGCAGTCATCGTTTATTAAAATCTCCGTTAAAAATAGTTTAATTAATAAAAATCCCCGCCCGCATTATATTAGCGTTCGGAGCGTTAATTTAAGATCCACTTCCGTTTAGATATAAATTTTGGTGGAAAGACTACAAATATGCTGATTTTTCAGGAGAGTTTCAAGGCAGGGAAAGCGGGTTATTGTGAAGCGTATATTACTGTTATTTCAGTTCTTTAAGTTTCCTTTCCTCTAAAAAGTACTTAAACCTATAGATATTTGGCAAACTCTCATACTTTGTAAGATCTATGCCATTATTAAATGGATGGCCTACATGTATAATATTGAGCTTCTTAGCATAATTTCTTTGAATTACTTCTTCAAAATAGGTTAAAAATACACCTGACTGCTGATAGCCAAGAGGAATATCATAGAATATCAGAGTTGAGTTTTCAGGAAATTCGGAATGAATACTCTTTAGCTGAACCGGGATTGATTTGGCAATTTCACCTGACTCATACCAAAATCCGGAATTCTGGTATGTAAGCACACCACCATATACAGAATAGAATGCAATTAACAAAATACACACAATTTTCCAAACACTGTTTTTCTTAATCAAAAACGATAACCCTGAACCAATTATTATATAGGTGCCGAACATTGAGACAAACGAAAATCTCCCGGCATAACCATCTACAAACAAAAAAGGAATAAATGCCGCAATGAACCAAAATAAACCGAATAACAAATATTTCTTCTCCAGCTTAGAAAATAATAAACCTAATATTGACACAACTAAAGCTGTTAAAAAATATGGTTTCGTGATAATTTGGAATTTGATCATCTTCACAAAATCAGAAATCATAATATAAGGATCAGTGTTTAAAGCATTGGCCTCAGGCACGCCTGATAAAAAGTAATGCCTTAAAATCAGATAAACTGCTGATATCGAAATGTAACAAGCAAGAATTAATATACTCTTTTTGGTGAATAATTTTACGCCGCCAAGTATAGAAATAGAGATTAACAATAATGGTACGACTATTGTGCTTTCATATGATAACAACGCAAAAGAATAAAACATGCAAGACAGCAAAATATATTTTTTCTGTTCATCAGTTATAAATAATTGATAAAAATATAGCGCACCAAAAGAAAAAACTGCACCCAGCAAGACAGTCTGCGCTGATATCCAGCAAACAACTTCGTGGTTACCAAAATAAAAAATACATACAATAACTGATATTACTGAAAGGAGAGAATTTTTAGTGAGCCCAAATACCAGTTTGTAAAACAGAAAAGTTAATGTTGAGAAAAGAAGAATACTGAAAATATGGAAACCCGTAGGTGAATTTCCAAAAATCAAATATTGTAAATAAAATAATAATCTTGGTATTGGCCTGTAGAGAGCTCCGTGTCCCCAAGGGCCCCAAAAAGTACGTATAACATCAGTAAATTCTATTGGTTTTATCCAGTTATAATCGTCATTGACAAAATATGCATCAATACAAGGGAGATATAGTATTGTATATACAACAGTAAGAATTAAAAATAAATAATTTCTATTCAGCTTAAGTTTCAAGTTATGAGTATTAATTGGTAATATTCATTTAAAAGTAGGAAAATAAAAGAGATAAAAAACCCTCTGTTATTACTTTGTAACAGAGGGTTTGTAATTAGTATCTATTTATTAATTATGATTTTATCAGTAAAAATATCATTGCCGATTAAGGCACGATAAAAATACACACCAGAAGGTAGATTAGTCCCATCAAAATCAATTTCATAATCACCTTTTTTAGAATACTCATCCATTAATGTTGCAATTTCTCTGCCAATTACATCGAATATTTTAATACTTACATAAGATGAACTTCTAACAGAATATTTTATTTTAGTTTTAGGATTAAACGGGTTAGGATAACAACTTATTTTGCTTTTAAATAAATCCGTTTGTTTTGATTCAATAACTTCTTTGCTCTCTTTATCAACAGTCCCATACCAAAAAGATGCAGTAACAAAATCCATATTATCATACGATTGATCCATTATGCTTGTTGTTTGAAAAAAAAATGATGTATAATTTGACAATCTATTCAAAACATGAATTTCAGTCTTTCCTGATGAAGTTCCGTTCTTCAAAACTGCATAAACGTCTGGTTGCATAGTATATTGTCCAATACAGCTACCATGCAACATACGGCCTACTAACATTTGTATTTGAGATGGATGAGTTGCTGCAAGTGGGGTAATAACATCTGTTAATGAAGTGGCAAAATTATTACCATCGCGTACATGAATTTCAATATTCGTTAGTGCGTCCTGTACGTTTGGAGGTGTATTAGCATTATCGATCTCAACATCATCACATACCACTCTTTCATTTCTATAAATCTTAAACATGTATAAATCAGTAATGTTATCATAATTATAATCACCTAATGCAAACTGCCACGAATCTTTACAATCTATATAAATTGGCAAAACTGTTGAATAAATGACAGACTGGAAATTAGATTCGCCTGATAATATCTGTAATTCAAAATTACCAGAATTGGTATGGAATTTTTTAAGAACCCATAAATCACAAATGTTAGAGCTATAATAGTAGTTAAGATATTTACCAGCTAAAAAAATGTAGTCATTATTTGTCTCTGCTAAGACAGTACCTGTTTGATTTATATAAGTAGTAAAGTTTGTTCTAGGATCCAAAATATGAACTTCAGTTTTTCCTGTACCAGTACCCCACTTCTTAATAGCCCATAATGCTGGGTGTTGCTGACTATAGAATCCACTTTGATAATCGCCCGCAGTGAATTGAAATTTGCCATCATATACCTCTTCGACTGGCGTGACAACATTCACAATATATGAAGAATATGAAGTATTCTTATTCATAACATGTACTTCAGTGTTACCGCCACCAGTCTGATTTTTTTTTATCCCCCACACATGAGACATTGAGGTGCAATCATTATATTGTGCATAAAATCGCATGCTAAAAATCTGTGTAATCAAAATAAAAAATATAATTATTATTGTTTTCATTTTTTTGCCTCTTAAAAAGGAATTTTTATTAATTAAATTTGTTATTAAAATTGTAAAAGCAGACAAAAAGGGGGTAGCTTCTGTTACATACAGAAGTATAACAATAAAGCATGGCCGCTTATTGGTCTCCCTGAGTCTGCTATTTATTTAAAAACCATGGTGGATTCATACAAGGTAAGCCCTCCATTATAAAGTTAATTTTTAAAAATTATCTAAAATATGTTTTGTATTGATTAATAAGCGAAAAGTAAATTTTGACAAGGCCATATTTGTATTTTTAAGTATTAAAAACTAAACATTAAATTTTGAAAAGTCAATTCATAAATAACACTTTATAAATTCTTTCCCTAAATCTAATATCGTTGCTTTCATCATATAATTTTTGTAATATCTGCCTTGAAGATGGGTCTTTGGCCTTCTCAAGTAAGCCAAGAATAACACCTTGTGTACTTCTTGGGCTATCAAACAGATTATTATTCAAAAATTCAATTACCTTGGGGTCATTCAGAAAGCTATCCAAACCGCTTATAGCTATATTTCGAACCCTGGAAGTGCTGCCGATCTTACCGTACTTCAGGAATACATCTTTAGCACGGGGATCATTGGATTTAACAAGAGCTGTAAGCACATTACGGCGGATTATATCGACGTGTGAGTCCATTTCAATATACGGTATCACCGCATCATACATCATTTCCCTTTCCAGGATATCAGAAAGCGCGGTAACAGCGTCAGCAGCTGCGTAGTAGCTTGTTTCGCCGGCTATCAGGTTTGTAAGGAAGTATTGTAATACGGCAATGTTCTCTTTTTCTTCGGGGTGATTATCCAGTATGTTCTTAATATTAAGAAGGTAGGTTCTTCTTACTCTTGGATCACCTTCATCGATCATATACTTCATAAATATTTCAGTGACTGATCTGTTTTTAGAGCCCGCTATTACTTTTACGGCTTCATTCCTAACGCCCCAGAACTTATCATATCTCATCGTTGTTCTAAGGGCTTCAATGACTTCATCATCATTGATATAATCTTTCAAACCGTTCAGCGCAGTAAGCCTGTCAATTGCATCGGCAGAATTGTTAAGCTGATAAAGCCAGTCAGCTTTAGGCTTACTGAAATAAAGCTTACACAGGACTTTGTTCCCTTTATTAAAATTAACATTCAGGGGTTTGGAATCAAGCTTTATAACGTAAGTTTTAATTTCAGAAGTGGTTTCCATCGATAAATTCTGTTTACCTCCTTCGGTAACGATCTCAACGGGAACAGGGGTTTTAAACACTGAAGATGAATCCATTCTTTGTACCTGAACAGCAGTTAGCGTTAACTCATTGTTGTTTTCATTGAAGCTGTATTCAACTTTGAACTCAGGCTGGCCTGCTTTATATATCCATTCTTCGAAGAACCAGCTCATATTAGCCGGCATCCTGTCAAGAAGCGGGTCGTCAATTGCAGTATGCAGTGCATCTGCCAGATCTTTTGTAACTACAGGCTTGAACTGGTTTTTTGTGATATAAATATTCATGGTTTTCCTGAAATTTTCATCACCAACAAGGTACCGAAGCATATTAAGCACTACAGAACCTTTATCGTATGTATTGGTTGTTAACCCTTCACGAATATAAATAGGTTTGCGGTTTGTTGAATCAGCCTTAATTGCATCATTTCCGTTCCGGTAAATATTGTAATCAAATTCATCCTTACCCATAAGATGCTCGGTATAAAGACATTGAAAATATGTAGCAAAGCTTTCATTCAGCCATATTTCGTTCCAGTTTTTACAGGTCACAACATCACCCCACCACTGATGAGCAAGCTCATGGGCAACCAGGTTGGTTGCATTATAATCAGGTTCAGTTTTTTCATCATATACAGAACCTTCAAACAGGACAACTGCGCCGGTATTTTCCATACCTCCGTAAATAAAATCCTGCACGGCAACCTGGCGGAACTCATGCCAGGGATATCGAAAGCCGGTATACTCTGAAAAGAACTTTAAAATATCAGCTGTTTGTTCGTAAGCGTTTTCTCCCCATTGTTTTTTACCCGGCGGAACATATGAAATTATCGGGATACCGTCCCAGGAAGTGCTTATTGTATCCCAATTGCCTATCCCAAGCATCACTAAATATGATACGTGAGGTTTATCATTCACCCAGTGCCAGGTGGTATAATTAAGCTTATCGAATTTATTCTTTAATACCCCGTTTGAAATGGTCTGATACTGACTGCTTACTGTAACTATGATTTCAGTCGTAGCCATATCGTTGGGGTAGTCATAACAAGGGAACCAATACCTGTTATCTTCACCTTCGCCCTGGCTCCATACTTCATATCGTTTACCGGGGAATTCTGGAGTTGGCGAAATAAAATATAATCCTTTTTCAGGATTTGTTGTGTTGTAATTGATAATAAAATTCAGTGTATCGGATAAACTATAGCTGCTATCCAGGTAGATCTTAAGTTTGGTTTTATTGTAATCATACTTAAGGGTTTTCAGGTAATATCCTATTCTTTTTGTTTTACCAACATAGCTGATAATCATCGGTCCATTTGGGTCAAGCTCAACATTTTTTATTTTCATTCCAACAGCATCAAGCTCAAAACTTGTGAAATTTTCTTCTGCTGCTACAAGCTTTATAAAAGCCTTTCCTGTCACAAATTTTTCCTGAAGGTCAACAGCAATATCCAGCTTTATATGCTGAACGTCAAAATTACTTTTGCGTTCAGTGGGCTCCTGCCCGAACATTTGTGAATAGATATTGTAATTTAATAAGGGAAGTGTTGTAATCAGAAATACATAAATGTAAATTCTTTTCATTTCCGGGCTTTTTGATATTAATGATTATACCTGAAATTAAAACCCATGCTTAAAATAAAAAAGGGGAATTTATCCACTTAAATAGAACTTCAGTAGTCGCAGCCTTCAGGCTGCGTATTTAATCGTAAGCTAAAGCTTGCGGCTGAAAATCAATTTTCCACCCAAACACCGTCTTCCTTCATTATCCCAATCAGCTTATCCAACGCATCGGGGTAAGGAATGCCGCGCTCAATAACTTCTTTTCCGCGGTATAGAGTTATCCAGTCGGGACCTGAGCCTACGAAGCCGTAATCAGCGTCAGCCATTTCTCCGGGTCCGTTAACAATACAACCCATTATTGCGATCTTTACTCCTTTTAAATGGTCAGTGCGTTTTTTTATCATTGCAGTTGTGACCTGCAGATCAAACTGGGTGCGGCCGCAGCTTGGACAGCTTATGTATTCGGTTTTGGATATGCGTGTTCTTGTTGCCTGTAAAATTCCAAAGCTTATGCGATTGATAACATCAATGTTATTTTCAGCCTTTATCCATATTCCATCCCCCATGCCATCTATAAGTAAAGCTCCAAGATCAGTTGCGCTGCCTATGGTGAGGTCTTCATCATCTGTACCTGCAGCATAGCTGCGTGAAACTATAACAGGTGTTTCAATTCCCTGCTGCATCAGCTCAATTATTACTCTGCGCTCTTCAGCCATTCCGTGCGTATTGTTTGTATTTATTACCAGCACACAGAACTTATCATTTCTAACCGCTTCAAGCAGCTCGGAAGTAATATCATTTATAGTAACCGAAACGAAATTTATCCTGTATGACTTTCTTTCGGCTGTTAAAAATTGCTCTGGAGTGAATAATGGGAATGAATCCGATTTTTCCTCAAGTGTTTTCCAGAAGCTGTAATCAAAAATTTTCTTAAGTGTTCCGGGCAAAGCGTATGGAAGATCTTTTGTGCTAAGATATATAAAATCAGGCGCTAAGTCTCCGATATTCCATTTATCAAGCTCTTTGGAATAGATGTATGATATTTTTTCAAGTGTTGAAGGCTCTGAATAATTATTTGCATCAAGGCTTAATATTACAACAGGTACATGATGATTGCCAATTTTATCCGTCTCAGATGTTTTTCTCCGCTGATATGAAAATGGATCGTATGGGATTTCGGGTTGCGGATTTAAAATTGCAGAATTAACACGATCAGAAATCTTCAATCCTAAATCAGGAATTGGTTCGTGATGTTCACGGTTATTATATCTTGCAACTATTCTTTTACAAACGGGAATTTCAAATTCAGGGTCTTCAGTTAATGATACTCTAATGGTATCACCAAGGCCGTCTTCTAAGAGTGTTCCTATACCAACTGATGATTTTATTCTGCCGTCTTCGCCATCACCTGCTTCGGTTACACCAAGATGCAGCGGGTAATCCATGCCTTCTTCCATCATCCGGTTTACCAGAAGCCTGTATGCTTCAACCATTACCTGCGTATTAGAAGATTTCATGGAAAGTATTAATTCGTGGTAATTATGGTCACGGCAAATTCGTACAAACTCCAGGGCTGATTCAACCATTCCGATCGGCGTATCGCCGTACCGGTTCATTATCCTGTCGCTTAGCGAACCATGATTGGTACCGATCCTCATAGCGGTACCGTATTCTTTACATATTTTTACAAGGGGTGTAAATGATTCGTATATTCTTTCAAGCTCTTCGTTATAAAGCTCATCGGTAAAGCTGAATACTTTGAATTTCTTTTTATCGGCATAATTGCCGGGATTAACGCGGACTTTTTCAACTATCCTTGCAGCAATTTCGGCAGCATCGGGCTTAAAATGGATATCTGCAACCAGAGGTGTGTTATATCCGCGTGCACGCAGTTCATTTTTGATGTTCTCAAGATTTTTTGCTTCCTTCACTGCGGGAGCTGTAATTCTAACAAGCTCCGAGCCTGCTTCTATCATACGTATTGATTGTTCAACAGTACCCGTTGTATCCATAGTATCGGTTGTGGTCATTGATTGTACACGGATCGGATTATTGCCTCCAATTCCCACACTGCCAACCATTACTTTACGGGTTTTAAACCTTGAGTACTTTGTTAAAGAGTTACAGTATATTTTAGATGCTGTAAAAATTTCCATATTAATAATTTCGTTTCCTGGTATCAACAATTCTTGAAATTATTAATTTATTATTTAACACTCTATATATGATGTAATTATGCTTTGTGATTAGAAATTTTCTAAGATCTTTTCGTTTATTTGAAGTACTGCCAATATCAGGAAATTCTTTAATATTTTCAATTACAGTTTGCGTTTTTATATAAAAATCTTCTGCTGCCTGGTTTGACCAATCCAAAGACAAGTACTCCAAAATATCATTAAAATTTTTGCCCGCTTTTTTCAACCAGATTACTTCTTTAACCATTTTTTTGCTTCTTCCATAACCTGTTCATGTGGAATCAAATTACTTTCATCTTCACTTTCTTTTATTGAAAGATCAAGATCAGCTTTTTCTTCCGCTGTCAGTTCATCCCACCAGTCACCGCCGGATTTTTCGATATTCTGCTTCATAACAATAAAATACTCATAAAGCTTTGCAAGCTCTTTCTGATCTTCTATTTCATCTATCAGTTTATGAAAATTCGATTTTAACTCAAGTTGTGTCATTATAATTAACGTTCTTTAATGCATCTTTTTGCTTGCTTCAAACAAAATTCGTTTCTCTTCTTCGGTTAAGTTCTGGTAGCCGTCTTTTCCTATCTTATCCAGTATCTCATCAATTTTTTCCTGAGTAATTGTTTCACCGGTTTTATCATCCTTTGAAAAATATTCGGCATCGCTGATATCATTACCGCCGCTTACAGTATTATACTTTTCGTAATACCTGTTCCGGTAAATATTGGTAGGCCTGTTTTGAGTTACCTTGGGTTTTTTATCAAACCTGAACAGGTCATTTACATTATTACGGGTAATAAGCAGGTAAATAAAACCAACCAAACCGCCGCCAAGATGAGCAAGATGAGCAACACCTGTGTTGCTTCCAACTGAAAGCAGCTCTATAGCCATGTAAATAATTACAAAGTATTTTGCTTTTATGGGGAAAAGGAAATATAAGAAAATTTCCCTGTTCGGGAACAGCATTCCAAATGCTACAAGAATACCGTATACTGAGCCTGACGCTCCGACAGTCGGGAGGTTCAGCCCGGTGAATAAAGGAGTAAGGAGTATTGTAGCAAGTCCTGCACCAACCCCGCACATCAGGTAGTACATCAGGAATTTTTTAGAGCCCCAGATATTTTCCAGCTCCATTCCGAACATCCATAGCGCGAACATATTTAAGAAAAGATGCCAGAAGCCGCCATGCATGAATATATAAGTGAAAAGCTGCCACGGGTAAAAAGGAAATACTTCACTGCCTATAGGATTAAGTGCAAAATACTTCAGGAAAAAAACTGAAAGAGGTACACCGCCAACTTTGAACCCCGCAAAGATAAAATGCTGGAAAATAAAAATGGCAATGTTGGATATCAGCAGGTATTTAATTACCGGCGGAAAAAATGAGAATCCTCCGAACATTGAAGGTCTGTTATACCTCATATTATAATTTCCATACCTGTCTTTTTGTGAATTAATAAATCTCATTAATGCTGAAGCAAAAAATTATTGTGCTAAATATTTAATTTCTTCCTGCGCCTTTTCAAGATCCTCAGGAAAATCTATTTCCATGCATTTATATTCTGAAACATCAACAGCATACATAGCGTTCCCCTTATCATACAGCTCCTGGAAGGAAGCTTCGTAGAACTCATTTACATTATTTTCTTTAACTATTTTTCTTTCAAGCACATCGCCAAGCTTAACAAAAAAATCATATGAAAAGCGTTCTATACCAATTGATTCTCCGTAAGATGCCTTAATATCCAAATGTTTGCCAATATGCTCAATTTTGTTGGCAGTATCAATTATAACTTTAATCTCCTCTTCGCTTAAATCATGGCCTCTTTTTACTGCAAGGCAATTTGTTTGAGGAAACTCAAAAAGCTTTGATATTATGCGAAAATCGAACAAAATATCGCTATCAAGTAAAACGGAGTCGCCTTTTATGTAATTTTTAGTCATCCAAAGCGAATAGCTGTTATTGTTGTTTTCATAGTCTCTGTTGGTTAAGTATGTAATATCCAGCCCGGGAAATTTTTCGGAAATATGCTCTTTTATCATATTTTCCCTGTAACCGGTAACCATTACAAAGCTATTAACACCATTTTTCAGGATATTGTTAATAGTCATTTCAAGCAGGGTTTTACCCCCGGCTTTCAAAAGACATTTTGGTATTTCATCTGTAAGCGGGCGAAGCCGTTTTGCCATACCCGCTGCTAAAATTATTGCCTGCAATTTCGCTCCTTAATATAAACCACAAAAATACAAAAAATGCATGTTATATACAGTGGATAAATGTTCTTTATAATAGAGAAAAAGAATAGCCATTAGATAAATCAAAAACTTTCCTATATTTGAGCTCTCAATTAATAGAAAATTATGGAATTACTGAAAATAATTACGCTTATTGTTCAAATGGGAATGCCTCTGACATTTCCGCAAGGTGATGAATCACTGCAGCAGCCGCTGGCTGATAAAATTGAGGTGATCTGCAAGGATGAAAAATACCCTGAAGCATCTAAGCTGCATGATATAAAGAACATCACAAAATTCAAAAAAACAAAGCAATCAATATTTACAAAAGAAAACACAAAGAATCTTTATATATTCTTAACCCATATTGATTCAACATACCTGTATATCGAAGACTGCGATTACAGTATGCTGAAATTCCTGAGATATAAAACAAATAAACAAAACCTCCAAAACAAGGTAGTTGATTCAATGACATACTTTGTGAATGAAGAAAAGCTGAGGCTTGTAAGGTGGAATAACCCGGTAGGGTTCAAGATGTTTGAGAACAATACAGTATTTGAAACCACATTTGATACATATACGGAATACTGGGAATGCAGCAACAAGCTGGATTATTCACCCAAGTACCCGTATATATTCCCGAAGCAGACACCGCTAAGAAAGAACTATACAGATGAACAGCATGAAGACCTAGCATATATTTTAAAAAATCCCATAATGGTGTTTTCAATCCTGCCGCTGGATGAAATGACTTACGACCTGCCCTATAACCTCGAGGCATCTTCGCGCAAGGAAGAGCTTGAAACAAGCTCCGGTAAGAACATTGAAGGTAACGGAATTGACCTGGATAACGATAAGATACTTGATGCATTCTGGTACAATGAGGTTCAGGACAGCAAGATTGTTGAAGTTGCAACAAGACTTTATATAAACGTAGAAGGTAAATGGACACCGATATGGTATACATATTTCAGAGAAATGTAATTAACAGGAAGAGTATACTATGATAAAAGCAGTAATATTTGATATGGACGGCGTTATACTTGATTCAGAGCCGTTCTGGAAGGAAGCTGAAATAAGGTTATTCAATTCACTTGGTGTTCCACTCACGGAAGAAATGTGTGAAACAACTACAGGCATGCGCCTAGTTGATGTTATAAAGTTATGGCATGAAAAGTATCCGTGGGATTTAAAAGAAAATTCTTTTGAAAAAGTTGGCACTTCAATTGTAGATTCATTAATTGCACTGATAAAACAAAAAAGTGTTTTGAATCCCGGTGTAACTGAATTGCTTGAGATGTTCACAGCAAAAAATCTTCCAATGGCAATTGCCTCCTCGAGTGATAAAAGGATCATTGATTCTGTAATGAATAAGTTTAATTTAACTAAATATTTCAGGGTTATTCACTCAGCGGAATACGAAGAGTACGGCAAGCCGCACCCGGCAATTTATCTTACAACAGCAAAAATGCTGGGGGTTGAACCGCAGTATTGCCTTGCCATTGAAGATTCATTCAATGGTGTTGTATCTGCGGTATCAGCAAGGATGAAAACTGCAGCTTACCCGGAGAAAACTAACTTTTATAATCCAAAATTCGCGATTGCAGATATCAGGTTCAGGACTCTTAAGGATTTCACCGAAGAAGAATTTGAAAAATTAAATAATTTATAAATTTGCTATCACTGTTTTTGCAGAAATAGCAATATAATAGTAGTATGCTTATAGTTGTGGCGGGTCCGTACAACGCAGATACTGAAGAGAAGAGATCAACAAATCTTAAGGCAATGAATATTGCCGCTGCTGAAGTATACAGAAAGGGACACATACCGGTTATTGGCGTGAATACATCACTTAATGTTGCTGATGAACTCCCGGAACTGGACCGCAAACAGGTTATATCAGATATTTCATTTGCTGTGGTTGAGCGCTGTGATGCTATATTAATGATCGGTTCATCACCCGGAGCAGATCACGAACGTATGATAATGGAAAAAAAGGGATTGCCCGTTTATTTTTCTGCTGATGAAATTCCGGAGGCAAAATGAATCCTGACGTACCTTTTTACTCTGATATCTTACTGTTTCTTGTTATAGTAATAATTATCGCTTTTGTTTTTTATTCCCTTAAATTTGCCCTGCACTCAATGAACGCTCCTGCAGGTAAAATAAAAAAATATTATATAGTTACTGCGGTTATTATTGCAGGCTGGCTTTTCACATCTGCAATGATAGCATTCAACGGAACTCTTTCAGACTTCACCTCAACTCCTCCAAAACTAATGCTTGTAGTTCTTCCGCCGGTGCTGGCAATAAGTTATTTAAGCAGTTCAACCCGTGTTAATTCTCTTATACAGGAAATTCCTTCATCATGGCTGGTTTACATACAATCATTCAGAATACTTGTGGAATTTTTCCTGTGGATACTTTTCACACGAAACATTATTCCTGTACAAATGACATTTGAAGGTTTAAATTATGATATTTTAACAGGTTTAAGCGCTCCGCTTGTTGCATACTATGCACTTAGCCAGAATAAATGGCCCAGAATAACAGCAGTTCTATGGAATTTAGCCGGATTGCTTCTTGTTACAAACATTTTTTTAGTTGCTTTTCTTTCAACCCCGGGTCCTCTCAGGCAATTTTTTAACGAGCCGCCTAATACTTTAGTCTCTTATTTTCCTTATGTATGGCTTCCCGCTTTCATTGTTCCTTTTGCGTATTTAATGCATATACTTTCTATTAAACAAATAGTAAAATTCAACAAATAATATGGTCCTTCCTTATATAGAATCAGATAGATTGATCCTGCGAACACTTACTGTAAATGATACAGATGAACTCTTTGTTTTCAGGACGGAAAATGCGGATTTTTTTAAGCCGTGGAGCCCAGAATATCCAACTGGCTACTTCACCAGGGAATACCACCGCAAAAACCTGATACAAATAGAAGCAGATGTATTAAAAGGCACTCTTGTACAGTTTGGAGTATATCTTAAAACTGATGAAAAAAGGATGATAGGATCTGTAGTGTTCTCAAATATCATAATGGGTCCGTTTAAATCCTGTTACCTTGGTTACAGGATTGATAAAACCGAAATTAATAAAGGATATGCGACAGAAGCAATAATTGCCGGGTGTGTTTATATGTTCAAAGAAAAACAACTCCACAGGATCGAAGCAAATATTATCCCCCGAAATACCGCTTCAATAAAGGCGATTAAAAAAGCAGGTTTTACTTATGAAGGATTATCAAAGAAATATTTGAAGATTAATGGAGTTTGGGAAGACCACCTTCACTATGTGCTTCTGAATGAAGCAGTTGAGTAATATAATTTATTTTAGTTCAGGTTTTCTGTGTGAAAAGGTATCAGAGCTTTTTCTACCGGTTCAGCTTCAGGAAAAAACGATACTATCTTCTGCAGAACTTCATCAAGAATTGCATCAGGACAGGATGCACCGCTTGTAAGGATTATTTCAGTGGGTTTATCATTATTTGCTTTAAGCCAGTTCTTTGTAGTTGTTTCTTCATTTTTATGAATATTAAAATGGCTTATCACTTCATCTGAAATTATTTTTTCAGCTCCTGAAATAAAATATACGGGCAGCCTGGTTTCACACAGTTCCACTATATGAGAAGTATTAGAGCTGTTATATCCTCCCACAACAATAGCAAAATCTGCATTACCGTTTAGCAAGCCTAAAGTTGCCTGCTGGTTATCATAAGTAGCATAACAAAGTGTATCACTTGTATCAGCATAATGATCTTTGATCTTGCCTTCCCCGTATTTTTCTGACATCGCAGACTTGATCATATCAGCGATTGCCTGTGTTTCTGTAGCAAGCATTGTAGTTTGATTTACAACACCAACATGATCTAGGTCACGGTTAACATCAAACCCGTCAGAATACTTCCCTTCAAACAAAGTATAAAATTCCTTTGCAGGAATTTTTCCGAGGATAATATCACACAATAATTTCGTCTCTTCGATATTCCTTACAATAAGTGTCGGTGAGTTCTGTTTTGAATGTGAAAATGTCGCTATAGTTTCTTCGTGGTTATATTTACCGTGAACAATTATTGTATAGCTCTTTTTTCCAAGTGCTTCGGCACGGTTCCAGACTTTTTCCACAAATGGGCAGGTTGTATCATACTTGTAAGGATCAATTCCCCTGTTTGCCAGCAATTGCTGAATTTCAATCGTAGTACCAAATGCCGGCACTATTACAATATCCTCTGAATTCAGCTCATCCCAGGGAATAATCTGCCGGCCGTTATGTTCACGGATAAATTCAACGCCTCTTGATTTAAGATCTTCATTAACATTCGGGTTATGTATCATTTCGCTCAGCAAAAAAACCCGTTTACCCGGGTTTTGCTCGAGTGATTTGTATGCTATTTCAATAGCGTTTTCTACACCATAGCAAAACCCGAAATGACGCGCAATAAGAAATTTAACGGGACCGAAATCAAGAACTGAGGGAGTATAATCCTTTTTCCTGGGATCAGTTATTTTCCGCGCATTTTTTACAACAGATATCACAGGACTGCGGTAATATATTGGGATATCGAATTTTTTCACACTATTTAATCATAGGCATTTTAATGCCGAATTTCTTTTCGTTTTCGATTGCCTGTTCGTAACCGGCATCCGCGTGGCGTACAATTCCCATTCCGGGGTCGTATGTTAACACTCTTTCCAATCGTTCTTCAGCTTCTTTGGTTCCATCTGCCACTACAACCATTCCGCTGTGGATTGATAAACCAATACCCACACCGCCGCCATGATGAAGTGAAACCCAGCTGGCACCGCCGACCGCATTTAATGCAAAGTTAAGTATTGGCCAGTCTGCAATTGCATCGCTTCCGTCCTTCATTTTTTCGGTTTCGCGGTTTGGTGATGCGACACTTCCACAGTCAAGATGGTCACGTCCTATAACAATGGGGGCTTTTACTTTCCCATCACGCACCAGCTCGTTGAATATTTTTCCCATCTTTGCGCGCTCACCATATCCAAGCCAGCAAATTCTTGCAGGCAAACCCTGGAAGTGAACTTTTTCCTGCGCTTTTTTTATCCATCTTGCCAGAGCTTTATTTTCAGGAAATGCTTTTAACACATACTCATCAGTAACAAAAATATCGTTGGGGTCACCGCTAAGCGCTGCCCAGCGGAAAGGGCCTTTGCCGTCGCAGAAAAGCGGCCTGATGTATTCCGGTACAAATCCCGGGATATCGAAAGCTTCTTTGAAGCCGTGATTCAAAGCTTCGCCGCGAATGTTATTGCCGTAATCAAACACAATTGAGCCGCGTTTCAGGAAATCATGCATTGCCCTGCAATGCACAACAACTGTATCCCTTGAAAGTTTTATATACTTTTCCTGGTCATTTTTTCTCAGTTCCAAAGCCTGCTCTAAAGTCATTCCCATTGGTACATAACCATTCAGCATATCGTGGGCTGAAGTCTGGTCAGTAACAATATCAGGTATAATATTCCGTTTCAGAAGCTCAGGCAATACTTCTCCAGCATTGCCAACAAGCCCGATAGATTTTGCTTCCTTGTTCTTTTTCGCTTCTAAAACCCGTTTTATGGCTTCATCAATATCATCTGTAATTACATCGCAGTATCCGGTATCGATTCGTTTTTGAATTCTGGATCTGTCAACATCAATTCCAAGAATCACGGCACCGTTCATAGTAGCAGCAAGCGGCTGAGCGCCGCCCATTCCTCCTAAACCAGCTGTAAGGATAAATTTTCCTGAAAGATCACTGTTGAAATGTTTATCAGCGCAAGCAGCAAAAGTTTCGTACGTGCCCTGCAGGATTCCCTGGGAGCCGATATAAATCCATGAGCCTGCAGTCATCTGTCCGTACATTGTGAGTCCAAGTGCATCCAGCCTGCGGAACTCATCCCAGTTAGCCCAGGCGGGTACTAGTTGAGCATTTGAGATTATTACTTTGGGAGCATTTTTATGTGTTTTAAAAACTGCCACAGGTTTTCCCGATTGAACGAGCAGTGTTTCATCTTCATTAAGTTTTTTCAGCGAGTCAATTATCGCATTATAACATTCCCAATTTCTCGCGGCTTTGCCGCCGCCGCCGTATACTATAAGATCATCGGGCCTTTCGGCAACATCAGGATCTAAGTTATTCATTAACATACGCATAGCGGCTTCTGATATCCAGTTTTTACAGGATAT
The DNA here is from genome assembly GCA_017303675.1 of Ignavibacteria bacterium. Taxonomy (NCBI): domain Bacteria; kingdom Pseudomonadati; phylum Ignavibacteriota; class Ignavibacteria; species Ignavibacteria bacterium. The sequence goes on from JAFLBX010000001.1 coordinate 246,914, forward strand.
TTCAGAGCCGGTTGGAGCTTTTATTGATCTTTTTGACATAATATTAAATAGGATTAAGATACAAAGATAAGGGTTTTAGAGAATGTTTAACAGGTGTAAAGAGAGCACCTTTTGAACTAAGAGAATTATTTTACTTTCGGCAAATCGAGTGAAGTATCAATCTTTTCCTGTTCACGCCAGATAGCCTGGCATGGAAATTTATTTTCATACAGCGCACGGCTCATCATAACAGAATCAACACCGAATTTTTCGAGATCCTGAATACTCCTAAGGTCAGCATAGCTGGAGATCCCGCCCGCTGCAGTTACTTTCAGGCCTGTTTCTTCTGCAATTTGTTTTAACCCTTCAATATCAGGTCCTGTTAATGTTCCGACTCTTGCTACATCCTGGTAAATTATCCGTTCAACGCCAAGTTTTTTCATTCCTAAGGCAAATTCCAGGGCATGTATATTTGTAACATTACCCCAGCCATCTTTAACTAAAAAGCCGTTTCTTACATCAACACTTATTGCAACCTTGCTTTTTCCGAATTCATCGAGAAGTTTTTTAATAAGATCAATATTATCAATAGCCGAAGTTCCGATTACAATTCTGTATACACCAAGCTCGCGGATCAATTGGTTTGCGATCTCGAAGGTTCTGATACCGCCGCCAAGCTGAATAGGTACACCAACGTTTTCTGTTATCTCTTTTATCAGCTCATAATTTTTACGTTTACCCGAAACCGCGCCGTCAAGATCGGATATATGAATAACCTTCGCATTTTCCTTGCGGAAAAGGCGTGCCATATTCAAAGGGCTTTCGGAATAATATACAGTTTTATCCTCAAGCCCTTCGACCATTCTTACTGACCTTCCGTTTTGTATATCTATTACGGGAATTACGAGCATATTAATTACTTACTTTGGATTCACTTTATATATTTTAAAATATCGCGGTGAAGTATCTGAAATGCCAAGACTCGGAAATTTTTTCATAAATTCAGGCTGTAAACTATATTTATCAAATTCCAGTGGAATAAAAATATCATTGGAATCTCTATCAATAACATAATCAGCCTGAATAAAGTTTAGCAGCCTGTGTGTAACCAGCCTGTCTTCAAGCGGAGTTGACATGATCTTATTATTTAATTCAAGATCACGATTGATCAGAGCAGCAGCATCAATAATATATCTTTCAGAATAGTAGCCGATTGCCCCAACATCGTTTACAAGTATTCTGGAGCCTGCCGGAGTGTTCTCTTTAAGCCATTTCCCTTCCGGTATTAGACATTCATTCATACCATAGGTAAAATCGTCTGTACTTGGCTTTACAAATTTATAAAATATAAACTGCGAATAAAATACACAAATAACAAGAACTGTAACTATAACAATGTTTTTCCTGTATTTTAACAAAGAAACTGACGTTAAGCCGATTAAAATCAAAAATGGTGAAATTATCAGTAAATATCTGGAAATTATATCCGCGTCTGTAATGATATATAAAAAAACCAGCGAAAACATCCAAATTATAAATGGAGCTAAATTTAATAATTTCTTTTTAGCAAATACTACAAAAATTGTTACTGTTGCCAAAAGCATTTCAATCATTGAAGCCCCGGCGAGAGTTTTTGAAATTTCAATTATCTGTGTTAAGAAAATAGCCGGGCTTAGAGTTAATGTTGATTTTCCCAGGGCAGTATTTGGCGTAAAGGTATCAAAACTAATTTGTGCATAAACAAGAAACGAAACAACAGGAATTGCAGTTAATAGAATATATTTGCCTAATTCTAATAAATTCAGTTCATTTTGTTTTAGTTTATTAATAACAATAATGGTGAATAATACCAAGACAAGTACAAAACCTTCAGGTCGTGTCAAATAAAATAGTCCTAATATAAAAAACATTAAAGAAAAATTTCCGCGGTAATACAAATAGAAAATGAGTACTACTATCAATACAGCAAAACTTGTTTCCATCCCTGTAAAAGACCATCTTATGAACCAGGCATTAAGGGTAAAAATTGTCATAGCTGCAACAGGCAATATTTCATCTTTGAAGATCAAAGAAGCAAGCCTGTAAAAAATAAAAATCGCGCAAAGAGCACAGAACAAATCAGCGAATTTAGAAAACCAAAAGGCATTTATCCCAATCATTGTTGGCAAGCTTAATAACAAAACCCATAAAGGACTGGTTACACCATAACTCTCTTCTCCGGGATTAAAGGAAAACCCGTTTCCAGCAGCAATATTTTTCGCGTATTGGAGATAGATATATGTATCATCCGGGACATAATACACCTTTAAAAAATTACTGTAAATAAAAATCAGAAGAATTGATGTAAATATGTAGAAATTTAATTTTTTCAAAGTAATGTTAATAAGAAAAAGAAATAGGGTAACCTGTTTGATTACCCTATTTAAAAAATTTCACTCAGATAATTTTTACTTTCTCACAACCGCAACTTTACCGGTGCATACCTGGCTTGCATCTTTATTATAACCCGCAATCAGGTATATACCGCTGGAAACAAAATTTCCGTTCAAGTCTCTTCCATCCCATTCAGCAATTCTGCCGCCCGGAGTTTCAAACTCTGCAACAAGAGTACCGCTGATTGTCATTATCTTGACGGTAGATTCAGAAACAAGCCCATCTATTTTTAACTTGGTATCGGATGGAACTAAAAACGGATTCGGTCCGCACTTTATTTTATCACAGGTTTCAAGCGGCTTAACCGCAATAGTATTTAGTGCTACCAATCCTTTTTCCGTTCCGAAATAGGCAACACCGGTTACCGGCGATACAGCAATACTTAATATCCTGTTAACGGGTAATGGTGAATTGGCTGTATTATACCTTGCCAGTAATGTTGAGCCATCCGGCGAAACATAAAGCAGACCGTTAGATAATGTACCTATCCACTTATTATTAAGTTCATCAACTGCAATAAACTGAACATTCTCTGTAAGAGGTGTGCTTATACCGTTTTCAATTAATCTCATTTTTTCCATTGATGGAATTGAACCGGGATTATTTATTACCTGTGAAGGCTCTCTTACAATTACTATCCCGTTATCTGTTCCAATCCACACTTCACCGTTCTTTTCAGATACTACATGATTCACGGAGCTGACATCTGACCCCATTAAAGAAGCATTTATCAGGGTACCATTAGGTGTTGTGCCTTCATTGAAATAAACTATACCTCTTGGCTGGTTTGGAAGATCATTGGGTAATGTCATCCATTTGGTGTTAAAATTATCAATAGCCATGTTGATTAGTGTTGTAACCGAAGCATTGGAAGGAGTTGGATATGAGAGACATTGATTATTCTCATTAAATTTTACAATTGGCAATGAATTGCTTGGGGCTCTGTTTATTAACCAGGTATTCCCTCCATTATCTTCCCATATTCCTTCAACAAGTGTAAAATTACCTTCAAGTGATACAAGACACGAATTTTGATTATTATAAAGGTATACACTATCTCCGCTGATTTTCAATAAACCTGAACCATAACCTCCTGCCCATACTGTATTGCCAAACTTAGAAGCATAAACATGCCTGAAATCGTTTGCCTGCATCCAGGGATAATCATCGGTTGTAAAATTTTTCCAGCTGTTAAAATTATACCGGTAAACACCTGCGTTCAATCCTCCGGAAACTCCGTATATATTACCGTTTATATCTATAGAAACATCCTGAAACACATTTGAAGCAGGTCCATTAGGAAATATATCAGTATAAACACCATTTCTTAATATTCGTACACCCTGTTTAACAGTACCAATTAATAAATCTCCTGCGGAATTTACCTTTAATGAATTTACTTCCGTACCGCTTTCAACAAGCTCTAAATTATTAAGGTTACCTGAACTTACTTTAAATATTCTGAAGTTACCTTTAAATCCTTCATAATTTGTGTAAGCAGAAAAATATAAAGATGAGCCCGATACTGCCATTTTACCTACCGGATCATTAAATGGCACTCCATTATACAAAGGATTGTAAGAATTTAATGTGCCATTTTGAAAATACACCATACCGCTATCAGTACCAATGAAAACTTTAGAGTCAAAATAAGCAAGACAGTTTGACTGGTTATCAAGAAGTACTGAGTTCCCGGTTGTAAATGAATTCCAGTTTGATGCGATAGGAAGGTTATTATTAATATTTGCATTAGCTATTCCGTTTTTAGTTGCTGCCCATAGAGTATCATTCACAACCATTATATCATAAACGGGTGTAGGGGCTGCCAGAGTGCCGAAGCGCGTATAAGGCTGATCAACAAACTGGAACTGGGGAATATTGAATTTTACAATACAGAACTCTGTTGCAAAGAACATAAGATTATTATATTCATAAAATGCATTTATTCTTTTTGAAGGTTCAGTGGAATTCAAAATATCCGTTATTTGCCTCCATGACTGGTCAGAAGTATTCAGCACACTTATCGCGCCGTTAAAAGCTCCTGCCCAAACGGTTCCGTTGCTTCCAGTAGAAACAGCGGTTAGTTCATTCGACCCTAAACCATCCAGTGAAGTATATTTTTTAACATCAGATGGCAGTGATGCATCAAAGCTGAATAAACCGCCTGAAGAAGCTGCCCAAACAGAATTACCTGATAATGAAATACCCTTAACTTCCCTGAGTGAAGTGTATATGTTCCACCCGCTTCCGGAATTTTGCGGAAAAATATTACCACATACTATAATAAACGCAGTTAGAAATACAAGTTTTTTCAGCATCTTTTTAAAATTAAGTTAGAGAATGTGTAGAGGTATTTATCTATAGTCAGAAGAAAAGTTTTTGGATATGTTTTTCACTTATATATATGATGTGTTTAGAGATATTTACATTAAATCATTCAGCGCCTGTTCAAGCTCACTTTTTGTATGATCATCATTTTGAGACCTGGCAACGAATATTCCTTTTTCGTAGATCTTCCTGGCGGCGGATTCATCGCCAAGCTGTTCATATGTTTTTCCAAGCTGGTAATATGTAGCTACATAAGCCGGGTCGAGAGCATATATCTCTTCAAAAATATTTTTAGCCTGCTCAAGATCATTTAATGAAATATACTCGAGACCTAAGGCGTATCGTGCAAATGTATCCTGCGGGTCTGAGGCAAGAATTGCCTTCAGGTTTTCAATTCTTGAATTATCCATTTCAGCTAATTTAAGCAACTTATATTAAAAATAAAAATAATAAAAGTGGAAAAATTTTCAACATTTTGTTAATTATTGCGTTTATAAAGGTATTTTTTCGAGATCATTTGCAATTTCTATATCTTTTATGGTTATTCCTCCGGCGGAATGAGTAGAAAATGAAACCTCAATTTCAGTGAATTTCATTAAAATATAATCAGGATGATGATTTCGTTTCTGGCAAAACCCGCCAACTGATGTTACAAATCCCATACTGGCAGGATAGCTTGAAGTTTTAAATACTTTTTTAATTGAACCATTTTCATATTTCCATCCGGGAAGTGCGCTTAATGCATCCAATATCTGTTCCTGTGTTAATTTTTCCATTTTAAATCAAGAGCGGGTTTAAAACCCGCTCTATATTAATTATTTATAATTTTGATTATTTGATAAGTATCATTTTCTTTGTATCAGTGTAACTGCCTGATTCCAGCTTATAGAAATAAACTCCGCTTGAAAATGCTGATGCATCAAAGGTAATTGAATTTGTGCCGGCATTTTTAAATTCATTTAAAAGAGTTTTTATTTCTTTGCCTGTAACATCAAATATCTTGAGAGAAACCATCCCGCTGAGCGGTAAGCTGAAGCTTATAGTTGTCACCGGATTAAACGGATTTGGATAATTTTGGCTGAGTGAAAATTCAAACGGTGATCCATTACCTCTATCATTTACTGAAAGCTCATCTGAAGCATTTACCAGAGGAAGATCGATATATGATTTGTTATTCAGATATACATAATTATAACCATTGTTGAGCACAGGCAGCACAAAAGGATTAGTTCCTAAAAACCACTGATCATCTGCATGTGTATCCAGATTTGTGATAATTATTTTTATACGGTTGCCTGTTTTAAAAATATGTGAGTGAGCCTGGCCCTCAAAGTTTGCGGTTCTGCGTGAATTGGCAGTATAATTTCTGTCAGTATAGTTTATCCTGTTGATCAGCTTTTCCTTGCCGTTAGGCAGAACTTCCAGCACCTGGAAATTATACTGCGTAAACGTTGAAGCTGATGAAATATAATCCAGGTTCACTTTTGGTATGCCAAGCCATTTTTTATCGGAAGTTAATGCTGTGCTTGTAAAAGCTACGGAGTTCTTTTTGAACTTTGATGTGAATGTTGTTCCGGTGAATTCTTCGTTTACAGCTTCTTCCATTGTTAAACCGCCTGTAACCTGGTTACGGATCGAAACGCGGGTATTATTATTAGTACCGGCAGAAGTTGTTAATCTTCCGTTAGTATTGAAATAAAGGCGGTACGGCGCTGTTATGTTCTGCAGAGCTGTTTTTGAGCTGTCATGTTTAAATGTCCAGTACAAGCCGTTTGCGGGGTACATGGTTGAAGCATAATCATAGTTTGCAACAGGCATTTTTGAGCCGTTAACATTAAACAGCCAATAGAAGAACCAATCATTGAAAAACTGCATATGCCAAGTATCTTCTGTTGGTGAGTTATCGCCTCCATGCCCCTGCACAGCTCCAAGGTAAAGCCTGAATGTTGAATTGGTATTAAGAACAGATGCCTTCATTATGCCCGAAGCATTGAAAAATTTATCCTGCCATGATCCTTCCATTATTAAAGGAACGCGGTTGTTTGAGATTGTTGTCATAAAGTCCCGGTTCTGCGGAAGATAAAACGCCAGGCTATCCCAATACTGTTTCTGCGATGAATAGATCCAGTCGCTCATTCTTTCAACCTGGGGAGTGTATCTTGCAGTATCAGGAGTATATTCCACTGTCCATAACAAAGTCATTTTGATACAGCCGTTTTCGATCCAGCTTGTAGCAAAATTCGGCGGAGCCAATGCAGAAATTATAGTTTTAACATTCATGCCCATAGTGCAGGCCATATAAGGAACAAGCCCTCCCTGGGAACCGCCCATAACAAGAATATTATCAGGATTAATACCGTTTGGAGTATCCTGTTTAATAAAATTAATGAACTGTATCATATCCTGCGCTTCTGTTCTTGAAATGAGATTAGAAAGACCGGTGGAATTACCCTGACCCCTCATGCTGAAAGTAGTAGTATAATACCCGTATTCAGCCTGCGCTTTTGCAAACCCTGCAAGGGTTTCTTTGTTATCTCCGTAACCGTGCACAAAAACTACTGTTGGCCAGCCGCCTGCCGGTGGAGTTCCCTGCGGTATGAATTTCAAAGCATCAAGTATAGTACCATCACTTAAAGTAACTGTAAAATCTACCCTTGTTACCGGAACAGCATCTGTATTTGAATATTTCGGTAAGAGCTTTAAATAGTCGTAATTATCTCTTGCCCGCTTTTGCTGAGAAAGTAAACTTCCCTGAATCAGGAAAACAGCAAGTAAAGCCAAAATTGTAAATTTAGCTGATCTCATTTTATTCCCTACTTTATATAATATTATCATAATTTAATAATAAAGGTATTTTGTTCCAAGACCACGGGATTTATACAATTTAAACCCCGTGTAAACACGGGGTTAAATTGGGATATGCAGTAGTTTGTTACTGCATACCAGGGTAAAGCAAAAATTTACGCTTTTTTGATCTGTTTGTTGCTGTAAAAAAGGTAGCCTAATATTACAAACGGAAGCAAAAGGAATACAAAAATTACCGGCAATATTAATAGTGACATTTCTTAACTCTCCTCTTTATAAATATTTTATTCATTTTATCATTTAATCAGATATGGATATCCTGAGATCAAGATATCCATTCTGATAATTTTCATATTTTGTTTAATTTATAATAATCATTTAACTATTTAACAAGTGTCATTTTTCTTATATCGGTGAATGAACCTGCAGTAAGCTTGTAGAAATACACACCGCTTGAAAGGTTCTGAGCATTGAACATTACATTATACGAACCGGGGTTTTGCATTTCGTTTACAAGCGTCTGCACTTCCCTACCAAGCAGATCGTAAACTTTCAATTCAACACGCTGAGCGTCAGCTATGGAGTACTGTATCATAGTGCTCGGGTTGAACGGGTTCGGGTAATTCTGTGAAAGGCTGAATGAAACAGGATTATTGTTTCCTTCTGAATTATCCTCTTCGAAAGCCAGATCGAACCTGTGGCCTGCATTTGTGATAATAGGAAGCTCAACATATGAATTGCTGCTGAGATAAACTGTATGATCTCCGTTTTTCATGGTAGGCAGAACGAACGGATTTGTACCGAAGAACTCAACATCTGTGTGCGCTTTATCAAGATTTGTAATAATGATCTGGATCTTGCTTCCTGCCTGGAATTTATGTGAATGAGCCTGGCCGCGGAATGTAACCTGCCTTCTCTGTCCTTTTGTATAATTCCTGTCTGTAAAGTTCGCGCGGTTGATGAATCTTCTTTCGCCGCTTGGAAGCACTTCATATATCTGGTAATTGAACTGGCAGAATGTCTGTGCTGCTGATTTATAATCAAGCCTTACAACAGGCGCCCCTGTCCATTCAAGCGGAGCTGTTAAAGCGGTTGAAGTGAACTTAACTGAATCTTTTTTGAACTTAGTTTCAAAATTCGCTCCTGTAAACTCATCATTAACTGCCTGCTGAAGTGTGTATCCGTTTGTAATCCTGTTCCTTAAAGTAACTGAATTGCTGCCTGATTGTACTGTGGTTTTTAATACACCGTTCTTATTCAGGTACAGCCTCATCGGAACAGAAGCATTTCTTAATAAAGTTGTGGAGCTATCATGTGTGAATGAAAAATAGCGGTTTTCAACAACCGGGAAATGTGTATATGCATACTGGTATTTAGCCTGGTCAAAGATCGGGGTCTGCATTCCCCACAAAGTCTGGAAGAAGAAATTGTTGAACCAATCCATATGCCAAACATCTTCAGTATAAGATACATCGCTGCCGTGGCCGCGAACTGCGCCAAGATATGAAGTTAACGGAGCATTTGTAATTTTATCAATGTGGAGCATCCATCCATCAGCATTGAAGAATTTATCCTGCCATGCAGCTTCAACGAGTACAGGTGTTGTAATATTGCCCAACCCGTTAACAAAATCCCTGCCGATAGGCATATAATATTTTAAGCTGTCCCAATATGGTTTTGTATCTGCATAGATCCAGTCTGACATTCTGTCAACCTGACCGTTGTATCTTGCAGTATCAGGGGTATATTCAATTGTCCATAATAATGACATTTTTGCGCAGCCGTTCTCAATCCAGCTTGAAGCGAAATCAGGGGGAGCAACTGAATTAATAATTGCTGCAACCTGCATTCCTCTGATAGCAGCTATCATAGGAACAGCGCCGCCCTGTGAGCCGCCCATGATGAGAATTTTTGAAGGATTTGAACCGTTAACTGAGTCACGTTTTACCCATTCAACTATTTCGATCAAGTCGTCTGCTTCAATTGTGCTGATGAGGTTTGATAATCCTCCTGATAAGCCCTGTCCGCGAACGCTGAAGGTCATAGTATAATAGCCGTATTCAGCCTGTGCACGGCAGAAATCTGCCAGAGTTTCTTTGTGATCGCCGTACCCGTGGTGCATTATCACTGTATTCCATCCGCCTGCCGGAGGTGTAACGCCAACCGGAACGTATTTTAAGCAGTCAATAATTACACCGTCACGCATTGTGATGGTGAAATCAGTGCGCTGAACTGCAGCGGGATTATCAGTCTGGATCGGGAGTAAATATGAAGGTGTCCATGTGTTAAGGTTTTTTGGTTTGTTCATGACCTTTTTGTTCTGGGTATAAGTAACCTCAGAGTAAGCCATAAAAAAAAGAGCCAATGATAAGCATATCATCAATAGTCTCTTTGTATTTCGGGTTTCAATAGCATTCATCTTAATAGATGTCCTTTCAGATATAGATTATTAATTAACAAAAAATCTATTCTGCTATTGTATTCCCTACGAATTATCTGATACAAATATAGCCCTCCGGCTAACCCTAAAACAATCGTAAATGCATGTAAATGCATAATTACCCTTAAAACCCAAATAATCCTCGATTCACTGTATAACGGTAGCCCGATATTTTCTAACGTAATCGGGTGAGTTATTTTGTTCAGTATAATTGTGAAAATAACATAATTGCTATAAAGCATTGATATATATGGATTTGGAAAATTGATACAAAGGTGTCTCACATATTTCTCAATATTCATATAATACTTTTGTATCGAATTTTGAGACAAAGCCGAATCGATCCAAAATGTCAATTTTGCAGGTGAATTTGAATTATTACTATGATGAGTAGTCTGGAAAACCCGAAAATCCGTGTAAATTTCAGGCAGCATTATTCTAATTTGTCTCATAAATTGAAGTGAAATATTAAAAACTCTGCATATTGTGTGATTCCCGTTAAATATTGCAGGAAGTCGCACCAATGGTCGTTTTTCAGTATAAATGAGACAGTGAGACACAACACAAAGTTCATGTAAGCTAGCGGGAATTAACAAAAATAGAGAATTGATCATATCCGGGTCATAATTGATTATATGCTTTACGCATATATCACAATATAATATATGATATTATCATATGCAAGGGGGTGATGTTATTTTATATATATAAATATGAAGTTTTAATGTATTGATTTATATGAATATGACAATTAATATGCATGAATTATCTTATAAATTAATTTAACTCAGCCTTTTCTTAAATGACAATAGAGCAATATATTGAAAGCGTTAATAAAAGGTATAGGCTTGGTAATGCAACTGAACACACTTTCAGAGGTGACCTTCAACAGCTAATAGAAAGCCTTGTACCGGGGATAAATGCAACTAATGAACCGCAAAGACAGGCATGCGGAGCACCGGATTATATCCTTACCAAAAAAGAAATACCTATTGGTTACATAGAAGCAAAAGATATTGGCGATACTGATCTTGACGGCACAAAAAAAACCGGAAATAAAGAACAGTTCGACCGCTACAAAGCCTCATTGGGCAATATAATTTTTACTGATTACATAAATTTCCATTTATACCGTGAAGGCGAATTTATTACTAAAATTGCTATTGCTGAGTTAACATCTAAAGGTATAAAACCCCTGCCTGAAAATTTTTCAGAATTTACAGTATTTATAAAAAGCTTTACTTCATATACAGGGCAAACGATAAAAGGCAGTAAAAAGCTTGCAATGATGATGGCTGATAAAGCTAAACTGCTTGCCTTAATAATTGAAAAAGCATTGGCGGGTGATGAAGAAACTCAGCAGAACAGTACATTAAAAGACCAGTTAACCGCTTTTAAGCAGATCCTGATACACGATATAACAGCAAAGGGTTTTGCAGATGTATACGCCCAGACCATTGCTTATGGAATGTTTGCAGCACGTTTGCATGACCCCACTTTACCAACATTCAGCAGGCAGGAAGCGGCGGAACTGATACCGAAATCAAATCCATTTCTGCGTAAGCTGTTTGGGTATATTGCGGGACCCGATATTGACGACCGCATAAAATGGATAGTTGACGACTTGACAGAAATTTTCCTGGCATGTAATGTAGAAGAGATACTTGCGAATTTCGGCAAGGCTACCAAAACAGAAGACCCTATAATCCATTTTTACGAAACTTTCCTGAGTGAGTATGACCCTAAACTGCGCAAAGCCCGCGGCGTTTGGTACACGCCTGCACCTGTTGTGAATTTTATTGTAAGGGCTGTTGATGATATTTTAAAAACTGAATTTAACCTGCCGCAAGGTTTAGCAGATAACAGCAAAACTAAAATAAAAGTAAATTTACAGGCAACAGATAAACGCTATAAAGAAAATATCAGAACTATTGAAGAAGAAGTTCACCGGGTGCAGATTTTAGACCCTGCAGCGGGTACGGGTACATTTTTAGCTGAAGTAGTTAAACAAATTTACGCAAAGTTCAAAAGCCAGCAGGGTATTTGGAGCGACTACGTTGAAACTAACTTACTGCCCCGCTTAAACGGTTTTGAAATACTTATGGCAAGTTACGCAATGGCGCATTTAAAGCTTGACCTGCTGCTTAAAGAAACCGGCTACAAGCCAACACACCCCTCCTTTGGAGGGGCAGGGGGAGGTCGCTTGAGAGTTTACCTTACCAACAGCTTAGAAGAAAGCCACCCCGAAACCGGAACACTATTTGCGAATTGGTTAAGTACAGAAGCAAATGAGGCTAATTACATAAAACGTGATACGCCTGTAATGTGTGTAATTGGAAATCCTCCTTATGCTGTAAGTAGTTCTAATAAGGGCAAATGGATCCAAAATCTAATTTCAGAGTACAAAATAGATTTAAATGAACAAAAAATAAATCTAGACGATGATTATATAAAGTTCATTCGATATGGACAGTATTTTATTGATAAAAATGGAAGTGGCATTTTAGCTTATATTTCAAATAATAGTTTTCTTGATGGTATAACGCACCGCCAAATGCGGAATCATCTTTTAAAAAGTTTTGATAAGATTTATGTTTTGGATTTACATGGTAATAGCAAAAAAAGAGAGGTTAGTCCCGATGGTTCTATAGATCAAAATGTATTTGATATAATGCAGGGAGTTAGCATAAATATATTTGTGAAAACTGGTAAAAAAAGAAAAATAAATTTAGGATCCGTTTACCACAGTGAATTTTTTGGCAAAAGAGAGGATAAGTATAAAAAACTAAACAAAAATACTATTAAGAATATAAACTGGGTTGAGCTAAATTATACCAGCCCCAATATGTTTTTTGTTCCAAAAAATTTTGATGAAAGTAAAATGTATGATTCATATATTAGTCTGGATGATTTATTTTTATTAAAAGGACCAGGTTGTAAAACTGAAAGAGATGGTGTAAATATTAAATTTAGTTACAGAGACTTAAAAAATATATTAATAGACTTTATTAATTTAGACGAAAATGGTTTAAGAATCAAATATAATTTAAATAAAGATAGTAGAGATTGGAAAGTAAATTGGGCTAAAAAAGATGTTAAGGATAATTTTAATGATACATTGATTAAAGAATACTTGTACAGACCATTTGACAAAAGATACATTTATTATTCTGGTATTTCTAAAGGTTTTGTTGGTACACCAGGCTATAAAAGGTTTGCAAATATGCTCAAAGAAAATATTGGTCTAATTTACCCTAGAATGTGTAAAGGTAGAGGTGGTTTTCAACATGGATTTATTTCAAAGAATATTATTGATGTTGCAAGTGGTGATGCTTTTTCAGGTGCGGGTACTTTTTTCGCCCCATTATACTTATATCCACTAACAAGCATTCAACAAAATGTTTTAGTATCCAAAGAAAGAACACCAAATCTTAATCCGGAAATTGTAAAGGAAATAGCAGAGAAATTGGGATTAACATTTGTGCATGAAAAGACCTCCCCAACCCCTCTAAAGGAGGGGCTCGAGAAGCAAACATCGGCTACCTTGAAGCAAGGTGAGACTTTTGCCCCGATTGATATTTTAGATTACATATACGCGGTGCTGCACTCACCAGCATACAGAGAAAAATACAAAGAATTCTTAAAGATAGATTTCCCGAGAGTTCCGTATCCAAAAGATAAAAAAACATTTTGGAAATTAGTTAAGTTGGGCGGGGAATTGAGGGAAATACATTTGCTTGAGAGTCCCGAGGTAGATAAATTTAAAACTAAATATCCGGTCACTGGTGATAATGTTGTAGATAAGCCAAAATATATTGAGGTAAAATCGGGGGTAGGCAAAGTACATATTAACAGTTCGCAGTATTTTGAAAATGTACCGGAAGCAGCATGGCATTTTTACATAGGCGGTTATCAGCCTGCACAGAAGTGGCTTAAAGACCGCAAAGGCAGAAAATTAGAGTTTGATGATATATTGCATTACCAAAAGATAATTGTTGCATTAACTGAAACGGGCCGGCTGATGAGTGAGATCGATAAGGTGGGGGTAGAGTGGTAAACAAAACGCTACAAAAAAATCTGGAAATACTAAAGTTTAAAGAAAGTAATAATTACGGTTCAATGGTTGGCTATATTGATGATATCCGTTTCACGGCAATTGAACATCCATTTGGCAAGGTTTTTCTTTTAACGGCAGATTGCTCAATTACTCGTACAGTTTCACAAATTGAAGAAAATGTAACGGTAGAAGCTGATTTAAAAGAAATAGCAGAGGTAATGGTAAAAATGTATGAAAAAGTAAAATCATAAATACTATTTTTAATAAATTCCGAAATACAATCAGTTTCACACTCTCTATTTTAGAAGTATCATTTTCTTTATATCTGAAAAGTCCGGTGTAATTATCCGGTAAAAATATATACCACTTGCATGGCTTTCGGCATTCCAATTTATGGAATATACTCCAGGGTTAAGTACTTCATTAACTAAAACCTCAACTTCTTTTCCGGTTATATCTGTGACAATTATTTTTACCAAATCAGTTTTAGGTAAATCAAAATTAATATTAGTTACAGGATTAAAAGGATTGGGAAAATTCTGCATTAATTCAAAATCACCTGGTATTTCATTTGATATTGGTATAATTCCAATTGGGTTAGCTGTTGGATTCTTTTTGTAATAAATTTCGCCATTGCCATGTCGTAAATCAGTCCACAGAATATTTAATGTAGAATTTGATACAGATAATGAAGTGTTATCAGAACTTAAAAGATTATTAGTCAGGAATAAATCTGGATCCCAATTTATACCAGAGTCCGTAGAACGCTTGTAACATACATCAGTATGTCCAGAAGTAGATTTTGAAAAAACTATATGCAGCGCATTTCCTGAAACCTCAATAAAAGGTTTTCGTGACGCAACTGTATTTGTAAGTCTCGTATCGGTTCCCCAACTTTCACCGTCATCTGAAGAAATTTTATAATATATTTCATAATTTGAACTTCTATAGTCATCCCAAGCTACATAAATATATTGACCCGAATGGGAAACAGTTGAATATTGAGAACTGCTGGTGTGATTTGTTAATCTGATATCAGATCCCCATGTTGTTCCATTGTTAGTTGACTTTTTATAATATATTTCTCCATTAATACCATCTCTGTTATCAGTCCATGTAACATGTAGGGTTGTTGCATTTACGGTAAAACTTTGTTGGTATGAAGAAGCTGAATTATTTGTTAATCTTATATCATTTCCCCAATTTAGTCCTGAATTTGTGGACCTTTTATAATAAACTTCATTGTTGCCGTCCCTATTGTCTATCCACAAAACATGTATATTTGTGTTATATACTTTAATACAAGGTTGTTGTGAAATATAAGCACTATTGGTTAATCTTGTATCAACTCCCCAGTCCAAACCGGCATTTGTTGAACTTTTGAAATATATTTCGTCATTGTTATTCCGCCTTTCAGCCCACACGATGTATATTTGCGAACCGTTTACCGCAATTGAAGGTGACGCAGAATTTTGCGGATCATTAGTTAATCTGGTATCTGCTTCCCAATTTGTTCCAACATCAATGGATCTCTTATAATATATCTCTGAATTTCCATCTCTCGTATCTTCCCAGACGACATGTACAAAATTTCCACTATTTGCAATACAGTTTGCATGTATTGAAGTTTGGGAAATATTTGTGTCATTAGTTAAACGAACATCAGGCAACCATTGTGTAAATATAGTTTTTGTTGAAATAATAGAAATAACAATTAATATTGTAAAAGTAAATTTCATTATCATATATTTTGTATAAATTTATTAAATATAATTGATTAACTTAATATTTAAAATCTTAATTCATCTTCGCATTAGTTTATTTACCGTCGTAGGATTTAATTGACTGCACGCCCTTTTGCCAATGCCTTCCGCTTCTCGAGGACTCAGTGGATTGTGTCCAAATTTATTAAGAATCAGTGGCGAATGGTTGTTGGTCACAAGACCAACAACAGGGTGAAAAATTTAAAACAAAAAACCCCTGATTAAAAAATAAACAGGGGTTGAAAATTTTTTTATTGTAATATTATTTAATAATATTCAATCTTCTTATTTCTTTGTAATTTCCAATAACCAGGCGGTAATAATAAATGCCTTTGGTCAGTTTTGCCTTGTTAAGATCCGCAGAAAATTCACCGGCTTTTTTATTTTCATTTATCAGAACGGATATTTCATTTCCGTTCGTGCTGAAAACTGAAAACCTTACGTAATCATTTTTAGGAATTGAAAAACTGAACAGTGTATTTGATGCCACTGAGAGATCAGTAGCTGAAGATAATTCTTCAGAGGTTAATAAAGCTGAAAGTGTTGTGGCTCCGGCTGCCCTGTTATCAGAATTTGATGCTGTTACAGTTCCGGCGGAAAATAAAAAAACAAATACCAGCAAAATTGCTGAAATTTGTCTTATAGAATTATTTCGGGGATCCATTGCTTTCATTTTAAATATAACCTTTCCTGTGAAATAGAATTAAATTCTTCTCTTCTGCTTTTCCCCTACTAATTGTATTACAAATATAGTTTTTATGATGCCCCCTAAACAATCGTAAACGTAAGTAAATATGGAATTACCTGTTAAACCCAAATGCTCCACTATTCACTGTAGGAAAAAATTTTGATAAAATCTAACGTGATATCGGTAGATGAACTGCCAAATTATTGATAATTATACAGAATTAATGGTAAAAATATAGCTATAAAATTTAAGAATTATATCTGATTAAATTAAATTTAAGTGAGGAAGGTAATATTTTAAAATTGTAACCGCTTCGGGTGATATAATTTCTGTAGTTATTAAAAGAAAATGAAAAAATATAATAAAAAAACCCCGGCAATTAGACCGGGGTAAACTTATTCGTTAAAACTGGATATTTTGTTATTTATTAATATATAACGTTCAATTTTCTGATCTCTTTGTGCTTTCCAACAACCAGGCGGTAATAGTATGTACCTGTTGAAAGGTTAGCGGGGCTGATATCTGCGCTGAAATCACCGGCATTTAATATTTCATCCATTAAAACTTTAATTTCTTTGCCTTTTGAGTCAAAAATTGAAAATCTAACATAATCACCTTTTTGAATAGCAAAGCTGAATATCATATTGCTTTCAATTGTGATCATTTCACTGTTAGAAAGCTCGCTGGAGGTTAATGTTGCAGTTTCAGAAGATTTTACTGTGGATGGGTTTTTTGCGCTGTTTTCATCAGCCAATGCTGCTGAAGTGCATAAAAAAAGAAGCATGAATGATAAAATAACCATTTGCTTCAGTGTTGAGCGGTTTGAGAAATTGATAGCTTTCATTTTTAAATATCCTTTCACGAATTAGTTTGTTTTAAACTTAACTCTGCTATCCTGGTTTTCCCTACCGAATTAGTAATACAAATATAGCTGTTGGGGTGACCCTAAAACAATCGTAAATGCATGTAAATACATAATTACCCTCAAAACCGAATACTTCAACCTTTCACTGTAGAGGCTTTTAGCCTGTTCACTCCATTCAAAAATGGCGGATATAATTAAGCCGATTTACCCAATATCCCTACCGGGATTTGGGGTATTCACGGTAGCCGGATTTTGGGGTAATTTGTTGATTTTTAGCATTTTTTGGGATTTTTTGAAGGTTTTAATGTACTGGTATCGGTTGGAAGATAGCATTTCGCACATAGGGAGCTGTTTAGAGAGAATTAAGGAAGTACAGGGTTTATGGGAATTTTGATCAGATGATTAGTTACAATTTCGCAAGCATAATTGAATTTTTGTTATTTCGCCCCTTCGGGGCTAATTTAAATTGTTCTGTCCTGTCTTGTACAACGCCTGGATATTGTCGCCCATCCAGAGATACCATTAGTTATTATAATTTTCCGATGGGCTTTGCCCATCGCTGTGATATTTCGCCCCCTCGGGGCTCTTGCGGAGCTATGATAGATAAAAATTGTACTTTACCCCCTCCGGATTCCCCTAACAGGGAAAGGTATATATAAAAATACCCCGGTCTTTACAAGACCGGGGCAATTTAAGCTGTTTACTCGCTTCAGTGATATCCTTCGTTATTTATCCCTGAAGTTTGGGGGTAACAGCATTAATCTGCGAAATAAATTCTTATGCCTTCTGCTGCAAACGGTAATATTGCGAACATTGTGAAAGCTAATATTATTATTGTACTCATTTTATTTTCCTTTTTCCTTTTTTATTGTTATCTGCTTTTTTTGCTGCTTAAATTTTACTGCTTTTTTTTGTTGCTGCTTTTTTTTGTTGCTGCTTTTTTCTTTTGCTGCTGCTTATTTCTGTTGCTGCTGCTTATTTCTGTTGCTGCTGCTTATTTCTGTTGTTGCTGCTCTTCTTTTTTTAAGTTAACGGGCTCACGTTTCATAGATTTCTTTAGTGGTGAGCCCTTTAACTTTCGGCTTAAACAGACCAGCTTCCCTTTTTTCCGGTCTGCTTATTTGCGAGATGAATGCAAATTATTTAACCAATGTCATTTTCTTTATGTCAGTAAAGCTTCCTGAAGTCAGCCTGTAGAAATACACACCGCTTGAGAGGTTCTGAGCATTGAACATTACATTATATGAACCGGGGTTTTTAACTTCGTTAACAAGTGTCTGTACTTCTTTGCCTAAGATATCATAAACTTTTATTGATACGTTTTCTGATTTAGCAACTGAATAGCTTATAACAGTATTCGGGTTGAACGGATTAGGGAAATTCTGTTTAAGCTCAAATTTCTCAGGAATATTGCTGCTGATGGTGCTGTTATCTTTTTCGAACAGGTTATCTGCATTGGGTCTGCCGCTGCCGTTATTTACGAACGGAAGATCAACGTAGAATTTGTTTGTTAACAGCATTATAGATGTACCTTTTTTCATTGAAGGCAGAACGAACGGGTTAGTTCCGAAGAACGCTGTTTCTTCAGCAGTTCTATCGAAATTGGTAACCTTAATTCTGATCCTGCTTCCTGCTGAAAAAATATGTGAGTGAGCTGAACCGCGGAAAGTAACATCTTTCCTTGAAGGAAGGAAACCATAATTGTTATTTCTATCCTGGTAGTTCAGTCTTGTTACGAATCTCTGTGTACCGTTTGGAAATACTTCATAGATATGGAAATTGAACTGAACGAACGGTTTTGCTGTTGAAATGTAATCCATTTTAATTACCGGTGTACCGGTCATTTCAGTGTTTGCTGTGAGCGGTGTTGTTTCATAAACAACGTCATCTATCTTGAAGTTATTTGTGAAGTTTGTTCCTTTGAATTCATCGAGTACAGCCTGCTGAATAGTATAGTTATTTCTTACATCATTGCTTAACATGTCAACATCAGGCAGCCAGCAGTTATTATTTGCTGTGGTTTTAAGCTTGTTATTGCTGTTAAAGTAAAGCCTTGTTGGTGTTGAAATGCTTTTTACAAGAACTTCTGAGCTGTCATGAGCGAAGGTCCAAGCATTATTTACAACAGGAGCTTTTGTTGAAGCGTATTGATATTTATCGATAGTAAAGATATTTGTCTGCATTCCCCATAAATTCTGGAAGAAGAAATTATTGAACCAGTCCATATGCCAGATATCTTCTGTTGATGAGTGCTCGCCGCCGTGACCCTGAACTGCGCCCATGTATGATGACATAGGTGAGTTGATGAGGTGTATGTTCTGCAGCCAGCCATCAGCGTTAAAGAACTTATCCTGCCATGAAGCTTCAACTAAAAGAGGAACTGTGTTGTTATGTAAAATTGTTGTGAAGTCTCTATCTTTAGGCAGCCAGTAAGCAAGGCTATCCCAATACTGTTTATTTTCTGCATAGATCCAGTCAGACATACGGTTAACCTGTCCGTTATATCTTGCTGTATCGTTTGTATATTCAATTGTCCATAATAAAGTCATTTTAACGCAGCCGTTCTCTATCCAGCTTGATGCGAAGTTTGGAGGAGCAACTGAGTTAATGATTCCTTTTACCGGAAGTCCGCCGGGCATACAGGCTGCCATAAGCGGTAAAGCGCCGCCCTGTGAACCGCCCATAATTAATATTTTATCTCTGCCAACGCCGTTTGCAGTATCGTTTCTAACAAAGTTCACTATTTCCTGAAGGTCCTGCGCTTCTATTCTGCTTATCAGATTTGAAACACCGCCTGAGAGGCCCTGACCGCGTACGCTGAAGGTCATAGTATAATAACCATATTCAGCCTGCATGCGGCAGAATTCTGAAAGTGTGCCTTTATGATCGCCGTAGCCATGAACCATGATAACTGTGGGCCATCCGCCTGCGGGAGCCGGAGCATCGGGGATCCATTTAAGACAGTCAATTACAACGCCGTCTCTCATTGTGATGGTAAAATCGGTTTTGGTAGCTGTGTAAGGATTATCGCCCGGAGAAGCGGGTAAATAATTTGGTTTCCATGTATTAACACCGCCGGGAATAGTTATTTCCTGGGCAGTTGTTGTGTAAACTGTAACAAATAAAAAAAGAAGCCCTGATAATAAACTGATCAATTGCTTCTTGCTGAACTGGGAAGTTATAGCATTCATCTTATGTAGATTTCCTTTCTGAGGAGTTTTTTAAATTAGTTGATTTAAAAATCTTCTCTGCTACAATTTTCCCTACCGAATTAGTGATACAAATATAGCCGGCGGGCGAACCCTAAAACAATCGGTTTTGTGCAGTATAAATGAAATTACCATTTAAACCGAAAATTTAATGTATTCACTGTATCAGGGTAAACCCGAAATCTTCTAACGTATTTCCACTAGAAAGGGTTTGCAGAGTATTACTTCTTAAATTAAAAATGCCGATTATTGTTAATAAACGGCATTTTTGGGGACTTTGTTTACATTCCCAAAATGGTCCGCCTTGGCGGATTGGGAATGAGAATTATTGAAGCAAGTTTAGTAATACTACAACTCAACGAGTCAAAAACTCGTAGAGTAGTTGACCAGCTCCCAGGGAGAGTTTTTAAAATTGGATGCTGAAGCCGCCGACGGGCAGGAATTTCCATTGGTAAATTGTGCCCTGCTCGTTTTTGTATTCATTCCAGAAGTATGAATATACATTTTCTGTGTTGAATGTATTTTGAAGCTCTATATATGTCACAATGCTCATATTCTTGAAATTCCATTTTTTATCAACTCTTAAGTCAAGCCTGTTATAATCTTTATACCTGAAGCCGTTAAAGTTATTGAAGTCACTGACTCCCCTGCCAACAACGGTAGAAGCGTTAATGTCAAAAGGCGTATAGGGTCTGCCGGTAGTATAGCGGAATTTCAGCCCAACGAGCCAGTCGTTGGTTAGCTGGTAACCTGCAATAATTGTTAAATTATGCCTGTAATCAAAGGAACCGGGTTTTTCTCCGCCTTCGAGTCCTGTAACCCGGCTATCTGCAAGCGAATAATTTATCATACCGTAAAAACCGTTGCCTGTAAGCTTTTTGTGCAGGGAAAAATCAATACCGCGAGAAAAACCTTTACCTTCGCTCACTGCTTCACCGAACATCAGGTTGGGGCCGTTCTCGGTTCCACCACTTATGAGCACATAAGTGGGTATAACTGTGCTTACCGGGTAATTTTTGTAATCCTTGTAATAAGCTTCTATTGACATGCGCAGCTCAGGTGAAAAAAGGTGCTCGATACCAACTACAAAATGATTTGCCTGTATGAATTTCAGGTTTTCGTTGCGTGGGTCTGCAGTTAGCCAAATGTATTCAGGTGACTGGTAATACATACCAGTTGATGCGCTGAGAGTTGTATTTGCAAATAAGCTGTAGCTTATGCCAAACCTGGGAGATGCAGCAATATTTTTTTTAATTCCTGAAAAATAATCAACCCTG
This sequence comes from Ignavibacteria bacterium, assembly GCA_017303675.1. Taxonomy (NCBI): domain Bacteria; kingdom Pseudomonadati; phylum Ignavibacteriota; class Ignavibacteria; species Ignavibacteria bacterium. The sequence continues at coordinate 268,758 of JAFLBX010000001.1, forward strand.
GCGCCTGCATTAAGTATTACCCTGTTACCCGGTAATTTTAGGGTATACTGGGCAAATCCGGATGCTTTGTAATAGCTATCTTTTACATTTACGTTTGTTTCAGGTATGGGGTCACCGAAAGAAGTTGTATCGGCTACATAAAATGTTTCATTTTTAAATTTTATGTAGCGGGCGCTGCCGCCAAGTATTAAATTATTGGATTTATTCAGCTGGTAAAATACCTCTGATTTAAAATTAAAATCGCTTTCGTAGGAATCATACTTGAACTTCAGCTCATCTGTCCGCAGGTCATAATTAGTATAATTAAAAAACGCAGAAGAATTCGCAAGTACGGTTTGCCAGTAACCTTTTTTGAAAAGTTTCTTCAGATTAAATCCTGCAGTAAACTGCTGCTGATCTCCTTTAGCTTTACCATACGGATTATCATCGCTTATTTCGGGTGATTCACCTTCAAAGCTGATCTTATCCAGGCCGCCTATACCAACAAAATTCAGCCTGGTATTTTTATCAATATCATACACAGCTTTCAGATTAAAATCCCAGTAATCAGGCACGGCAGCAAGTCTTATAGCGCCTTTTATAAGATTGAGGTAACTTTTCCTGACCGAAAAAATGAATGAACCTTTTTTGGTGAAAAGCGGTCCTTCAAAAATTCCGCCAAAACCAGCGGTAGAAAGATTGATATCACTCAGAAAGCTTTTACGGTAACCTTCACGGAATTTGACATCCATAACAGATGAAAGCTTATCGCCGTAGCGGGCGGAAAATCCGCCGGTAGAAAAATTAACATCATCAATGAATTTTACATTTATCATACCAATTGGCCCGCTTGATGAGCCCTGAGTAGGGAAATGGTTGACATTGGGTATTTCAATACCGTCAATCATAGTAAGGTTTTCAGCCGGTGAGCCGCCGCGTACTATAAGATCATTACGCTGATCGTTGGCAGGAGATACACCGGGCATTATCTGCAGCATTCTGGAAATATCCTCAACAGCGCCGGGTGCGCGGCGTACCTCTTCAAAATCAAGGTTATAGCTGCTGGTGCTTACATCAGTGTTCTTCTGGAAATATTTGCCTTCGACATCAATTTGTTCTGTGGTGATATTTGAAAGCAGCAATTCAATTTCAACATTTGCCGGGCGCGAAGAATTCACGACAACATCTGTATGAATAAAAGCTTCATAGCCAAGGCAGGTAACTTTAATTTCATAAGTCCCCAGCGGAATATTTATAAACTGAAAATTGCCCCTTGAATCGGTAACGGTTTTTAGATCAGTATTCAAAACCGTAACGGTTGCTTCAGGAACCGGGTTTGTTGTTTCTTTATCAGTTACTTTTCCGTTTATTATTCCTTTATCCTGAGCGAAAACCGCTGCTGTAAAAATCATCAGGAATACAATAATTCTCTTCATATAGCTTTAATATTTTTAAATTATTTATTCAGTTTCATTTTCTTTGCTGTATCTTTTATTCCCGTTAAATAAGGTGCAGGTTTCAGGTTAAATGTTTTTTCAAACTTTTCTGATGAAAAAAGATAATCACTATCGTTTTGATAAAGCATTTCGATCGATTCTCTGATATTGGAATTAAACAAACCGATAATGCGAAGCATCCATTTAGGAACATTCATGTATTTGGGCACTACACCAAATTCACGTGCTATTAATGAAATAATTTCCTTTCCCGTCAAAACATTTTTATCTGTTGGCAGGTGCCAAACCTGGTTGTATGCAGCGGGTGTATTGCCCAGGAGGGCTGTCCCTTTGGCTGCATCAGCAGCGTAAGTGAATGAATGCCTGAATTTATCGCTGATAAGCCACTGCGCTTTTTTACCTTTGGCAAAATTCTTAAACACGGTTTCAGTGATAACCGCAAGAGTATCTGCCCCGTAAAAATCAGCTGCGCGAACAATCATTGCATTAAGATTACCTGCTTTTACATCATTCATAAGCATTTCAGCAATATGTTTACGCACTTCGCCCTTTTTGCTCACCGGGTTATAAGGAGTTTCTTCGGTCATCCATCCGTTCACTTTGCCGTAGGCGTAAACATTATCAAAGAAAACAAGCTTACTTCCGGTAGCTTTGCATGCATCAATGACATTTCGCATAATAACAGGCCATTCAGCCTGCCACACTTTAGTATCATATTTTAAACCGGCTGTCAGATAAACAACATCAGATCCTTTAACGGCATCAAATACCTGCTGCCTGTTCAATAGATCTGCTTTAAAAAGCTCATCAGACGGATTTACTTTTTTGGGGTTACGGCTGACTAGCCTGATTTTACCCGTATATTTCACCAGCTCGTTAGCCAGCAATCTGCCTATTATACCAGTTGAGCCTAATATTGTATGCATATAAATTTAATTAAAATTTAAAACCTTCCTTTTGCGTTTTCATTTTTCCCTGTAGCTTCATTTAAAAACCCGGCTTTACCCAAGCCAAAGAGAGGCATATTTACATATATGTTTTCATAATTCCCCCTGGAAACCTTGTAGGTTTCATGCCACACTCCAACTACTCCGCTTTGCCTTGCCTTCAGGTTAAAGGCTTTCCATGCGGGGAAGTGTTCCATATCTTTATTCTTCGCATATGCTTCCAGATGTTCGAATGATTTCCAGTACTGCACGGATATTGTTGTCCTGCCAAACCAGCTTTGCTCGCCCATAAATCCGCTTAATGGATTTTTATACAGCTCCTTTATCATCTTAGGCATAGCCATTGCTACGGGAAACCATTTGTGTATCATAAACCAGTTGTTCACCCTCATTCCAATTAAGAAGACAACAAAATCCCCTTCTAAACTTCCGAATTTTCTTCCTTTGATTATTTGTGCCATGTTTTCAGACCTCCCCTAAATCCCCTCCTTGGTAAGGAGGGGACTTGAGGATAGTTATTTGTTATTTGTAATTAAATGTGTGTACATAAAATTCAAACTTCCGTTCACAGTATGCTCAATTACATCTTCAGGCATCATTGCGCACCTGCCGCGGATAATTAAAGCTGCCATTCCGTGCACAAAGCCCCATATACCAAATGTCACAGCATCAACATTTGGATCATTGATATATCCCTGCTCAATGCACTCTTTAACAGTATCTCTCAGGTAATCATATGAACGCTGACCAACCTCCCACTCCTGCTTTTCCGTAATTTTTTCTGCGACACCTTTTGCTATGAACATGAGGTCGTAGTAATCGCGGTTTTCCAGTGCGAATTTCATGTAAAGCCTGCCCATTTGCGCAAGCTTATCAACCGGATTATTGACGCCATCAAGAGTTTTTTGCAGCGCGTATAATTTTTCAAATCCTTCAGTATGTATAGCGTGAATTATTTCACCCTTATCTTTAAAATATGAATATATTGAACCCGGTGAGTATTCTATTTTTTCGGCAATGGCACGTATTGAAACATTATCCATACCTTTTTCAATAAAAAGCTGCATGGCAGTTTTAATTATCAGTTGACGCATTTGCAGCTTTTCACGTTCTTTTCTATCTTCTGTACCCATTTTACCCGATAAACTTCGTTTATTTATTGAACATTGTTTAATTATTGAATGCAATTTAATATATGATTTGGTAAATGTCAATCATTTATTTAAAAATATTTTCATAATTAATTATAAATCAGTGGGATATCTCTTGTAAAATTTGAAATAAATTAGACTTTAAAATTTCGAACTAAATAACAATCTTTACTATTATAAAAACTGATGTCAGAGGAAACAGAAGAAAATACAGCAATTGAGGTTCCAAGAAGTCCACTGGAAATAAAACTTGGTAATCTCCCCCCCAATCCGGGAATTTACCAGTTTAAGGATAAAAGCGGGAAGATAATATATGTAGGTAAGGCTAAGAACCTGCGCAATCGCGTTCGCTCATATTTTATGTCCAAGCCTGTTGGTCCGCGGTTAACTAAAATGATCTCTCTTATCCGCGATGTTGAAATAATAAATACCGACAGTGAAGTTGAATCTCTAATACTCGAGATGAACATGATAAAGCAGCTTAAGCCGCGGTATAATGTTAATCTTAAGGATGATAAATCTTTCCCATATATAGTAATTACCAATGAACCGTATCCGAGAGTTTTCCCCACCCGCAAAAGGCGCAATGACGGCTCGAAATATTTCGGTCCATACACCGATGTGGGTAACATGAAGTTCTCTCTAAAAATGCTTCGAGAGCTGTTTATGATAAGGACATGCAGCCTAAACATTACACAGGAAGCCATCGAAAAAAAGAAATTCAAAGTTTGCCTGGAATACCATATACATAAATGCGAGGGTCCGTGCGAAGGCCTTGTTTCGCAGGCGAAGTATAATGAAATGACCGGTGAGATTGAGAAGGTGCTGCATGGCAAAACGACATCACTTATAAAAGAGCTTGAAGCAAAAATGCGGGAAGCTGCTGCAAGCGAACGGTTTGAAGAAGCTGCGCTGATAAGGAACAGGATTGAATCGCTGACTGTATATACCGAAAAGCAGAAGATTGTATCGGAAGACTTCATGGATAAAGATATAATCAATTTTGTTAAGGAAGGTGATGATGCCTGCGCTATGATATTAAATATCCGTGACGGCAAAGTGATAGGCAAACGGCATTATTACATTGATACCGTTGAAGATAAAGAGCCCGGTGAGATACTGGAAAATGTGATATTCAGGTATTACAGTGAGAACTCATTTATACCGGATGAAATTCATTTACCAGAAGATGCCGATACCAGCGAGAACAGCATTGAAGCTTTCAGTGAGTGGTTCATTAAAAATTTTAGCAAGAAAGTTGATTTCAAGATCCCAAAACGAGGCGAAAAAGTGCAGCTGCTGGCAATGGTTAAGACAAACGCCAGATATATGCTTGATGAGCTGAAGCTTCAGCGATTAAAACGCGAGTTTATACCTAACTCCGTTACTTCGCTGAAACGTGACCTAAGGCTCACAAAGCTTCCCCGCAGGATAGAGTGTTACGATATTTCCAATATCCAGGGCACGGATACTGTTGCAAGCATGGTGGTTTTTTATGACGGCAGGCCGAAAAAAAATGATTACCGGAAGTTTAAGATTCAGAGTGCCCTGAACGAAGTGGGCAGGCCCGATGACTTTGCTTCAATGCGCGAAGTGATATTCCGCAGATTCAGGAAGCTTGCTGAGAAGAAGATAGCTGAATCACCTGAAACGCACCAGAGTAATGTGCCTGATGGCGAAGCGCCGCAGGATATGAGCTTTGACGCAATGCCTGATCTTATAGTAATAGATGGCGGAAAGGGGCAGCTTTCAAGCGCTGTTAAGGTTCTGGGTGATATCGGATTGGGTGAGCTTAATATTATCGGTCTGGCAAAAAGGCTTGAAGAAGTATTTCTGCCGGGGGCTCATGAGGCGCAATCAATACCCAAAACATCAAGCGGAATTAAGCTGCTACAGCGCGTCCGCGATGAAGCGCACAGGTTCGCAATAACTTTCCACCGCTCGTTAAGAGATAAGCGCACACTCCGCAGTGAGCTGGAAGATATCAAAGGCATTGGTAAAACCACAGCTCAAAAGCTGCTGAAAGAGTTCGGCTCAGTTGATAATATTAAAATTATGATAAAAAATGATTACGATGAGTTTGCAAAACGAGCCGGTAAAAAAGCTGCTGAGAGAATTAAGGAGTGGGTAGAGAGTCCAGAGAAATTACCTGATGAGTCTGCTTCTTAGCTCATCTTCAAGATTTCTTCGGCCATCAAGAACTGCCAACACATATACAATTTGCTTTTGAATTTTGTATATGATCCTGTAGGGCTTGAAATAAACCTGTTTTATATCCGGCTGTTCATCATAAATTTCATTTATCCGGCTGCCCCTCTCGGGATACTTCGAAAGAGAAAAGACTCTTTCTTTTATTTTTTCGATTACTTTCTCAGCATTTTCAAAACTATCATTCATTGAAATATAATAATATATTTCAAACATATCATCGATGGCTGTTTCAGTAAGCTCTATCCTGAAATCCACTATCTTTTGTAATTTCTTTGTTTCTTAAGTGTCTTAATCTTTTTGTACAATTCCTTAAATGCACGGTCAAAAGGCAGAGTTTTCCCTTCCGAAATTTCTTTTTCGGATATAGCTATGATCTTCTGAAATGTAAGCTTATCCTGCAGCCTTTGATATTCTTTAATATCCATAAGTGCAGATTTAGCTTCACCATTCTTTGTAATGATATAAGTACTTCCATTTTCAAAAGTATCTTCAATCATTTCAGAAGCATGAGATTTAAGGAAACTGATTGGTTTAATATTACTGCTGTATTTCATAATTTTATAATTAACTAGATCCAAATATAGACTAAATTCAGACCTGTTTCAAATCAATTATATATACATTTTTCACTGCTAAAAAGTTTCAATTCTATTTTTAATTATTCCCTTGACAAAATCTGAAATCATCATTAAAATTACACCAAGGAGATATACAATAAGAATATACAGGTAACACTTTTAACGGTCACGGCTTTTGCAGGCAGTCATTTATTTTTTGTTAACTTAACTATTAATTAAATTGATATGGATAACAGATTATTTGACATCACCATTAAAGATTTTACCGGCATAAACGATCTTGAAAGCTCCAAATACCTTTTGCTGAATAAATTCAAATACTGCGAAAAGGAATTTAACGAAACACGGCTCTACCCTACTTACCAAATGCTGATCAATATATACATGCAGCTTGGCGATATAATGAAAAACCATAACAGGATTTTCAATAAAGAATATACTGATGCCATTTGTGAGGAGGAAATGGATGAGAAGATGATGCTCATTAACAATGAGCTGGAAAAAAGCTTTGAGCTTATGCACTGGGCATTTGCACATTTAAACCGTGTTATGGAACAGGGCAAGGCAATATATGATTTTGTTGATGAGAGCATTAAGATAGAATCAATTGGCATATTGAGCAAACATAACACTGAAGGGTATTTTATTCTTCCGGATAACAGGGACAGGCTGCTAAGGATAATAAAGTACAGCAGGAATCTGTATAAAATTTTAAAGACCAAAGAAGTTGGCAACCGCGAAATGAAGCTGATAACAATTCCGAATGAAGTGTTGAGAAATTACATGATATCAGATGATATAATTAACCAGATAATATATATGCTGGATACTGAGCTGAATTTTTCATATCAGCAAACCATACTGCCCGTTGCGAAGCGGAAGTTTCTGGGATTTTTGGAGGGGGTTGCATAATTCATCAAGACCGAAGGCCTGATGAAAAAATTAAAAAAAGGATCAGGATTTGAGTAAGATTTTTAAAACAATTTGTAATCAAGTTCCCGATATAGTCTATTTATCTCATTTTTAAAATATTGATTGCTCTCATCTGTTAACCAACCATTATCCCACCAATTAAAATACTTAATATTTAATATTTGCCAACCTGCACGTTTCAATACTGCAATTCTATTTAAATGAGCTTCAGTATATTTTGTAGAACCATTAATAAAGTGATCTTTCCCATCAACTTCAACAGCACAAGTTTTCTTTGTGATTTTATTATATAATACAAAATCTATTCTTTTTTGACCGCAAGCATTTACCTGGTTATAGATATCAATGCCCTTTTTGTCATCAACATATTTTAATAGATATTTATATACATAATGTTCAAAATCAGATTCCATTTTTGCAACATTGAACTCCCATTTGTCATATTGAGGTTCAATATTTTCTTCTCTAACATTTAAATCTGCATCTACAATTATATCATAACCGTAATGCAAAAAGTACTTTTTAATTAAGTTAATATTTGTTGGTAAACCTGCATATATTAAATATGTATAAAACTTAGCTCTGCTTGTAGCGACATTAAACCTATTTTTATTTTCATAGAATGCCTTGCCCCATTTAGAAACAGAATCTAGACCTAGGGTTATAAACATAACATCTCTTTCGTTCCCTTGAAATTCCTCAGGAGTTGCGACAAAAATATCATGTTTCTCTTTTAAATCTTCATATTTGTTTTCTATTAATTCTCTAATTGCTGCTACTTGATGGGTCAAAAATGACAAAATCCCTATTGAATATTTCTCTTTATTTTTAAAATAGTCTTGAAATTGAATAATTTCTGGTAAGTAATGGATTCTTCTTATTTCATCTAATATTCTTGATATTTCATTAACTTCATTCCAAATTAACTTTTTAATATTATCCCTTACTCCACCTACTTTAATAGCTTTAAAACAATCCTTCTCCATATTCTCTCCATTTTGAGTCATTATCTTCCAATTACTATCATAGAATTGTTTATTAGTGAATGAAGCTAAAGGAGGTAACGATCGAAAATGTTCATCCAAACTCGTAAATGGTATATTAAAATCATTTGATTCAGAACTTACGAAATCTAATATAGATGATTCAGTAACTAATAAGTTCATACTTTTAGCACGTTCATAGCTGATTATACCGGCATGTTTAGACATAACATTCTGCCAAGTTATCTTTTCAAAGGATTTACTTACACTGAAACCAACTCCCGTTGCATTTAAATTCAATTGATTTTTATCACCAACGATACAGTATTTTTTACCTCGATAATATGCCGGTATAATTTCGGCAATATTAACTTGAGATGCTTCATCCACTATAACCAAATCGAACAATTCATTTTTCATAGGCAGAACTTTTCCTAAATCCCTTAATTCCGAACACCAAAAGGGTAAAATTTCTAATAATTGTTGATAATTTATGCTCTCCATTTTACTTTTCAAAATGTCTGCTTTTTTGAAATGAAGCATTTTTCTGAATGAACTTATATTTTCCCTTTTAAATCTGTTTTCGACACCAGTTAACTTTGCCATAATATTATATTTATAAAAATATGGCAAATATTTTCCTAAAGTCTCTTTAATCTCAATATCAAGATTGGATATGTTTTTTCTTAATTGAATAACAACTTCTCTATTTATTGCTTTTAGAGTTAATGACAATTTTGAGAATAAATTGTTCAGATGTAATAAATCTTCAGCATATAAAGGATTTTCTTTTATGCTAAACAAATCAGCGCTAAACTTATTAATAAAATGTTTAGTGAACTTTATTTTGTATAATTTTTCAATTCTATTTACAGTATCCTTTTCAATATACTTACGGAATTTATATATAGCTTTTAGATAATCCTCTAGTTTTATTTTATTTGTAGTCCAGTTAAATTCTTTAATGTTATCTACACTATAGGTTTTCTCAAAGATTCCCCTCTTATCAAGAAATTCCTTGTGTAAATTAAAGTATTCGTTTTCAAGTTTTAGAACTTCATTAATCCTTTTGTTAGCTTCTGAATATTTTTTTAATAGATCCTTTATTTTTCGTTCATATTTCTCAACAATTACGGATAGTTGTTTGAGACTACCTGTATTTTCAAATAGATTCAATCTATAACTATCTGCTTCAGCAACAATGTTGCTTAAATATTCTTTAGTATTCGTTTTATCTTCTGTACCGAGATATAAAAGTGAGTTCTTTCCAAGTATTGAATCAACCATATCTTTTACAACAGTCAAAGCTGCCTTTTTATGGGATACTAAAAGAACTTTTTTTTTGAAAAATAGTGCATTTAAAATAATCGCTGTAATTGTATATGACTTACCCGTACCTGGAGGTCCTTGAATGTATGATATCTCTGAAGTTAAGCCCTTTATAATTGCTGTTCTTTGATTTTCAGATAACGACAAAGGTATAAAATTATTTAATACTTCTAAAATTCTATTTTCATTTAATTCTGTATCATATTTTATATCAAATTTCTCAGTTGTTAATATATTCTTAAATAATCTCTCCAATAATTGATTATTTATGGGTTTTTGTTTTAAAAGACTATTTAGCGCCTCATAAGTTGAAAGCTGGTGAGGTACTTGAGACAGAAATAAGAAAGGGAATGGATAAAACTTGTTTGTAGAAATTAGTTCTTTATTTAGTCTTTTTTTATAGTCAAACTTTTCTTCTGTATATTCAATATTACTAAATTCCGATACTTTGATAGCTAACTCATTAAATATTGTATTAGGATTTTTTAAGTATTTAATAATATTACTATCAAAATTATCTGAATATAATTTATTCTCTATGACGTCTATATTATTATATTTTTCAAGAATATTATCTGGAATTAAGTAATTTTCCAACTCTTCATTTTCATCATTAATCTGTAAATCAAACATTCTTGAAATCAAATCGTGATTTAATTGAGTTGCCTCATAATCTATTTCTACGATTATTTCGTTATCTTCTTTATCTAAATTAATGAAAGTATATAATAAGGGTGCACATACATATGTTTTTCTGTTTCGACCCAATAAAATTCCATGTATTAAGCCGCTTCCGCAAAATAACTTATATTCTGAGTTACTATCTATTTGTTTATAGACTAAATTAAAAGTTTTGTATAAAGGATTGTCTGGTTTTAGTATTATTTGTTGATCTCGAATTACTTCATTCTTTAAAAGTGTAAGATCAAAATAATAATTGAACTTGGATTTAGTTTCATTTGGTAATACATCAATAAAACCATTACGTGTGGTTATCTTACGACTAACATTTCGTAGGTATTCAATATAAGCATCTACTATTTGCATTATTCTAAGGTTATTGTTTCCTTCAATGTACTGTCTATGTTATCAAGTCCTTTTTTTAAATTAAGGTTCATTTCTTTTAGTTTAATATCATTCAATTCTTTAAATTCTTTAATATTAAGTACTAAATTTGTCAAATGAATCTCGAGTAATTTATTAAATTCATCAAACCTTTTATCATTGCTAGATTTAAAATCTTTAATATTAAAAACAAAATTGTTCAAATGTGAATCTATTATTTCATTATTCTTAACAAAAGCACCTTTAAGTTCAATAATCTCACTAGATGTAATTTTTTCAAATTCTTTAAAATTTAAACTAACATTATCTACGATTCGCTTTGTACTCTCAGAAATATTCAAATTGATGCTATTGTTACTATCACTTAACTTCTGAAAATTTAAATTGTTCTGCTCTATTAGGGAATTAAATACCTTATTTAGCTTATTTGCCTGCATTATTAAAAGGAGTAAGAGAAGAGAGATAAAGATTAAAATTATAGAAATTGTAAGTAAATTATCCATAAAATTGTAAGTTTATATTTAGAATTATGTAATTTCATAATTTTATTACAATTAATCAATTGAGTAAATTATACTATTAAATTTTTAGAGTCTAATAAGGTGTAATTTCAACTCTCATTCCACCAGCAGTTCAGGTCTGTATTCAAAATGCATAGTATCGTAGTGATACCATTTGCCGCCCCAGATGAAGCCGTGTTTTTCGAATATCTCAACAATTTCTATCGGTATCTGATTTTTCCAGGTCATGTTGCCATCCCACTGCCAGTAATTGCTGTATTTTGTATTGATATCAATTGCAGTGCCGAAGGCGTGCGTGCTGATGCGGTTGGTTCCCGCAATTTTGCGCCAGTTGAAGGTACCGGCAGTTTTGCTTACATACTTATGGAACTCCGCCCCGAGTGTTGCTTCAATTTCATCAGAAACTTCCCGCATTTTATCCGCTGCGCCGTTAATGTTATTGAACTGTATTGTACATCCGCAGATCGAGGGCAGCCAGCTAACGCTCACAAGATTACGCTTCACTTCGCCTGAAGATGAGCCATACATTTTTGTGAAAAAGGGTTCATACCTAACCCTGCCAGGCTCAAAATTTTCGGCGGGGGGTGAATCCCACTCAGCCCCTTTGGTATATTTTTGTGACATCATATCTTCAAGGTCGGGGTTATCAAGCTTCTCATCATGTGATTTGCCTGTGATACCGTCATCATACTGCATAACAGTGCCGTCATGCCAATAGAGATTATTTTCATCGGCTGTTTTAAGGAAATCAGGGTATGCCTTAAGGAGTCTTTTTAAGCCTTCGGGAACATTTTTTAAGCTATCAGAACTCTTTACCTTTTTATTTTGCTCATAATTTGTTTTATTTACCTCATTATTTTTCAGATCCTGCTTCAAATCTGAATCATTGCAGGCAAAAAAACTGAAAAAAGAGATAATATAGATCAGTAGATTCATGTTGGTAACCTCACCCCCATCCCCTCTCCTAAAAGGAGAGGGGGGAGAAAATTCGTTATTTTATGTTAATGGATAATTTGTTTTTATAACCTCACCCCAGCCCCTATCCTAAAAGGAGAGGGGGGAGAAAGATTTTAATTTATCGTTTAATTTGTAAATATACTTCAATGTGGCAAATTCTATAATGCAAAAAGGAAAACTGTATTTAATACCCAATACTCTTGGCAGCGATGACTTAAACAGGGTTATTCCGCCGTATATTAAAGAGGTAATAAATACGATAGATAACTATATAGTAGAGAACATTCAGACTGCGGCTAAGTTCCTCAAGCTGGCAGGTATTAAAAAAACGCTGCGTGAGCTTACTTTTTATGTGCTTAATGCCAAAACCGTGGATTCTGATATAATGACATACCTTGACGAAACAGAAAAAGGAAAGGATACGGGGCTGATCTCCGAAGCAGGGCTGCCGTGTATTGCTGACCCGGGAAGTGTAATTGTAAAACTGGCGCATCAAAAAGGGATACAGGTTGTGCCTTTAAGCGGCCCCTCATCGATTATGCTTGCCCTGATGGCATCGGGGGTAAACGGGCAGAATTTTGCATTCATAGGCTACCTGCCAATAGATAAAGCCGCAAGAGCAAAAAAAATTAAGGGACTTGGAAGCAAAATTAAGCAGGAAGGTCAAACCCAGATTTTTATCGAGGCTCCCCACCGCAATGATAAACTGCTTACAGATATACTGAGCAATTCACCCGGCGATATTACTCTTTCAATTTCAAAGAATCTGACCATGGATACTGAGCAGATAATTTCAGGAACAATTGAGCAGTTAAAAAGTAAGAACATTACACTTGGCAAAGAGCCGGTAATATTTGTAATGGGAAAATAGTTTAATTATAAATACTTAAGAAAAATGCTGAACAAAATAAAATTTTTAACTGGGCTTGTTATTATTACTGCAATTTTTTTTGCATGCGGGAAGTCAGATAAAACCGAAACAACAGAAAAGGAAAAGACTACAACCACTCAGGATAATAAACAGGAAACAGGCAGCAGCACTCAAAAAAAAGATGAAGCGGGTTCAACAGGCGCAAATGAAAACACAAAGCCCGGCAAACCTGAGCTGAGGTGGGAATTCAAGCGGGTTGGAACCGGCGAGTATGATACACCGATCAACGATGTAAACATAACGGTGAACGGCAAAAAACACTTTCTTGCAAAAGAATATTACAGCTTCAGTGAAATGCCGGTATCAGACTATAAGGCATATGAAATTCCCCCTGACGCCATAATTGCAGCACGCGGATGGTGGGCAGGTACCGGAATAGATTACTGGGCACTGCAGAAGGGAAATGAAATAATTGTTATGAAAAGAGAGATCGGTGAAACAACGAGTGAAGACGGTGAACCCGGTGATTTTGTTGGAAAACCCGAAAAAGTGATATCAATAAAACTTGATCAATAACTAAATATACTATTTTCATTATGGATGGATCAACAAAAAAAACCAGCCTTCTTTCCAAAGCGCTGATATGGTTCCTGGTTCTTTCAACAGCAGTTGTTATTTACATGACCGTTAAGCTATTAGTAGTCAGCGCAACTTTCAGGGAAATGTAGTTTAACTGTAAAATTGTTTAACAGGTAACTTGTTATGTATAACAAAAAAGGACGGCAATGCCGTCCTTTTTTTAAACGTTAAAAAAATTATTTACCGTTAACTGTATCTGAAAGACCTTTACCTGCTTTGAACTTAGCAACTTTTCTTGCAGGAATATTGATAGCAGCGCCTGTCTGCGGATTTCTGCCGGTTCTTGCACCGCGTTTTGAAACTGAAAATGTTCCGAAACCAACGAGTGATACTTTACCGCCTTTTTTTAAAGTCTTTGTAACACAGCCTATAAATGAATCCAGTGCGGCTTTAGCAGCAACTTTTGTTGTATCTGCATCTTCAGCCATTTTTGCAATAATTTCTTCTCTTGTCATTTGATTGAAAGTTAAATTGTTATTAATTATTTATTGGAAGTTCTACAAAGATAACTAATTCTTAACAAAATAAAAAATAGTTAATTACGTCTTAAATGATATACAGCAAGGTTTTGACCCCACTTTCCACCGGGAAAGCGGGTTAATTTTATTTAAAATTTCTTTATTGAAAGATAAATATGTAATACCTTTTTTAGTTAAAATAATTTAGTTAAAATTGCAGCCTAACCATATATAGATGAAATTACTTCTTTCGTATCTCAAAAATTACAGGGGATTTATAATCCTTGCCCTCGTTTTAGCAGCCATAAACCAGATGTTTTCAATGATGGACCCGCTGATCGTAAGGTACATAATTGATGATTATGCCACAAAATTCGATAAATATACCTCTGAGCAGTTCTTTAAGGGGGTTGGACTTTTGCTTGGACTGGGCATTGGAGCAGCCTTTGTATCAAGGGTAGCCAAGAATTTCCAGGATTATTATATAAACCTGATAACCCAGAAGCTTGGCGCAAGAATGTACGCTGACGGCATAAAACACTCCCTCGAGCTGCCTTACCAGGTATTTGAAGATAAGCGAAGCGGTGAAACTCTTGGCGTTCTGCAGAAAGTAAGAACAGATGTTGAAAAGCTAATTGCCCTGGCAATAAATATAGTATATACTACTTTGATCGGGCTCATTTTTGTAACCATTTATTCATTTTCGATACATTGGGTTATTTTCCCGGTTTACGCATTAACAGCTCCATTGATAGCATTTATCAGCTCGAAGCTTAGCAAAAGGATAAAGCTGATACAGAAAAAGATTGTCGGTGAAACAACAGCACTTGCGGGCACAACTACAGAATCGTTAAGAAATATTGAACTTGTTAAAAGCTTAGGTCTTGCAGGACAGGAAATCAACAGGCTGAACACTACGACGGAAAAAATTCTTGCCTTAGAGCTTAAAAAAGTCAGGTTTGTAAGAAGCCTTAGCTTCATTCAGGGTACAATTGTGAATTTTCTACGGACATCAATTCTGTTTTTGATGATGTACCTTATTTTTTCACGTGTAATAACGGCGGGTGAATTCTTTTCTCTCTATATATATTCATTTTTTATCTTCGGTCCCCTGCAGGAGCTTGGCAACATCATAAATGTATACAGGGAAACCGAAGTATCGCTGAATAACTTTAAAGATATAATTGAAACACCACTTGAAAAAAGACCGGATAATCCTGTATCGATAGGTAAAATAGAAACATTCGAGTTCGAGAACGTTACATTCAAACATCAAAGCGCATCAACTCACGCACTTGAGGATATTTCATTCAAAACAAGCGTGGGGCAGACAGTTGCGTTTGTGGGTCCTTCAGGCGCAGGAAAAACAACTCTCGTAAAGCTGCTGGTGGGTCTATACACACCGCAAAGCGGCACTGTGTATTACAATGGTGTGCCGGGTAAGGAAATAGAGTTTGATAACCTGCGCAACCAGATAGGATTTGTTACACAGGATACACAATTGTTTGCCGGAACAATTAAGGAAAATCTTTTATTTGTAAACCCTAAGGCTACAGATGAAGAGATAATGGATGCACTTAACAAAGCCGCCTGCCAGAATCTGCTTGCGCGGGCTGATAAAGGTATTGATACCGTTATAGGCGAAGGCGGTGTAAAGGTATCGGGGGGCGAAAAACAGCGCCTATCCATAGCGCGCGCATTACTAAGGCACCCAAGGCTGCTGGTGTTTGATGAGGCAACATCAGCACTGGATTCATTAACCGAAGAAGAGATAAGCCAGACTATCCGTGACGTTTCAGCAAGGACAGATCATATCACAATACTTATAGCGCACAGGCTTTCAACAATAATGCACGCAGATAGAATTTACGTGCTTGAAAAAGGAAGTATGGTAGAAGAAGGCAGACATGAAGAATTGATCGCAATGAAAGGTTTGTATTATGCAATGTGGCGCCAGCAGATCGGTGAACGCCACAGGCGTGAGGGAAACGGCTTGCCGGAAGAAAAAAAGCAAAAAGAGCTTGTAAAAGGTTAGATTTTTTATCCAAAAATTTGTCACTCGTTTTAAACCCATTGATTATATCCAAATATTGTGTTAAAATTACACATGCAAAACGTAACTACCGCTCATCAGATAGGTTCTGATACAACTACCGAAGGAGTAAGGGTTCAGGTATTCCCTGAATATATCCCCGAACAATCAAGCCCCGAAGTTAACCGTTATTCTTTCGGTTACAGGGTTATAATAACCAATACAGGCGAACGCAAGGTTAAGCTGCTTTCGCGGCACTGGCTTATAATTAATTCCGATGGTGACCAGGAAACTGTCGACGGCCCGGGCGTTGTGGGCTATACACCGGAGCTTGAAGCCGGCGAATCTTTTGAATACTCAAGCCACTGCCCGCTGAACACCAACTGGGGCACAATGGAAGGCAGCTATACCATGATGCGGAGTGACGGTACCCGTTTTGAGGCTAAAATTGAAAGATTTTACCTTGTAAGCGATGAAGTACTGGCTTAATATATTTTGAACATGAACAAAAAGGCAGATTTATTCTGCCTTTTTTTGTATGTGAATAATTCAGAGGCAAATTTTAATGAGAATTACCTGTTTTTCTATAAACCGTTAAAACGGTTTATAATGTTATAATTTTATTGTTCCCACGACTGAAGTCGTGGGCTGTTTTATGATAAATATGCAACTTAACTTTGTATCATTTAAAATTTGGGCGGTTGAATTATCAGGCACAAATAATAGCTCTGAGCTTTAGCCTGACTTTCGCTTTTGGAAAGTTGCCTGTGTGTTAGAAAAGAAAAATTATGAAACCGATAAAACCAAAAGCCGGTGAAGAAAGTGTGTGGGATTACCCAAGGCCTCCTCGAATAGAAGATTTTAAAGGTAATATAAAAATAATCCATAACGGTATTATTATCGCTGAATCTAAAAATGCCAAACGTGTCCTTGAAACTTCACACCCGCCGGTATATTACCTGCCGCCTGAGGATGTAAAAATGAAGATGTTTGAAAAGGCTCAGAATCACTCTTTTTGCGAATGGAAAGGCGAGGCAAGCTATTACCATCTGGATACAGGCGGTGATAATCAGGTAAGGTATGTTTGCTGGTACTACCCTGACCCGGTACCGGAATTTGCGAAATTGAAAGATCATTTGGCGTTCTACGCACAGAAGCTGGATGAATGTTATGTAAATGATGAGCTTGTTACACCGCAGCCCGGCAAATTTTACGGAGGGTGGATAACGAAGAATATTGTAGGACCGTTTAAGGGTGAAGAGGGTTCTGAAGGATGGTAGAAAAGCAGACTAACACGGAGACAGGGAAACAATAAATCAATTATATTAAATGTATATAGAAAGACTGAGATCCTTCGCTTACTGCCTGCGCTATCGCTTCGGCAGTCAGGCGCTCAGGATTTAAAATTATGAAAATATTATTTTTAAGCAAGCTTAGTAAAGACTGGGATGCGCCTTTAAAAAGATTAAAGGATGAATTTCCGGGGATTGAATTTAAAATTAATGATAATCCCGCAGACCGTATTGATGAGCTGGGTACATCAGATGCCGTTATAGCAGGGAGGCTTACAGCCGGGGAAATAGAATCAGCAAAAAAGCTGAAGGCAGTAATTGTTCCATTTACGGGATTGAATAATTTTCCGTTAGATGTTATCAACCAAAACAGCATTACACTTTATAACACCCATGCAAACGCTCCATATGTTGCAGAACACTCTGTTTCGCTTGCACTGGCTCTGCTTGGAAAAATTAATGAATTTCACAATGATCTAAAAAACGGAAAATGGAACCGCACCAAAGAAGCTGATGATATGTGGACAACTATAAGAAACAAAAGAATCGGAATACTTGGTTACGGGCATATAGGTAGATTTATTTCAAAATATCTGAAGGTATTTGATTGTTATACGATAGGTTTTAAAAGAAACGTTGATGGCGTAAAAGATTATCATGCTGATGAAATAACGAACAAATTAGATGAGGTAATTGCCAAAAGTGATGTATTATTCAATATTTTGCCTTTAAATCCGGAAACAAAGCATATAATAAATGCTGAAAAAATTGCTCAAATGAAGGGAAAATATTTAATTACTGTTGGAAGGGGTGAAACAATTTCTGAAGAAGCGCTGTATAACGGATTAAAGGATGGAACATTGGCAGGTGCAGCAATTGATGTTTGGTATAAATACCCGGGCAAAAGTGAAGGGCCTGTAATGCCGGCAAATTACCCGTTTTGGGAGCTGCCGAATGTAATTATGTCTCCGCATAAATCTGCTCACACATCAGAAGCTGTGAATGCAATGATAGAAGATACCTGCAATAACATCCGGAATTTCATAATTTCGAACAGGTAAAAATGAAAATAATAATTTTAATACTGCTTACAGTATCGATAAATATTTTATCACAGGATGTAACGGTTAAAATTTCTTCTAACAAAAGTGAATACAGGAAAATTTATTCACTGAATGAAAATACTGACCCCATATTGATAAATTACACATTGTATAACAATACTGCTGATTCAATACTGATCAAATACGAGCCGTTCTTTGAACTTAGCCGCAGAAGCGATGAATATGAAGGATATAGCCATTGTTTCCGTTTGCAACCGGTTAAAATTAATGGTGAAAAGGTTGAGTGGTATTTCAAATTCAATCAATACAGCTCATTTGTAAAAGTAGCTCCATATGATTCACTGGTTCACACCGGAGAGTTTGATATTTTCTGGCCATGCCGCAGCGCCCCGCCCCGGGGTGACTGGAATTTTAATATAACATACCGCAATACTTTTACAAAAGAAGGAAATTATTATTTAGTTAACAGCAGGTATACTGATTTCGCAAGCAAAGAGTTCATAAAAGCCTGGGAAGGCGAGCTGGTTTCAAATTCAATAAATATAACTATCCTTAGAGAATACTAATTATTTAAGCTCAAAGTATTCATTTTCATAAGCGGAATATTCTAACTTCCCTTTCAATAGAAACTCTTCCAGTTCCGTGAATTCATCATCGCCCAGCTCCCTTACCTGGTAATCATTTGTTTTGTTGTTTGTATATATTGGATACATATATATTTTTTCAGAATTATTTTCTATTGTAAGCTTCAGGATAGCGCTGTAAGGTTTGGCACCGGTTGTTCTGTACCTTCCGGGGGCGTTGAAGATAAAATTCCCGACATTATAAATAATCCATTTTCCGTTAAACTTCTCAATTTGCTGCAAAGTATGAGCGCCGTGTCCAACAATTAAATCAGCCCCGGCATTAATCCAGCTTCTTGCAAATGTTATTTGCCTTTGGTTAGCCTGTTTATAATTACTTCCCCAATGCGGGAAAATGATTATTTTAGCCGATGGGTATTCATTTCTGTATTTTGAGATCTCTGGATTCATTCTCAGGGTATCCAGTATATTAACTCCGGGAGTAATGGAATCAGCATAGAATTTATACATAGTATCATAGCTGGCACGGTATTCAAACCCGCCAAAAACTATCAATTTCATTCCTTTTTCATCTATGATTAAGGGTTTTATGGCTTCAATTGAGTTATTACCCGCGCCGAAATAATTAATTGCGTTATTTTGGAGCGATGTAATTGTTTCGGTAAATCCCGTAATACCCTGATCAAATACATGGTTATTGCCAAGACTGACATTTTTAATATTATTAAGGCTGAGATATTTTATGGTATTAACAGGATCAGACCAGTGAAGATAAGGCTTCTTTGAACTTACGGGAGTGAGATTTTTTGTCAGCGGTGTTTCAAGATTGCAGAAAGAAATATCTGATGAGAGGAGAATATCTTTTACATTTTCGAAGAAGTAATCATATCCATATTCATTAATTATGTTCACTCCCCTGCTGAATTTCGGGTCATATTGGTAATTATCGCCAAAGTGAGTATCACCTAAAAATAAAATGTTAAGGGTATCACAAGAGACTGTGGCTGTAAAAAGAAAAAGCAGTATTAAAGATCTGTACACGGGTGTTTTATTTCAGACAAAAATAAGGAAAACGAATGTAATGAAAAGAATAAAATGAATAAATCCCTGCAGCGCATTAGATTCCCCATCTTTACAGCTGAGTATTCCCACAAGAAGTGAAACGATAACCATTACGGATTGCAGCGGAGTTAACCCAAGCATTACATCCTGGCTTATCAGCAGACCGACAATAAGTACTGCCGGTATAGTTAAGCTTACAGTAGAAAGCATGGAGCCAAGGGAAATATTAATTACCCGCTGCATATCATCATTCAGCCCCGCACGTATAGCTGTGAGCGCTTCGGGTGAAACTATGATGATTGCAATTATCAAACCTGCAGCAGCAGAAGGTAAATGCAGCTTTGCTATACCGTCATCGACAAAAACCGAGAGGCTTTCAGCCAAAACAGATATAACTGCAATTGTTGCAATAAGCATTATAAAGTTATAAAAAGTGCTGATATCCTTCTTCGGAGGAAGGTGCTCATGCTCTCCGGAAATATTTTTTTTGGCACCTTCGAATTTAAAATAATAATTATGCTCTTTAGACTGCATTCTGAGAAAGAAAATATAAAGCAGCAGGCATATGATCACAAGAAAAATTTCATAAACATCATAACTCACCTGCGGAATTACCAGCGGCAGAAACAGCCCTATACCTACTATCCCGAATATCATTGAAAAGAAGGAGTTGGTGCTTTTTATGTTGTATTTTTGCTCACCGTATTTAAGTCCACCTATCAGCATAATAAGCCCTGTTAGTCCGTTAAGCAGGATCATCAGGGTTGAAAATATTGTATCCCTGGCAATAGCCGGATCTGAATCTCCATGCGTCATCATTGATGCTATCATGATAATTTCAACTGTTACAGCTGAAAGCGTCAATATCATCGTTCCGTATGGCTCACCGAATTTATAAGCAAGCAGCTCTGCGTGATGCACTACTCCCAAAGCCGCATATATTATTACGCTAAATACCAGTACAAATAATACGGCTTCAAGAAGTAATGATTCTTTAATAACAGGGTGACTGCCAAAAGCAGATAAGGCTGCAATTGCCGTCAAGGCAAGCAGAAAGGAGAGTTCTTTCCTGAGAAATTTTACTATCATCAGGGTAAAATAACAATTTAAGAATTAAAATAGGGTAACGAATTTAATATTTCAGACAAGCTGCAGCATCAGGTATAATCTACTTTTGCAAATGAGCGTTTTATTGCTTTTCTGTATTTATATTTCGGATATCCGAAAATGAGGAACAATCCCTCTTTAGATTCTCGGGGTATGTTGTATTTCTTTTTTAAAGCCTTCATATGTTTAAGGAAAGGCGCAATGCTCCCGATCATGCAGCAGCCGAGTCCCAGTGAATGTGCAGCCAACATTGCATATGTTGAAGCTATATAGGGGTCAGCGGGATCAGCATAACCGGAATTATAAAAATATACAGCCAGCGGGGCATCATAAAGCAGGTAATTTTTCTGCGAGGATCTGCTTTTTTCAAAAAAATCTATCAAAGGAGCAATAAAACCTTTGGTTAGCTCATAATCAGCTTTTTTAAGAAATGGTTTCATTAGGGCAGCCATAAAAGGTGAAAAGTATTTTTTCATCTTCTTCAGTTCATCAATAAAATCAAACGAAAAAGCTCGTACTTTTTCTTTACCGCTGAAAATCAGTATACCTACATCTGAAGGCGGCAATCCCATTGGCGCGGTAACAGCAGCATCAAGAATTTTCTGAATTAGCTCTTCGGGTACTTCCTTATCTTTAAAATCCCTGATGCTTCTTCTTGATACCAGAAGGTTCAGAAGAGAATCATATTTAGCTCTTACCTGTTTTATAGGCTGGTTTATAAAATCATGCGGGCTAAGAGTTCTGCCATCGACAATAATTGCGCCGGTAGGGCACACAGCGGCGCACTGGCCGCAGGCCATACATCCAAAAAGGGGTTTATTGCTTACAAGCAGCTTATCACCTTCGATAAATAATGAAAAATCCTTGCAAACTTCAACACATGCCCCGCATAAATTACATTTGCTTTGATCTATAGTAAGCGCAGCTGTTTCATTTGTCCTGCTGGTCGGGATCGGCACTTTCAGCCTCCTTTTTTAATCAAAAATAACCATGATCAAAAAATTATAATATGACCTGAGTCATTAAAAAAGCCGTTTTAAAATCAAAACGGCTTTAGTGTTAAAAATATGAATTTTTTTTGAGGGGTCAGCTTCCAAGCATGGGATCCATAGTCATCACAACGTCCATTTTCCGGGTATCTGATCTATCCTGCTGAATCCTTACTTCACACTCCCATGAATGCGCATTTTCATCCTTAAATTTGAAGCGGCTGGTATATGTTTCATCCGGTGTAACTTCTGCGCCTATCTTTTCCCACTTATGTTTTGTACTCAGGCGTTTACAGAATACATCTGAAAATTTTTCCGCAGTAAGATCAGTTTCGACCTTATATTCATATCTAAGCTTTTGGGGCTCTACACGGATTTCCCCTGAATGTAACATAGACCCGAATATGAAGCTATGAAGGGCAAAGACAAATGCTGCTAAGAGAACTTTTTGCATAGCTGTTCAATTTGATTTATGGAAAAGAATGTTAATTAAAACTTATATTTATGAACTAAAAATTAAATTCATAACTGACCTTAAAATATCTCCTTGTGTACTGCAGGCGGTCACCATCAAGATTAAGCACTAGATAAACATTGCTTCCGCCGAAAAACTCATACTGCACCATCGTATTCCATAAAGCGCGTTTGCCGTAAGTATCTTTCTGAAAATATGACCTGAGGTAAAGCTTATCAAAAACCTTTAAATCAAGCTTAACGCTGTAAATTGATTGCTTTACGTCAGCAAATTCACGGTAGTTATAACTTCCAATAAGCCTTAACCTTCCGAAAAACGAGAGGTCAATATTTGCGTATGGGTTATATAGAGTAGAGCCAAAATATTTACCGCCATAGAAACCTGCGCTTATAGAATTGCTGCCAAAAAGAACTTTTGCGAATGTTTCTCCTAACACATTATCGTAAGTAATTTTTTCATTATTGGCATCAAAATCATTTGGCCTGTCGTAAGAAAGATAATGTGAAATGTTAAGCCAGCCATTTACCTTATAAAAAGCGTTGAGGTTAAAACCGTTTTGATAATTAAAGCCATCACTTAACCTGCGGGCACGGTAAAAGCCGGCATTCACTGATATATTGCTGAAAGTTTTTGTATTTCTCACAAACTGGTATCCTCCGCTCACACTTATTTCATCGTAATCATTTCCGTAATTATTAAATAACGTTGATGCGTTAAAGTTGGAATCATACCTGGTATAGCTTGCATCCATGAACGGACCGCCATTGCTGTTCGATTCATAGAACAGGTAAGCATTATACATATTACCGCCTGAACCATCAGCATTAAAGCTGTGAGCGATCTGGGGAATAAACCAGAACCTGGATGGCCCTTTGATCTTTGCATCAACATCAACAACAGTTTCTTTGAAATTATTGAGTGTATCTCTGGTATGAACTATAAGCCCGCCGATATTAAAATCCTGGAAGTTGAATTTGGGACGGGCGGCAATGAACGAACGTTTAGAGCCGGGAGCGAACGGAAGAGTATCTTCCTGAACGTAAACTGCGCCGAGCTTGAACTTATCGCTGCGGTAGGTATAGTTAAAACCGTAATCAATATTGGAAATAGCCCTTGTGTAGAACAGGTTTATTGGTGTATTAAAAAGATCAAGATCCTTGCTGAAAAACGGGCGTTTTTCCTGAAGGAAGATCGGCCTGCCGTAGAATGAGAACCTGAAGGGATCAGCTTCAAGTGTTGATTCATCTGTATGGAATGTACTTTTTAATTTATGTTTATCAAGGCTAATTGCAAATTCACCGCCGTATTTAAATGCGCCATCCAGGTTATTGAATTTGTTAGCCATCAGGTATGGGGTTAAATTAAACCTAAGATTTAATTTTTCATCAAACGGTGTTGTAATATCGTATTTATAGAGATTCTTCAGGTTCAGCAATTCCGCATCTTTTGCTATAGAGTAGTAATAATAATTTCCGTCAGGCTTATATGAAAAAAGCTGCAGATCTATGCCAAACTGTTTTTTATTCTTATTCTGGATCCTGTCAACCGGAATCTTTATTTCCAGCTCAACATAGCCGGGTTGTCCGTCTTTAGGCTCACGGATAATTTTTGACTTATTTTCCCATTGCCAGTCCCACTCATATGACTGGTTGCGCTGGTTATACACAAGCGCATCGCGCTGGTTATCAAGAAAGCTTACTACAAAAATGTAACCGTTCTGAGATTTATTTTCCAGGTCCAGCAGTATAAAAAATTCGTTCTCTTCTTCAGTGCTTCTGTCACGGGTTAAGGATTGCCTGATGAGCTTTCCTTTAGGCCAGTATTTTATAGCAATGTATATAGCCTGTCTATCCTGTTTTACATAAGCAATGGTACTGTCATAATCTTTGCTTTCAGATTTAGGTATCATCATGTTAAAATCAGTGAAAACTTTAGCGCCGGACCATTCGCTTTCATTGATAATACCGTCAACTTTTGTATCAGATGTTTTTTTCGGAGAGGTTTTTTCATCGCCGGCAATTTCATTTCCTGCCTGCGCGTACAAGGATACGGCAAAAAAGAAAAGAAATAACAGGTTCAGAAATATTTTTGTAAAAAATTTTAACATTAACTTAAATTAAATCATTTTTAGAAATATCATTTATTGAAAATTGCTTTTTTAAACGGAGGAGATATAAAAGAGCCTGTGCGATGCCTGTCTCAAAAAATATTGCCTATGGGTCAAATACAGGTTAACACTTTCAGAGACAGGCGGCAGCCTACTTTTAACTAAGCCGCCTTCACGCTTGAGCCCTCAAAACAAGCGTCGCCCAATCGCACTGCTCTTTCATTCTTTTCCAGAAGGAGAAATTCTATAGTCTGTTTAACCAAACTGAATTTACCTTTTGATGCTCCTGTTTTTAAAAAGGTTTACTTCCTTTAAATGATTATTTAAATTAATGATACGTTTATGCTTATGATAACTTAGACAATTATTTATCCTGCAGTGTGACTATAAATATAGTTATTCAGAAAATTTAAACATTGCAGGACCTTTTTGATATTAACGCACCATTAATATTCTATTACAAATTTATAAAAATATATATAATAAACAATATAACTGCTTATACATAATTTGGATGATTGAGGTTATCAATTGGTTTAAAATTATATATTGTTGTTTTTATGTGATTTATATAATTCATTTAAGCAGGATCATTTTTTTGGTTATGGAATATTTATCACTATTTAGCACATAAAAATAAATCCCGCTGGGATTGCTGCCGGCTTCCCAGCTAATTTCATATTCACCGGCCAAAAACCGGCGGTTAGCCAAAACGGCAACTTCTTTGCCGGTTATATCATATACAACAAGCTTAGTAATATTTTCACTCAATCCCGCCGGAATATTGAACCTTATAGTAGTTTCGGGATTAAAAGGGTTCGGATAGTTCTGCTGAAGATCAAAGCCTTCCGGCAGCTCAATTCCGTTATTCTGGATACCGATTATACCTGTTCCCTGAACAATGCGTATTATCTGGTTCACCTGTACGCCTGTATAAACTTCAGTGCTGCCGGAAGACCATTCAACAACAATACTATCTATAACTGCTGTGTTACCGAGACCAAAATGCAGGTCCATATTCTGCCCGCAATAACCTGACTGCCCTTCAACAGTTCTGATCAGCCATACAGGATTTCCGTTTAGCACTGCCCTTACTTTTACTTTAGACGATATAGGAGAGATATTAGTTGCATTTGCCCCTGATAATTTTACTATGAGCCATTTATTTGAATTTCCGTTATTTAAGTATGCTGTGTTGTTTTCATTTTCTCCGAAAGTCCTTGCAGTAAAAAGATCCAGGTCGCCATCAGCATCCCAGTCAGCCCAGGCAAAACCGTATGAATATCCAAGATCATTAACAATTTCGCCATCAGTTATCTTCTCAAATGAAGGAGTACCTGATTCAACCAAAAGATTTTTATACAGACAGTTTGTAAGCGGTACATTGGCGGGACCGTAAGCCTGGGTAACATACATATCAAGATCGCCGTCATTATCATAATCTCCCCAGCCTGAGCAGGCAAAATAACCATTTTCATTAACAATGGGATCATTTACAATACGTGTAAAATTAAAATTACCGTCATTTCTGAAAAGAAAATTCTTTTGATTTTCAGAATTTGTTACAAAGAGATCGAGATCACCGTCATTATCATAATCTCCCCAGCTTGAGCTCCATGAAACACCTCCGCTTGTTGTGGGCGGAATGCCTGTAACAGAAGTAAAGTACCCGGCTCCGTTATTTTTATACATATAATCAACAGCTCCTGATTCATTTGCGATGAAAAGATCAATATCACGGTCATTATCAATATCTACCCAGTTGGCTCCCCTTGAAAGAAGACCAAGACTGTTAAACACAGCTCCTGAATCCACACTTACAAAAGTATTATTTCCTGTATTTTTATAAAGCCTGTTCCGTGAATTATTTGACCTGCTGTTGGTTACTATTATATCAAGTAAACCGTCATTATCATAATCTCCCCAGCTGCATGTTTCTGAAAATCCGCGGTTGGTTACTATTGGTGAATTACCAAGGTAGGTAAAATTACCGCCGCCATCATTTTTATACAGAACGCTTACGGAATCATACCATGTAACAGTGCAGAAATCCAGGAGTCCGTCGTTGTTAAAATCACCCCAGCTTGAACCGTCAAAGGGAAGGCTGTCGTTAACGGGGCCGGTGTTAAAGATTCGGGTAAAGCTGCCGCCATTATTCTGATATAAAAAGCTGCGCTGACCGAACCTTTTGCCGTTACTTACGTACAGGTCAAGATCTCCATCGTTATCATAATCAATAAAGTTCACGCTTCTGGATGCTCCGCCATCATTAACAAATGAGCCTGATGTTATTTT
Source organism: Ignavibacteria bacterium (assembly GCA_017303675.1). NCBI lineage: Bacteria > Pseudomonadati > Ignavibacteriota > Ignavibacteria > Ignavibacteria bacterium. The sequence continues at coordinate 295,844 of JAFLBX010000001.1, forward strand.
TGTGAAGCTTTGCGATACAGCATCACCGCAAGGAAGCAAAAGCAGAGTAAATACAAAAAAGAAAAATAAATTTTTGAGGGCGAATACGTTCATCTCAATTTTCATAATTTTAATTTGATTAATAAATATTATATCAATTTAATATATTAAACTGTTATAACTCTACCAAAGCCAAAAATGCCTGTAATATTTGATTTCTATTTATATTGGATTTATTGATAATATTCATAATATTGCTGTAATATATAATAATTCAGATAAATCATTAGATTTCTATGAAGGTTTCAAACGATCTTTTTGAACTGATCCGTTCAATGGATAAAACCGAGAAGCGTTATTTTGTTTTGAATTCAGGCAAAGTTAATCGCAGCAGCAAATTATATCTAGAGTTGTTCAAGGCTTTAGATAAAGAAAAAATTTACAATGAAAAAGAATTCAGAAGAAAATATAAAAACGAAAAGTTTTGCAGGAATTTTGCATTCAATAAAAATCACCTTTACGGATTGATAATCAGCAGTTTAACAGACTATAGTTACTCATCAAAGGCAGACGGAAGGATGCATGCAATGATAGCAGAATGCTGGGTACTGTTCAATAAAGCTCTTTACCCTAAATATTTCAGGGCAATTGCCAAGGCTAAAGAATTTGCATACCGCCATGAAAAATTCGGATACCTGCTGCAGATACTTGATATGGAAAGAATTATCATTCCCAAAAAGCTTATACAGGTTCAAAAAGCCGATGAAATCATGAATGAAGCTTCTGAAGCTGCCGGTAAAATGCTGAAAATATTTGAATACGGAAAAACCTCAAGCCTGCTCTTGAATAATTTCAGGTATTACGGCCTGAGCCGCGATAAAGAACAATCACTGGTGCTGGACAGAATATTAAAGGAAAATTTACCGGAAGCTGAAAATGAGGTTCACAGCAACAGGGCACTGGAAGGATACTGGAGAGTAATTGAAATATTATCAGGCATCAAGGGAGATAATGAAAAAAGATATGAAGCTTTATTAAAAAGATATGAAATTGTACAGAAAGATCCATACCCCTTTAAAGATTATATACTAAATTACCCTGTCAATATTCTGTATGCTTTAATAGAGTGCTGCCTTCCTCTGAATAAAGCAGAAGAAGCTGAATACTTTATGTCTAAGCTTTACGGGGAAATAAAAAATGAAAAATACAGCATTGATGATTTTGAAATATTCAGGGAATACCTGAATTTAAGGATATATTTAAAAAAGGGAGAGCAGGATAAAGCCGTTAAATTAATCCCGAAGCTAGAAAAAATTCTGATAAAATATAAAGATAAACTACAGATAGATACAGAGCTTTCAATAATGTACCATATTACAGTATGCCGGCTTGAGGAAAAAAATTACACAAAAGCATTACATGCGGCTAATAAGCTGATAAGCCACCCTTTACTGAACAAAAGATCAGATTATGAATGTTACATAAAAATTATCTACCTCATCATTCATTTTGAGCTCAAAAATTTTGAGCTTTTGAAACATCTGCTTATAAGCACATACCGATATCTCTGTAAACATGAAAAGCTGTTCAAAACTGAACAGCTTGTAATTGATTTTATACGCAAGCTTCAGAAAGTAAAAACAGATGATGACCTAATATTCAACTTCAGTATACTGAGCAAAAATCTCTCACAGATAAAAGAAGATAAATACGAAAAAAATGCATTTGAATATTTTGACCTTTTAAAATGGGTAAACGGAAAACTGAAGAAGTAAAAAACTTATCATTTGATTTTATTAAAAATTGCGGCAAAGCCGCCCCCTTTAACCATTTTAAGAGCTATTTTATTTGATGAACCGGTATTCAGCTTTGAAATTATGACTTTTTCAGGATTGGTGCTGCCATCTGAAGCATCAGAATAGATCATTGCGTCATATCTGCCGCTGCCCAGGAAACTTAACCCAAAATTAACATCTCTTGAATCAGAATTTGTCATACCGCCAATGAACCATGAATCCTTAAATTTCCTGGCAATTATTATATACTCCCCTATTTTACCATCAATTACAATTGTGGAATCCCATGTACCGGGAAGCTGCCTGTAAAGATCAAATTCAGGATACATCTCATAAATTTTGGGAGATTCACACAGCGATTGAATGCCGGTTTCATATACAATGGGCATTGCAAGCTGCTGGCAGCGGGTACCTTTTGTCATGGGGTGCCGCCACCTGCCTTCGAACTTTTCTTCGGGAACATTAGTAAATGAACCGGGGGTATAATCCATCGGCCCTGCAACCATACGTGTAAAAGCAAGCGTTACGTTATGCTTGGGGTGAGGGAAGCCGGTTATCCATCTTGCGTTTTCATTTCCAAGCACTCCTTCGTATGTTAAAATATTTGGATAAGTTCTGCTAAGTCCGTCCGGTTTATATGCTCCGTGGTAAGTAACAATCATCTTTCTTGCTGCGCATTCTTCGGCAGTTCTTTTATAAAAATCGGTCATATACTGGTCGTCTCTATCCATAAAATCAACTTTAATTCCTTTAACACCGAGCGATTGGTAATAATTCAAAGCTTCGGTCATTTGCCTTTCAAGCTCATACCACACAACCCAAAGGATAATTCCAACTCCTTTTGATGCGGCATACCTTGTTACTTCCGGCAGGTCAAGCTCTGGCAGTGATTTAGTGATATCATGAACGGCGTCATCTTTAGTAGCATCAAACCAGCCGTACCAGCCGCCATCAAGGGTTACATACTGAAAATTATTGGCGGCGGCAAAATCGATATAATATTTTACGGTTTTTGTAGCAAGTATCTGGTAACCGAAATCCTGGGGAAATCCCCTGTCTTCAGCCCACCAGCTCCATGTAGATTTGCCGGGTTTTATCCAGCTTTCTGCATCAGGAATTTTATTGGGATCATTTAAATTCATTATTAAATTTGATTCAATAAGATCGCCGGCGTTTTCGCCAATAATAAATAACCGCCACGGGCTGAAAGCCGGAGCGCTGCCTCTTACGGAAATATCTTTGTAAACTGTATCAGGCGCAAGCTTTGACCTTAATGTTTTACCTGATGTTTTTACAAGATGCATACCCGGATAATTTGTAATGTTAGCTTCTGAAACACAAACATAAAGATCTTCATTCATTTTCATAGTAAGAGGAAGTGTTATGTACGGGAAGTAACTTGTTGAATCACCGGGTTTGTTATCGATATTGCTTAGCCTGTACTCTCTGTATTCACCTTCATAACTGTGCCTGAAGCGGTCTTTCTTCATAGCCCAACACTGATAATCGCCGGCAAAGCTGAAATAGGTTTCTTCTGTAGAAATTATGAACGGGCTCATGCTCTTTTGCGCAGGGATACCATATCTTACAGCTGCTCCATCATTATATGCCCTGAAATACAGATCGAGTTTTCTGTTTGGCGAACTGCTTTCTTCGAGAGAAATTTTTATTTCATTGCAGTAATTTCTTGAAAACGCAGATTTACCGGAATATATTCTGAAAGTTTCATCTATTGAATTGGTTTCAGTACCTGAAATTTTAAAGCCACTGTTAAGCTCACCTGATTCTTTGAAATTCAGACCCAGGTTTGACCAGTTTAAAAATCCATTTGTTTTGTACGAAATTCTGTATTGAGGTTCACCATCGGAATTCAACCTGAAATTTACTTTTACATTTCCGTCAGGTGAAGTAACGGAATACTGCGAAAAGGCTGGATAAACACCGAATAAGACTATAAATGTTATTACAATATATAATTTCATACAAACTGTTTTTAATTGCTAAAAATGCAACAATTTAGTGTAATATACACTATAATTAATAATTCTGTAAATAAAATTCCATTATATATGTATCAATTTGTTATTAACTTTGTATAATGGCTAAATCTGTATCATTACATACTCTGGGCTGCAAGCTAAACTACTCAGAAACATCGACGTTAGCGGGAAAATTCCATTCAAACGGGTTTAACCTGAAGGAATACGGCGAGGCTTCTGATATATTTGTGCTTAACACATGCAGCGTTACTGAAAATGCCGATAAGGAATGCAGGCAGATAATAAGAAGTGTGCTTAACAGGAATCCGGAAACTTATATTATTGTAACAGGATGTTATGCACAGCTTCAGCCGAATGAAATAGCGGAAATTCACGGAGTAGACCTTGTACTTGGTGCCAATGAAAAATTCAGATTGTTTGATTACATTAACGGTTTTGAAAAGAAGGATCTTTCTTGTGTATTTACATCACCTGCAGATGAGATAACAAACCTGGATTATGCGTATTCAAGCGATGTTGAATCAAGAACGCGGGCATTCCTAAAGATACAGGATGGCTGTGATTATAACTGTTCATTCTGCACCATCCCGCTTGCCCGCGGAAAGTCCAGAAGCCTGCCGGTAAATACTGTAATAGAAAATGCCATAAAGTTACTGGATCTTGGCTACAAAGAAATAGTACTTACAGGGGTTAATACCGGTGACTATACTTATCAGAACGGAACACCGAAAGTAAATAAGCTGGCAGATATACTTTATGAGCTTGAAAAGCTTAACATTCCCAGGATACGGATAAGCTCTATTGAACCAAACCTTTTGAATGACGAGATCATCGAACTTACAGGCTCATCGGATAAATTCTGCAAACATTTCCATATTCCGCTTCAAAGCGGCGATCCGGATACATTAAAGCTGATGAGAAGAAGGTATAACAGGGATTTCTATGAGGGCTTAATAGAAAAATTAAATTCTAAAATTCCGGGTATTGGCATAGGCGTTGATGTTATTATAGGTTTCCCGGGTGAAACCGCTGAACGTTTCGGGAATACTTTAAGCTTCCTTGAAAACCTGCAGATAAGCTACCTGCATGTATTCACATATTCTGAACGCAGGAATACTTATGCTGTAACTTTGCCCGGCAGGGTTGAAATGAAAGACAGGAAAGAACGAAGCAGGATATTGAGAGAGCTTTCCAATAAGAAGAAGATGCAGTTTTATTCAGTTAACAAAGGGAAAAAACATAAGGTCCTTTTTGAAACTGCCAAAGAAGATGACCACATATACGGATTCACGGATAACTACATAAAAGTAAGAACAAAGCATAAGGCTGAACTTGAAAATAAAATTACAGATTTTGAAATAACAGGTTCAGAAAATTATATGTTTGCTGAAGGAAAAATAATTTAAATGGATATTTATATAATAAGGCACGGTGTGGCAGCTGATCTTGACAGTGAAATTGTTGAAGAAAGCTTCCGTTATTTAACTATACACGGAAGGAACCACTGCAGGATAGTAGCCCAGAGGCTGAAAGATATGAAAATTCGTTTCGACTGTATTTTATCCAGTCCTTTGGTAAGAGCGGTACAAACCGCTGAGGTTTTTGCTTCTGTGATGAAATATGATGAGGAGATCAAAACAGCTATTGAACTTATAGGCGGCAGCACTTATAATCGCTTTCACCAGCTAATTAAAAGGTATTCACATCATAATAGTTTAGCTGTTTTCGGACATGCGCCTGATGTAAATTTATATTCATTAAGCCTGATAAAGGATAACCCGGTAAAAGACCTTCAGCTTAACTTTAAAAACGCGAGTGTTTGCAAAGTAAAGTTTGATCCTTCAACAGCCGAGGGAAACTTTGAATGGTTTCTGAATTCAGAGAATATGAAGCTGATAGAAAAGCCTTAACAAAGATCTAAAAATCCTTTATCGGCGCGGGAGTAAAAGAGCTTATGAACATTATAAAAGCAAACATTCCCAGCATTTTTCTTCCAAATCCAAGCTTACCCTGATCATAGAACGGCGGGTGATCTATTTTAATCACAAAGAACAGCACCACAACCCATATAACCCACATAGGTGAACCAAGATCAGGATAATTTATAACTTCCATATAATTCATAATCCCGATAACTGACATAATAACCAGTAACCCGAAAAATATCCTTGTTACAATTTTATGCTTATTACCAAGCAATGCGTAAATAATGTGACCTCCGTCAAGCTGTCCTATAGGCATTAAATTCAGTGAGGTAACAAACAGCCCGAACCATCCTGCGCATAAGAAAGGATAATGATAGATCTCATTCATTGGCGGAATAAAAGCATTTTGAGGAAGCGGTAAAATTGCTTTCAAAACTGAATAGATGAGAGTATTTGAAAAAGTAAGTCCGGATACGGGCGGGATACCGCCGGTAACATATTCAGGGTGTATTGCATACAGGTAATCTATAGAAGGAAGCGTGAGTAAGCCGTATATAATAGATGCTACTGCAACTACAAATCCGGCAATGGGTCCTGCAATTCCGATATCAAAAAGCGCCTTTTTCGTTTTTATCGGTTCACGGATCCTGATAACTGCTCCCATTGTTCCGAATGGGTTAAGCATTTCGGGCATAGGGATATAAAAAGGAAGTGTAGTATCAATTTTATGAATCCGCGCGGCAAAGTAATGCCCGAATTCATGGAATGAGAGGAACATTATAACCAGCGCCGCATAAGTAATACCAAGATGGAAATTGCTGATATCGTAGGGATCTTTTCCCAGCCAGTATACACCTCCCATAGTTGTTGTAACGCAGGTAGCAAGGAACATTATAATATAAAGCCATGGGCCAATGGTTTTCTTTCTTAACGGGATAAAATTATAGTTTTTATCCCAGTTTTGTTCACCCGGCTGCTGAGGGTTTCCGTAGTTAGGTATGTTTTCCTGCAAAATAAATTGATAGTTTGGTACAAATTTAATGCTGATTACCGGTGATTAAAAAGGAAATAATTATTCTTGGATGGGTTTTTAATTATATAACGCCCCCCTGCGGGGCTGAAAAAAAATGGTTTGATTAATAAAACTTAAAATAAATTTTTTTAATACCCGTCTAACTAATTAGAAAGAAATAATGTTATTAACGCAAAACAAACCATTTAAATGGAAATTGCTGTTGCCGGGGAGCTGAGTAAAGATCTGACTTTGAAAGAAAATCTTGAAAAACAAAACTCCCTTTTAAAGGAAGTTATCGAAAAAGAAAGCCCCAGGCTGCTTGGCTTTATTAAGCGCAGAGTAGCGGTGGAATCAGACGCGGAGGATATCCTTCAGGATGTATTCTACCAGTTCACTAAAACTATGCGTGAAGACCCTGTGGAAAAGGCGGCATCATGGCTGTTCAAAGCTGCTTCAAACAAAATAATAGACTGGTACCGCAAGATAAAGCCTGTTTCACTGGATAAAATCAATGAATCTCTTTTTGATGAAGATGTTAATACTTCATATGGCATTGAGGATGAAAATTATACAGATACCCAGTCACAGGATATACTTTACAACAGGCAGGAATTCTGGCCAATGATGGAGGAATTACTCAATAAGCTTCCGGAGAAACAGCGTGAAGTTTTTATAATGCATGAATTTGAAGGAAAAAGCTTTAAGGAAATATCAGAGATAACAGGTACAGGCATTAATACACTTCTTTCAAGAAAACGCTATGCAGAGATATTTCTTAGGGAAGAATTAAAAGAGCTTTATGATGAAATTACATCAAATTAAAAACAAAAATTTTCAGTGAAACTGAAAAAAATTATAAATACAAATTCCGGGTAACAAAATGAAACACAGAAAGATCATCAGAGGACCGCTTTTTTTGCTAAAACTTATTCTGATACTTGCATTCACCTCAGCAGTATTAATGTTTTTATGGAACGCGCTTATTCCGCAATTATTTAACGGTCCGCAATTAAATTACTGGCAGTCTGCCGGACTGCTTTTGCTAGCAAAAATACTGTTTGGTTCTATTGGCAGAGGATTCGGAAGGAGAACACATTACCGCTACCCTGAAGAGATGTGGAAGCAAAAACTTCGCGCAAAATATGAAGCAATGACACCTGAAGAAAAAGAGAAGTTCAATAAAAAATGCAAAAGCAGGTTTGTATTCACTTTCAGCGATGATAACAACGAATCAGAAGCTGCCAAGGCAGAAGCAAAGGAAGAGCCACTAAATAAGAATAAAGAAAATTAATAATAATTTTTTAAATAAGAGCTAAATAATACTCAGAATATGGAAATATTCGTTTTTCGAACAGGAGTAATTGATCACACAGGTATAAGTAAAATAGCACCGCAGCTTAATTCAATGACCGGTATTTACAAATGGAACTTTGACCTGGATGACCACGAAAAAATTTTAAGAGTAGAAGCAGCAGGAATATTACCCGGACAGATAGTAAAAGTGCTTGAAGGCATGAATTACCATTGCGAAGAGCTGCCTGATTAATAAAAAATAATGATTTAAAAATAATCGAATATCTATAAGTAATTCAGAATTTTTGTTAAAATTTGCCAAAACTTAATACCTTTACTGAATGTTCACTATTTAAAGTTGCATTAAGTTAGAATAAATGTTATTTTAAGATATCACCGAATATATTAAGATAACTTTTTTACGGTCAGCTAAACCGATCCTGGCCAGAAAGGAGTACCAACCATGAAATCACTTCGCGATATCTGCACACACAAACCTATGCACTATGTAAATACAGGTATGACTGTATATGAAGTTGCTGGAGAAATGGCAAAGAATAATATTGGCGCTGTACCGGTTCTGGATGAAGGTGGAAAGCTCAAGGGGATTTTTTCAGAGCGTGACCTGATGACAAGGTGTGCTGCAAAAAAGCTGAATATGGAAGAAACCAAAATTGACGACGTTATGACAAAAGGAGTGATTTTAATGGAAGCCCATGATTCTTATAATGACTGTATGAACATTATGAAGCAGGAAAATATCAGGCATATGCCGGTAAGAGATGGTGAAAAGCTGATTGGTGTTGTATCAATGCGTGACCTGATGGCTGAAGATGCGGAAGAGAAGAAACAGGAAATTGAAAATCTGAATTCATATATTTACTATTATAAATAAACAATTTTAAATCGCAAAAGCCGGAAGAGGATTTCCCTTCCGGCTTTTTTATTTTTTTTACTCTTCTGATAACTTTAACTGTTCTGATAACTTAATCTGCTTTATATCATCTTTGCTGTTTTTGATGGTGCTGATTAGTTCTTTTATTGAGGATAACTCATTTCTTAAACTTTCAATTTCATTTTTCAATATTGTAGTTTCAGCAATTTTCTGATCTTCGAGTTCCCGGTTTTCTTGTTTCAGCTCCTGTATTGCTTTAATTATGGGGGCGAAGAGATCATTATACCTGATCTCATAATTTCCGTTCTCATCTATATTCAGCATTCCTAAAATTTTTGTATCTGTACCGCATTCATTTAATGCTTTTTCAAAATCCTGTGCAATTAAGCCAAGCTCTGTTTTTTGAGTGTTATCATTTTTCCTTGTATAAGAAACTGGTTTTAGCTTTGAAATAAATTCCAAACCGAGGTTAAGCGGCTTGATATTTTCTTTCCACCTTTCATCTGAAGTAATGCTCCACGCAACCTGGATCCCTGCATAAGTAATATTAGTATTACCAATGCGAACCTGGTTGTTTCCGGATGGCGAAGGTACATATGCATCATATCCAAGTGTAATATTATTGTTACCGGTAGTAATGTTTGCACCTGATTGATATCCAACAGTTGTATTTTGGTTGCCTAAAATGTTATTATAAAGCGCTAAGGGTCCAATTGCTACATTGTTGCTGCCAATGGTGTTACTGTTAAGCGCTGTACGCCCAAATGCGCAGTTATTTGTGCCTGTGGTATTATTATAAAGTGACCCTGTGCCAAAAGCCGAATTATTGCTGCCTATGAGGTTAAAACAAAGAGCTCCATAGCCGAAAGCATCATTATTAAAACCTGTTGTATTGTTATAAAGTGAACGGCTTCCGAATGATGAGTTAAAAAATCCCGAACTGTTAAAGTGCAGACTTTTATTCCCGAAAGCAGAATTGGAAAACCCGGATGTATTGCTGAAAAGCGAGTGAAAACCATGAGCAGAATTACTATCACCAGTGGTATTAAACGTCATAGAAAGATTTCCGTAGGCTGCATTATACTTTCCGGAGGTATTGTTAAACATGGTTCCCGCGCCAAATGAACAGTTAAAACTGCCTGTTGTATTTGAGTACAAAGCCTGAAGCCCATAAGCAGAGTTATGGCTTCCGGTAGTTAAACCTGATAATGTTTGGTAACCCGTTCCAGTATTTGCTGTACTTTCCTGCCCCGTACCTGTCATTGTGAAATTACCTGACTCTATCCCGAGAAAAGTATTAAAACCTGCAGAACCTGTAGGGAAATAAGTATGCAGGAACCTGGCAGAGCCTTTTAGAAGCGTACCATATTGGCTTCCCTGCAAAGGTTCAAACAGGTTCAATGAACCGTTAACCTGGTTAACGGTAAAAAAAGTATTTGAAGTATCCCTGATTATAAATTTTCCCCCAGTACCAAGCTTACCGTTGATATCCTGTGATAAAATAGCAGAAACTGAAAGTAACAAAGTGAGAATTATAAATTTTTTCATAAATTTATTATTTTATTTAATTAAGCTTAATTTAATTGTCTTTGTAAAATCACCTGCAGTAAACATGAGGAAATAAACACCAGAAGCCATACCGGTCCCGTCTATTGAAAGATCATAGTAGCCCGCATTCTGAGTTCCGGCAAAAAGCTCAGTGGCTCTGCCTAAAACATCAAACAGCATAACAGATACCTGAGACCTTGCAGGAAGCTGGTATTTTACAACAGTAGAAGGATTAAACGGATTGGGGTAATTTTGACCCAGGTCATATTTTACAGGCAGGTTAACTGCCTGTGGGTCCTGTTCAATTCCAATCACAAAGCTGCATAAAGTACCGCTGCCGTATATTAACCCGGTTCCGTTAAATATATTAGCGCAAAGATCAGATTGTACCAGGACACCCATGGATGTACCGGGTTCAAATGTAAGTACACTTTGAGAGCTCAGCTTTGCTGAGAAAATCAGAAAGATAATTATTATATATTTCATAAATTTCATTTTTAAAAATTTCATTTATTTTTTTTGTAAAAAAACACAAATGAACCGCCAATTACACCGCCAAGAGTGAAAGCGGGAATATTATTGAATAAATATCCTATCCCAAATCCAACAGCAGCAACAAGCAGCACCCAAAGAATTTTCTGTAACAGCAGATTTGAAGATTTAATGTTTTCCATTTTCTATATTTTAATTTTTTTATTTAACAAGAATCATCTTTTTTGTCTCTGTATAACTGCCCGCGGTAAGCCTGTAAAAATATATACCGCTTGTAAGCCCTGAGGCATTGAAATTATAATTATAGGTCCCGGCATTTAAGTAATTATCAATCAGCTTAGCAGATTCTTTTCCTGAAACATCATAAACAGCAAGCTTTACTGAGCCATGTACAAGGATATTAAAGCTTATATTGGTTTCAGGATTAAAGGGATTGGGATAATTCTGGCTTAAAGAAAAATGCCCGGGAATTTCATTGTTCAAAGACTGGATACCTGTAACTGAAGTATATTTTACTGTAGCATAATCATTAGCTCCCCCATTACTTGCGCCGGTAACATATACATTACCTGCAGCATCTGTGATAATTTTTGAAGCATAATCATTTCCGTTTGTCGGGGCATTATTATAAGCCATAAGCCATCTGAAATCACCGTTGGAATTGTACGAACATGTTAAGAAATCATCTGCGGTACCGTAAGCATTGGTTTTACCTGTAAGGAAAACATTACCGGCCGCATCCAGCGTCATATCGTATGCCCTGTCATCACCCCCAACATTCAGAGCTCTTACCCACTGTTCAGCACCTGAAGAGTTATATTTAATTGTCAGTACGTCAAATCCGGTAGCACCCTGGTTACTGAATCCTGTTACATAAACATTGCCTGAAGGATCTGTAATTATTCCCTGTGGTCTGTCTTCTGCATTTGCGCCTCCATTATACCTGTAAAGCCACCTGTAACTTCCCGCAGGAGTAAGTGAGTATGTAAAGAAGTCGAAACCTGTTCCGTAAGCGTCAGTATAACCTGAAATATACGCATTACCGGAAGCGTCAACTGCAATTTCAGTTCCTATATCATCACCTCCTGCATTCAAAGTATAAGCATACTGCAGGATGCCGGCTGAGTTATATTTTACAGTTACAAAATCGCTGCTGTTGCCCGGTACATAACTGGAGCCTGTAACATATACATTTCCGGAAACATCAACAGTCATATTTGAAAGATAATCGTTATTATTGCCGCTGTTGTTATAAGTTCTTGCCCATTGCAGCTGTCCGGCTGAATTATATTTTAAGATAACAAAATCCTTTTGCGTTGCTGTATAAGTTGAAATTCCGCCCACATAAATATTTCCTGCAGCATCAACTATCATTTTAATAATTTCATCTTCGCGCGCTTCAGGGTTTGTATATCTAACTTCCCATATTACGGAGCCCGTATTGCTGTATTTAACAATCATTATATCAAGGCTTGTACCGCCGCCAAAGCTGGTTCCGCCAACATAAACATTTCCTGAAGCATCAAGTCCGATTGAATACGCCTCATCGTTGTTAAAGCCGCCATTGCCAATGAACCTGGACTCCCATTGCTGCACACCGGCGGCATTGTATTTAATGGTTAAAAAATCAGAGCTGGTTGCGTTTACAATGCTTATACCTGTAACATATACATTACCGGATGCATCAACTGCCATATCGGTAGGAGTATCGTTTCCTCCTGAAGCGCTGTATCTGGCAATCCACTGTTGAGAAACCTGAGAATATGAAGATACAACACCTGCAAACATTAATAGAATTAATAACTTTTTCATTTTACTCTCCTTATTATTTTATAAATTTTCTGAATTTTATTATGATCAGGAGAAGCACCCTGTAAAACAGAGTGCCTTCCTTAGTTAGCGCACGGTAAAAAAGAATTCACCAATGCGGGATAGCCGGTATGAACAATTTTCCTGAATTTTTGAATGCGAGATTTCATGATCAATTCTTTATTTACGCTAACGATGCAAAGATATATTTTAGACTATGGCGATACAAGAATATTTTAATAAAAATAAATCACTTAATATTGAACTTATTTTACCATATATTGCATTTTCTTAAAAAAATACTAAAAATATTGCTTTAAAATAAATCACCAATAATATGAATAATCTCATTTCATTAATTAATTCATTTGACACGCAAACACTTGATAAATTTGGTGATTACATAAAATCGCCCTTTTTTAACAACAGGGGTGATATACAGCGTTTTTATAAATATTTCATAAACAAAATTCCATTAACAGAAATAAACCGCCGTGAGGTTTATGAAACAGTTTATAAAGGAAACGAATACAATGAACAGGTGATAGTTAATCTTTTCAGCAGGACAAAAAATCATTTATATGGTTTTTTAACAATAACCGGTTTGATGAACGATGAAATGGCTAAAACAAATGCACTGGCATTTGAACTGGCTAAAAAAGGATTGAATAAACAAACTGAAAAGGTAATTGAAGAAGCAATGGAAAATCTGAAAAATGAATTTTACACAGTAGAATATTTAAAAAAATATTATGATTACACTGAACTTAGGGAATCTCTGGCTGTAAGCTTAAGAAATTTCAGGCAGAAGGCTGAAAACGCATTGAACAGAGGTGAAGCATTTGTAAACTACTATATTCTAAATCTGCTTAGAATAGCAAATGATTTTATTGTATATAAATATGTAAACTCAGTGATAGAAAATGATGAGATATTTAACGGCTATTTTAAATATTTTGATTTCGAAAAATACATAAATAATCTTAAACAGATACAGTCTCCGTATTATGCAATTACTGCCGTTTTCTACTACGGGCTTCAAAGTAAAATGAATGATCCTGAAGGCAAGTTCAGAAATGAACTGAAGAAAATAGTTTTTGAAAATCTGGATTCCATGAAATACCAGGACCAGGCATCATGCTGGACAATGTTATTTGGCGCATACATTTTTTCTAATACTCCTCCCAAATATGATCCAAGCAGCGAGATACATGAAATAAATAAATATTTTGTTTCAATGGATATACTAACAAGGGATGAACTGGGCTATATAATGGAAAACAACTATCATAATATTGCATTCCAGGCGATCAACGCTAAAGATTACCAATGGGCTGAAAAATTCCTGAATGATTACAGATCAAAGCTGCCTCCGGGCACTAATGATGATACATATAATATATGTATGGCAAGATGCAGCTTCGATACAAAAAAATATGAAAGCTGTTTACAATATATCAGCAGGATGAAAATTGATAATGTTATGACAAGAACTACTATCGCGACCCTTTCGATAAGGTGCTATTATGAACTGGGGTATTATGAAGAAGCGCTTTCAGGCACAGAAGCTCTCAGGCAGTTTCACAAGAAGAACAAAGTTCTGCCGATGCATTTAAAAAAACCCTTATTTGATTTTGCCGGGTATGCTTCAAGGTTAATTAAGCATAAAGCGTCTCATAAAAAATTTCCAGAAGATATCTACCTGAAAGCTTTAAACGGTATACCGTTCAATTCCAAAATATGGGTAATTGAAAAGATGAAGGAATTGATCTAATTAATTTTTTAGATTGAAGCGAAGAAAAATAATGCAATATTAACTTAAAGTAATTCCCGGGAATAAATAATATCCCCGGGAAATAAAAATTTAACTCAATTTATTGTAACTTCACCTTTTGCAAGATATTTTGACAAATTACCATATTTAAAGTTCGTTTCCTTATCATTTTCATACATAAAATATACACGGTAATTACCCGGCGCGAGATAGATCTTTTCGGTAGTGCAGAAAAATCTTGCGCCATTATGGACAATTTCATAACCTTCTTCAATTCTCATTACATATTCACCCGCAAACTCTGCGTCCCTGCCATTTTCATCAGTTTTATATATACTCCATAAATAAAGCTGGTCATATACTTTCTCGGGCAGCTTTATAAGAAAATTCACACCGGACGCACCGTTCATGGAAGCTGAAGCGCCAACTGGGTTCCAGTTATCATCAACATATTCGCACATATAAAACTCCTGTGCGATTACTTTTACACAGAGAACCATAATTATTATAAATACTGCAGATAGTTTTTTCATTTTACTATTTCCTTTCGCGTGGTTTTTGTTTATTTAATCAGCATCATTTTTTTTGTTTCAGTATAGGATGAAGTATGTATAGTATAAAAATATATACCGCTGCTAAGAGCAGAAGCATTGAATTCAGCAGAATAAGAACCGGCTGATTTATTTTCATTTACAAGCACTGCAGCAAGTTTACCGGTGATATCGTAAACCATTAATGTAACCATTTCACTCTTAGGTATAGTGTAGTTAATAATAGTTGCAGGATTAAAAGGATTTGGGTAGTTCTGCCCAAGCTCATATTCAGTAGGAGCCGAATTATTATGATTAATACCTGTTAATCCTGAAGGCTGGATCTTATGTCCATACAGCTTAACATCAGGTGAATTCCTGCTGTCTTCCCAAACACATACCAAGCTGCCGGAACTTTCTACAGCAGCAGGATTAAAAGAAGTGCTCTTAGGACTTAAATATGATGATACGGGTATATGATTTATGCCCCAGGGAAAAGTACCGGCACTGCCTATTTTCTGTGCGAACAGAAAAATATTAGGGTATGCAGTAGAAGTAGCGGTAACAATGTAAACAGAATTACTGTCACCGCATGAAAGTGAAACAAGTCCGCATGGATCAGGGTTAATCCTGATACCATTAGCCTGAAAATAAGTATTGCCTGCCATATCGATCCTCTGAATGTACGGCCTGCTATCTGTATTTCTTTCATCATCCCAGGCAATATAAGCGCCGTAGTTATTATCATAAGTTATCTGCTGCTGCCACTGGCGTTCAGTTCCAATACCAATGGGTTTACCGGCAGCGCCCCACTGATTGCTTCCGTTCTTAACACGCTGAGCATAAATATCAAAATTGTTAGAGGGAACCCGTTGATCAATATTGGTAATTATCGCACCGCCAACACCATCATGGCAAATGCGGGGAAGAAACATATTTCCTACAGTGCCGCCGTAAGCGTCAAATCCTTCGCTTCCCCATTGTTTAACGCCTAGACTGTTAAGGCTTTGCGCTATAATTCTTTGGCCGCGTTGATAAACAATTATAGATGTCCCGGCCTGCCCGACACATATCTGGGGATTATCAAAATAAATTGTTGAATTTGAAGTAGCTACTACAGAACCATTGCCGCTGTAGTTCCTTGTTCCATCGTGGGAAATATTTTGTGCATGAATTTCAAATTTTGAAACCGCATTGTTATATCTTTTGTATGTTAACAGTATGCCGCCATTCTCATCAGAGGCGATCTTTCCCATTTCATCATCATTTGCTGCATTGTAAGGATCAGTAGCAGCAATATCGCCTGTCCATTGAGGAATACCGGCTGAATTAATTTTTCTGCAGTAATACATGGCAACAGAACCGCTTCTTGTTTCTTTCCAGCAGATAACAGCTCCGCCTGAACCATCCGGTATAGCCATTAATTCAGCAGCAAACTGCTGAGCTGAACTTAAAACCACACCGTTGGTTTGCCATTGGGGAATTCCGGAACTGTTAAATCTCTGCACATAGATCTTATCTGCTGATGCATTTCTTTTATCTATCCATGCTATAATAACTCCGCCGGATGCATCGCTTAAAACAACAGGGGAAAGCTTGCTTCCTGTTGCAGTGCATAACTGAGTATTTATACCCGGATTTGAAATCCACTGGCTGAACAGTGAAGCTGCGCTCAGTGTAATACAAGTGAGCAATGTAAAAATAAATTGTTTCATTTTGTCCTCCTGAAATTTATAGTTTATTGTTGAATTATTTTCTTAAAAATTCAGGGAAAATCCGCAAAAGCAGATCTTCCCTGTTTTGATAGCGCAATAAAACGAACAACCGGTCCGTTTATTACAGCAGATAATTCAATTAACTTACTATTTACAAAAAACTCAAAATTCAATTTTCTTCGGTTGTTTAAAGTTTTATTAATTCGCTATCGAGGCAAATATATTTTACAGCGTAAGGGGAACCAAAAAGAAATTCAACATTAAGTAATCATTTTAGATTACTAAATTTATTGATTATAGAATAAATTAAGTATATTTTAGCTTAATTAGTAACTGCCATATTATGCAAAGATCGATATTCAGCCAAATTTCCACTTTGAAAAATTCTGAATTTGAGAGATTTTCGAAGTATGTTTCATCACCGTTTTTCAATACCCGGAATGATGTTATAAAGTTTGTAAACTATCTTGCAAAGAAGATTCCGCTCACTGCCGGGAATAATATCAGTGATGAAGAAATTTACAGGGAAATATACGGAGGTGCCGGTTTCAGCAGACAGGTTGTAAAGAATCTGCTTAGCAGAACTTTGGCAATGCTGGACGGATTTTTTATTCAGCTTAGCCTGGAAGGCGACAAAGATATGCAGGTAACGGCACTAACAAAAGAATTACAGAAAAGAAAATTGAACCGGAAGGCTGAAAAGATACTGAATGAAAGAATATTGGACCTTAAAAAAAGCTCAGAGTATACTTTAGAATACTATAAAAAAATAAGTGAGCTGAAGGAATTAAAGCATGGCAATTTATCTGAAAGCGATTCTAAACAAAGGATAATCAGTGACGGCGAAAGGTTTTCTGCGGTAATGAAGAGTTTTCTTGTCTCTTTGCTTAGAATAGCAAATGATTATGAAGTTTACAGCTTTGTTGAAAACGCGCCTCAAAGAAATGAATATATCGAAAACATTACAAAAATAATTGATCTTGAACGAGCCTTAAAATTAATAAAAGAAAATGAACCCAATGAATACGCGCTCATTGCATGTTATTACTTTGGTTTACTAAGTAAAACCAACGACCCGCAAAATATTTACAGGGAAAAGCTTAAGGAATTCAGCTTCAAAAATATTGAACACTTCAGACATAACGACAACATTGAATTCTGGCAAATGATCTTTTCTTCTTATATATTTTCTAAGGCCCAAAAAGGGCCGGTTGATGTACAAACCTTGCACAGCATAAATAAAATGTATGTTGAAAAAAATGTGGCGCATAAAGATGAAAAAGGATATATTGATGAGAATAATTATCATAATATTATAATGCAGTCCATTGCAGCAAACGATTTTGAGTGGACAGAAAGCTTTATAAATAAATACAAAGATGAGCTGAACCCTGAAACCCGGGAAAATACTTACAATTTTTTAATGGGATACTTTATGCTTAATAAAGGTGAATACAGCCGCGTCATTCCGTATCTAAGCAAGGTCAGGTCCGGAGATATTCCCGTACAATTGACTATCCGCTGGATGTACATAAGGGCTTATTATGAACTCGGGCATTATTTTGAAGCTGAGTCCACAATTCATGCATTCAAAAATTTTATATCAACCAGCGGCAGAGTAACAAAAGAAAGCCGCTCCACTTATCCTGCTTCTCTGGGATTTATTGATGCTGTGGTAAAAAGCAGGTTATCAGGCAAGAACCTTGATGAAGAAAAATACCTGAAAGCTAAAAATTCCTCATTTATTGCAAAAAAATGGGTAATTGAAAAAATGGAAGAGCTGCTGAATATTTAACAACTATTAACAGTATCAGAATGTTTATCAGTTAATGATGCACTAATTTTTATGAAATTGATTTACATTATTTATTTGACTAATTTTTGAAAAATACATTTAGAAAGAATATTATTTAATGCAGAAGGACCACAATCTTCCGAAAACACTTGGCGAGCTTAAGAGTGCCGGCTATAAAGTACCGGCAGTAAAAGATGAACTTAGAAAAAACCTGGTTGAAAAACTCCGCAACAAAGAAGAGATATTCCCCGGAATAATTGGGTATGAAAAAACAGTAATTCCGCAGGTAATTAATGCCATACTTGCAAAACATGATATTATTTTTCTCGGGCTGAGGGGTCAGGCAAAAACCAAAATGGCAAGGATGCTGGTGGACCTTCTGGATGAATTCACTCCCATAATTAAAGGTTCTGAAATTAACGATAACCCGTTTAACCCTATTTCCAAATTTGCTGTAGATACAGTCAACGAAAATGGCGATGAAACTGAGATTGAATGGATAGCGAGGGAAAGAAGGTTCGGAGAAAAGCTTGCAACCCCTGATGTGACAATTGCTGATCTTATAGGTGATATTGATCCAATTAAAGCTGCTACTCAAAGGCTGCATTACTCTCATGAAGGAGCAATACATTTTGGGATAGTACCAAGAACCAACAGGGGGATATTTGCAATTAATGAGCTGCCTGACCTGCAGCCAAGGATACAGGTTGGACTTCTTAATATAATGCAGGAGCGTGATATACAGATCCGCGGGTTTAATATCCGCTTTCCGCTTGATGTATTTATAGTTTACACGGCAAATCCTGAAGATTATACTAACAGGGGTAATATTATTACTCCACTGAAAGACAGGATAGATTCACAAATTTTAACACACTATCCAAAAAATATAGAAGACGGTATAAAGATCACCGAATCTCAAAGCTGGATAAAAAGACATATTGATAAGGAAGTTATCATTCCCTATTATATGAAAGAAATAATTGAATCCGCAGCCCATGAAGCCCGTAAGAGCGAGTTTGTTGAGCAGAAATCAGGCGTAAGCGCAAGGATGACAATTTCAGCAATGGAAAACCTTGTAAGCAACGCAGAGCGAAGATCTATTGTAAACAATGAAACTATAATTTTCCCGAGAATCACAGACCTGGCATCAGTTCTGCCAGGAATGACAGGAAAAATTGAGCTTGTGTTTGAAGGTGAGCAGGAAGGTCCCGTAAAAGTAAGCAAAGCGCTGCTTGGAAGGAGTGTCCGCGAGGTATTCAGGAAATATTTCCCGGACCCATTGCAGAAAAAGCGCAGACAGGGTGAAGTTAAAGAGGGGCAAAAGCCTGCAATAAATCCATACGCAGAAATAGTAAAATGGTTTGAGTCGGGAAATTATATTGAACTGAATGACGATATGAGATTTGAGGAATATTTTTCAGCGCTGAAGCGTGTTGAAGGACTTGAAAAAACAGTAAGAAAATTTATTCCAACGGTTGAAAACGATCACGAACTGGCTTCCCTGATGGAATTTATGCTTGACGGGCTTCACAATAATTCAAAAATAGCAAAGGATGAACTTGAAGAAGGCATATCATATAAAGATATGGTCGGATCAATGCTCTTCAGCAAAGCAACCCGGGGTGCGGGAAGCTCGTCTTATGATTATGAAGCCGACTGGAATTATTAATTATAACTTTTTGAAACTACAGACAAAAATGCAGCAAACAGATGAATTAACTTCTCCCGTTGATATAGATACTACAACCAGCGGATTTACGCTGATCTTATTCAATGACTCACATCATGAATTTGACGAAGTAATAAGCCAGATCATGCTGGCGACGGGATATGGTTATGATAAGGCTGAATCGATAACACTGGAAGCACATAATAAGGGAAGAGCCGCGGTAATAACAGGTGAACTTGATAAATGCCTTTCGGTGCAATCAGTTCTCGAAGAGATAGCATTACGAACATCAATTGAAGTTAACGCCTGAAGATCCTTGGGTTCCCAGGCTTACACATATCACACTCTGCACTGGCACCAGGTATTAAACGGTTATGCAATGGGTATTTTCCCGATGGGAGAAGATGCTGAATCAATAGCATGGTTTGAAGCCTCACCGCGGGCAATAATGCCTGTGGAGCTTGAAACTAGCGGCCTGAATATTACACGATCTTTAAAGCAGGTATTAAATAAAAATATCTATGAAATAAGAGTAGATACTGCTTTTGAAAAAGTAATTTATGAATGCTCCTTAAGAGACAGCACCTGGATAAACAGCACCATCATGACCGCATACACGGAACTTTTCCACAGAGGGTACGCCCATTCGGTAGAGGCATGGGAAAATGAAAAACTTGCCGGCGGATTATATGGTGTGGCATATAAAGGAGCTTTTTTCGGTGAATCGATGTTTTACAGAGCGAACAATGCATCAAAAGTATGCGTGGTTAAACTATATGAGATCTTAAAGAAAAATAAATTTATATTATTTGATATTCAGATGATGACACCTCATTTTGAAAAATTCGGTGCAATAGAAATTTCCAAAAGGTCTTATCTGGAAATACTTGAACGGGCAATGGATATTAAATGTGAATTTAAATATTAGATACCCGGCAAACTTCAGTTCTTCTGAGAATCTTCAATCTTTTTAACTTTTTCAAGTCTTCTTACATATCTTTCTTCGGGCTTAAAGGCTGCATTTAGGAAAGAATTTATCACTTCAATTGCAAGAGATTCACCTACAATTCCGCCTCCAAGACATATAACATTCATATCATCATCTTCAACTCCCTGGTGGGCAGAAAAAGCATCGTGACAAATTCCCGCACGAATACCCCTGAATTTATTTGCTGCAACACAAGCACCGACCCCGCTACCGCAAATGATGATTCCTTTTTTACCTGCCCCTCCCTGAATAGCTTTAGCGAGGGCTTCAGCAATATCAGGATAATCAACAGAAGCTTCTGAGTTAGTACCCACATCAATAATGTTATACTTTTTAGAAAGCAAAACTTTAAGTTTTTCCTTCAGGTTAAAACCTCTGTGATCTGCACCAATAATAATGTTTTCCATGCTGTAAATTAGCAAATTTTTAGCTAACTATCAATAAAATAAAGCTGTTAGTTTGTAGTCAAATTAATTATATGAATTATTTTATTAAATGACTATATTAACACTATGATATTACCCAAAATACCGTAATAATCCATTCTGAGAGTTGATTGTATTATATTTATTTTTTTAAAAATTTGCCTGCATGCAAGAAAAAAATAAAACGAAAAAAATCAGACCTGTCAACAACATCCTAACAAAAGCCAAAAAACATTACAGCGTTTTTTTTAAATCATTTTATTCAAGTCCGGTTGCTAAAGCCCTGATCGATTTTGATACTAACAGATATATTGAAGTCAACAGTAAATTTCTGAAATTATTTGAATGCAAAAAATCAGAAGTATTAAATCATACTCCCATGGAACTGGGGTTTACTATTGAGAACGAACTATCAAAAAGGGTTTTAAAAAAATACTCAAAGAACAAAATTAACACTTTCAATTTTGATGTTTATACCAGGACAAAAAACATAAAAAATGTAATAATTACAACCGAAAAGATATCATTATTCAAAAAGAAGTATTTGATAGGTTATATAATTGATAATACATCAAAATCAGTTTATGAAAACAAAATAGAAGAAAGCGAACATAAATACAGCTTAGTATTAAAAAACACACCAAATGCAATTTACGAGTTTGATTTTAAAAAATCAGAATATACCTATATAAGCCCCTCTGTAAAAACGATACTGGGAATATCACCTGACATTTTCATTAAAAAAAGATTAAATATCATTACTCCCCTTTTAAGTACTGAATACAGGAAAAAGATCAAAGATCATTATAAGTCGCTGAAATTTTCTACAGGCAAGAGGAGAAGAAATTTCAGCTTTGAATATCCGTTCACACAGAAAAATAAAGCTATAATCTGGATAAGTGACACTCAAACTGTCATTTATGATAAAAAAGGGAAAGCTGATAAAGTAATTGGCAATTTAAGCGATATTACCTTAAAGAAAACCAATGAATTCCTGTTAAAGCAAAGTGAAGAACAATACAAATATCTCTTCTACGGTAATCCGCTTCCTATGTGGATATATGATTCAGAAAGCTTAAAGATTCTGGCGGTAAATGATTCCGCAATTAAGCATTATGGATATTCGGAAGCAGAATTTCTTAATATGGATCTGACTGATATTCGCCCGAAAGAAGAAATTGCAAAATTTCTTCGACATCAAGAACGTATCAAACAAGAAAACAGAACAAATAAACCATTACATACGGGCATTTGGAAACATGTTAAAAAATCCGGGGAACTTATTGATGTAGAAATCACCAGAACTCCGATATCATTTGAAGGTCGTAAAGCAGTATTGATTCTTTCGAACGATATTACGGAAAGACTAAAGTCAGAAGCTGCTTTGATAAAGCGAAACAAAGAGATAAGTGAGCTTTACAGGGCAGGCAATGAGCTTTCTAAAACACTCAATCCGGATAAGATATACAATAGTATATACAGTATCATCAGAAAGTTAATGCCGTGTGATTCAATGGTAATATCCGGTTACGATAAGAAAAGCGGTAAAATTACATGTAAAGCAGCATGGATAGGAAGAAAACGACTTGATGTTTCTGCTTTTCCATCAGTCCCGGTAAATTTTTCGGGTAACGGAATTCAAAGCAGAGCTATAAAAAGCGGGAAGGCTGAATTATTGCTGGACTTTGAAAAATCAGTTTCACAATCCGGAACTAAATTTTATTATAAGCCGGATGGTTCTGTAGCCTCTAATCCCAATAATAAAAATCTTTCAGAAAGATCAGCAATAATTGTTCCACTTAAGCTAAAGAACAAAGTTATAGGGGTATTACAGGTAAAAAGCCTTAAAAAAAATGCATATACAGAAAATGATGTTAAGCTTGCCGAAGCACTGGCAGCACAAGCTGCTGTTTCAACTTCCAATGCCGATCTTTATCAGCAGGCGAAAGAAGAAATAAAAATCAGAAAAGAAACTGAATCAAAATTACTGAAAACATCTATTGAAATATCTAATATTTATGAAATTTCAAAGGATCTTTCAGGTGCATTAACAACTAAAGAAATAAACAGAAAAATATTCAGAACCATAAACAGCTCATTTCCGGAATGCGATATTGGTATTTCTGTTCTTGATGAAAATGAGGAATATATAATACTTGAAGGATTGTTCACTAACGGCAAGGAAATAAACACTTCTAATTTCCCGCCGATAAAATTTGATAAAACAGGCAAGGGCTTACAAAGCAGTGTTCTGTTTTCAAAAAAAACAAGAATTGTTGAAAATTACAGAGAATATATAAAAAAATCCGGAGCAAATTTTTATGTTAATGATGATGGTACTGTTTCATACAAAAAAGATGATACTTTTGAAATAGCTGAGACCGCAATAATAATACCGATGATATATGAGAAGAAAGTAATTGGAACTTTGCAACTGCTAAATTACAGCAAGAAGGTCTTTTCAGAAAATGCACTGAAAATACTTGAATCCCTGGCTACTCATATTGCGGTATCCATTGTAAATGCCCAATTGCACAGTAAATTACAAAATGAATTACAGGAAAAACAGCAAGCTGAAAAAGCGCTGCAGGCAAAAACAGAAGAACTCCAGATGCTATACGATGCCCAGCAGGTTTTATCAGGTTCTCTGGATATTGACAGCGTATATGATAATACATACAAAATAATTTCTGCCAAAATCCCCTGCGACTCTATGATCATTTCCGAATATAACAAGGAAGCGAAAAATATAAAGATACTTTCTGTTTGGGCAGATGGTGTTAAACCGGATATAAACATTTTTCCACTGATCCCTCTGGCGCCTGAAGGAAAAGGCATACAAAGTGAAGTTATAAGAAGCGGTAAACCTCTGCTTATAGATAACTATAAGGAATATTATAAAAGAACGCAGACCCACATCAGCTACACAAACGATAAAATAAAAACGGAACCTGATGTATTGTACAATTCTGCTATGCTTGTACCTATGATACATGATGGGAATATTATCGGAGTAATCCAGTTATTAAGTTATTCCAAAAATGTATATAATAAATTGAGTTTAAGTCTGCTTGAATCACTTGCCAGCCCAATTTCAGCAGCAACATTTAACGCATCACTTTACAGGCAGGCTAAAACAGAAATTGCCGAAAAGCAAAAAGCGAGGGAAGAACTTGCCTTAAGAAACAAAGAAATTACTTTATTATACAGCGCCGGCAGAGAGCTTTTGAGCACGCTTAATCTTGAAGAAATTTACGACATTTTATACAGAAAAGTATTAGAGATCATTCCATGTGATTCAATGGTTATTGCTGAATATAATAAACAGGAAAATTTGATATTCTGTAAGGCTGCATGGGTTGGTAATACTAAACATGATCCCGGTAATTTCCCGCATCTTAAAGTTGGCAATAATTACAAAGGAACTCAAGTTGAAGCTATAATTACAGGAATGCCTTTAATTGTTAATAACTTTTATGACCTGATAAAAGATCGTGATGATAAGTATTATTTTGATGAAGAAGGCAATGTAATTGACTATAAAGAAAAGAAAGATGAAATTATCAATGAAGATCCTGTAATTCAATCAGCAATGTATATACCTATGAAAATAGGTAAAAACGTAATTGGCGTAATTTCTGTGTTCAGCTATACAAAAAATGCATATACTGAGTATGACCTTAAGATACTTGAATCTATTACAGTACATGTTTCGGTAGCGGCAGCAAATGCAGAGCTTTACAGGCGGGCACAAAAGGAAATTAGCGAAAGAATTCGTAAAGAAGAAGAGCTCAAACAAATTAGAAACAATCTTGAAGAAGCCCAAAGAATTGCACACATAGGGAGCTGGGTTTATAACCTCAAAGAAAATAAAATTTATAATTCCAGTGAACTGTATAAAATACTTGGATTAAAAAATGAACCGGAAAGTTTTGAATTTAATGAAGCTATGAACCATATTTACTCAGAAGACAGGCAAAGAACAATTGATAAAATACTAAATGCAGTCAAAAATAAATCCTCATATGAAAATGAAGACAGAGTAGTTAGACCTGATGGTGAAATAAGAAACGTAAAAATAGTGGGAGAACCGATGTATGATAAGAACGGTTTATTTACAGGTATGCAGGGTACTTTACAGGATATCACAGAGATCAAAAGAATTAATAATGAGCTAATAAAATCTCTTAATGAAAAAGAACTGATCCTAAAAGAAATTCATCACAGGGTAAAAAATAATCTGCAGGTAGTTTCCAGCCTACTCAGGCTTCAGTCAGAAAGCATAA
Source organism: Ignavibacteria bacterium (assembly GCA_017303675.1). NCBI lineage: Bacteria > Pseudomonadati > Ignavibacteriota > Ignavibacteria > Ignavibacteria bacterium. The sequence goes on from JAFLBX010000001.1 coordinate 321,781, forward strand.
AAGATGAAACAGCAATCGGCTATCTGAAAATGAGCGAACAGAGGGTTAAATCAATGGCTCTGATTCACCAGCAGCTATACAGAACCAAGGATCTTTCAAGGATAGACTTCAGGGAATATATTGAAGACCTCTGTAATTACCTGTTTTTTGCTTATGATATTAGCTTTTCGAGAATAAATTTGAAACTCGAAGTAGAGGAAATATTTTTCGGAATCGATACAGCTTTACCATGCGGTTTAATAATAAACGAGCTTGTTACTAACTCTATAAAACATGCTTTCCCTGATTACAGTATTGGTACTTTAACTGTAAAACTGTATAAGCTGGCAACCGGTAAGTACAGCCTGCAGGTTAAAGATGACGGAAAAGGAGCGGAGACAATTGATTTCGAAAAAACAACTTCATTGGGCATGGAGCTTGTAAAAACCCTTACAGAACAGCTTGAAGGTGAAATAAAAGTAAATTCAGATAACGGAACTGAAATTACGATAGATTTTTATGATCAGTATTCCGATTAATAATAAAACATAATTTTGAGAGTATGAACTTAATATTTAAAAAAGCAAAAGTACTTGTAGTAGAAGATGAAAAGATCATTGCCAAAGATATAGAAGCTACCTTAAAAAGGATCGGGCATGAGTCAGCGGGAAGTGTGGCCAAAGGTGAAGATGCAATAAATTTTGCAGAAAAGGAAAAGCCTGATCTCATTTTAATGGATATTACCTTAAAAGGTGAAATGGATGGTATTGAAGCTGCCAAAATTATAAATGATAAGTTCAGGATACCGATAGTATATATTACCGCGCACCAGGATGAAGATACAATCGAAAAGACAAAAGAAACCAACCCATACGGCTATATTACAAAACCGCTGGATGACAGGGATCTTAGTACTGCTATCAATTCTGCAATGTACAGGGTTGATGTTGAATTAAGGCTAAAAGATGCTGAGGAAAAGTATTTCCGTCTTTCTGAAAACGCACCGGATATGATCATAAGCCAGGATCTTAATACAAAAAAGTACAATTACGTTAACAAATCAGTTCAAAAACTTACCGGATATTCAATAGAAGAATTCTACAATAAACCGGGTTTGCTGGAATCCATTGTGGATGAGGAATGGAAGGAGCAATACCAATTTTCAATAAAGATGGTACTTGATTCTACAATTTCGATACCGTTTGAATTTATGATTGTAAATAAAAATGGTAAAAAATTATGGCTTAACCAGAGAAGTGTTGTGTTAAGGGACTCACATAAAAAAGCTCAAACAATTGAAGCAATTTTAACAGATATAACAGAAAGAAAAAACTACGAGACCAAGCTTGAAGAAACCACGCAAAAGCTGAGAGCTCTTACCAACTACCAGCAAAAAGTAAGAGAGGAAGAAAGGCTTCATATTTCAAGAGAGATCCATGACCAACTTGGCCAGGACCTGACAGTATTAAAAATGGACCTTTCAATGTTAGTAAAAAATATTGTAAAACAGAAAGATGAAAGTAAAAATAAATATCTGAATTCTATAACAGAAGAACTGAAAAAAATTACACCATACATTGACGATATAATTAACAAAGTTAGAAAAATTGCAACTGAATTAAGACCTGATATACTTGATAAATTAGGATTACTTGAAGCAATTGAATGGCATGCAGGAGAATTTGAAAAAAGATCAAACATAAAATGTATTACAGAAGTGGGAGATGAAGAAATAAACCTGAACCCTGAAAAAGCTATATCTGTATTCAGAATATTCCAGGAAACGCTTACTAATACAGCAAGACACTCAGGAGCAACAGCAGTAAAGATCAAAACTGATATTCAGCACGGCTGGATGATATTAACAATTAACGATAACGGCAGAGGTATAACCAATGAAGAGATAGAAAAAAGTACATCTCTTGGAATCCTTGGAATGAAAGAAAGAGTATTGTTATTAGGCGGCATATGGGATATTAAGGGTTCAAAAGAAAACGGAACATCTGTTGAAATTAAAGTTCCATTAAGTTAATTTAATTACTACCCCGGTTATTCATTTCAGTTATTAAGGCATTTTTATTCAAAATTTCAGGTTCAAAATATTGAAGTGAACTTGGTTTTAATTTTGATTAAATTTGCACTTATCATATAAAAATTACAATGAAATTAGAAGATTTATCACAAGAGCAGCGCGAAAAACTCGCAGAATTTGGCGTAAATACATGGTTTGTCATGGAGTTACTGGAGAACTTCGTAAATAATCCGAACTCTGTAGGAAAAGATTGGCAGGACCTGTTTACCGGCCTTAATATAGAAACAAATGGTAAAATTCACACTAAAAATGAAAATACCAACGGTAAAAGCAGCGTACAAACAGGTACTTATATAAATTATACTCAGCCTCCGGTATCTTCAACTCCTGTAATAAATATGCCGCAGCCTCAAAAGGGTGAAGAAGCAATACAGATAAAAGGCGTTGGCGAGAAGATCATAGAAAATATGACTTCCAGCTTAACAATACCTATTGCAACTTCATTCCGTGCAATACCTGTAAAGGTACTGGAAGAGAACAGGCTGATAATAAATAATTTTCTGAAAAAGACCGGCAACGGTAAAATTTCGTTCACACATATCATTGGCTGGGCAATAGTAAAAGCAATAAAATCAATTCCTGCGCTCAACAATGCGTATACAATAATTGAAGGTAACCCTCATTTACTTAAAAAGAATTCAGTAAATCTCGGGCTTGCCGTAGATCTTGAAAAGAAAGACGGTTCACGCTCTTTGATCGTACCCAATATCAAAGGAGCAGATAAAATGAATTTCCGTCAGTTCTTTGATTCTTACAATGATATTATCAACCGCTCAAGAAGCGGAAAGATAGATATTTCAGATTTTCAGGGAACAACCATTACTTTAACAAATCCCGGAACAATAGGAACAGCAGCATCACAGCCAAGGCTTATGGTAGGTCAAGGCGCTATAATTGCAACAGGCGCTCTCGACTATCCGGCTGAATACCAGGCAGTAACAAAAGATATAATTACTATGCTTGGCATAAGTAAAGTAATGAACATAACAAGCACTTACGATCACCGCATAATTCAGGGCGCTGAATCGGGAATGTTTTTGCAGAAAATGCATAAGCTTCTCATAGGGGAAGAAGGTTTTTATGAAACTATTTTCAGTGATCTTAACATGCCTGTAAAACCGGTTATGTGGAAAATAGATAATAACCCTGAAAATTTTGACGGAATTGATAATCTGGAAGAAATTGAAAAACAGGCAAAAGCAATTCAGCTTGTTAATATGTACCGCGTAAGAGGTCATTTGCTGGCAAACCTTGATCCGCTAAAGCCCCAGGCAAAATACCATCCCGAGCTTGACCCCAACACATATGGTTTCACGGTTTGGGATTATGACAGGCAATTCATAACACCGCGTCTTGCCGGATTAAGAACTGCGACACTAAGGGAAATACTTGATATACTGCAAAAAACTTACTGTGAAAATATTGGGGTTGAATACATGCATATTCAGGACCCGAAAGAAAAATTATGGCTTCAGGATAAAATGGAGCCGATCAAAAATCAGCCTTCATTAACAGCAGAAGAAAAGAAACATATTCTATATAAGTTAATTCAGGCGGAAAATTTTGAAAAATTTGTTGATAAAAAGTACATAGGGCATAAAAGATTTTCACTCGAAGGCTCCGAAACAATTATTCCTGTTCTTGATATGCTGCTGAGCCTTGCAGCTGCCGAAAAAGTGGATGAAGTTGTTCTGGGTATGGCTCATCGAGGCAGGCTAAACGTTCTTGCTAATATAATCGGCAAGAATATGCAGGAAATATTTTCTGAATTTGAGGATATTTCAGATGTTGATTCAGTTGAAGGCTCAGGTGATGTTAAATACCATCTTGGTTCCTCAGGTGTATATGAAACAATGTACGGGGATGATATCAATGTATCAGTTGCATCCAACCCAAGCCACCTTGAATTTGTAAACCCGGTAGTGGAAGGCATTGTACGCGCTAAGCAGCAGATGATGAATGATTCGCTTAAAAACAAATACATTCCGGTTCTGCTTCATGGTGATGCAGCAATTGCAGGTGAAGGTATTGTAGCAGAAACATTAAACTTATCACAGCTTAAAGGTTACAGCACCGGTGGAACCATTCATATAATTATCAATAACCAGATCGGTTTCACAACCAGTCCGGTTGATGCAAGATCAACAGTATATGCATCAGATGTTGCGAAGATGGTACAGGCTCCGATTTTTCATGTAAACGGTGATGACCCTGAAGCCACAATTCTGGTAACTAAGCTTGCCTATGAATACCGGATGATGTTTCATAAGGATGTTGTAATTGATGTTTACAGCTTCCGCAGGTTAGGGCATAATGAATCAGATGAACCGGCTTTTACACAGCCTGTTCTTTATAAAGCTATCAGAAATCATCCTACGGTAAAAAACATTTACCAGGAAAAGCTTTTAAATGAAAAAGTGACTGATACATCAGAGATCCAGAAAATGGAAACCGAGATATATGATATAATGGATAAGGGATATACGAAGGCACATGAAAGGGAAATGCTGTTTAAGGCTGATACTCCCATCAGGTTAACTGATGAACAGATAAAGATCCTTCGTTCAAACCAGCTTCCTGAGATCACAATGAATGATCTGAACAGAATTGTGGAAACTATAACCACTTTACCTGCTGATTTTCATTTACATCCAAAACTGAGAAAGTTCATTGAATCAAGAAGGGAGTTTCTAAACGGTGATACAAAGATAGACTGGTCATTTGCTGAAGCACTTGCTTTCGGCACCTTACTGCTTGAAGGAATACCTGTAAGACTGAGCGGCCAGGATAGCGCAAGAGGAACATTTTCACAAAGACATATTGTGCTTACTGATATGGAATCAGAAGAGGAAGTAATTCTTCACAATAATATAGCCCCTGATAAAGCGAAAATAGAGCCACTGGACAGCCTGCTTTCAGAAGCGGCAGTTCTTGGTTTTGAATTCGGATACAGCACTGCAGATCCGCTTTCACTTGTATTATGGGAGGCACAGTTCGGGGATTTTGCAAATGCCGGCCAGGTTATTATAGATAACTTTATTGCCGCTTCACAGGATAAATGGAACCTGCCGAGCAATATTGCAATGCTGCTTCCTCATGGTCAGGAAGGACAAGGCCCGGAACATTCAAGTGCAAGGCTGGAAAGATTTTTAACTTTGTGTGCTGATGATAACATGACCATTTGCAATCCTTCAACTCCGGCGCAGTATTATTATTTGCTGCGCTCCCAGGGTAAATATAATAACAGGCGCCCGCTGGTGATAATGACACCAAAAAGCCTGCTGAGACTTCCTGAGGCAAGATCTGACAAAAATGAATTTATCGGCGGTAAATACCGCTTAGTGATAGATGATAACACAGTTACGAACAAATCTGATATCAGGCGTGTAATACTGACAAGCGGAAAATTCTATTATGATCTGGCTAAATATAAGAAAGAGAATAACATTTCGCATATAGCAATTGTAAGAGTGGAAAGGTATTATCCATATCCATCAGAAGAAATAAAAGCTATCCTGAAAACTTATACCAATGCCACAGAAGTTTTCTGGGCTCAGGAAGAACCACATAATATGGGAGCTTTGATCTTCATGTCATACAGGCTGAAGAGGGACCTAAGAGAACTTGGGAGTAAAATGACATTATACGGCGTCAGCAGGGATGAAAGCCCGGCTCCAGCCCCAGGCTCAAACTCTATATTTAATCAAACCCAGAAAAGACTTCTTGCAGAAGCATTTTCAGAGATAAAAGAAGTTGTAGATGTAAAGTAGTTAAACATTATAATATAGATAATTAGAAAGGAAAACTCATAGGGTTTTCCTTTTTTTATCTCTATGAGTCATTAAATATTATGATTGTTATCCTGTTGGTATGCTGATTAATGTTAATAATTATGTTTATTAACCGATTAAGTCATATAACCTGTTTCGTTATTTACTAACGCTAATTAAAGCATTATTTTAGTATTGCAATTGTAGTTAAACTTAACAACCTTTACTTCTATAGAGGTAACAAATATGGAAACAGATCTAACAAAATTCAAAAAGAACAGTAACGTGTTTATTGCCGGAACAATAACCATTTTTCTTGTGATCGTAATTATTGGATTCATTTTCGGTTAATAAATTGTGATCGCATGTATCCGGCAAAAAAGAATTCTGCTGTCTGAAACAGGGCAGCAGAATTCATTTTTTTACAGACAAATTTAACCCTAACAATATTATAATTATACATATTAAATTCAATATAACTGTTTAAGGTGATTGTCCTTTGAACATTCAAATATTAATTTGATTTCAGAGAATTATACTAATAATAACTAATTTCAGAGGAGAAATTCAGTACAATGAACACGAAACAAATTAATGACAAAATCACAAATCAGCAAATGACTGAAGTTACAAAAAGCAGCAACATGTATATCGGCACAACAATAGTAATTATGCTTGCAATCATAGTTATTGGATTTGTATTCGGTTAAGAGTGTTTTAATATACTTTTTTATAAGGCTCTGTTCTTGAGAACAGGGCTTTTTTTATGGAATATAATTATCCTCGATTTTCTCAATTAGATTGATTATTTTTGTTTTTTACTACATTTCGGGGTGTGGCTCAGCCCGGTTAGAGCGCCTGGTTCGGGACCAGGAGGCCGGAGGTTCGAATCCTCTCACCCCGACTTGAAGTTTTACACTTACATATTACAATCAGAAATATCAGGAAAACTCTATATTGGTCAAACTAATGACCTTGAAGACCGTCTATTCCGCCATAATTCAAACCTGTCCTTAAGTACCAAAAATAAAGGCCCATGGAAACTTATTTTCAGTAAAGAGTTCAGTTCAAGAAGTGAAGCTGTATTACTGGAAATGAAGCTTAAATCTTTTAAAAATACTTCCAGAATTCTGAGATGGATTGAATTAAACGCAGGTTAGAGCGTCCCGACACTACGTGTCGGGAAGGCCGGAGGTTCGAATCCTCTCACCCCGACTTGAAGTTTTACACTTACATATTACAATCAGAAATATCGGGAAAACTCTATATTGGTCAAACTAATGACCTTGAAGACCGTTTGATACGTCATAATTCAAACCAGTCCTTAAGTACCAAAAATAATGGCCCAGCGTCCCTACACTTCGTGTCGGGGGGAAAGCCGTCCCGATAAAGCGGAATCTCCTGACAATTTTGTATAATAAAACAACAAAGGCTGTCATTTTTAAATGACAGCCTTTTTCATTCTAACAAAGAAAATTGCTTTATAACTCTATTGAAACGGCATCAGAATCTTTTTCACCACTTGCACCTGCAAGATAGACCAAAACTTCATTATTATTTTCACCATACACTATTATATAACCATATTCAGCAGAAACCTGGTGAATAATATTCATTTCATTCTTTTTCAGTTTATTTCCAAATTCATATTTATCGCCATTTCCTGAAATCAGTTCAGTGTTTTTTACCCATACTTCATTTTCTGCTGTAAGAATAATACTTTCCCCGAAAAATCTCTCCGAAAAACCATCTGCATTAATATCAATTACTAAATTTTTATATACAGGTGAATGTTTAATTACAGAATATTTCACAAAGTTACCTGAACCAGTACCATTATTTTGCTGAGCTAAAATAATTCCTGAAAACAGAATAAAAGTTAATATGTATTTCATAACAAATCCTCCTTAATGATTACTCATAAAAAACTCAAATTTTATGCCAAATTTTTATTTCATTTATAACATACTTTTGAGAATAAATATAAAATACAATATGACATTTATGACATAAGATTGACAAATCAAATAATATAAAAGCCTGTTTATTTTTCAAAAAGGTGAATAATTGAATTTAAAAATTGGCATAGTATTTGAGTAATCTATAATAGCATAATGTAAAAGGAGAAATAACATGATTAAAATGAAACTTTCATTATTCATAGTATTTATATTCACTACATTTTTAACCAATTCACAAAGCGGATTCGACTCAAAATTTGTAAATCAGTCGGTTCCGGATAGAATGTCACCGGGTCAGAAATACAATTTAATAATTACATTTCAAAACTCAGGAAGTATTGCATGGGCTCCGGGGGAAGTAAGATTAAAATTATACTCCAATGAAGATTCCAAAACACCTGTATGGGCAGTATCAGAGCTTGATCTGGTAAAAACCATTGAGTCAGAAAATACTGCTACATTTGAAATTACTGTGACAGCACCCAATACTGAAGGTGTATATAAATTCAGCTCACAGCTTACAAATTCAGCGGGAATTTTCGGAGAGATCAGTAAACCGCTGGAAATTTCAGTAAGCAGAGAAGTAACTTTTAATGATGCATTGAACAGCAGCGCATTTGTTGAACAAACTGTCCCGGCTGTAATGGAAGCAGGGAAATCTTACAAAGTAATGGTAAGCTACACTAATACAGGCAAAACTACCTGGGAAAAAGGAAATTACAGGCTGATTATGCTTGATGCGGCAGGTAATCCTTTATCGGGAAACTTCTGGAATACTTATTCTGTGAGCCTTGATGAATCAATTGCCCCCGGAGGTTCGAAAGTATTCAACTTTGATATCATTCCGTTTGCCCCTGGATCATATACAGTTCAGTGGCGAATGGCGGCAGGAGATAAAGGACTATTTGGAGATGTTTCAAATCCGGCAGTTATAACGGTATCACCTGTTCCTGAAATAAAAAATGAAGGTAAAAGCGGTAAACAATAAAAATATAAATATTAATAAGGAGAAAACATCATGCTTTGGACAATTGCAATAATATTACTGGTACTTTGGCTTCTTGGAATGGTAAGCTCATATACCATGGGCGGATTTATACATATTCTTATAGTTCTCGCTGTAGTAGCTGTATTGATAAGGCTGATCCAGGGAAGAAACCCGGTAGCTTAACCGATAATCCATGTATAAATGAAACCAGAATCCGGAAAGACTGAATCAATTTGGATGGGGACATTTGATGTCCCCATATTTAATTCATTGAAAAATGATACTAATGCTGATGTATGTATAATAGGTGCAGGAATTACAGGACTAACCTGCGCGTATATGCTGATGAAGTCAGGTAAAAGTGTGATAGTTGTTGATGACGGCAATATCGGAGGAGGTGAATCTTCAAGAACCACTGCGCATATTACAAATGTAATTGATGACCGTTATTACATTATCGAAAGGCTTCACGGAGAAAATGTATCACGTCTTGCTGCTGAAAGCCAGACCGCTGCAATTAACCTTATTGAAAAAATTATTACTGAAAATAAAATTGAATGCGATTTTACCCGCCTGAACGGTTATTTAATATTTAAACCGGAAGAAAGGGCTGGAGTTCTGGAAAGAGAATATGATGCCTGCCAAAGGGCCGGTCTGAATGTTAATATTGCCCCGCAGCCGCCAATTAGTTCGCTGGGAGACTATCCTTGTCTTGAATTCCCGGGACAGGCTGAATTTCATATGCTGAAATACCTTTCGGCGATTGCTGAAATTATCACTTCAAACGGCGGAAGAATTTTTACAAATATACATATAAATAAAATTACTGATGGCTCCCCGGCATCTGCTGAGACAAAAAATAAAATTAAAATTACTGCAAAAGATATTATAGTCGCAACAAACAGCCCGGTCAGCGATTATGTAGCTATACATACCAAGCAGGCTTCATACAGAACCTATGTGATAGGAGTAAGAATACCCAAAGATTCAGTACCTCATGCCTTGTATTGGGATAACGAAGATCCTTATCATTACATAAGGATTTACAAACAGCATAAAAATGATATTCTAATAGTCGGCGGTGAAGATCATAAAACAGGCCAGGAAGATGAACCTGAAAAGCGGTTCCAGGAACTGATAAAATGGACAAGTGAAAGATTTCCAATGGCTGAACATATTGAATATAAATGGTCAGGCCAGGTAATTGAGCCATTTGACGGTTTAAGCTTTATTGGCAAAGACCCTGAAAACAGCGAGCATGTTTATATAGCAACCGGTGACTCAGGTATGGGAATTACACACGCTTCATTTGCAGCTATACTTCTGGATGACATGATAAACGGGAGGCAAAATGATTGGGCTGATATATATGACCCCAAACGTATCACTTTAAAAGCGGCTCCTGAATTCGTCAGGGAAGGTTTTAACACTGCTATCCAGTACATTGATATTATCACGCCGCCAGAATATTCAGATGAAAGTGAGATCCCTTACGGAACCGGCGCTGTTTTAAGCTTCGGAAAAGATAAATATGCGGTTTATAAGGATCATAACGGAAAGATATATAAATTTTCAGCTCTTTGCCCGCATTTGAAATGTGTGGTAGAATGGAATAAAACCGAAAAAACATGGGATTGCCCGTGTCATGGGTCACGTTTTGAGGCCACCGGAAAGGTAATAAACGGACCGGCATTAACAGACTTAAAACCAATAAAATGAAAATATGAAAGCATTATGGAAAGGCTCGATCAGTTTCGGGCTGGTAAATATTCCCGTTAAACTTTATTCAGCATCACAAAGCCATACTCTGGATCTTGATATGCTGCGCAAGGGTGATCTTTGCCAGGTAAGATTTGCCCGCGTTTGCAGGGATGACGGCAAGGAAATTCCTTATGAAGATATAGTAAAGGGTTATAAATATGAAGAAGGCGACTACGTTGTATTAACTGATAAAGATTTTGAAAATGCCAGTGTAGAAAAATCTCATACTATAGATATACTTCATTTTGTCAATGAAAAGGAAATTGATCCTGTTTACTTTGAAAAACCGTATTTTCTCGAACCGGAAAGATCAGGGATAAAATCATATGCCCTGCTCCGTGAAGCAATAAAGCAGACAAAAAAAGCCGGAATAGGAAGGTTTGTATTGAAAAACCGTGAACATATCGGCTTATTACGCATCTTTGAAGATGTTATTATATTCAACCAGATAAGGTATTATGACGAGATCCGTGATACCGGGGAGTTAACTATACCGACTTCTAAACAGGTGACAAAAAAAGAAATTGAAATGGCAGTTGACCTGGTTAAACAGCTGAGTAAAAAATATAATCCGAAGGAATACAAAGATACTTATGTTGACGAGCTAAAAAAAATAATCACCAAAAAAGCAAAAGGCCAGAAAGTTAAGCCAAAGGGTAAAGAGCCGAAACCAAGCTCTGCAAAAAACTTAATGAAGCTGCTGAAACAAAGCATGAAAAGTAAAGCTGCATAAATAAGGATATCGGATGAGCCTTGGAACTTACAGAAAAAAAAGAAATTTTAAAAAAACAAGTGAACCTGCTGGCAAAAAGAAGAATGCAGGCTCTCAGCTAATTTTTGTAGTGCAAAAACATGATGCCAGCCATTTACATTACGATTTCAGGCTTGAGCTTGAGGGAGTTTTAAAAAGCTGGGCAGTACCCAAAGGACCTTCAATGAATCCAGCAGATAAAAGGCTGGCGATGATGGTCGAAGATCACCCGTTTGATTATAAGGATTTTGAAGGCATTATACCGGAAGGAAATTACGGGGCAGGAGAAGTTATTATTTGGGATACGGGAGTATATTTGCCTGTTGAAGGTGGAGAAGATAAAAAAGAAAATGAAAAGTTATTTAAAAAGGCGTTTTGGAAAGGTGACCTGAAATTTGTTTTGCTTGGAAAGAAACTTAAGGGTGAATTTGCTCTTGTAAATATGAAAAAAGATGAAAAATCATGGCTGCTTATAAAGAAAAAAGATGAATATGCCATGGAAACTGATATACTTAAGAAGAATAAATCAGTTATTAGCGGCAAAACCATAGAACTGCTTAAAAAATCCAATGGCCGCAAAAAAACAGAGAAAAAATAATTTACAAAAAATTCCTTTCCCCGGTGATATAAAGCCAATGCTGGCAACTTTAACAGATAAACCCTTTAACAGCAGAGACTGGATATTCGAGGTAAAATGGGATGGTTACAGGGTTATATCAAAGAAATATAAAAATACTGTCACCTTAACATCCAGAAACCTGGTATCCTTCGATAAACTCTTTCCAACAATAAAGAAAAACCTGGGTTCAATTAAAGGAAATTATGTAATTGACGGAGAAGCTGTAGCACTTGATGATTCAAATAAACCCGATTTCCAAAAAATACAGAACTATAAAAAAACGGGAATTGGTACTATTGTTTATTATGTTTTTGATCTGCTGTGGCTGAACGGATATAATACAGAAACACTTCCTGTAACCGAAAGGAAACAGCTGCTCAAGGAATTGATTCCTGAAACAGATAATATTTTTTACAGTGATCATACTGTTAATGATGGTATAAAATTATTCAATGAAGTAAAAAAACTACAAATTGAAGGCATTATAGCTAAAAAGGCTGATAGTTTATATTATGAAAATACCCGTTCACAAAGCTGGCTTAAAATTAAAACAGAAGAAACCCTTGATGCTGTAATTTGCGGTTATACAGAGCCAAGAGGCAGCAGGAAATATTTCGGAGCATTGATACTTGGTGTTTACAATAAAGGCAGGCTGATATATATAGGTCATACAGGTACCGGCTTTAATTATACAAATCAATTAAGTGTTTTTAATCTTTTGAAAAGATATGAAATTAAGGTAAGCCCGTTTGAGGTTCCGCCAAAGCCTAATGCACCTGTTACCTGGCTAAAGCCTGTATTGGTATGTGAAGTAAAATTTTCCCAGATCACAAATGACGGCATATTAAGGCACCCGGTCTTTTTGAGGATGCGTGATGACAAAAAAGCAGAAGAAATATCACTGAATACACAGTTAAAGAAAAAAATAAACTTATGATATCATGGATAAACAGGTAAAGATAAACGGCAAAACATTTGAGCTTACAAACCTGGAAAAAATATACTGGCCAAAGGAAAAATACTCAAAAGGAGAGCTGATAGAGTACTATCACAATGTATCCGGGTATATACTTCCGTACATAAAAAACAGGCCTCACTCGCTTAACCGTTTCCCGAACGGAATTAACGGCAAAAGCTTTTACCAAAAGGATGTAAAAGATAAGGTAGCAGGCTGGGTCACAACAGCTGAAGTGTATTCAGAATCGAACGATGAGAATATCCATTATTACGTCTGCACAGATGAAGCTTCGCTATTATATATGGTGAATCTTGGTTGCATAGAAATAAATCCCTGGTTCTCCACTGTCAAACTAATAAACAATCCTGATTATCTCGCAATTGACCTCGACCCTCTTGATATACCTTTTAAAAAAGTGATAGAAACAGCCTTTGCTGTTAAGGAAGTTCTTGATAAGGCAAAGGCAAAAGGATACTGTAAAACATCCGGTGCTACAGGTATTCATATTTATATACCGCTGAATAAAAAATATGACTTTGAAATAGCCAGGGAATTTGCACATGTAATAGCTCAATTAACCAATGAGCTTGTACCCGGATTTACAAGCATAGAAAGATCCCCCTCAAAACGCAGGAAAAAGATTTATATAGATTTTCTGCAGAACAGAACAGGCCAGACCCTGGCAGCACCTTACAGCGTAAGGCCTAAGCCAAAAGCTCCTGTTTCTACCCCGCTTGACTGGAAGGAACTCAAAGAAATTGAATCTCCCGAAGAGTTCACCATTAAAAATATTTTCAAGCGGTTAAAGAAAAAAGGTGACCTGTTCAAAGGTGTGCTTGGCAAAGGAATAGATATTGAAAAATGTTTAAAAAACCTTGATATGTAATATTAATTTTTCCTTTTGGTACTACCAATGACCGTGTTTTCTTTTTTCATTCGCTCATTTACCAGGTCAGATATTTTAGGGACCAATATAGCGTCTCCGCCCGGAACAAGTTTTGAATTGCTGAAAATTTTACGGTATACCTGGGTAAGCTCCGCGCCGAAATAAAGGATCAAGCCTGAATAGTACAGCCAGACAAAAATTACTACAAGAGATGCTGCTGCGCCATATGTAGAGCTGAAAGATGAGCTGCCGAGATATAAACTTATAAGATATTTACCAATTGTAAAAAGTACAGATGTGAGAATAGCTCCGAACCAAACATACTTCCACGATATCAAAACACCGGGTAATATTTTATATACAAGCGCAAAAAGAATTGTTAGTACTATCAATGAAGAAAGATTATTCATAATAAATACCATTGGTATAAGTGTTGGAAACTTTTCTCCCATAAATGTATTAATAATTGAAATTGCAGAGCTTATTACCAAAGATACTATCAACAAGAACCCTGTTGCAACAACCATGGAAAACGAAATCAGCCTGTTCTTGATAAAAAGCCACAACCCATTGCCAGGCTTAAGCTCAACTCCCCAAATAATATTAAGGGATTCCTGCAATTCCAGAAATACACCTATAGAACCTAAAAATAACAGAACCACACTTAAAATTGCCGCAAATATTCCTGTTGATTTGTTTGAAGCTCCTTTTAGGATTGTTTCTATCATCACTGCACCATCAGGACCGACCAGACTTTTCAATTCAGAGAAAATCTGCCCTTTTGCGGCATCCTCTCCGAAGAAAAATCCCGCAATGGCAATAACAATTATCAATAATGGCCCGAGTGAAAAGGCAGTGTAATATGAAAGCGCTGCAGCCATTTTAAATCCCTTATCATCCAGCAATTCATAATATGCCTTTACTATCAGTGAGGGTATGGCCTTTATTGAAAATTTTTTACTCAACCTGAAGTTCCTGTCTTATCCTGTACATTCTGTGCAGTGCTGTCAACCAGCTGATAGTTGATTCAGCTCCCTGATTTTGATTAGTAATAGCGGATGTAAGCCCGTCATAACAACCTCCGGTAGTAAAATCATATAATGGTTCCTGTCTGTCATTATTCCCCAGAAACCAGCTGAAAGCAACCCCGATCTTATTAATCCATTCCATATCTTCAGATATCAGGTATGCCTGGTAACAGGCATCAATAATCGAAGCAATTTCAACCGGCTGCTGATCAAATTTCGCTTTTTCCTGTCCTTTAAAATACCATCCGTCATTTCCGATTAAAGAAATGTAATTCTTTTCTTTTTCAATAATTATATCATACATCCAGTTTAATGATTCCAGCCCATTATACAAATAATTACTGTTCTTAAAATAAATGCCTCCCATAAGCAGAGCCTGAGAGAGCCTTGCATTATCATATGTCAAATATTGTTCAAACCATTTCCAATCACCTTTGGAATTAGACACATAAGCTTCATTAAGCTTTTCAAGCAGTTTTTTACAAATTCTTTTAACATCACGCGCTCCTGAAAATCTCTGCAGGTAAAAAATACATCCCATGATTATATGTGCAATGGAACGAAGGGAATTAAACTTTTCCATATTTTTTAATGTACAATCAAACAGCATTTTGCATAAAGCAAGGTGCGAATGATTTTCAGAATTTTTAATAAAGTATCCCAGAACAAACATTGTTCTGCCGTTTGAATCTTCAGAACCTGCCTCTTCAAGCCATTTCCTGTCATAACTCATAAAATTCCTGAATAAACCTGTATCTTTATTATAGGCATAATGAATAAAAGAGAGGTATGTATATAATAACTGATCCGCAACAGGATCATGAAACAGATATTTATTCATTATTATCACAAGCAAAGCCCTGCAGTTATCATCAATACAATAACCTTCATTTCTGTTTGGAATAGAAAAAACCGAATGCTGAAGGATTCCTGTAGTATCTGTAATATTACGCAAATGAGTAAGATTAACTTCTGGCAATGAGGGAATCATCTTATATTTTGGAGAAGGCACAAGGCTTGTTGAATTAATAGTGTATTCGGCAGCTGCCTTCTGAAATATTTCGTAATACTTTTTAGCTACTTCACCCCAAATCATTTTCCTGCCTGCTTCATAAGCGTTCCGGCGCAGCCTGTTGCGTTTGTTTTCGTCATCAAGCAGATCTTTTATGGAAGCTGAAAGCGATGCAATATCATGAGGTTCATACAATATACCTTTTTCATCTTTTAACAGTTCTTCGGCGTACCAGTATGGAGTTGAAATTATCGCTTTACCGGATGCAAGTGCATATGTTAATGTTCCTGAAACAATTTGTTCAAGGTTATGATAAGGTGAAACATAAATATCACTCATCAACAGAAATTCCAAAAGCTCTTCTGTATCTACAAAACGGTTTATAAAGATAACGTTGTTTTCCAAACTATGTTTTTTAACGAGGTTTTCAAGGCTGTTTCTGTATGCTTCGCCATATTGTTTTTTAACATGCGGATGTGTTGCTCCCAGAATTATATAAGCAACATCCGGATTGGTCTTAACTACTTCTGCCAGAGCATTTATAACATCTTCAACTCCTTTTCCGGGGCTAAGCAATCCGAATGTGAGCAGCACTTTCTTTTCTGTAAGCTGGAATTTATCTTTATAATACGTTGTATCCAGAAACTGCACATCATGCGCACCATGAGGTATGTACCTGATCTTTTCCTCAGAGATACCGTAAACTGACGAAAGCATGTTAAAGGCTTTTTCAGACTGTACAATTACATAAGATGAGAGGCGGCCTATTTCCTGGGTTACCTTCAGCTGATCTTCATTGGGATGCTCAAGAACTGTATGAAGAGTAGTAACCACAGGCTTTTTAAGGTTTTCTAACAGATAGAGAATATGCGAACCGGCCTCTCCGCCGTAAAGTCCGAATTCATGCTGCAGGTTTATTATATCTTTATCTGAGAGATTCAGATAGTATGCTGCTTCTTTAAAATCATTGATACTTTTATCTTTGATCTCAAATTTCACTTCTTTCGAATATTTATAGCCTTCAGGAATATCGTTTAAGGCTGTTACATTTGCTTTAAGAGTACTGCCGTTTTTGATATTTTTAAATGAACCTGAAAGATCACTTGTAAAAGTTGCAATACCGCATTGCCTTGGTATGAAAGAGGAAATGAATGATACTCCGAATATTTTTCCCATAAATTTTTATTGTTTCCTGATATATTCCAATACTTCTTTTAATGATGCAGTTGCTATTGCCATTGTAGTATCTGCTGCGCCGTAATACATAATAAGCTCATCTCCTTTAAGAACCACTCCACACGGAAATGTTACATCAGGTACATCTCCTACCCTTTCATAATACTCATTCGGGCCAAATACCCATTCATCACATCGCTTGATTATCTTGCTTGGATCGTCCAGATCAAGCAGGGCTAAGCCCAGCCTGTATAAAGAACCGGCTGCCGTGGTTTTCACTCCGTGGTAAATAATAAGCCACCCTTCGGGGGTTTCTATGGGCTGGGGTCCAAGTCCGACTTTATATGCATCCCACCAGCTTCCGCGCCTTGCCGGCAGTAGAATTGCGCTGTCACCCCAATGTTTCAAATCTGGTGAATAAGATATCCAAATATGAGCGCCAAGCAGGTAACTGGTTGGCGAAGGCCTGTGAATTAGAACATAACGGCCGTTGAATTTCCTGGGGAAAAGAGAGGCATCTTTGTCATCCGGCGGCATTATAACGCCGTACCTTCGGAATCCTTTGAAATCTTCAGTAGTAGCCAATGAAACAAGGGGACCGCTTTGCGAAAATGAAGTGTAAACAATTGCATATCTGCCTTCATCTTCAAGCTTTACGATCCTTGGGTCTTCAAGACCAAAAATTTCTTCCGGAAACTCTTCGGGTTTTGGCTGAAGAGTAGGAAGCTCATCGATCTTCCAGTTGGTATAGCCATCCCTGCTTTCTGCTTTGCATAAATGCGAAAATCCCTTCATATCTTCTACCCTCACAAGCAGCAAAACCTTTCCCTCAAACATTGTAGCCCCGGCATTAAAAACAGAATTCACTCTGTATTTCCACATTGCCGGAGTTAACACCGGGTTATTTTTATATCTTTTGAATAATTCGCTTTCCTGATAGATTATTTTTGAACCCATATTAATTCTCCCTTTTTATCAATTCACAGAAAGTGTATAACTATACATCTAATGCCTGCCATCCCCTTTTTTGCCGTATCTTCTGGCTGTATAATATATCGAATAAGCATAAATGCCCCAAACTGCCAAGGCTATTAGTACTCCAATTACAATATATTCCATATTATCCTCATTTCTGATTTAATTTTATTTATAAATTAAACTTCAGGGCTGTAATTTCCTAAATTTATCGGTTTTTCAGATCGCTGCGCTGTTAAACGGAAAATATTGATTAATTCTTCCTTATCATGCTCAAGTGCATCTGCTATAGCGTCATTCTTTCGTGTACTTTTGAAATCAGATATATATTCATTTTTTATAAAATTATTCTGCGGCACTAATTCTGAATTAAGTATCTTTAAATGACCTGTCTTATTCCAGAGCTTTACCCACCATTCAAGCGAATGCACAAAATACCATTTATCCTGGTAATGCTCTCTCATAAAATCAGGCACTTCTGCAAGATAATTTATTTCTCTGCTGAAGCAGATATCCACAATTCCGATAATTCCACCGGGTTTTAAAAACTGTGAAATATACGGAGTAAATTTTTCGTCCGTACCGAAATACATATAAGAATCAACGGATACTATTGCATCAAAAAAGTCAGCAGGGAAAGGCAGTTCTTTTGCATTAAGCTTCAAAGGATATACACTGTGTTCACAGTTCATTTCCTTTATGCGCTTGTAGTTATCAGATGGTGTAATGTACTGGTCCACAGCCCACACTTCCACTCCAAATTCCTTTGCCAAAAAAATTGCACTTGCAGCTTTTCCGCAGCCAAGATCAAGTACCCTCATTCCTTCTTTAAACTCAATGATCTCACATAAGCTTTCCAAGTTATACAAAACATTTTCTCCCAATGAATTCTTTTTAATCCATGATTTATCATACGCTGAACTAAGGGGAAAATGAATGTTCCTGAAAGTTGCCTGGTTTGTATTCATGATGTTACTTTTAATTTATTTATCCTGCAGGTCATGTTCTTCCCTTACAGGAATATCCCCTATTATCTTTGCAAGCTTAGGATCGGCGTAAGTTCCGTAAGAATCAACCAGTACTCCTTTAGTTCCGTCTTTAGCTGTAATGGCATAAATTATAGCGCTGTCAGATGGATTAGAATCCCCTTCATACCTTTCGGTTTTTTCGATTATCAGGTCTTGGGGCTCATACTTTTTTCCGTCTGAATCGCTGCATAGCTCTTCATTTTTTATACTGAAATCATGTATATAACCCTCTTCTCTTAACAATTCTATAATTTCTATCACTGATTTCATCAATCTGTACATATTTTCTCCTTTTATATTTTATGGACTTACGAGTACGATTATTGCTGCAAAAACATAAACCATTGTCAGAACATATACTATCAGATTTTTCATTTTCAGTTCCTCCTTAAATTCAGTTTATATTTAATAATTTATTTTTCAATAATGCTTATTCCGCCATCAGTTTCCAGTATGGCTTTTTCAACATTTTTTATATCTTTTATGCCATTTTGCCTTAATGCTTCATCAAGATCTTCCCTGGTTAAATTTTCCTTTTTCATTTTCTGTGAGTAAATCCTGCCGTTCCTTACAATCACAACCGGGTTCCCTTCCAGAAAACGTTTCATGAATTTTGATTTTAAAGCCAGCTTTTCTATAACGAAATTTGTAAATGTTAATGTAACAATGCATACAACAGCTGAAATAAAAGCGTTTTCCTGCGGTATCAAAGAGCCAATTGCTTCCCCTATTAAAATTATAAGCACTAAATCACCCAGTGAAAGCTCAGCCAGACCTTTTTTTCCAAGTATCCTAAGGCATGCTATGATCAGAATGTAAAGAGCAGCACTTCCACCGGCAACACCTAAAAATTCCATTATTTATTAATCTGGCTTATTTTAATATATTTCTGAATTACCAAAAAAGAGCACGTTTTAGCAAAAAAGAAAAATTAAGTATTATAAATACGGTCTGCTGTTTTACAGCAGACCGATGGGGTAAATTAATATTTGAATCTGATGAACATCTTATATTATTCTTCTTCAGTTTCAGCGGGTTCTAAAGCTTCAGCGTTCAGCTCTTCAGAAATTTCAGTTAATTTTTCATCAGCTGCACTTTCTTCCTGCTGAGTTTCTTCCAGTAATTTTTCTACATCTGTATATCCAAGTAACCTGGCATAGGTTTTTGCGCAGCCATAAGATGCAATTTCATAATGCTCCACTTTTTGGGCGGCAGCAATCAAAGCTACATCCCTTACTTCAGGTGTGCAGTCCTCTTCCATGATCTCCTTGCCTTCTTCTATCAATCCTTCCATTGCTTTACATTTTTTACCCGTTAAGGACCTGCCTGCGATCTTAGAAATCTTTTCAAGGCGCGCAACCTGATTTTCGGTTTCTTTTAAATGATCTTCAAACGCTGTTCGTAATTCTTCAGATGTTGCTGCTTTAGCCATTTTAGGTAGAGCTTTTGTAAGCTGTTTTTCTGCACTATAAAGATCTTTTAATTCTTCCAACAAAAAATCTTCCAGGGATTTCATTTTAGCCATTTTTTTATCTCCAATTAATTTTTGAACTCTCAATTTTAAATTGTTTCAGTTTTCTTAAATATTTGTTTAAAGCTGTTTTTCCTTTGCTCCTGTATTTCTTCTGTTCTGGTCATCGCGCTTTTTTTCGTCAGCAGTATGTGTGTAGTTATCTTTTTTAATGGTTCCACCAATGTTTTCACCCTGCTTCTTTTCATATGTTTCGGTTTTCGGCCTGTCTAATATTGAATCATCACGAGTATCATTTATCCTGGAGGCTTTATCTACATTCTGCTGCTTGCCCTGTTGATTAGTCCCCTGCCTGTTATCAGCCGGTTCATTATTTGCTTCATTCATTTTATCCTGCTGCCAATCAGCATCTTTGGTTTTAGGGTCAGTTGTCTTATCAAGTTCAAGCCTTTCAGTCCCATCTCCGCGTTTTTCCTTACTTGCGGATCCTTCTGTATTTTCAGGATCAAACCCTGTTTTGCGGCCTTTATTCTTATCTTCTTTTTGTGTTCCCTCCTGGCTTTCCGGAGCTTGTTTTAAACCTGTCTGCCCGGTATTTTCTTCAGGCTTTTCACCGTTTATTCCTGTAGTAATATCATCATTCTTTTTTTCAGGTGTAGGAAGGTCTACTTCCTGTGAACGGTCATTATTGGTTTCGGGATTTTTTTGATTCTGACCTTTATTATCATTATCATTTAGGTAATTTTGTTCGGATGGATTCTTAATCTGTGTCATAACGATTGCCCCTCTGTATCTTTAATTGAAATTTATATTGATTACTAAAATTATATTCAATTTCCGTGCCAAAAAAATATTGCAATTTTTAACGATTTAACGCTAATATTTTTCTGAAAAAGAATATTTATGACATTTATGACATAAAAAAAGCAGGCAAATTTGCCTGCTTTTGCAGTACTAAAACTTCTAATTCTTATTCAAATTTCCAGGAAGAAACTACCTTAATGCATTTATCATCTTTACCATTTGAAGTATCATTTCCTGAATACGGATTATCAAACTCTTTGGAATCAGTTAACCAATAAGTATTACCCGGCAAGGCTGCACAGGTTAATTTATATATTGTTCTCGTATCAAGTCCAAACTGTTTAACCATTGATTCCATTGATGCAGTAAGTTCAGAGAAACTTTTTCTCTGCGCTGATATTGAATTAGCAGCTGCAAGACTTGCTATAACTTTTTCAGAGGTAGATACCCAAAGTTTCCAGCTTTTATCCATATCGGCCGCCGGGGCATAAGAACCGGTTGTCATTAAAACTTTTTTCATGTCCTCGGCATTTTTTCTTACATCTGCCGTATCGTCATCTGCAAGTTCATCTTTTATATCTTCATATTTGTCAAAAATGTCATTAAGTGCAGAACGGAATTCTTTGCTTTTGAGGGTTGATCCGTTAACCGATTCAACAGGCGCACTGTTGAATATAGAATCATTGTTCAGTTTGGTATTTATGATGGTATCAAGCTCATGACCCAGCTTCTGTGAAGCAGAATCAATAGTTTGCTTCACTTCCTTTCTATCTTCTTTGGTACAGGAAATGATTGACAAGATTATTAAAACAAATGTTAAAAAGCCAAAATTTTTCAGCATTGTATAACCTCCTCTGATTAGTTAACAGAAAAGATTTATACAATCCTTATGCCAATTTTTATAAATTGCGGATATTGATTTGGTTTTTAACTGATACCCAGATTTTTAAGCTTTCTGTAGAATGTGCGTTCATTCATATTAAGCAGCTTGGCTGCTTTTGATTTGTTACCGCCTGATTCATCTAACGCACTTAAAATTGCATCCTTTTCAGCTTTTTTTGTAAGAGTTTCAAAAGTAGAGTTATCATTATTATCATTAACAGGTTCAAATACAGGTTTAGGGGCTACATCATCTGTAATACTTATTTTTTCCATTACACTGCCCGGTGTTAGCAATACAGCTCTGCGTATAGTATTTCGTAATTCCCTGACATTTCCGGGCCAGTGATGAGCTTTGATTTTTTTCATAACTTCCTCAGAAACGGAAGTAACTGATTTATTCAGCTCTTTATTGGCATCCTTGATAAAATGTTCAACCAGGTGTTCCAGGTCTCCGGTTCTGGCTCTCAAAGGAGGCAGATCAATATGAAACTCATTAAGCCTGTAATACAGATCTGCCCTGAATTTATTGTTATTAACAGCATCGGCAAGCTTAATATTTGTAGCAGTTAATATTCTTACATCAAGGCTTAAAGCTTTTTTACCGCCTATTCGTGTAATTTTTCTTTCCTGAATTGCCCTGAGTAGCTTTATCTGGTTAGAATCTGAAAGATTAGTTATTTCATCAAGGAAAATTGAGCCGCCGTTAGCCTGTTCAAATTTTCCTTCCCTCTGGGATTTTGCATCTGTAAAAGCTCCTTTTTCATGTCCAAAAAGCTCGCTCTCTATCAATGATTCAGGTATAGCGCCGCAATCTACGGCTATAAACGGTTTTCCTGCTCTTTCACTTGCTCTGTGGATCATGTTAGCAATAACTTCTTTTCCGGTGCCGCTTTCACCCTGTATCAGCACAGTTAAATTTGTCGGGGCAACAATTTTAACCTGGTCAAAAACTTCCTTCATCTCTGCGCTTGAGCCTATTATTCCTTCGCCTTTATATGAATCGTCCGTTCGTTTTCTTAAAATAGCAAGCTCTTTGTTCAGGTATTTTATTTCAAGCGCTTTACGCAGGGTGAGTATCATTCCATCATTATCAAATGGCTTGGTAAGATAGTCACTTGCCCCCTGTTTCATTGCTTCAACCGCATTTTTTATATCTCCAAAAGCTGTTAAAATAATAAACGGCAGCTCAGGATCTATTTTTTTGACTTCAGCAAGTATCTGCATTCCGTCCATTTTAGGCATTTTCATATCACATATAACCAGGTCGAACGATTTTGTTTTCAGAAGTTCGATAGCTTTCAACCCGTCTTCCACAGAAGTGGAGTCAAAGCCATTTTCCTCCAGAACGCTTTCAAGAGTATAGCGAAGTGATTCGTTATCATCAATTATTAAAATTTTTTCCATAATAAAAGGCTTACAGTTGATTAATTTTTAAAATTATTGACCGGTAGTTTTATTTCAACATGAGTTCCTTTACCGGGATGGCTGGTTATATTAAGAATACCATTATGTGATTTTATATATTGATATGCAAGACCCAGACCCAACCCGGTACCGGTTTCTTTGGTTGTAAAAAACGGTTCGAATATTTTATCAAGATTTTCAGGAGGAATTCCTTTTCCTGAATCAATTATATCAATAATAAGGATCCTGTTAACCTTATCTTCCCTTGCTTTAACTGAAATGTTGCCGCCCTCTTCGATAGCATCAATTGCATTTGAAATAAAATTCAGCATTGCATTTTCCAGCTTCACTTTATCTGCATGAAGAACCGGAAGATCAGCTGGTATATCTTTACTTAAAGCTATATGTTTATCCACACACCGGGCTTCTACGCTGTTCATAGTATTTTCAAGCAGTTCTGATGCAGGAAAATCATCATATACAAGGTCTTCAGGAGAAGCAAAGTTAAGAAGGTCTTTTATAATCTTATTGGCAATATCAGAATTGACCATAATATATTTAAGGTGTTTTTTCATCTTTTCATCTTCAATTTTTGATTTAGCGAGAAGCTGAGCCAGTGCGCTGATATTTGCCAGGGGATTTCGGATCTCATGTGCAATACCCGATGAAAACCTACCGAGCGCTGCTAATTTTTCATTATGTATCAGCTCTTTTTGGGCTTCAATAAGTTTAGCGTTGGTTTTTCTAAGCTCTTCTTCAACTAATTTTATTTCAGTGATATCCTGAACACTGCCGTATATTCTGACAGGTTTTTTGCGGCTGTCGAATTCGACCCTCAGATCCAGGCTCAGATATTTTAACCTGCCCGAAGGTGTAACAATCCGGTAGTCATGTTCAGCATTTTGGGGCATTTTTTCAAGGCTGCTTATAAGCTTATCCATTGAAGGCAGATCTTTATGGTAAATGAATTTTCTTATGTTTTCGTAACTTAAAGACTGGGATCCGGGCTCAAATTCATGAATTCTGTACATCTCGTCAGACCACTCGATATTCCCGGTTTTAAAATCAGCCTGCCAGCTGCCAAGTTTGGCAATACTTTGCGCTTCTTTAAGCTGTTTTTCGCTTTGTTTTACTTTTTCTTCGGCTTCTTTCATTTGGGTTACATCCATAAAAGTACCGACCATTCTAATGATCTTACCTGAAGTATCTTTTTCTATTTCACCCTGAGAATGTATGATCTTTACTTTGCCGGATGTACTTTTTATGTTCAAATAGTAATCAAATCTTCCGCTCCCTTCCATAGCTTTGCTGATCTCTTCCTCGCGGACCCTGCGGTTCTCTTCATCAAGAAGATCCAGATATACCTGCTGTGTGATCTCGGTATCACGGTCAATTTCAAAAATATTATACATTTCAGATGACCATTTTACTTTATCACTTAAGGTGTCCCATTCCCAGCTGCCCATTTTGGCAATTTCCTGCGCTTCTTTTAACCGTTTTTCACTTTCAACAAGATCCTGTTCAGCTTTTTTCCTTTCTGTGATATCGCGGGTAACTTTTACAAAACCTTTCAAAATATCGCCATCGTACAGAGGTGAAAAAATAATATCTGCCCAGAACATAGTTCCGTCTTTTCTTTTACGCCAGCCCTGGTTTTCGTATCTGCCCAGAAGGGCAGCTTTTTCAAGGTTGGCAGAAGGCAGCTGTTTTTCCAAATCTTCCGGAGTATAGAAGACACTTATATGTTTTCCGATTATTTCATCCCTTGAATATCCCTTAATATATTCTGCAGCTTTGTTCCAGCTTTTTACATTTCCGTTTTCATCCAGCAGAATTATTGCATAATCTTTGATATTTTCCATGATAAGCGAAAGGCGCTCCTCATTTTCCCGGATTTTCTGCTGCGCTTCAAAAATTTCGGTTATATCAAGGCACGTACCAACCAGCTTTGTAACATTACCATCATCATCAAGCCTGACGCCTCCGGATGAGCGCAGTACTTTAATTTTACCTGAAGGAGTAATAATCCTTTCATTAAACTCAAACGAACCTTTTTGTTTAAAGGCTTCTGATATTCTCTTTTTAATTTCTTCCCTGTCATCCGGATGCAGCCTGCTTAAAAAACTTTCATAAGTATGGTCAAAATCATCCCGGCTTATTTCATAAATATTATACATTTCATCAGACCATTTTACACTGTTTTCTTTTACGTTCCATTGCCAATTTCCCAGCTTTGCAATCGATTGAGCTTCAATCAATGTATTCCTGTTTTCGATAAGTTCATTTTCTATGGTTTTTCTTGATGAAATATCCCTTATCATGCCGGTAAAGTATATTTTTTCGTTCAGCTCCCATTTAGCAAGCGAAAGTTCAATAGGAAATTCAGTCCCATCTTTTCTTTTTCCCACAAGTTCAATAGTCTTGCCCAAAAGTTTTGAATTTCCGGTTTCTGAGACTCTTTTTAATCCGACCTTATGCTGATTAACATATTTATCCGGCATCAATAAAGTCAAATCATTGTTAATAAGTTCCTCATCTTTGTAGCCGAACATTCCCGATGTACTTGAGTTAACATAAATAATCTTACCATCAGAATCAGCCGTAATAATTGAGTCATTTGCAGTATCAGCAATAGCACTGAAATGTTTTTCACGTTCTTTTATTTCCCTGACAAATTCATTTTTCCTGATGACATTGCTGACTTCTGTTGAAATATTTACAATGCTATCCAGAACTTCCTTATCAAGGGTTTTCTCGAGGGAGTTGTAAAACTCCAATACACCAATAACTTCATTTATTCCAACCACAGGAACCCAAATCACAGTTTTTAGACCTATTTTAGTACAGAGCTCTGCACGCTTATATATATTGATGTCTTTCAGCTCAGAAATTTGTGTCCAAACCGGCTTCCGGTTTACAATTACATTTTCATATAATCCATGATCATTGCCAAAAGTAATTTCTTCAGTTAAAACCCTGAAGACATCGTATTCAGGCTTCAGGTCTTTATTCCAGATTCCCGAACTTTTAAGCAGGTTACCATCATAATTGAAATAGTGTCCAACATCCCATCCGGTATATTCGCATACTTTATCTATTGAATATTGTATACATGAATTATTATCGGTGAACCTGTTCGATTCAATTGCAACTTCGTTAATTAAGTTCAGAAGGCTGTATCTTTTTTCAAGTAAAGCGAGGTTGTTTTTTTCACTTGTGATATCCTGCACAATGCCAACAATAGCATCAACCTTACCATCCTCATCCCTTATTACTGAAGCAGAAAGATAAACATAAAACTCAGAACCGTCACTTCTTTTGTTTACAAGCTCCCCTTTCCATCCGTTCTTCAGTGCCTCAGAAAGTATCTCTTTCCTCTTTTCCTCGGTGATACTTTCTGTATAAAGTACAGGAATATTTTTATTGAGAATTTCACTTTCAAGGTAGCCATAAACTGATTCAAAGGCCGGGTTAACAAAAATGGTTCTGTTCTGCAGGTTGGTAATAAATACACATTCTTTAATACCGCGAAGCGCATGAGCGAAAAGCTTAAGCCTGCTTTGAACTTTTTCCTTGATTGCCATTTCATCAAGAAGCCTGTTCAGGGTATTGGCCAGCTCAACAGTTCTTTCATTCACCCTGGTTTCCAGCTCATCATATGCTATCTTCAGATTTTCCTCAGCTTTTTTCCTTTCCAGAAAATTTCCAACCTGGCTTCCGACAGATTCAAGAACTTCAAGTAAATCGCTTTTAGATGATAAACGGTTTTGGTTAAAGCATTCAATAACAGCTATAACCTTCTCGCCATCTTTGATTGGCACTGCAAAACCTGATGTCCAGCCTAGTTTTATCAATCCTTCTTTGCGGGGTAAATTATTATCTGCTTCAAGATCTTCGATCCATAAAGATTTTGCAGTTTGCCAGACTCTGCCCGGCAACCCTATACCTATTTGGAAAGTATATTTGTTATTAAAAACAGAGCTGTATTTTTTTGAGTCGTGCGGGTTATCGCTCCACATGGCTTTTTGAACTAGAATATCATTTTCAACAACCCAGGCGATCCCGAATTTCCAGTTAACCCCGGTGCAAATATTTTCAAGTACATTGCGCAATGCTTCTTCTGTCGATACGGCTTCGGTTAATGAATTAGATACAGAGTATTGAATTTTTAAGTAGCGTTCTGTTCTTTTTTTCTCGTGAATATCAATGGCAATACCTATGTAACCGGAAAATTCACCGCCAGTATACCGGGGGATACCCCGGCTTAATATCCACTTGTAATCACCATCTGCAGACTGCAGCCTGTATTCTATTTCAAATGGTTCCCTGCTTTCAAAATATGCAGAATAAGTACTGAGAACTTTTTCAAGGTCCTCCTGGTGAATTCCGTCAACCCACCCGTTGCCTGCTTCCTGGGCAAGGGTTCTGCCCCGGTAATCAAGCCAGCCCTTATTGAAGTATTCACATTTTTTATCAGTTCCTGCCAGCCAGATAAGAGCCGGTGCTGAATCAGCCATTTCCCTGAAGCGGCCTTCGCTTTCGCGAAGTGAGTTTTCAATTTTTATCCTGTTGTTGATTTCAGTTACCAGGCTTTCATTTGATGTTTTGAGCTCGGCAGTACGTTCTTCAACCTTATATTCAAGCTCATCATATGATTTAAAAAGAAGCCGGTCTGCTTCATTTTTATTCCTGATCATTTTGTTAAAAATGAAAAGAGATAGCCCCAAAACCATAAAAGCAAATAAACTGGTAATTATAATAAAGGTTTGGGTATCATTAAGATTTGTACTTGAGTTTTTTTGCCTAATATCAAGCAGCCTGAACTCTTCCGCTTTGATTTCTTCTGTAACAGTATTCAGTTTATCCAGGTCATCCTGTGCGATCATCGCAAGATTGGTTTGAGCAGGCAAAACCTTACCTTCTGCTTTAAAAAGTAATATTGATGAATCAAGAAGATTAGTTATGCTGAATGCAAGGGAATCCAGTTTTCGAATTTTATCTTTCAGCAGGGCATTATCTTTGATCAAATCATCCAGCTGCCGGATGGATTCGTTTAAACTGCTGCGCTGAATCTTATAATTTTCAAAATATTTCTCTTCTGCTTTAATAACATAGCTTCGCCTTTGTAAATGCAGATTTGACAATGCAAGCTTCACTTCATCTGTTTTCTGCAATACTTTATTAGTATGACCAACAAGCTCTACGTTAGCCTTATATAAGGATATGTTATTATAAGTAATTATGCTTAATATGATAAAACAAAGTAGAAAAATAAGAAATGCTGCCGGTATAAATTTTTCCAATGGCAGCCTGTCTGCAAATTTCCCGAATTTTTGCGGTTTTACTTCCAAATACTTTAATTTCCCCGAATTTTTACGACAATTTTGTCATAGACAATATGTTTATTATTTAAAATAACAACAAAAACCCCAAAAAAGATTTGGCACAGTAATTGTATTTCAGATAGGTACAAAAAGATACTAAAAACTAAACTAAATAAAAATGGAGGGAATAATGTTGGATTTAAGAATAGTTAAAGAAGATCTGGGATATTTAAGATTATTGATCGACCTGGCATCAATAGATTCGAAAGATAATAAAAAGAAAAATAAAAACTCACACGTTAATTAAAACATGAAAATATAATGAATATTCTGATATTAATAGTAGAAGATGACAAGTACATGAACGAAACACTCTGTGAAGTTCTGGAATCCGAAGGCTATAATGTTGAATCAGCACTAAGCGCACTAGATGCTATAAATAAAATAAAGCATAGTGAAAAAACATATCACTTGCTGATACTCGACTATAACCTGCAGTATCTCCAGGGAATAACAGGACTTGATATCTTTAAAATGGCAAAAGAGAACGATCCTGATGTAAAAGCTATAATGATCTCTGCATATGGCAAAGATAAGGAATTGAAAGAAAAAGCAAGAAGCACCGGTATTCAGGCTTTTATAGATAAACCTTTTCTTATAACAGATCTTATAGATACAGTTGATGATATATTAAGACATTCATCAGCACAGGAACCGGCAGCTAAATAAAAAACCGCAAATAATAAGCAGCGTGAAAAAAAAATAAAAAGGAGAATTATAAAATGAAAACTTTCAAAAATTTAACACACTTTGTAATTGTATTTTTAATAGCGTTTTCCGGAATAGTATACTCACAGGTAAAGAACACTCCTGTGAGCAATTCAAAAGTTAAAAAACAAAGCTTCCCGCAATTTTTTATTGCGCCTACAGGCGGTGCTATATTCCCGTTAACCAAAGATTTCAGGTCTGATTTTAAACCGGGCGGTGTTGTTGGACTTGATATGGGTTTAAAGATAAATAAAGAAGTAGGTCTTTACGGTAAATTCAATTACATGTTCATGTCATCCAAAAAGAGCGGAGCTCCTATTGGTCAATATATGGAATTTTCAGCGGGACCGAGATATTACTTTACTCATCCTAAACTGAAATCACAGGTATATTTTGAAGGCGGAGCAGGTGCATATTACTTCAAACAGAACAGCTATATAGATCCTATTGATGCAACTGTCACAGTTAACCAGGTATCACAGACCAATGCCGGTATTAATGGCGGTATAGGTGCAAGTTTATACCTTAGTGATGCAGTGAGCATTCTTGCAAAGACAAAATATCACAATGTGTTCACAAGAACAGGTTCAGTAGGATTTATGACAGTTAATGCCGGTCTTGAATTCACAATAAAATAAATAAATTAATAAATCATTTACTTAAGTTAAGCAGCAGGGCTATTTGTCCTGCTGCTATTATAAAAATCAAAATAAGGAAATACACAAATGAAACAATTAGCACTGATAATATTTTTATGTACTGCCGCAACATTATACATAGGCTGCAGTGAAGACGAAGACCCGATTACACC
The DNA here is from genome assembly GCA_017303675.1 of Ignavibacteria bacterium. Lineage (NCBI taxonomy): Bacteria > Pseudomonadati > Ignavibacteriota > Ignavibacteria > Ignavibacteria bacterium. Next base: position 352,229 of record JAFLBX010000001.1, read on the forward strand.
ACCTTCTTCAGATACTTCGGTTGTAAACTACAATAATCTTATAATTTCAGAAAGAACGATACCTTTTGATGCAGCGCTGAGCGCGATTGATTTTTTTAACGGACAGATAGTACAGGATTCCAACAGATATAAAGATGCAAATCTGATAGATTCAATAGCTTTAGGTGATTCAGTTTATTATTTCCGTTCAGGTGACCAGTCTGATTTTCCTTCATCTGTACCTGGGTACAGAACAAGGTTTAAGCTTGTGATGCTGCAGGCTTCACAGACACAGTTCGATACTATGAAAGTAATACCTGATACCGATACTTCTTTAACTGAAAATGACTTTACTTCTGATAACACAGAATCCTTCAGAGCGCCGCTGCTGTTCAATACAGTTTATGCATTCTACCTGAAGGGTAAGTATGACGATAATGTAACTCCTTACCGGGTTTTTGGTCTGCTTTACCTCGATGAAGCTTACAATGAATCAACCGGTTTTAAACTAAGGTTTGATGTTAAGATTAATAAAGAAGGCAGAAATAACTTCAGATCACAATAAAAATGAACTATAAAGAGGAGAATAATTCTAAAATGGAAAACAGGACATCATCATCAAAAGGATTTTTGCTTGGCCTTCTGGCAGGCGGAGCAATCGGAAGCATTACAGCACTGCTGTATGCACCTAAAAGCGGAAGAGAGCTGAGGAAGGACATCGGCAATAAAAGCCGTGAAGTTGTAAAAGGAACAGAACAGTATATAGATTCTGCGAAAACCAGGGCAGCAAATATAATTTCTGACGGAAGGAAAAAAGCAGAAAGCCTGATTAGTGATGCCAGGAAAAAAGCAGATCAGCTTACAAAAGGAACTGAAAAGCTTTATACCCAGGGCAAGGAATATATAACCGATGAAGCAATAAAAATTAAAGATGCTGTTAAAGCCGGGGTTGATACTTATAATGAAGAGAGAAGGAAATAAGGTATAACCCAGTGGAAATACTGAATATCATAAGAATAGTAATAGAAATAATAATGTTTGCCGGAATTTTTACCGCAAGTATTTACATACTTGTATACCTGAAGAAATTCAACAGCAGCATTGATACCATTAACTCAAAGATCGAAGGTATTGGAAATGATATTAAACCTGTTCTTAATGATATCAGTATTCTCACAGGAAAGATCAATAATATATCTGATAAAGCAGTAAAAATAAGCGGAGATGTTGAAAATATCAGCGGCATTGTAGTACGCAAAACAGAAGAAGCAGAAATTTACATTGATGAAATCAGGGATTCTGTTTTAAATAAAGCAAGAAACATTTTGAACATAATAAATGCAGTAACCAAGGGTGTTGGATCTTTTTATAAAAAACTAAATTAAGCAGCCATGATAATAAATAAAAATACAGAACTGTTTAACGAACCAATAGAGGTTGAAGAAGAAGATAATGATGAAATATATAAGTGGCTCAGTATTCTTCTTCTGTTAATCTGGATATTTTCAATGTTTATACTATAAACTTATTTTAAAAATTAATTTACGGGGGTAAATTAAATGCTTTGGACCATATTTATTCTTTTGATAATTCTGTGGGTCCTGGGAATAGTTTCAAACTTCCTGGGAGGTTACATACACATTTTGCTTGTGATCGCATTTATAGTAATAATATTAAGCTTATTGAAAAGGAAATAAAAAAATGAGAAATATTATATCAACCAAAGATACACTGTTTATGAATGAAATCTATATTCATCATAAGTATTTCCTGAATATTGCAAGAAAAATGACAATGAATGAATTTGATGCGGAAAACCTGCTTCAGGATACATTTATCAGGGCATACAGGTTCCTGGACTCATTTGAGCCCGGCACCAATTCAAAAGCATGGATATTCAGAATAATGAAAAACCTGTTCATTAATTTTAACAGGAAAAAACAGGCGCATCCCTGCTACAGTCTTGACACAATAGTAAATGAACCGCACACTCCAGCCGAAGAAATTACTCTAAGGTATTTTGAGATAGTAAACATTATTGAAAAGATAAAAGATGATTACCGCCAGGTTATAATATTATTCCATCTTGAAGAATTTTCACTTATTGAAATTTCCAAAAAACTGAACTGGCCGCTTGGCACAGTTAAAAGCAGGCTCCACAGAGCGCGTAAAGAGTTCAGAAAAGTTTTCGAAGAAACAATATAAACTGCTAATTTAAACCACAGGAGGCAGCGGGTATGGAAAAAGTAGGGAATCAGCTATTTATAGAAGGCGAAAACAATAACCTGTTCATATATTTCCATCTGCAGGATTTCAAGGTGCACAGAGCCTCTGAAATACTGCACCGGTATATAGATAATTTCAGGGAACACGACATAGAAAAGATAAGTATTTCCTTTTGTGATAAAGGAGTACCGGGTGAACATTTAAGCAACTTCAGGAAGACAAATAACCGGGCAATTGCAAAAATCTTAAAAGGGATCAAATGTATCTCTGCATGTTTCCATTATAAAGAAAACAAATTAACCATCAATAAGCCTAGAGCACTTACAAAACTTAACTGATATGCAGAAGAGCTCTAAAAAAAGGAAAACCAGGAAAGCCGCTTCTCAACAGAAACAGCCCGGGCTAGAATACTTAATGGAGCCAAAACCGAAGTTCGCTTCAATTAAATACAAACCCTCGGGTAAGCTTTCAGGTAAAACAGCAATCATTACCGGGGGAGACAGCGGTATAGGAAGAGCGGTTGCTGTGGCATTTGCACGAGAAGGATGCAATACCGCTATCGTATATCTAAATGAAATAAAAGACGCTGAGTTTACACAAAATAAAATAAAAGAAATTAACGGGAACTGCATTCTGATAAAAGGTGATATTTCATCGGAATCCTTTTGTAAAAAAGCAGTTAACGAGTGTATAAAAAATTTTGGTTCCCTGGATATAATTGTAAATAATGCTGCAGTACAGTATCCGCAGGATGATATCACAAAGATCACTTCCCGCCAGCTTGAAAAAACATTCAGGGTCAATATTTTTTCACAGTTTTATATGGTGAAAGCCGGATTAAAACATTTAAAGAAAAATTCATCAATAATAAATACAACTTCCGTAACCGCATACAGAGGCAGCGGTCATTTAATTGATTATTCTGCAACAAAAGGAGCAATAGTAACATTTACAAGATCTCTTTCAGCAAATCTTGCAAAACGCGGGATAAGAGTTAACGGCGTAGCACCCGGCCCAATCTGGACACCCCTAATACCGGCAACATTTCCTCCTAAGGACGTCGCTACATTCGGTACAGATGTCCCTTTGGGCAGGGCGGGGCAGCCTGAAGAGACTGCCCCCTGCTACGTTTTTTTAGCCTCCGATGATTCTTCATATATCACAGGTCAGATTTTACATCCAAATGGCGGAGAAATTGTTAATGGCTAAAAAAAAGGACACTGATATATTTGAAAAATTATCAATTGTTCTAACCAGATTTTCAGGCAGTACCCCGGCATTTATTATCAGTATTTCCCTTATCGGTGTTTGGATTATCAGCGGTCCGTTCTTTGGATTTTCTGAAACGTGGCAGCTTATAATAAATACAGGCACTACTATTATTACATTTATAATGGTGTTTATTATACAAAGAACACAAAATAAAGATTCAGCAGCAATTCATTTAAAGCTCAATGAGCTTTTAGCTTCATCAAAAGATGCCAGCAACAGAATGGTGGATATTGAAGATATAAGCGAAGCAGAATTGGAAACACTCCACCGCCACTACAGAAAACTTGCAGTATTGTTTGAGAAAGAAAAAAATCTAAAAGTATCGCATTCCATAGAAGAAGCTGAAAATAGACACCAAAGAAAGGTAACAAAAAAATGAAAAATCCAAAATCAGTGCTTTATCTTTCAATTATGTTCGCCGTTTTGATTGTAATTCTTCCGGGATGTGAATTTATCGGTGATGTTTTCAAGGCCGGCATCTGGGTTGGAATTATTATCATCATAGCCATCCTTGCAGTTATAGCATTTATAGTAAAGATGTTCAAAGATTAAAATATTGAAGGGACATTTACATAAACCGAAAGAACCTTTTTTAAAGATAAATGTATTAATTCTTAAAGCATCATTGATGCATTAAGAAGAACTTTGATTATTGCAAAAGTAAAGGCTGCTAACCTAATTTTTATTCTAATATATTGAAAATATATGTGCTTGTTAAGTAATATCTATATGACATTTTTGTCATATGTCGCTTAATTTCGGCACTTTTTTACCCTAAAATATAATTTTTCAACAATAAATTTTTGGCACGTTTTTTGCAGTACTTGTAATTATATGGTTATAAACAGATTATAAAAATTTAATTAATCCTATATTTATTTGCATAAAAATAAATTAAGAAAGGGTAAAATAGAATGAAGATCAATCTAAAGTTACTTTTATTATCAACAGTTATAATTTGCGCAAGTTCTTTTAGTCAGCTTAAAGAAAAAGACAACCTGTTGGGTGGTTCTTTAGGTTTTTGGGCTAAAGGAAATGTACCGATGTTCGGTGTAAACTTTGAGTCTCAGCTAACACAGGCAGGTATAGGTACAGTGGGTTTAGGAGGTATCTTCAGATATTACACATTCACAAATACATATGGTAATGGAGATTCCAGGAGATATTCCTTCACATCAATAGGAGCGCAATTGAATTACAATTTCAACCAGATTGGTGACGGAAGCTTTGTTCCATACTTTGGAGTAGTAGCAGGTTATAATTATGTGAACAATACATACACAGATGTAACAAGGAATGCCGTTTACATAACTGATGTATCTTATTCAAGCGGCGCATGGTTATGGGGACAATTAGGCATGAGATATTTCTTCAGTCCGAAAGTAGCGGGCACAGTAAGGCTTGGTTTGGGTAACAATGATTTTAATACTTTGGAATTAGGTATCGATTTCAAATTATAATGATCAATAGAAGTTCATCAAAAATAACAAAAGGGGTTCAGCAATGAAGTACACAAAATTTAAAATTTCAGCAGCATTTCTCATACTGTTTGTTCTCAGCGGGCTTGTTTCATGTTCAAAAACATCAGATGAAACAGCCGGAGACGAAGTAAAAGAAGCTGACCTGGTTAACATTAACAATGATGATATCCAGGAAACAGATGAAGACCTCCTTAATGTTGATTACAAAGAGTTTTATGATGAGCTCTCACCTCACGGAGAGTGGATAGAGGTTAAAAGTGATGATATCGGGGTAAACCTAAAACGCGGTTCTGCTAGAGGCGAAAGCAGGAGATCGGTTTCATTCAAAGAAATTTTTGGTGTTAAAGACGCATATGCAGATGATGTTAGCTTCGGGGCATTTTTTGTATGGAAACCTGCTCCGAATCTTGCAGTAGGAATTACTGCCGGAGAGCCGCCTGTTTATCAGCCTTACACTAACGGACAGTGGATTTACACCAGCAACGGCTGGTATTTCAGGGCTGCATCTCAGCATGAAGAAATTACCCATCATTACGGAAGATGGGTATATACACCTTCAATGGGATGGCTATGGGTACCGGGCAGAGTATGGGCTCCCGCATGGGTAGACTGGCGCGAACAAGAGGAATACGTTGCGTGGGCTCCTGTTCCTCCAAGTGTATATATTGTTAACAATGTAATAATTGCACCGCCAGTATATGAAGAAAGATATGTTATAGTTGAAAGAAGATATTTTATTGAACCTGAAGTTTACAGGTATTCATATAAAATTCATAAACATAAGCACAAGGTAAAGATCACAGAATGGCACAGGCCTGAAGGAATTATTGTTGTAAATAATACTGTAATTAACAGGGGTCCGGATGTGACAATAATTCAAAACGTAACCGGCAGAACTTTTGAGCCGGTAATAATCAATCATGTTAACAGCCGCGGTAAAATAAACTATTCAGAAAGGGAATACACTGTTTATTCCCCGGATTTTAAAAAGGTTAAAAAAGAAATTAAGGTAAAACACCCGGTAACTAAGCCTAAAGAATTCAGTGATTACCACAGTGCTTCCAAAAAAGAAAATGAAAGAAAATATTCTTCTAAAGAATTCCAGGATAATTCCGGAAAAAATGAAAACAAAACAAATAAAAATCCGGGAATAGAACGAAAATATTCAGATGATAAAGAAATGTATAACGGAAAGAACAATGAGAGTAAGAACAATAACAAAGAATATAATAATGAAAAAAAGAACAAACATGATAGCGAAAATAAGATAAAAAATGATGACAGGAACAGGGATTCCAAACAAAAGGAAAAAATAAAAGAAAACAAGGGTAACGAAAACAAAGGGAACGATAATAAGTCAAAAGACATTAAAAAGAAAAGTGATAACAGCCCCGGTAAAGAAAAAGGGAATAAGAAATTCAGTAATGATAAAAAAAAGAATGAAAGAGGCAATGAAGATATGAAAAAAGACGGCGCCCAGAAAAAGAATACAGGAAAAAATAAAAAATAATATAAATTTAAAGAAAGGAATTAAATGTTCAGATCTAAACTTAAAATATTTTCAATTTTCTCACTTTTAGCAATAAGTTTTTACTTTTTGCAGGGATGCGGAGAAGATTCAGTATCTACCCAGGCTGATAATGTAGATTTCAGTGTAATGAGTTCAAGTGACAGCGTTGGCAATAATATCGGAATACTCATTCTTGATACTGTAAAAGTTCTGATCAAGGATATTAAGCTTAATGTGGCTAACAATAACCAGGATTCAACCAATTTTAAGGTCGGTCCGTATGTACTGTATTTGAATATGGCTTCAAGCCTGAATATAGTAAGTATAGCTTACATTCCGCCGGGAACCTATGATAAAGTAAAGTTTGATATACACAAGCTTTCAGATAATGAAACTCCCCCGGATCCTGATTTTGTGGATATAAACGGCAGGTACTCTGTGGTAGTAAAAGGAAGATACAGCGGCGTTTCATTTGTTTTTAAATCAGATAAATCAGCCCATCAAAAGCTGACCTTTCCGGGAAACTTGCAGGTATCGGCAAGCGGAAAATCAAATATAACTTTACACGCTAAACCATATATATGGTTTATTAAAAATGGCGTTTACCTTGACCCGGGTAATCCTGCAAACCACGGTGATATAGAAAATAATATCAAAGATAATATTAATGCACATTTAAAAGTTTTTGTAGATAACGACAGAAACGGTATTCCTGATTAAATTAATTTTTTAGTTAGGGTTATTAAGACCCGGTAATATTATTACCGGGTCTTTACATTTAAGTAACTACATATCACATGTTTATCTTTAATAAATTACAAATGGAATTAATTACTTTAGATTACGTTTAAGTATATATACAATTTGGTAATTTATGCTTAAATTACATACATCTGGTATAAGTTGAGAGTATTCATCAAATCAGCCGTATCCTTAGTCAGCAATTCATAAATTTCTCATCAATAAAATATCATTTCATGTTATCTTTCAGTTGACTGTCAGCATAACAAAAACAATTTTAATTTTATAAAACAAACACAATTTTTTATGCTTAGATACAAAGCAGATATCAAAACACTCATTTATATGTTTATTACTACAAGTCTGTTCATTCTGCAATGGACAGTTATAGGTTTTAATCCTGTAGTATTTATTATATATTGTTTCTTTTCTATTTCGGTTGCAGTTATAACACATAATCATAATCACGTGAGAATCTGGAAATCAAATTTTCTCAATACATTACAGGACTGGTGGCTCACAGTATTTTATGGATTTCCTGTATTTGCATGGATACCAACACATAATAAAAATCACCATAAAATGAACAATCGTATTGGTGATTACACAATAACCTACAGGTTCAGTGAAAAAAATAATTTTCTTACACTTTTAACTTACCCAACAATCAGCGGATTTTACCAGCAAAAAGCAATAAGAGATTACCTTAAGGATATGTTTAAAAATAAACGTTCAAGGTTTTACCTGGCAATATCACAATATTTCATTTTGGTATTGTGGATTGCAGCTTTTTTGCTTCTTGACTGGAAAAAAGCACTGTTATACGTAATAATTCCGCAGCAAGTTTCTCTTTTCAGTGTATTGATCTTCAATTATGTACAGCATGTACATGCAAATGAAGAATCTGAATGGAATCATTCACGTAATTTTACAGGATTCCTTAATTTTATGCTGTTTAATAACGGGCTTCATACGGTTCATCATGAAACAGCAGGCTTGCACTGGAGCCAGGTCCCGGAAGAGCATAAAAAGGTTGAACACTTAATAGATGATTCTTTAAAAGAAAGAAGTTTCTGGTGGTACATATTCAGAAATTACGCAATGGGATTCTTTAACAAAAAATATAAAACAGATTCCATGCGGCTGCAAAGGATCGAACAGGAGCAAAGAGAGTTAAGAAAACTTAGGGAAAATACAGACCCGGTAATAGCATGAAATTATAAAAAAGCCTGCTCAAAAAAAGCAGGCTTTACTATTCGTGGAAATAATTTAATTTTTTGAATGCTTTTTATGTAATTGAAAATGTTATATAATATTACATTTCCAACAAGTTTATTTTATAGGCACTCCTTTCGTTAATTTAAAACTGAAGTATTATAATTATTTACGTTAAGTATTCTTCACGTACTACTTTTCTGGCAGCTAATATCCTCTAAAGAATTGACCTTACAATATCAGCTGCCGGATCAGCGGTTAATTCAGAAATTTAACCGCGAACAATACAGAAGCTATTATTGCTGATATATATAATAAAGGTTCGATGTTTTTCAGTGTATTCATTGGTAATATTTAAATAAAGGTTTATTTCATGTTTCTGATTCAAATATAAAACACTATACATTTAATCTGAATACTCCTTTACAGGTATTATTTTGGGATAAATATCATATTCTTAACTGACTTATACTATCTTTAAAAGCTTAAATTTATCTGAAAACAATAAAGAATATTTTTCTGTGCATATTTAATGCGCCGGAGTTATATTTACATTAAATTATTACAGAAAAAAATATTAAAATGGAACCTCAGCACAATTATTCAGCAAATAACACCGGTATACAGCAGCAGGTTTATGGCAGAAAAAAAAGCAATAAGGGATGCTTAATAGCAGGATTGATAATATTTTTGCTGATAATTGCTGCTACAGTATTTTTAGGATATTATATTTACAATAAAACCAACAGCACCATTGAACAGATAACAGATAAGTTTAAAGATCTTAAAGATAAAGACAGATTTACCGGCACCAGAAATGAAGATAAAAGATTTAACGGCGCATTTATTGATGCCGTTACTGTAAACCGTACAGGAAACACACCTGTATTTTTCCTTTTAACCGATGCTTCAAAAACTTATATCGAAACTAAAAAAAGGCCGGGATATTATTCAACCGGCGCAGCCTGTATAGACTGTAAAACGATTGCTTATATTTACGATCCTATCAGCGATAAAGTAATTACCGAAACTGAATATAAATTCCCCGATATTATTGCTTCCACTCAGCTGATCCATAAAGATAATAAAGTATACCAGTTCACAAATGCTTACGGAGAAACACCGGCAGGAATAAATATTTATGATGCAGAAACAGGTAAACTGTTGAGTGAAACCGCGGAATTCATTTCAATTTATCCTGAGCTCAGCTCAGGTATAACAGAGTTAAGTGTTAGACCTGAAGATAAAACAGTGAAATTTGATACTAAAGACGGCAGGAACAATATAATCTTCAGTGTAGAGCTCCAAAAAATATTCAAAGATGATAGAGCTCTAAGGACTGAGCTGGAAAAATCTGCAGAAGGAAACAGCTTTATTTACGGAATGGCAAGCGAAGATAACGATTCAAGAAAACAGCTTTATAAGATCAGTGCTCCGGTAAAATACATACTTTCGCAGCGCTCCACTTTAATGAGCTATGCTGACAGAAATAACATGCTTAAGAGTTATGACGCTTCTTCTGTAAAAGTATCAGATAGATCATACATTGAAGGTATTATTTATGCACAGGATGAGAACAGTGTTTTTGTAATTTCTTTAACTGCTGCCGGAAAGAAATCCGAAAGGATATTCACCTGTATTGAAGCGACTACCGGCAATGAAAAATGGTCGGTGCAGCAAAGCGAGCTTTTTGATTACCTGAAAATTGACGAAGAACAAAATTCCCAGCAAAGTTTTTCATCATCAAAAGACAGGATCACAGTATCAGTATCCGGGAATATTGTACTGTTGAAGGTAAAAGGAGACGGAGTAATGGCATTTGATATTAATTCAGGTAAAAAGCTTTGGTCCATCCAGCCGGCACCCGCAGGGTTTTAAATATAATTTCTTAAGATTCAGCATATCCTCGGCAGCTGCTCACCGCTAAGCATATCAAGAATGCGCATTGTGCCAATGCGGCTTTTAAGCTTCACAATTGCTTCACCGGCGGCATTTACTTTTCCGATAATTGATGATTCATTGTTATGATTATGTAAAATATTCAAACATTTATCAGCATGTTCCTGTGGTACTATAGTTATAAACTTACCTTCATTTGCTACATACATAGGGTCAAAGCCAAGTATTTCACATGCGCCGCTCACATCTTCATGCACGGGAACTTTAACTTCATCAATTTCAATTTCATAACCTGCTGATTCTGCCAGCTCATTTAGTGTACTTGAAAGTCCCCCGCGTGTCAGGTCACGCATACAATGAACATCGATCCCGCTATCAATAATATCTTTTACTATAAAATTTAAAGGGGCGCAATCACTTTCTATTTTATGGTCAAACTCAAGACCTTCACGCTCAGCCATAATTGCAATACCATGCCTGCCGATATCCCCGTTAAGTAATATTACATCCCCCGGCTTGATACGTTTTGGAGAAATATTTAAATTGTGTTCAATGGTTCCGATACCGGATGTATTAATAAAAATCCCGTCCCCTTTTCCTTTATCTACAACTTTTGTATCACCGGTGGCAATTTTAACACCTGCAGCTTTAGCTGCTGAAGCTATGCTTTGCACTACCTTCCATAAATCCTCCATCAGGAAACCTTCTTCAATAATAAGTCCAAGGCTGATATATTTGGGTATTGCTCCGCTCATTGCAATATCATTAACAGTACCGTTAACAGCCAGAGAGCCGATATCACCGCCGGGGAAAAATAACGGTTTAACCACGTATGAATCGGTAGTAAATGCAATTTTTTTTGAATCCACATCAATCTGAGCAGAATCATGTCCCTGCATCAAAATATCATTGCTGAACGCAGCGCTGAACATTTTTTCTATCAGGTTATGCATAAGCCTGCCGCCGCCGCCGTGCGCTAAAAGTACACGCGGGTATTCACTTATTGGTATCGGACACTGGATATTGAAGTTTTTCATATCATTTATTCCCCTCTTAAGAGGGGTGGCATTGCCGATGGCAATGACGGGGTGTGTTGTATAAAGATTCCTGCCTTCGCAGGAATGACAAGTTTACTTATTTTTCCTGTACCTGTAATATGCTGCGCAGGCACCTTCGCTTGAAACCATAGTAGCTCCAAGCGGGTGCTCTGGTGTACATAATTTACCAAACGCATCGCACTCGTGTGGTTTTTTTAATCCCTGCAGAATTATTCCGCTGATACACTCTTTAGGTTCATCAACAACAAGCTCAGCTAAGCCGAATTTTAAAGATGCATCGTATTCGATAAAGCTTTCATTAAGTATCAAACCGCTATCGGGGATCTCACCAATCCCCCTCCACTTTCTTGTACCTACTTTAAAAACAGAACTCACAATATTCTGAGCATTAACATTTCCTTCCTTATTAACAGCGCGGGCGTATTGGTTTTCAATTTCAAACCTTCCCTCTTCAAGCTGTTTTACACACATATAAATTCCCTGCAATATATCAAGTGGTTCAAAGCCGGTTACAACAACAGGAACTTTATATTTTTCAGCAATGGGGTAATATTCATTATAACCCATAACGGCGCAAACATGGCCTGCAGCAAGGAATCCCTGTACCAAACAGCTTTCACTTGAAAGAATTGCTTCCATAGCCGGCGGAACAAGAACGTGAGAAACAAGAATTGAAAAATTTTGTATCCCATGCTCTTTGGCCTGGTAAACAGCCATTGCATTAGCCGGCGCTGTTGTTTCAAAACCAACAGCAAAAAATACTACTTCTTTATCCGGATTATTCTTTGCTATCTTTAAAGCATCCAGGGGTGAATACAGCATCCTGACATCACCTCCTTCAGATTTTACCTGGAGAAGATCTTTTTTTGAGCCCGGCACCCTAAGCATATCACCGAAAGAACAGAATATTACATTCGGGTTTGAAGCTATTTCTATAGATTTATCGATCAGTTCCAGGGAAGTTACACATACTGGACACCCCGGTCCGTGAATGAGCCTAATGCTTTTGGGCAGCAGCTCATCAAGACCGAATTTTACAATAGCATGAGTCTGACCTCCGCATACTTCCATAATATTCCAGCTTTTTGTGGTTATATTATGGATGAGTTCAGAATACTTTCTTGCCGCATCAGGATCTCTGTATTCATCAATATACTTCATATACTATTATTCTTTTCCCCGCCTGAAAGTTCATCCAATCCATCAATTTCCTTCAGGTATTCAAATACCTTCATTGCTTCAGATTCATCCACTGTATTGAGCGCAAAACCGACATGCACAATTACGTAATCACCTTCCTTTGCTTCAGGTGTATAAGCAAGGTTCACATCTTTTACAATTCCCCCGAAGCTTACTTTTCCGAACTTCATCAGTTCATTTTCGGAATCCTGAATGCTTAATATTTTTCCCGGTACTGCAAGACACATAATTTTATAATTTAATATTATAGATAAGAAGCAAATTTAATTTGACCAAGCGAAATACCTCCATCACCTGCCGGTACACGCTGTTGAGTGTATGCTTTAAACCCTGATTCTGTAAGTCTTTTTACAGATCTGTTCAGAAGGTAATTATTCATAAAACATCCGCCGGTCAAAATCACTTTTTCAATACTCAGGCGATCTGCAATCTGAACAATTGCTTCAGCCAGTGAGTTATGAAACTTAGCTGAAATTAATCCGGCTGCTACACCATCATTAATATCGGTAACAATACTTTTTAAAATTTGATGCCAGTTAAAAACCAGGCTGCCTGAAGCTTCCTCAATTGAAAAGGCAAAATAATCATTTGTATCAAAATCATCAGCAGCAAATTCCAATGCCATTGCAGCCTGTGCTTCAAAATCAGCATTATGATTTATACCTATAATTGCCGAAATCCCGTCAAACAGCCTCCCGCAGCTTGAAGTAACAGGTGAATTGATGTTTTTTTCCAGCATTTGGCGAATTATTTTTACTTCCGGTTGTTTTAAAAGCGAAATATTTTTCAGGTCATTCGCGTCACTACCGTATACTTCATAAAGCATTGAATACCCTATCTTCCATACATCATGAATCGCGGATTCGCCGCCCGGCAGGCGGAATGTTTTAAAATAACCGGCCCTTGTGAAATTTTTTCCGTTGGGAATAATGAACTCTCCGCCCCATATTGTTCCATCAGTTCCGTACCCAGTTCCATCCCAGCTAACGCCAAGCACATTTTCTTCCAGATCGTTTTCAGCCATACATGAAAGAACGTGGGCATAGTGGTGCTGAACTTTATGAAGCGGGATTTTTAGTGAATCAGAATATTTTGAAGAAATATAATCAGGATGTGCATCACATACAACAACTTCTGGATTAAGCTCATAAAATGAGCTGATATCATTTATTACTTTTTTGAATGCATTAATGGATTCGGTATTTTCAAGATCGCCTATATGCTGTGAAATAAAAACATTGCTGCCTTTGTTAACAGCAATTGTATTTTTTAAATGTGCGCCTGCGGCAAGAATCGTTTTTTCTTCAAGCTTTTTCAGAACTACTGGCAGCGGGGCATAGCCCCTGGCCCTGCGTATCATAACTTCGTTTCCTGCAGCTATTCTTAGTATGGAATCATCCACATGCCTTAATATCTTTCGGTTATGAATAAGGAAATAATCCGCAATACCTGAAAGCTTTGTGTAAGCTTCATCTTCGCTGATGCAGATAGGCTCTTCTGAAATATTACCGCTTGTGGCAACAACCGGTATTCCAAGCTCTTTCATTAATATATGATGAAGCGGAGAATATGGCAGCATAATACCAAGGTACGGATTGCCGAATGTACACTCATCTGATACTATAGAGACAATTCCTTTTTTCCTTTTTAAAAGCACTATAGGCGCTTCAACTGATGTTATTAGCCGCTCTTCACTTTCACTCAATTCCGTTTCTGCTTTTACACTTTTTATATCGGGGAACATCAGTGCAAATGGTCTCTGGCTTCTCCGTTTTCTCAGGCGAAGCTCTTTTACAGCCAGCGGATTTGCCGCATCACATAAAAGCTGGAAACCGCCAATTCCTTTTAATGCAATGATCTTTCCTTCCTTAATTGCTCTGGCTGCACTAACTATTGCATTATGTTTTTCACAGATCAATTTACCGGAATTATCCGTAAGCTTTACCTGCGGCCCGCAATTTGGGCAGGCAGTAGGCTCTGCATGAAACCTGCGGTTCAGCGGGTCTTTATATTCAGCCAGGCATTCATCGCACATTTCAAACTCACCCATAGTAGTATTGGGCCTGTCATAGGGCAGATCAGCAATAATGGAATACCTTGGCCCGCAGTTGGTGCAATTTGTAAAAGGATACAGGTATCTGCGGTTAGAAGGATCGAATATTTCTTCAAGGCAATCGCTGCATGTTGATATATCAGGAAGAACAAGGGCAGTTTTGCTCCCTTCTTCAAGGCTATCACGTATCTCAAATTCTTTGAATCCTTCGGGGTCTAACCAGGTATGTTCAAAACTTTGTAAATAAGAGTTTTTCGGTTTATCAGATTTAATTCTTCTTATAAAAGCTTCCAGGATTAAACGTTCTTCTTCTGCTTCAATAAATACCCCCTGAGAGGAATTGATTATCCATCCTTTGATATTCAGCTCGTTGGCAAGCCTGTAAATAAAGGGCCTGAAACCGACACCCTGAACAACACCCCTAATAATTATCTTTACTTTTTGTATCAATGTTAACGCTGCTCAGTCAAAAAAAAATTTAAATTATTATTTCTTCAGATACTGTTTTCAAGAAAACTGCAAAGTTCGTTTATCCCAGACCCTGATGTGCAGGAAGTTTCAAATATCTTAAGTTCAGGATTAATTTTTAAGGCGTTATCCTTTAAACCGGCAATATCACAGTTCACATATGGCAGCAGGTCAATTTTATTGATAACAAGGATTTTTGAATTCATGAACATTTTAGGATATTTAAGCGGCTTATCATCTCCTTCGGTTACACTGATAACAACCATTTTCATATCTTCACCAAGATCATAACCGGCAGGACAAACAAGATTGCCTACATTTTCAATTATTAACAAATCTGTTTTAACCAGGTCAAGTGCGTTAAGTGAATCTTTAACTAAATTAGCTTCCAGGTGACAACCGCCGTTAGTGATGATCTGCACAACAGGCACGTTGTAAGCTCCTACTCTTTGTGCATCCAGATCTGTCTGCACATCGCCTTCTATTACAGAAATATTCAGCCTGCCTCCGAAATGCTGAATAATTTTTTCAACAAGGCTGGTTTTCCCGGAACCGGGTGAACTTACCATATTTACCGTAAACACACCGTTATCTTCAAACAATTTTCTGTTCTCTGATGCTATTGCATCGTTTTTTGCTAGTACTTTGCGTTCTATCTTAATGATTTCCATAAAATTTTTATTTGGTATTTTCTAAAATTTTTAATTCCTTTATTTTCAGTTCATCCCCTGAAATTACAACTGTATCACTGCTGCCGCAATTCTCACACATCATCACTGGAAATTCAGGTTCAGTTTCTTCATTACATTGCCTGCAGTTTAATCTGAAAGGAATGTTAATAATTTCCAGCTCAGACTGTTCAAGTTCAGTTCCGGCTTTAATAGCATCAAAAGAAAAATTCAGGGAATCTGATACTACCCCTGAATAAGCGCCAATTTCGAGTACAATTTTTCGGAGTGCGGGCAAATCATCCGGTGAGAGTGTTTGCTTTACAGTATCAATTATATCCCGTGCTAATGAAAGTTCATGCATAAAAAATATCCTAAGTAAATCACATTTTCATTACAAATATAGTAAAATTGTAAACAGATAAATATGATTTAGCTTAGGAAATTATCTCAAAAAAATATATTTAATTATATATTTAACAATACATTAAGCCGGAATTTTATCCTCATGGGCATATATCCATTCATTTATCTGCTCAGAAATTTTTCTTGCATATAAATGAACATTATACCTGATCTTAAAAGAAAGCCCCTGCCTTATCGTAAACGGTTCATCAATTTCTATAACAAAAATCTTAATTACTTCCGGGAATTTAATGCCAAGCTTATCAGCAAGCAGTATTACCTCGGGAAGTCCGGCATAATGAGGTGAAGTTGAGAGTCTCCCGGAAAGCTCGGCAAGTGTCAGCTCCCTGAACTTTCCGGGCTCCCTGGTAGTAAGTATAGTATCCAGAATGATAACTTTTTCATAACCTTCCAGCAGGTCAAGCAGCATAAAACCGGCAGATGAAATCCTGAATATATCGATCTCATCTGCGTATTGTTTTTCCAATAGATCCGCAGCGGCAAGAGCTGCTCCGTCATCACCCATAATATCATTACCCAAAGCAAGAATCAATATTTTATTTTTTCGGGGTTCCATTTTTTCAATTGGTAATTTTTCTGATCAGCTCTCTATTATTATCGTATAAATTAATAATGATTGGCACATTTCCGGGTAACGAATGAGTTGCACACCCGTTGCACGGGTCATAAGCCCTGAATGCCATCTCTATCATATTAAGCAGCCCGTCATCAGCCTTACCGCCATGAATAAGCTCTTTGGCAGCCTTATCAATGCTCATTGCAATACGCGCAGAGTTGTTCTGGGTTGCAACAATAAGATTTACCATAGTGAGGATTCCCCTTTCATCAGTTTTAAAATGATGAATGAGAGTTCCTCTCGGGGCTTCAACTGCTCCGATTCCTTCAACAGGTTTTGCTGTTGGCAGTGTACGGATATTTTCCCCGGTAATTTCAGGATCATTCACAAGCTCAACAATGCGCTCTGCAGCCTGGAGTATTTCAACTACTCTTGCCCAGTGATTTGCAAGTGTGTGATGTACAGGTTTACCTCCAAGAATGCTGAAGTATTCTTCATAAACTTTCTGCGCTTCAGCAGTTGCCATACCATCTGCCGCATTAAGCCTTGCAAGCGGAGCAACTGCGTAAACGCTTGTATCATTGCCATCAATATATCCCTTCCAGCCAAGCTTTTTAAGATAATTGAACTTTACATAGCTCCATGGTTCAACACGTTCTGCAATGTGCTCCAGGTAATCCTTTATTTCAAACTTTACAAATTCCTTTCCATCCGGATCAACTACCCTCATTTTACCGTCATAGAAATTAACCTTGTTATCAGCATCAACCATTCCCATATAGTAGGTCTTATGAGTATATGCGTCAGAAATTATCATTTTAACATAATCATCATTTTTAAGAACAATATCTTTGAAAACCTGTAGTGTAAACCTTGCAAATTCCAAAGCTTCATTTGCAGTCTCCTTGAACTGCTGAAGGTCTGATGGAGCAATCCCTTTTGAAACACCACCCGGCAAACCAAATACGGGATGTATGACTTTACCTCCGAGGTAGTTAATAATATTCCTTACCTTTCTGCGCATATCGATAACGCGCTTTCCGGTTTCAAGACCAACTTTTTCAATAACTCCCAGCACATTACGTTTACTTTTATCAGCAGTGGGACCAACTATAAAATCGGGTCCGCCAAGTATATAAACATGAAGCGCATGGTCTTCGAGCATAAAGGCATTGTAAATAAGCTCGCGCAGCTTGCGGGCTGTTGGAGGCGGCTCTATGCTGTAGAGACTATCAAGTGCCTTTGTTGCAGCCATATGATGAGCTGTTGGGCATACGCCGCAAATACGGCTTGTTATCTGGGGCATCTCTTCGGCAGGCCTACCCAGACAGAATGTTTCAAAGCCGCGTATCTCGGGTATCTGGTAATAAGCATGCTCGACTTCTCCTTTTTCATCAAGCAAAATGTCGATCTTTCCGTGTCCTTCAAGTCTGGTAATAGGGTCAATTGTGACACTGCGGGTTTTCATGTATTCATTATCGGCCTTCGTAAGACCTTCGTTCCATTTCTCTTTTATTACAGTATCCATTTACACATCCTCCGTAATTTTTTTTCTCAGTAAAGATGAAGCCATTCCGTACCTGTAGAAAGTTCCGACAGGATCAGGAATATCATCAAGAACAGCATCAATGCCGCTTTCATCCTTCGGTTCTATATTTGAACAAAGTGATGACAGCATTTTTGCACCCTGATCTTTAACTCTGGACGTAGGACCAAAACAACCGCTGCATGGCATATTGCCGCTTATACATAAAGCTTCGCAGCCTGCGCGTGTTGCCGGACCCATACAAATTACGCCCTGTGAAAGCAGGCATTTTGTACTATCAAGCAGCACTGCATGCGGCCTGTAGAAATGCCTGAATGAAAGGTCAGCGGGTTTTGATTCCTTTCGCGGGCACTGGTCACATAATGCCTCATCAGGCGAAAGCACAGTTCCCTTTGGAGGCAGTTCTCCTGAAAGCAGAGTTAACACTGCTTCTTTCAAAAGCTTTGGTGTCGGAGGACATCCGGGCAGGTAATAATCAACATCAATTACCTGGTCAAGAGTGCGGACAAGATTCCGGATCTCAGGAAGAGTAACGCTCATAGAGTTATGTTTTACACTTAACATTGGTCGTGTCTTTTCAGGATTAACAACAGAAGGAGATTCCTGGTACATAAATTCCATTATTTGCTGTCTTGTGAATTCATTTGCCAGTGATGGAATTCCCCCCATATGCGCACATGAACCGTAAGCAATTACAATTTTGCTTTTTTGCCGGATGAGCCTTGCCATTTCTTCCTGCTCTGAAGTCCTTATTGCGCCATTAACCATGGTGGCAAGTATAGAGCCGTCAGCCATGGCTTCAACATCAGCTCTTTTAAAATCCATAGCAACCGGCCAGAATACAATATCAACAGCATCAGCAACCATCACTATATCTTCAGCCAGATCAACAACTGATTCTTCACACCCCCCGCAGGAAGCGCACCAGTAAAATCCGATTTTCGGTTTATCAGGCATGAGCAAGCTCCTCCTTTCCGGTTTCTTCACCGGGAATGTGTTTTAATTCCTCGTTAATTTCCAGTATGTGTTTTGGAATAGAAAGCGGACCAAGGGCTTTTACTTGTTCAACCATTTCATTGATAACGGTTTTAACCTTCTCTCCTTCAGAAGCGGAGATCCATTCAAGCCTCAGTCTTTCATCAGCAATTCCAAGCGTATTAAGCATACGCTTTAGCAGGCGGAACCGCCTCAGCATTTTGTAGTTACCTTCTGAATAGTGGCAGTCTCCGGGGTGGCAGCCGCCGATGAGTACACCATCTGCACCGCTGGCAAATGCCTGAAGTATGAATTGAGGGTCAACCCTTCCTGAACACATGATGCGTATAACCCTTACGTTCGGGGCATACTTAAGCCTTGATACACCTGCAAGATCTGCAGCAGTGTATGTGCACCAGTTGCAAAAGAATGCAACTATTTTGGGTTCAAATTTTTTATTTACATTTTTATCAGGCATGTGCTGCCTCCGTTTCTTCAAGTTCAAGCCCTGCGAATTTTAACAGGCCGTCAATTTCACTGAATATCTCTTCATCATCAAAGAGGTTCTGTATAATTGAGCCTGAAGGACATGCAGCAACACAGGTTCCGCAGCCTTTGCACAGAGCTTCATTTATATATGCTTTTTTGGATTCATCGTTATATGATATTGCCGAATACGGACAGATAGGAATGCAGGACTTGCATCCAGAGCAGTATGCTTCAGTAATACTTGCTGTATTAGGTTCAAGCTCAATGCTTCCTGCGCTGATTAGCGAGAGCACTTCAGCAGCAGCAGCGCCTGCCTGAGCAACAGAGTCAGGTATGTCCTTTGGTCCCTGGCAGCCGCCTGCTATGAAGATACCATCTGTAAATGTGCTTACAGGTGCAAGCTTGGGATGCCTTTCAAGGAACCACCCTTCGTTTGAGCAGGATATATTAAACATTCGCCTTATATCATCTGCATCTTTTCTCGGCTCAAGCCCAACAGCCAGTACCACCATATCAACAGGAACCCTGCGGACAACACCAACAAGAGTATCTTCAACCCTTATGGTGAGCTTGTTCTCCTCTTCAGGAACCAATGCCCAGTCAGTTACTTCAGATACCCTGCCGCGTACAAAATGTACACCTTCGGTCATAAGCTTATCATAGAATTCTTCGTAGCCTTTGCCCGGTGTGCGCATATCGATATAGAAGTTATAAATCTGCGCGCCGGTATGCTCCTTTATAAGGTGAGCAAGCTTTAACGAATACATGCAGCAGACCTTTGAGCACCATTTATGCGCCTTCTGGTCACGGGAGCCAACACAATGAATTATTCCAACAGATTTCGGCTTGATACCATCCTTGGTAACAATTTCACCAGCTGTGGGACCCGATGCGTTAACAAGCCTTTCTACTTCAAGCGATGTATAAACATTGGGATATCTTCCGTAACCGTATTGCGGTGAAAATTCGGCATCATAAGTTTTAAAGCCTGTTGTAAGAATTACCGTGCCAACATTAATATCTTTGTATTCAGGCACCTGTTTCAGGTCAATAGCCTTTCTGTCACATGACTCTATACAGGTTTTTTTGCAGCGGTGGCTCTTAAAATCGATACATGTTTCAGGATCGAAGAGCACCACCTGCGGTGTAGCCTGCGGGAAAGGAATATAAATAGGCTTGCGTTTGCTGAGCTTTTGGTTGAACTCATCAGGATATTTTGCTTCTTTGTATATGCAGGCATCAATGCACTCCATACAGCCAACACAAAGCTCTTCTATTACATAGCGAGGTTTGCGCTTTACCTGAACTTTGTAGTTGCCCACAAATCCTTCTACCTTTTCAACTTCAGAATATGTCCATAGTGTTATATTGGGATGTGATTTTACCGCTGACATTTTCGGTGTTAAAATACATGCGGCGCAGTCTAGGGTCGGGAATGTTTTATCGAACATCGCCATATGTCCGCCAATAGTGGGCTCACGCTCAACAAGGTAAACATGCTTGCCGGCATTGGCTATGGTAAGCGCAGCAGTAATACCTGCAATTCCCCCGCCAACTATAAGCACATCGTGGTTTACAGGTACTGATTTTTTAATAAGCGGCTTATGGAAATATACCCGCTGTATAGCCGCGCGGGTAAGATCTTTAGCTTTTTGTGTTGCAGATTCTTTATTATCATGTACCCATGAAACATTTTCACGGATATTTACCATATGGAAAAAGTATGGATTCAAACCTGCTTTTTCGGCAGCCTTGCGGAAAGTATGCTCATGCAGAAGCGGTGAGCATGATGCAACAACTATCCTGTTGAGACCAAGCTCTTTTATATCTTTCTGTATAAGCTCCTGTCCGGGATCAGAACACATGTATTTATAATCACGAGAAACGGCAACCCCGGGAAGCGCAGCTGCAAATTTCTGCACTTCTTCAACATCAACCTGTGAAGCGATGTTGTGCCCGCAGTGGCAAACATAAAAACCTATCTTTGGAGTGCTGCCTGCTTTTGCTGAACCGTTGGTTTTTGGTGAACCGTTGAATTTAACGTTATTTTCAGACATAAACGCGGTTACCTCCTTCCAGTATTTTATAAATATCTTCGGGCTGTACAAACAGCCTGTGTATTCCCAGCTTGTCAGGATCTATACCCAAAGCAATACCAAGTAACTGTGTAAAATAAATTACATCAATTTTAAGATCTGTTTTAAATTTTTTATTCATATCATCTTGGTAACACTCAAGGTTGAACTGGCATAAAGAACAGGCAGTAGTAACCACATCAGCCCTGCGTTTTTTGGCTTCATGCAGAATGATATAGCTCAAAGGCAATGCAACTTCCTGAATTGTTCCAGTTAAGCTTGCGCCACAGCATCTTGTTTTCATTGTCCAGTCAACTATTTCAGCACCGGCAGCTTTAAAGATTCTGTCCATAGTTACAGGGTTTCTCTGGTCGTCAAAAGTTGAATATGGCCTTACTGTCTGACAGCCATAATAGGAAGCAACACGGATGCCTTTTAATGGTTTTTTGATCCGTTTGGTTATTTCCTGTTCACCGATATCATTTACAAGCACATCAATCGGATGCCGTACCCTGGCTTTACCTGTATAGTTAAGCCCGGATTCTTTTAATGCTTTTGTAACTGCAGCCTTATCTTCCGGGTGATCTTCGAGGAACTTCTGGGTTTTAAGAAGTATCATATAACAGGCGCTGCAGGGTGATACTATATTAACTTCAGGTTCATTTTTAAGCTGTTCTTCTGCCAGCGCAAGATTTCTAGCTGCAAGCACAAATGCTTTTCTTTCATCAACAGCCATATATGCAGTTGCTCCGCAGCAGTTCCAGTCATCAAGCTCAACATAATCCATTTCCAGCGCATCAAAAACTGCCAGCAAAGACTCTTCGTACAGCTTTCCGGTGCTTTTTAACGAACAGCCCGGGTAATATATATATTTCATACAGCAGCTCCTTTCATACCTGCAGGAAGCTCTGCTGCATTTGATCTCTTGTTTTCTTCTACACTTTCAAGCAGCTTCTTAAGTGCTTTTTTATCTTTGATCCTTTCTGTTTTAACAGATATCCTTCCCCGCTTCCAGAGCTTAAAGCCCAGTATCATATTTTTAAACAGCATTAAAGGATTGGTTTTCAGATAAATTTTCATCAGCAGCGGACCTTCACTGTTCCTGCCGTTGTTTAATACCTGCTGAAAGAAATTGTTTGCTAAAATTGATGCAGGGGATTTTTTAGGATATACATTACTTGCAATCGCCTCTCTTTTGAGGGCATACATTACATCGGTTATCTTTATGCCTTTGGGGCACTCAACAGTGCATGCATAGCATGAGGCGCACAGCCATACTGTTGATGATGTTAAAACTTCTTCTTTGAATCCTTCCCTTACCATCTGGATTATTTTCCTGGGAGTATAATCCATGTAATGGCTTACGGGGCATGCTGCAGAGCATGTGCCGCACTGAATACAGCTGAACAACTGCTCACCATGTGCTGATTCTGCGATCTTATTTCTGAAGCTCTTATCTAGCTCACTTTCGTACTTAATTCTTCTGCGTATTTCAACAATATCTTTAGCTGCATTATCCAGTGCAAAGGATTCGGCAAATATGGATCTATCCATAAAGCAGAATTCTCCTTTGATCTTTTAATTTTCAGGATATAAATTTAAACTAAAGTTAAGATATTATTTACGGCAGCTTCAGCTTTAAAAAGAACGATTACAATAATATTAATTAGTTAAAATATAAAATAAAAAAAATTAACCAATAAAGCTGAAGAATATGATTTATGGTACAATAGATGTATGAGGAACTTAATGAAGATCCGGGGGTATTGAGCCGAAGTGGAATTAAACTATAAATTGCCGGGTAATTATTTTATAATAAGCAGGGTGAAGTAATTCCGGCATAATTATAAAAATACTGAATAACATTAATAAGTTACAGATATTAATGTTACTCAGTATAATTTAATATATCGATCTGCAAAAATAAGTGCAGAAATTTATCTTTACAGCATTGCCCCTGTAACGGCTGCTTCATTTTGATTAATAATTGAAAATATCATATCAATTACTTCCGGTATCCTGCTTTTTACAGCGGGAGTGATATTTTCGCCGGTTTCAAAATTGGTGCCGGTTACAGTCAGCAGGTGAATTTCAGGCATTTTACCGTAAAGCCAGTACCCCATTAAAAGAATGGTATCCAGTGTGAATTCATGTGCCGTAACCGCCGTATTTTTGAGGTCTTCCATCAAGATTTTCCTGTATTTTAACTCTCCCGGAATCAATGATGCTTCAGCATCAATAAAGATCAGCTTATCATAATTTGTAAAATCCAGGGAATGTTCAGGCATAAGCTGGTGGATATATTTCACGCTGGTATTTTCAGGCATTACCGTTCCCAGCAGCTCGCTTACTGTATAAAAACCCAGTGCATCATCACCTGCTAAAGAGTTGCCGTAACCTATTACAAGTATTTTATCCAAATTTTTCAGTTCCTTACCATCTCATCAATTTTTTCATTGCTGCTGTTAAAAAGCTGTATCTTCATAGGCATTTTGCCAACAGCATGAGTTGAACAGCTTAGACAGGGGTCATAACATCTTATTACAGCTTCCACACGGTTGGTCATACCTTCGTTCAGCTTATCATGCTTAATAAAATGTTTTGCAGCCTGCAGTATGCCCTTATTCATTGCATGGTTATTGTGACCGGTTGCAATTATCATATTAGACCATGTTATAAGTCCCTGTTCATTAATTTTATAATGATGCATTAACGTTCCCCTGGGAGCTTCACTTACGCCTACTCCTTCAAAATTATTGGGCTCAGCAAATGCACGGTAATGAGAGCTCAATATCTTTTCGTCATCCAGCAGCATTTTTATTTTTTCAATTCCGTAAAGTATTTCTATAAGCCTTGCAAAATGATAGTGGAAAGAGCTTAAAACTGCACCGCGCTCCAGGTCACGGAATTCTGCCCACTCCTGGTCAGCAAGCGGGGTACCGCACCTGTCAATTATATTAAGCCTTGCAAGCGGTCCTACCCTGTAAGTACCTTCGGGATAGCCAAGCGGTTTATAATAAGGGAATTTCATGTATGTCCATGGCTCGACTTTTTCTTCAATGTATTCATAATATTTTTGAGGGTCCAGCTTATCGGCAATAATATTTCCTACACTGTCAACGATCCTTAATTTTCCGCTGTAATGCTCAAGCTCATTATTTTCATTTACCAAACCCATGAAAAGCGAGGGGAAATTACCGAAAGTTCTCATTTCTTCCCTGAATGTTTCAAGAAGCGGCTTAACAGTATCAAGTGTCCATTGAATTGCCTTCAGTGCTTCCGGAATCGACTCAAGCATTGTTTTTCGCTGGTCTTCAGTCAGCTGTGTGCTTACGCCGCCTGCAATTACCCATGAAGGATGAATTCTTTTTCCGCCGAG
This sequence comes from Ignavibacteria bacterium, assembly GCA_017303675.1. Taxonomy (NCBI): domain Bacteria; kingdom Pseudomonadati; phylum Ignavibacteriota; class Ignavibacteria; species Ignavibacteria bacterium. Next base: position 377,445 of record JAFLBX010000001.1, read on the forward strand.
CAGCTCAATAATTTTCTGCCCGAATTTACGGAGCAATATACCGTTTTTAGCAAGCTCCGGGTTGGATTTTACAATACCTGCCAGGTTTCTATCGGCAACCGGTGAATCAAGCCCAAGAACTATATCAGGCGAAGAAAGATAAAAGAAGCTGAGAGCATGTGACTGGATAATCTGCGCAAGATTAATGATCCTTCTCAGCATAATTGCAGCATCAGGAAGCCTTACGGCCAGTATATCATCGCAGGCTTTGGCACCGGCTATCAGATGGCTCACCGGGCATATGCCGCAGGTTCTCGCCATCAATGAAGGCATTTCATAAAACGGCCTTCCTTCGCAGAATTTTTCAAAACCGCGGAACTGTGTTACATGGAATCTTGCATCTGCAACTTTGCCTTCATCATCAAGATGAATAGTTATTTTTGAATGACCTTCAATTCTGGTTATCGGGTCTATTGTTATTGTTTTATACATATTATTGGATTCTTTCATAATTTCTGAATTTGTGCTTCTAAACAGTATATGCTATTTACCAAGCCTTGATACTTTTGTAAGATCGGGCATTCTTCCTTCGAGTAATTCCGTTAATAAAAAGTAGATCGCATCCGCAGGCGGCGGGCAGCCCTGCAGAAAAAGATCCACCTTCACAAAATTATGCACCGGCCTGGAATACTCAAACAGCTCAGGAACAACTTCATTAGGTATGATATCTTTTGTTACTGCAGTTTCTACATAAGCATGGTTCATAATAGCCTTTACACCGAAGGGGTTCCTCATGGAAGGAACATTAGCTGTAACAGCGCAATCTCCGAGTGAAACCAGTATTTTGGTGTGTTCACGAACCTTTTTAATCTTCTCCAGATCTTCATGGCTGCTGACTGCACCTTCAACCAGGGTTAGATCCACCATATCAGGAAAATCCTTGTGATCAACCAGCGGAGAATAACATAAGTCTACTTTTTGCAGCAGCTCTATGATCCTTTCATCCATATCCAGGAAAGACATGTGGCAGCCAGAGCAGCCATCAAGCCATACTGTTGCAGCTTTTACTTTAGCTGATGTTGTATTATCATCCGCCTTATTGTTTATAATATCTTCACTAACTTTGCTCATTTTTAACCTCTCTCATAGTTGTTAGGTAAGGAAGGAATTTTAACTTATCTTTTTTATATTTAGATGTTTTATCGACAGCATTTTTATACTTTTCAACAAGAGCACCGGTAGGGCACACCGCAATACATTTACCGCAGCTTGTGCAAGAATCAGAATCACCCCATGGTTTATTCAGGTCAGTAATTACCATGGATTCTATTCCCCTGCCCATAATATCCCATGTATGAGCGCCTTCTATTTCATCACATACTCTTACACACCTTGTGCATAATATACACCTGTTATGATCTAATACAAATCTTTCATGCGAAGCATCCACATTAACTTTAGGGAATAGGTACGGATAATGTACATGAGTCATACCAAGCTTCTGCCCAAGATTCTGTAGCTCACAGATACCGTTGGATACACAAACCGAACAAATATGGTTTCTTTCAGAAAAAAACAGCTCGAGAATCTTTATCCTGTAATTTTTAAGCCTGTCGCTGGCGGTTAATACTTCCATTCCTTCAGCAACCTTTGTTACACATGCCGGCAGAAGCTTATTTGAGCCTTTAATTTCAACAAGGCACAGCCTGCAGGCGCCAACTTCAGTTAAGCCGTCAAGGTGGCACAAAGTGGGAATTTCAATATTGTTTTCACGGCAAACTTCAATAACTGTCTGGTCTTCGGTGCCGCTTACATCTTTGCCGTCTATTGTAAATGTTTTTACTTTTTTTCCGGGTGTTACCATTATTCCATCACCTCACTTTTCTTTTTTCCGGCATGTTCGTGAATTTTACATACACCGGCCGGACATTTTTTATCAATAATATGGGCAACATATTCATCTCTGAAATACTGCAGCGTACTTAAAACCGGGTTGGGTGCTGCCTGTCCAAGTCCGCATAAGCTGGTATTTTTTACCAGGTCACAAAGATCTTCCAGCTCATAGAGATCTTCCATAGTACCTTCACCTTTTGAAATACGGTCAAGGATATTATAGAGCTGTACTGTACCAACTCTGCAGGGTACGCACTTTCCGCATGATTCATCTTTAGTGAAATCAAGAAAATACTTCGCAACATCCACCATACAGGAGGTTTCATCCATTATGATCATACCGCCGGAACCCATGATCGAACCAAGCTTGCTCAATGATTCGTAATCGATGGGATTATCTAGGAACTGCTCTGGAATGCATCCGCCTGAAGGTCCGCCTGTTTGTACTGCTTTGAATTTTTTACCATCAGGGATTCCGCCTCCGATATCAAATATCACTTCGCGGAGCGAAATACCCATAGGTACTTCAATAAGTCCGGTGTTTTGTATCTTGCCTGCAAGCGCAAAAACTTTCGTGCCCTTGCTCTTTTCTGTACCAATAGCAGAATACCATTCACCGCCATTGCGGATAATTGGCGCAATGTTAGCATATGTTTCAACATTATTAATTAAAGTAGGTGAGCCCCAAAGCCCTACTTCGGCTGGATACGGAGGGCGCGGCCTGGGCTGCCCGCGTTTGCCTTCAATGGAAGCGATAAGCGCAGTTTCCTCTCCGCATACAAATGCTCCTGCTCCTATTCTCAGATCAACGGTAAAAGTAAAGGTAGTGCCGAAAATATTTTTACCCATTACACCGGCACGCTCTGCCTGTTTGATGGCATTTTTTAATCTCTTGATGGCAAGCGGGTATTCTGCCCTGCAATAAATATATCCTTCATCAGCACCTACAGCATAAGCGGCTATTGCCATTCCTTCAAGTACCCTGTGCGGATCTCCTTCAAGAACGCTTCTATCCATAAATGCGCCCGGATCACCTTCATCAGCGTTGCAGATAACATACTTTTTAACTTTACCTGTCTTTGCTACAGTGCTCCATTTCAATCCGGTTGGATAACCTGCACCGCCTCTTCCTCTTAAGCCGCTTAAAGTGATTTCATCAATAACTTCCTGCGGGGTAAGCTCGAGTACTTCATGAAGAGCTTTATATCCGTCTCTTAATATATAATCCTGTATTTTTTCCGGGTCAACCTGTCCGCTGTTTTCAAGAACTATTTTTTGCTGACGGGTAAAGAAATGATCTGATTCCTTTTCAGGTTCAATTTTTAATTTTTCTATAATTTCAGAAGCCTGCTCAGCTTTAACTTCCTGGTATACCTTATTATCTTTATCAATTGTAACAAGCGGACCTTTACTGCATAAGCCCAGGCAGCCTACAGGTTTAATTGAGCATTCTTCTTCAAGCCCAAGCTCAGCTATCTTTTTTCTAAGCTCTTCTGTAACAGCTTCGCTTTTTAACGATAAACAGCCTGCAGCAGAACAAACCTTTATTTCATGCTTGCCCTTTTTTTCACGCAGGTTCAGCTTTTCGGCATATTCTATAAGTTCTTCAATTATCATTTGTCAGGCTCCTTAATGTATTGATAGTTTGCTCTGTTGTTAAATTCCCGTGAACTTCTCCGTCAATAACTACAGCCGGGGCTATGCCGCATGCTCCAAGGCATCTGGCCGATAGCAGGGATAACATTCCGTCTTCGGTAGTCTTTCCCATTGCCAGGCTGTATTCCTTCTTTATTCTTTCGGCAATATCATTGGTGCCTTTTATATAGCAGGCTGTACCCAGGCATACAACACAGGTATGTTTACCCTGCGGCTTAAGATTAAAGAAATTATAAAATGTTGCGACTCCATAAACCGAGCTTAATGGGACCTTTAAAGCAAATGCTACAAATTTTAATGATACTTCATCAAGATAGCCGAATGTTTCCTGTACTGTATGTAGTGTTTCTATCAAACAGTTAGGCTGGTATCCATGACGTTTCATAGTAGCATTAATTAACTTCCAGCGATTATCATCTGATGGCAGAACTATTTTCTTAATTAACATATTGATTTATTATTTAAACAGCGTAATATTAAAATATAGTTTAACAAAAAAAATGATTAATTTTTACGTTCAATAAGTACTGAATTTTTCAGGAATATATATAATTTCCTCAAGTATCTTTCTGGCAGTGCTTAAACATGCAAGCTCAACTTCATAAGAAAGATCAAGCCCGTAACTAAAGTTATCTCCTTCAATTGCATATACAATTAACCTTTCCGGAAGCCGGTTTATCCTGCGCGCAAGCTCTACAGCTTCAGCAAGACTGAAATTGTGGGAAGAATAATGGAAATAATCCTGTTGTAAAGGTGTATCAGCAGTATCAATCCTGGTTATTTTTCCGGGATTTCCAAAATTACGCGATGCATCTGCAAGGAAAACTATATTATAGTTTTCCCATTCCTGAATAAGCTCAGCACCTTCGCCTGATAGTTTTTTTATTTCTATAACGGGATTTAAAGGCGAGCCGTTTAACGCATCTTCAATCAGATCACAGACAAGCAAACCTGCCCTGTCATCACACCTGAAACTGTTGCCTATTCCTGCAACCAGGATCTTTTTCGTTTTCAATTTCTGATACCACTTTCAGCCTGATATGTTCACTCAATTCAGAGTTCCGGTTAATCATACTTCCGGTGAAACATAAAAAATTTTATTCCCTCTCAACATGCAAAGTAAGGAAGTGAGTAGCGCAAGAAATGCACGGATCATAATTCCTTACAGCCTGTTCACATTTCCAAACCAGCTCAGCTTCGGGTAAATTAATATGAGCTGGAATGAAATTCCTCAGATCATTTTCAATGGTTTTCTGGTTCTGTGAAGTAGGCGGCACAATCTTCGCATCCTCTATCAAGCCATTATTATCTATTCTGTACCTGTGATAGATCAAACCCCTGGGAGCTTCTGTTGCTGCATACCCGGTTGCTTCCCTGACTTTGTAACTGATAGCCGGGACTTCCGGCTTTTCGTATTGTGCAATTATCCTGAGCGCTTCTTCGCAGGCATAAATTGTTTCAATTCCGCGTATAGTAATGCTTTTGAAAAGGTTATCGCAGGTCTTGCCCATACCTGCATCTTTTGCAGCCTGCTTGCACAGCGGGGTCAGCTTATCGTAATTCAGATTATACCTTGCAACCGGTCCAACCAGATAATTACCGCGCTGCCTTACTTTGGAGTGCAGTGCATTTGAATGCTCTACATGCTCTTCTGTAAAATTAAAATCATATTCTTCAGGAAGTATATCAATTCCTTTGCTTGAAACGATCCTTCCTTCATTAAACGGGTATTCATCAGGGTGAACCAGTGAAACTGATTCATAATCCTGGTGAAAATCAGGGAAATCAAGCTTTGAAACAAACTTCACAGTATCAACTGCCGCATCCCTTGCCCACTTGATATCATCCACCATATCAAGCAGCTCTTTTTTTTCAGGTACACGGTAAAAACCGCCGACCTTCACATTTATAGGGTGTATCTCTCTCCCTCCGATAACCCGCATTATTTCGTTGCCTATCTTCTTCATCCTTAGCGCATTTTTAACAGCCTGCGGATGGTCTTTTGCCATTTGAACAACATCCTGGTATCCGAGGAAATCAGGTGCATGAAGCATATAAAGATGAAGCACATGGCTTTCTATCCACTCACCGCAGTAAAGCAGCCTTCTCAACTCTCGGAGTTGACCTGTTACCCTAACACCAAAAGCCTGTTCAATTGCATGCACAGCAGCCATTTGATATGCCACAGGGCAAATGCCACAAATTCTTGCAGTAATATCCGGAGCATCACTGTAAGACCTTCCCCGCAGAAACGCTTCGAAGAATCTCGGCGGTTCAAAGATCTTCAGTTTGATATCAGCAACTTCACCGCCTTTTATCTTAATATATAAAGCACCTTCGCCTTCAACCCTGGCAAGATAATCAACTTTTATGGTCTTATTTTTCATAAACTTCACTCTCTTTTCTGAACTGCTCTGCATATGCGTTAAAGCTTCTGAATAAGGACATTATCTCAAAATTGGTCTGGCCCATTGCCTTAAACTGCTTTGCCAGTGGTGATGTATTGGCTGAATCCATGGGACCGTAGCATCCAAAACAGCCGCGGTTATAAGAGGGGCAAAGGCTTCCGCATCCTGCCTGTGTTACCGGCCCGAGGCACGGCTTTGCCTGCGATACCATTACACAAATATTCCCGTTGAGCTTGCACTCACTGCAAACACTATTAGTGGGAATATTCGGTTTCCTGTTGTTTAAGAATGCATTTATAACTTCTATAAGCTGGTATTTATTTATAGGGCAGCCCCTCAGCTCATAATCGATATGTACAAAAGAGCCTACCGGCAGAGACCTATCAAGAGTAGAAATAAAATGCGGGTTCGCATAAACTATCTTGGTAAATTCCTTAACATCCTTCCAGTTCTTTAAAGCCTGAATACCTCCGGAAGTAGCACATGCTCCGATAGTTATAAGGAATTTACACTGTTTGCGTATTTCGCGGATCATTTCAACATTATCAGGATTGGTAATACTGCCTTCAACAAGTCCTATATCATACGGGCCGGGCATCATTTTCCGGGAAGCTTCGGGGAAATATGCAATTTCAATTTTTCCCAGTACATCAAGTAATTCATCTTCAGCATCAAGCAGTGAAAGCTGGCAGCCATCACAGGATGAAAGTTTAAATACTGCTAATTTTGGTTTTTTGTTTTTCATAATTACAATTCCCAGATATCAAAAATTTTCTTAACCTTTGAAAAATTGAAGACGGGACCATCTTTACATATGAAGTTTGGCCCGTACTGGCAATGCCCGCAGAATCCTACTGCGCATTTCATATTTCTTTCCATAGAAAGATAAATACTGCTTTCAGCAAGTCCGGCTTTTTTTAATTCATCAATTGTGAACTTCATCATAATTTCCGGTCCGCATACCATTGCAAGCGTAGAACGCGCATCTATTTTAATTGTTGTGAAAAGGTTTGTTACCACGCCTATATTACCGCGCCATGAGCTGTCGCCCCTGTCAACAGTAATAAGTATCTCTATGTTATGCTTCTTTTCCCACTCTTCCAGCTCTACCCTGTACAGCATATCAAGCCCGGTGCGTGAACCATAGAGCAGCACAACCCTTCCGTATTCTTTTCTGTGTTTAAAGATATAATATAGTGCAGGTCTTAACGGAGCGAGCCCTATACCGCCTGCTGCTATGATAACATCTTTGCCTTTTGCTTCATCCACAGGCCAGCTTGAACCGAAAGGTCCGCGCACTCCGATAACATCACCTTTTTTAAGCTGTGAAAGTGCGCTTGTTACATAACCAACTTTGTGAATTGTATGGGAAATAGTATTTGTTTTGGATGAATCAGAGCTTATGGAAATAGCGGATTCACCAAGCCCGAATTTATAAAGCATATTGAACTGCCCGGGCTTGAAATGGAACCCAAGCTCCCTTTCTTCATCCGGTTCAAGTATAATGGTGAAAGTATCCTCGGTTTCCCAAAAGTGTTTCTTTACTTTCATTGTAAAAGGAAGCATCGGGTCTGCTTTTGCCTGTGTCCTTGTTTTTTCTATTATCTTTTCCATTAAATAACCGCAAATTAATTTTTCTTTTTCAGGTATTCGTTATTGCTTTTAAAAGCTGCTGCCTGGCTGACTGAAGCCTTTGCTCGAGCAGCAAAGAGAACCGTTTATACATCTCATAACCCATTTTTGTATCTTTCTCGCATTTTTTCCTTAAACATTCTCCATCCATTGCAATAGCTCTTACTTCTTCTATTACATGTGCAGTAAAATGCCATATATTAGGAGAAACAAGCCAGCTCCAACCAAGCATTTGTCCCGGTCCTATAGTTTCAATACGTATCATTCCTTTATCTCTTCCGTTGAATTCCAGTGCTATCATTCCTGTTCTTATCAGGTAAAATTTCTCTGCTTTTTCACCTTCTTTGAATATTATATCATTTTCGTGAAAAACTACATTTGAGGCACAGCCTGTTATCTGCTTAACGTACTCCTCACTAAGATCTTCGATAAATGGATGCTGTTTTAAAATTCCTGATAGGTCTTCCATTGTTTTATTGTTTTAGTTAAATGAAATTACTTATTTATTCAATTTAATTTCTGTGAGTACTTCTAATCTGTTCAGCCTGTTTTGTAATATCGATACCGACTGGGCACCAGGTAATACACCTGCCGCAGCCCACGCAGCCTAATATGCCGAACTGTTCTTCCCATGAAGCAAGCTTATGGGTCATCCACTGCCTGTACCTGGCCTTAGATGTAGTACGGAAATTACCCCCGGCTACTTTTGAGTATTCAAGATTAAAACATGAATCCCACTGCCTCCAGCGCTCGGTATGATTTCCGGTAAGATCTGTAACATCTTCAACTGTTGAACAGAAACAGGTTGGGCAAACAAGTGTGCAGTTAGCGCAGCTTAAACATTTTGCCGCTGTCTCTTCCCACACAGGATGATCAAAATTCTTATAGAGAAGCTCTTTGATCCCCTTTGTATTCAGCTTTCTTCCCATTTTTTCTGCAGCTGCATTAACAGCATCCTCAGCAGTTTTTTTCTGTTCAGCTGATGCTGCAGGCGCTTCAAGGGCGGCAAGAAGCTTTTTACCTTTTGCGGATCCATCTTCTGCAGTAAAATAATGATCTTTGCCTGCTGATACTTCAGTAACAGCAATATCATAGCCAATGTGAGCTTTTGGGCCTGTATTCATGGAAGCGCAGAAGCAGGTAGCCCCTGCTTTTGTACAGTTAACTGCAACAATAAAAATGTTATCTCTGATCGCCTTGTAATGGGAGTCTGTGAATGAGCCGTTCATAAAAACTTTATCCTGGATAAGAATTGCATTTAGCTCGCATGATCTTACACCAATAAATGCGAATTTTTTATGAGCTTCGCCATTGTGTTTGATATCAAAGCTTTTGCCGTTCTTTTGGGCTGACCATAATTTAAGGCGTGAGGGGAATAAAAATTTTTTCCAGGATTGAGGACCAACATTGTAAGAGAATAGAAGATCATTGCCTGTGCTGTTAAGCTTATATTTACCGGAAGCCTGTTCATCTGTAAATCCGGCCGGCAGATCTTTCACGCTGTTTATTTCATCATAAACTATTGCGCCGTTTTTCAGTAAGGGTCCAATTGTTACATAACCATCGTTTTTAAGTGACTGGATGAGCTTATCAAGACTTTTTTTATCAAGTGTTTTCATTTTTTATTTTGCCATGACGGGCAATAATGGTAGAGTTTACGCCGCCTCTTACGGAAAACTCACCTTTTACTTCCATCCATTTGGGCTTTAATATACCAACAAGATCTTCAAGGATCCGGTTGGTAACGTTTTCATAAAAAATACCTTCATTTCGAAAAGACTGCAGGTAAAATTTTAGTGATTTGAGCTCTACGCATTTTTTGTTCGCAATATAAGATATACTGATAATGCCAAAATCCGGCTGGCCAGTTTTGGGGCAAACTGAAGTAAATTCATTAGCACGATGAATAATAAGATAATTTCGATTCGGAAAGGAATTTTCAAATGTCTCTAAAAGCTTGGTTTTAGCCGGGTTGGTATTAACGGGATTGAACTTTTTCATAGTTTACTGTTTCCTTTGATAATTTTACATAATTTAATGCAAAATTACCAAAATTTGCTCAAAAAACTATCCATCTTACACTTCAAAAATATCACTTTTATTGCCGATATATTATGACGCAAATCATAGGTTTTATGGCATAAAATGTATTATTTTTAAAAAAATTTTGTTTCTAAAATTAATATTAATGCTATGAAACCCAATATCTACATTCTGATAATCACACTCTTGCTGACAGGCACATTGTTCTCACAAATGCCGCTCAAAAGAGGAAGTGAGCTATGTTCTGAAAGGAAAATGTCGCTCCCTCATACATCTTTAGATCACGACTCACCAAATTCTCCGAAACATACATTTGATGTACTGGATTATAAAATGAACCTGGATATCAGAAATTGTTTTATTTCTCCATATCCCAAAAGCTTTACAGGCAGTATAATAGTAAAATTCAGAATTGATACTGCACTTAACAATATAAACCTGAATGCAGTAAATACATCATTGGTAATCAGCTCAGTCGGTCTTAGCGGGGTTTCATTTACGCATACAAATAATATTCTGAATATAGTATTAAACAGAACATACAATCCCGGTGAAGTAACGGAAGTATTGATAAACTACTCTCACAATAATGTGAGTGACGGCGCTTTTTATACAGGCAATGGCGGGTTGTTCACAGATGCAGAACCTGAAGGTGCACGCAAATGGTTCCCCTGCTGGGATAAGCCATCTGATAAAGCCACAGTTGATATTACATTAAAAGTGCCGGCAAATGTAAAAATAGGTTCAAACGGCAGACTGAATGATTCAACATTAACCGGTGATACTTTATATTATCACTGGGTAAGCAGGGATCCAGTTACAACATATTTAACAGTTCTGACAGGTAAAGTTAATTACAATTTAAATATCATATATTGGCCAAAGATTTCAAATCCGTCAGATCTGGTACCTATCAGGTTTTACTATAACTCAGGTGAAAATCCGGCTGCTATGATGAATATGTTCCCTAATATGATCACATATTTTTCACAGAAGTTCGGCGAACACGGTTTTGAAAAAAATGGTTTTACCACAGCCCCGGCATCAGGTTTTACCTGGGGAGGAATGGAAAATCAAACTTTAACAACATTATGTGCCAACTGCTGGAGCGAAAATTTAATTTCACATGAATTTGCACACCAGTGGTTTGGCGATATGATATCACCTGCTACCTGGGCAGATATATGGCTTAACGAAGGTTTTGCAACATATTGCGAAGCGCTTTGGTATGAAAAAACCGGAGGCTATTCTTCATATAAAAGCGATATAAACTCAGATGCCAGCGGTTACTTAAGCTCAAACCCGGGTTGGGCTATGTATAATCCGGAGTGGGCAGTAAATACTCCGAATACAAATACACTTTTTAATACAGCGATAACTTATAATAAAGGAGCATGTGTACTCCATATGCTTCGCTATACTGTCAATGATACAAATGTATTCTTTAACATGATAAGAGGCTATGCTACTGATACAGCAAACTTTAAACATAAATCAGCTGCAACAGATGATTTTACAGCAAAGATCAGCCAGGTTTACGGACAGGATCTATCCTGGTTCATTAACCAGTGGGTAAAACAGCCGAACCATCCTGTATATGGAAATGTATACCAGTTTTATAATAACGGCAATGGAACGTGGAAAGTTGGCTTCCAGGCAATACAAACTCAATCCAATTCTCCATTCCACCGTATGCCGTTAACATTAAGGATATCTTTCGCAACCGGCTCTGATACTACTTTCAGGGTTGATAATACTGCAAACAGCCAGATCTGGATATGGACCTTTAACCGTCAGCCAACTGCATTCGCATTTGACCCGAATAACGATATAGTTTTAAAAACCGGTTCAACTGTTGCAGGTACTGTACCGGGGGTTACCGGAATATCATCAACAAATAACGAGCTGCCCACTGTATTTGCATTACAGCAAAATTATCCTAACCCGTTCAACCCGGTAACAAATATCAGGTTTGATATTCCGAAACGTTCATTTGTTACATTAAGAGTATACGATGTAACAGGAAAAGGCGTTAGTGAAATATACAGCGGCTTAAGCGATCCGGGTAAATATACAGCAGATTTCGATGCATCCAGGCTGGCATCAGGAGTATATTACTACGAAATCACAGCAAGCTCAGAAAACGGCGGAGTTATTTTTAAAGATGTGAGAAAAATGGTATTGGTAAAATAACGCGGGTATTATTTTATTTGCTGATCTTTCAGCTGATAAAATAGTTAATATAAATAAATATCTAAAGGCGTTCATTAATTTGAACGCCTTTTTTTGTCATCAAAAAAGAGTTATTTTAAGAAAAATCCATCCAAAGGAAATAATATAATATTAAATGAAATTCATATTTTACATTTTAACAGCTCTCATTCTTGTGCCGGCACTTTTCTCACAGGAAGTTCAAAAAAGAGGTTCTGATCTTTGTTCTGAAAGAAAAAGATCAATGATACATAACTTTTATGCGGGTGATTCCCCTAACTCTCCGAAACACTCATTTGATGTGCTTGATTACAAGCTGAACCTGGATATCAGAAGCTGTTTTATTACACCATTCCCCAGATCATTCACAGGAAGCGTGATAGTGAAATTCAGAATTGATACTGCATTAAGCTCAATTAATCTGAATGCAATAAATACATCCATTACAGTAAGCTCTGTTGGTTTAAGCGGTGTTTCTTTCACTCATACAGGAAATATTCTGAATATTACATTAAACCGTGTATATAATCCCGGGGAAATTACCGAAGTGCTTGTAAATTACTCACACAATAATGTAAATGACGGTTCTATTTATACAGGTAACGGCGGGTTTTTTACAGATGCTCCTCCGGAAGGAGCGCGCAAGTGGTTCCCATGCTGGGATAAACCCTCTGATAAAGCAACAGTAGATATTACCGTAAAAGTACCGGCTAATGTAAAAATTGGTTCAAACGGCAAGCTAAACGATTCAACTTTAACAGGTGATACTTTGTATTATCACTGGGTAAGCCGTGACCCTGTTGCCACTTATCTTGTGGTACTTACGGGTAAGGTAAATTATAATCTGAATATAGTTTACTGGCCTAAAATTTCAAATCCAGCAGACAGTATTCCCCTGAGATTTTATTTTAATGCAGGAGAAAATCCAACAGCAATGCAATCAGCGCTTGTGAATATGACCACATACTTTTCACAGAAATTCGGTGAGCACGGATTTGAAAAAAACGGATTTGCAACTGCTCCTGCTCCGGGTTTTAACTGGGCTGGAATGGAAAACCAGACACTTTCTACATTATGCCCTAATTGCTGGAATGAAAACCTTGTTTCTCACGAATACGCACATCAATGGTTTGGAGACCTTGTGACCTGCGCTACTTGGGCGGATGTTTGGCTGAATGAAGGATTTGCAACTTACTGTGAATCTTTATGGTACGAAAAAACCGGAGGTTATACTGCGTATAAAAATGATATAAATACCACAGCTGCCGCTTATCTTAACAGTAACCCGGGCTGGCCGATATATAATCCGCAGTGGGCTGTAGTAACACCTGATATCAATACCCTGTATAATACAGCAATAACTTATAATAAAGGAGCATGTGTATTGCATATGCTTAGATATGTGCTTAATGATACCAATGTTTTCTTTAATTGTTTGCGCGGTTATGCAATGGATACTGCCGAGTTTAAATATAAATCTGCAACAACAGATGATTTCACAGCAAAGATAAGCCAGGTTGCAGGACAGGACCTATCATGGTTCATGGACCAATGGGTCAAACAGCCTAATCACCCGGTTTACGCAAACCTGTACCAGTTTGCAGATCTCGGAAACGGAAGCTGGAATGTCGGATTCCAGGCAAAGCAGACCCAGTCAAACACGCCGTTTCACAGAATGCCTTTGACAGTAAAAATAACTTTTGCTTCTGGACCTGATTCAACCTTCCGGGTAGATAACACAACAAATAACCAGATATGGATCTGGACATTCAACAGGCAGCCAACTGCTTTTGCTTTTGACCCGAACAATGATATAGTATTGAAAACAGGCACTACTACAGCAGGTGTTGTACCGGGAACCATCGGGATTTCTATAAATACCGGCATACTGCCTAAGGTTTTTTCCCTTCAGCAGAACTACCCGAATCCATTTAACCCGGTTACAAATATAAAGTTTGAAATACCGAAAACTTCAAATGTTACTTTGAATATCTTTGATATCACCGGAAAGCTGGTTAATGAATTATATAATGGATATAGTGAACCCGGGGTATATACTGCAGATTTTAACGGAACTGAACTTGCTTCAGGGGTTTATTATTATGAATTAACTGCAAGCACAATAAACGGCGGTGTAGTTTTTAAAGATGTAAAGAAGATGGTAATAGTAAAATAAAACATGCACCTGATATTAAAGGCGTTCATTTTAATGAACGCCTTTTTTTATGGATTATTGATAAGATATTTTCATTATTTTTGAATAATATTATATGTGATTAAAAGACTATTGAATGAAACATCGGTATATTTACCTATTATTTTTTCTGCTGTTTCAGCCGGTTACTTTTACAGGTCAAACTGTTATCTTTAACTCAAATGACGATACAACGGATATATCAACTACAGATTTTGACGGCCCATATATAATTTACAGGAATAATTCTGCAATAATAAAGCAGGTTCTAAAAGGTACAAACGGTTTCTATGTTAAAACTGATTCAACTGATAAAAATATAAAAGGCAGATCAATAACATGTAATATCAATGAATCTCTTTCATTTGCAACTCAGCTCAAAGATACATTAATCAACGAAAGATGCGTTTTCGAAATGCCGGAAAAGCTGATAGCAATTTCTGATATTGAAGGTAATTTCGCTGCGTTCAGAGATTTTCTTATTAATAACGGTGTAATAAATACCGGTAATCAATGGGTATTCGGCAACGGACACCTGGTTCTTGTTGGTGATTTTTTTGACAGGGGTTTGAATGTTACTGAATGCCTCTGGTTCATTTATCACCTTGAGCAGGAAGCTGTAAAAAACGGGGGCTACGTTCACTTTATACTTGGCAACCATGAAATAATGAATATGAACGATGACATTCGTTATGTCAGGAAAAAATATTTCGAAACATCAAAGCTTATGGATGAAGATTACAAAAACCTTTATAAACCAACTACTGAGCTTGGCAGATGGCTTGAGACTAAAAATATCGCTCAAAAGATAGGGTCATACTTATTTCTTCATGGGGGTATATCGGAAGAATTGAATTTACTTTATCCCGGTATTGAAGAAATTAATACCAAATCAAGAAATTATTATTTCAGGAGCAAAGCAGCCAAACAAAGCGGCGATACGCTTGTAAGTACAATTTTCAGGTCAAAGTATTCCCCATTCTGGTACAGGGGTTATGTTCAGCAAACTATTAAAGAAGATTCACTCAACTTAACACTGAAAATATTTGATGTAAACAAAATTGTTGTGGGACATACGATAGTTGATGATGTTAAGTATTTCTATAACAGCAAAGTTATCGCAATAGATACTGATCATGCATCAGGTGATACTGAAGGATTATTAATAGAAAACGGAATTGAATACAGGGTTGATATTTCCGGAAACAGATCGACCGTAAAATAAAAAGGAAAGCTATTGCCTTCCTTTTTTAGTGTGCGGGAAGGGGGACTTGAACCCCCATGCCTTGTGAGCGCCACCCCCTCAAGATGGTGCGTCTGCCAATTTCGCCATTCCCGCAAAACCCGCAAAAATACCTGATTTTCAAGGTATTTTGCATGTTGAATTACAAATTTAATAAATTTGAAATTGATTTAAAAGATAAAAAATTATTCAGCAAACCATATATAATGAAATTAATCTGTATTTGGAACTTAAATTATATAAAATTAATCATATTTATACTGAATATTTTTAAAGATTAAAATCATAAGAATTGAAAAAGCAATTAATAATTTTTGAACGATTGTTATGCAAAAATCTGTAGCATTAAAATACATCCTTCCTTTTGTTCAATGGTTCGGCCTGATGGTTTTAACAGCTATCTTCTTTGATTACCTGCTCCATAAATTTAATCTTTTATCAATAGGTTACTGGTTAAGCTATCCCGGAACACTTCTTATTATACTTTCTTTTTTGTACTCACTGCGTAAACGCAAATTAATAGAAAGAGGTTCGCCCAAAAAGTTGCTTTCTATTCACGAATATTTTGCATGGGCTGGTTCAATACTGATATTAGTTCACGCAGGAATACATTTTAATGCGATATTACCCTGGCTTGGCATAATTATGATGCTTGTAACCGTGGGCAGCGGACTAACCGGCAAATATCTTTTAAAAAAATCAACTGAAATATTAAAAGCTAAAAAAAAGAGTCTAAAAGAGCTTGGTATAACTGATGAAGATGCCTCTAAACAGCTTTTTTTTGATTCGATTTCAGTTGATCTTATGAAGAAATGGCGCGTAGTCCATATACCTATTACAATTCTATTTACAATACTTGCTTTACTGCATATAATAACGATATTAATGTTTATAAAATGAAAAAAATTTACGTTACAATTGTTACCCTAATTATATTAGGACTAATGTATGTATACCCGCATATTATGTTAAACCCGGGAGAGCTTGTCAGCGGGCATCAAAATATTAAAACAGAATGCTTTTCATGCCATAAACCCTTTTGGGGAATATCAAATGAGAAATGTATTGTATGCCATAACATTTCTGAAATTGGTTCAGAAAAAACAAACGGTATAATCAGCAATAAAATACTCTTTCATAAAAGTTTAACAACACAAAGTTGTTCGTCCTGTCATACCGATCATATTGGTTTAAAACCACTGAATTCCATCAGCAAATTTTATCATGAATTGGTTTCTGAAGATATACTAAACAATTGTAAGGGTTGTCATATAACACCTGCTGATAACAAACATATAAAATATAAAACTGAATGCGGAAGCTGTCATACAACAAAAAAATGGAATGATATAAATGCCTTCAAACATGAATTCATTCTTGAGAATGAAGTACAAAACTGCAATACTTGTCATAAAAATCCGGGTGATGAATTCCATTCCGGAATTACTGAAAATTGCAATGCTTGCCATAGCACCATCAAATGGAAACCATCAACCTTTGATCATTCTTCTAAGTTCATTCTGGATAGTGACCATAACACGAAGTGCATAACATGCCACACAAATAATAATTACAAAGCCTATACATGCTACGGTTGCCACGAACACACTGCAGGAAACATCTTAAGTGAACACAATGAAGAAGGAATAAACAATATTGATGATTGTGTTTCCTGTCATAAAAGCGCAGATGAAAAAGATATGAAAGAACAAAATAACAAGAAGAACAAAATGGAAAATAACCGTAACGATGAAGAAGAAGATGAAGATTAAATCAAAAGAAAAATAAAACCGCGGTCCATAAGACCGCGGTCAGCATCATACCCTGTAATATATCAGCAATTTATCAACATTTCCGCATGGGCAGGAGCTTTTTAATTCACTGAAAGCTTTTCTCTTGATCTTGTTTCAATGTATTTTTTTACTTCTGCATACATTGTTTCTGCATCAAGTCCGGCCTGGTGAAGCACGCTTTCTGCAGAACCGCTGCCGAGGTAATAACCTTTACGGAACGGATGCAGAATGTTATAACGGGCTTCAAAGCCTGTTATCCATTTATACATTGTTGGCAGCGTAAAGCCTGTAATTCCCAAAGCTTCGCGTCTAACAGTATAAGGAAGCAATGCTTCTCTTTCTTCCTTCGGATGAGCATCATAAAGCTCTGCGCTGGAAATATGATATATATTCATATTATAGCCGTCTTTATCAAGCATTGGCAGAACCTTTGTAACAAATCCAATTGTTACACCGCTTTCCTGAAGTATAATTGAACCATCAAGCGGCTGGTTTGGATCGGCTTTTCTTAAAGCGTAAACGCCTTTAGCAGCATCTGCTGCGGGAGCTATTCCCAGTTTTGCCCTGTCAATAATCAGCTCATTTGGACGTGTAACAAATGGTGAAAGTATTGCCGGCCTTTGTTTTAATCCTGCTGCAAGAAGTGTCCATATCTCACCGGGTTCCCAGGGAGTGAGCGTTATCAATATTCCCGGAGGAAAGTTTTCCTGAATTAGCTGCAGGCACTGCGGGTCAGCATGTGTAGGACCGTCTTCACCGGTCTTTAACCCTGCATGCGCATTTATAAGTATCCAGGTATTATAGTTACCGCCAAAATGCATTACTTTATTTTGCTCCCCTATGCCATGCAGTCTTGCTGCAGTATGCTCCATAGCGCTTATAAACGCACCATAGGAGGAGCTGACACCAATATGTTTGCCAAAAGCTGCAAGTCCTGACATCATTCCGCCGATAGCATCTTCGCAAATTCCGCCCACTGCAAGGATGCGGGATTCAGGGTTATCTACTGTATCATAAAATCCTTCATGAAATCCTGTCCCAACAAGATTAACAGAAGTTGAGCCCAGCAGATCAGCAGCTACGCCAAGAACTGCGCCTTTTGATTTTTTATTGATATAACCAAGTGATGAGCCAAGGACTCCGCGAAGCGTTGTAGTTTCTCCGGGAACAATATTTAATTCAGCGGGAATTTCTTTTTCATTAAGTATATCATTTTTATACAGCGCATTAATATCAGAACCTTCTCCTTTAGGTTTCCTGTTATCTTCAGTTAACCTGGCTTTGCTTTTTTCGATCGCTTCAGCGAAATATTTCAGGTAATTTTCTTTTTCAATTACTCCGCGAATGGTCATCAAAGTATCAAAGAAACATTTTTCTATATTATTTAGAGTTGCTTCGCCTTCAAAACGCGGAACCTTAACTCCGAATGCTGTTTCAAATTCACTGCAAGCCTGGTAATAACCTTCAGAGTTCATCTTATGTCCGGCACCGTGCGAAGCTCTTCCTTCTATTCCGTATTTCCATCCCTTTACTGTGCGGTAAACAATGGCAGTCGGCATTTTATTATCTATTTTTTTGGCAAAAAGCTGGGCAGCGGCAATTTTATTAAAGTCTTTTCCGTCATCTACATATATCACATTAAAATCATGAAGATAACAAAGCTCCATCGGATTCCATTGTACGTAATCGCCTTTTAATTCACCTTCACGACAAACACGGTTCGAATCAATTGAAGCCTGGTTAAAATCGATATGGAACTTAATATTATGCAGCCTCATAGCTGATGCTGCAGCAAGCGCTTCAGCTACCCTTCCGGGTGTTAAACCGCCTTCGCCTTCTATTACATGAATTTGCGGAGCATTCTCACCAAAATAATCTATTGCGCCAAGGGCAAGTCCGAAAGCAGCAGTATCTCCGACACCGCTTGCACCGGTAGCTATTTTTACATGAGGTGTTGCCGGGGTCGGATGACCATCCAGCGCTTTGGCGTTATATTTATGGAAGAGCGGAAGTTCATTTTCAGGATTTCTTCTGAAACCAAGCAGGTCTTCAAGCCTCATCTGGAATTTTTCTTCAGGAAGCAGTTCAGGCTTAAATGCTCTTACAAGCTCATTTCTGAGAGCATACATTGCATAAAGTCCAAGTGCTTTATGACCGGCTGCATAGACAACCAGGTCAGAATCATCACGGAAAGGATCTTTTATATCAAGATCCAGAATGTTATATAATATTGATGAAACAAATCTGCCTGATGAGATTGAGCCTCCTGGGTGTCCGCTTGTCGGCACAAAGTTAAAAAGTACAGCACATAAAGTTCTGTATATTAAATCAAGTTTTTCAAAATTTTCTGCTTCTTTATCTTTTAAAGGTAAACCGGATTTCAATACATCGTTTATATCGTAATATTTTCCTCTTCTTGCTGCAAATCCAAGATCTTTAGAAACTACCTTTTTATAATCAATTGTTTCCATTTTTATGATTTTCTTAATTTTTTTGATAAGAATATATTTTTTACCAATACTAAATTAACGTGCACGGTCATAATATCATATGATTTATACTATATAATGAACTGACATTTATCAGGTTTTATGCTGAATTTTATGTCATTTTTTCAATGTTTAAAATCTCCATTTAAAACCCTAATTTCGTGTGAAAATGACAGATAATAAGCCATTAAACATTCTTCTTTTAAACGCACTTGATATATATGGAGGCGGTGAGTTTTTTGTATATCAGCTGGCAAAGCTTCTTACACAGAAAGGCCACAAAGTCTGGGTATCCTGCAGAAAAGATAACATAATTTACGGCAGATGTATAAATGAAGGTATTGGTGTTTTTCCGCTGGATTATCCCGAACATTCCGGAAAAAGCGACCTATGGAAAAATTCAAGGATACTGGGCAGGTTCATCAAGGAAAATAATATTGATATTGTTCATTCAAACACTAATTACGATAGAACTGCCGGCGCTTTTGCTGCAAAATTTGCAGGTGTAAAACACGTTTCAAATGTGCACAGCTTTCACAGCATATCTCATAACATAACTCATTGGTACAGGAATAAATTTCTGATAAATCATTTTATGGTTGACGGGGTGTGCACAAAAGATCTTCTGATAAACGAAGATAAAATAGACCAGGCTAAAATTACG
Source organism: Ignavibacteria bacterium (assembly GCA_017303675.1). Lineage (NCBI taxonomy): Bacteria > Pseudomonadati > Ignavibacteriota > Ignavibacteria > Ignavibacteria bacterium. The sequence goes on from JAFLBX010000001.1 coordinate 397,650, forward strand.
CTTCTTCACCTGGGACTTGACCCCGAACAAAATAAGAAAGACCCTGAAACAAGAAGACAAATAAGGAAAGAATTTGATGTAAAAGATGATGAAATACTTATAGGCAATGCCGCAAGGATGGTGCCTTTTAAAGGACAGGAATACCTTATTCGTGCATACCCTGAGGTAATGAAAAAATTTCCGCAAAGCAGGCTTATGATTATTGGTGACGGTGAGTTAAGAGATAAGCTTCACAAACTTGCCGGCGAGCTTGGAATAAGCGAAAGAACTATATTTCCCGGTTTCAGAAGTGATATTAAAGCTATGTATTCAGCATTTGATATTTACGCACATACATCAGTCGAAGGGGGCGGTGAGACTTTTCCTTATGCTATGCTTCATGCGCTAGCGCAGGGACTACCCATGGTTATTACGCGTGTTGGCGATATGCCCGCCATGGTTGAAGAAGGTGTAAACGGATTTATTCTGGATGATAAAGATGTAAATGGTATTTCTGAAAAACTTATGGTACTATGCTCCGATGAAAAGCTGAGGCTGGATATGGGTAAAAAAAGCTGCGAATTAATGCTTAAGAAATTTACTGTCGATATAATGGCAGCAAATATAGAAAAAGTTTACAGAAAGGTTTTAAAATAATTCACATTATCTTCTTTATACCCTTAAACTATACTCATCAAACCACTTATCAACCTGTTCGTTTTCAAATACCGGCCTGCTTTTATGAATAAAATTATTTTCATGAGGATCATATTCATAATCAAGAGCCCATGTTTTGAAATTTTCTGCAAGCTGTTTAACTGAATCACATATAAAATTTATTTCATCATCTCTCATTACCGGATGCATAGACATCCTTATCCAGCCGGGTTTTTCTGAAAGGTCATGATGTTCTATCATTTCTGTGATATGATGTGAAAGCTGCTTTGAAACATGGAGCAGGTAATGGCCGTATGTACCGGCACATGAGCAACCGCCGCGAACCTGTATTCCGAACCTGTCATTTAAGAGTCTTACGCCTAAGTTATAATGCATTCCTTCTATATAAAAAGAAATGACCGGCAGCCTCTCTTCGATATTTTCTGCAAGAAGCCTGAGCCCTGAAACTTGTTTAAGATTTTTAAATATTAATTCAGTTATTTGTTTTTCTCTGTTCCTAATATTAAGTACGCCTGTTTTTTCTTTTAATTTTACAGCCAGCGCAGCTTTGATAGTTTGCATAAAAGGCGGAGTGCCGCCATCTTCACGCAGCTCTACATCTTCATAAAAACTGTGTTCGCCCCAGGGATTTGTCCATTTAACAGTTCCACCGCCCGGCTGGTCAGGTGAAAAATGGCTGTCATACAGATTGCGGTCAAAAATAAGTATTCCGCTTGAACCCGGACCGCCTAAAAATTTATGCGGTGAAAAGAAAATTGCATCCAGCTTTTCAGCAGCATTTTCAGGATGCATATCGATATTTATATATGGGGCAGAACATGCAAAATCAACAAAACACCATCCATTATTTGCATGCATAATTTCCGCAATTTTATGATACGGAGTAAAAATACCGGTAACATTGCTGCATGATGTCACAGAAGCGATTTTTATCGAACGGTCTGAATATTTTTTCAATAAGTGTTCCAGGCTTGCCAGATCTACAAGTCCGTTTATATCTGCATCAATAATTTCAACATCTGCAATTGTTTCAAGCCACGTCGTTTGGTTTGAATGATGTTCCATATGCGTGATAAAGACTATCGGTCTTTGTTCCCCGGGAATATTAAGAAATTTTCTCAGTCTTGAAGGGACCTTGAAGCCAAGCATTCTCTGCAGTTTTAACATCGCTCCTGTCATTCCCGAGCCGGTTCCGATAATAGCATCGCTATCATTTGCATTTACATGCTTTTTAATAATTTGTTTGGCTTTAAGATATGAAAGGGTCATACTTGAACCGGTCACATTGGTTTCTGTGTGCGTATTGCCAATTAATGAACCGAATTCATTTGATAATTTATCTTCAATAGGTTTGTAAAGTCTCCCGCTGGCTGTCCAGTCAGCGTAAACCAGCTTTTTAAAGCCAAATGGAGTCTTAAACTCCGCGTCATAGCCGATAATGTTTCTTCTTATTTCATCAAAAATATCCATATACAAAAATAATTTGTCAAAAATCGCTATCCAATGATTAATATCATAATAAAAACCATTAAAATACCGTGTTTTAATCAAAAATGTTGTCATTTTATATTCAATGAATAATTAATATTTTGCTAATCATGTATAGAATATTACTATATTACAAATATGTAAAAATCGATAATCCTGAATTTTTTGCAGAAGAACATTTGGGTTATTGCAGAGATCTTGGACTACGGGGCAGAATTTTAATTTCACCCGAAGGAATAAACGGCACATGCAGCGGTTCATACAGCCAGACTGAAAAATATATGGCTCATATGAAGCTTGATGAAAGATTCAAAGATCTTTGGTTTAAAATGGATGACTCACCGGGTCATGTATTTAAAAAAATGCATGTAAGATATAAAGAAGAGCTTGTTACTTTCAGGCTGCCACAAGATCTTGACCCGAATGTATTAAGCGGCAAACATCTTGAGCCAAAAGAGTGGCTTGAGCTGATGCAGCAGGATGACGTTATCATTCTGGACGGAAGGACAGATTATGAGTTTGACCTTGGTCATTTTAAGAATGCTATCAGGCCGCCTGTTAAATCATTCCGTGAATTCCCCGAATGGGTAGAAAAAGATTTTAAAATATATAAAGATAAAAAAGTTTTAACATACTGCACCGGAGGTGTAAGATGTGAAAAGCTTTCAGGTTACCTGCTGCAGCAGGGATTTAAGGATGTTTACCAGCTAAATGGCGGCATTGTAAATTATTCCCACGATCCTGAAGTAAAGGGAAAGCTCTTCGAAGGCAAATGTTATGTTTTTGATGAAAGAATATCCATACCCATCAACTTTGCCGATGAATACACTATTACCGGAAAGTGCCTGCATTGCGGAACTCCTTCTGACAGGTACGTTAACTGCGCAAACCTTGATTGCCATAAACAGCATTTTGAATGCGAAGCATGCGAAGAAAAGTGGTCCCGTTCATGCAGCGAGGAATGTATGCAGGCCCCAAGGCATGAGCTCCTTCAAAATGCTTAAAACACTGTGATTCTTAATTTTCGAAATTAAGCGGTTTAATCTGTAAATTTTAAAGCAAAAAATTATGCAGCTATTAAACAGAACCAGCCTGTACAAAACCGTTGATAATGTTAATGAAGCATTGTTCTACGGAAAAAAGATCACAAAAAACGATGCTAAGGAAATTATATCGTGGATATCAACCCGTTATGATACTGAATATTCCTACAATCACAGTTACGGATTAACAGATAAAGATATGCGGTCATCGGTCCATACATTTACAGGTGAACGCCTGTTGTGCGCATCGATGAGACATATTATGGCAGAAGAATCTGCGAGAGTGGTAAAGCAGCTTTCAAAAATTGTAGGAGTAACTCCTGGAACTCTGAAGAAAACTGATGAGTGGTTCTACAAAATGCTTGAAGCATCTGAAGCTGCCGGAAAACCACTTGGTACTTTCTGCTGCGGACCCTGTACCATTGGGTTATGGAGATATTTAAATTCAGGGGGACTGCCAAAATACCATAAATATATTACAGACGGAATACGGTCACTGCACAGTAACCGCGATGAGGCAGGGAAATGGGGAAGGTTCCCGTTCTACTATACACTCCTGGCGCTTTCTGAAATTGACGATGAAGCTGCGCTGAAAGAAATAAATTACGCGATGACAGCATGTGAAAGAGCTTTGAAAAGAATGAACAAAACAAACATGTTTTCAAAACGAAAACGTGACCTGTTGTTAAAAATTATGAATTAATACAATATAATGGAAGGTTCAACACTGTATTTTGCAGTACTGATTCCGCTTGCAATTATAATATTGCTTGCGCTTTTTTTCTACAGGCTGTTTAATAAAAATATGAAACGGGATGAAGTAGAAAGAGAAAAATTAAGGGAGCTTGAAGAAATAAAAAAAAAGGCGGAATACCGCGAAGCAAGGATAGTGAGCGTTAGAGCGGAACCGCAATCAAATACCAGCCCTTCATTCAGGTTTGCAAATATTCGGTTTGAAATTAAGGATAATTCCGGAGAGTATAAGCTCCTGACGGCAAGATGGAATGCGGACACTTACTATCTATCAAGCCTGCAGCCCGATACCATTATACAGGTTAAGGTTTATGATGAATATGTCTTCCCGGTAAGTGATGATGCCAGATTGTATCCGGATTGATCAGACAAACTCTCCTGCTGCAAATCCGGAAGACCATGCCCACTGAAAGTTATAACCGCCAAGCCAGCCGGTAACATCGACCACTTCACCAATAAAATAGAGGCCGGGTACTTTTTTTGACTCCATGGTTTTGCTTGATAGCTCATTTGTATCAACTCCACCTTTTGTTACTTCCGCTTTGCCAAATCCTTCGGTTCCTTTAGGAACTAACTTCCAGCAGTGCAGCATTATTTCTATCATTTCAATTTCTTTATCAGAGAGTTTATTAACCGGTTTTGTTGGAAAATTAAGCTCACACCATTTTTCGGCAAATCTTTTCGGGAAAAATTTTGAAAGAACATTCACAAGCTCTGTTTTGTTGGGTTTATGTTCATTTAAAACTGATGGCAGATCTGTTTCAGGCAATAGATCGATGTTTACTGTATCTCCCCCGTTCCAATAGCTTGAAATCTGTAAAATTGCGGGACCGCTCAATCCTTTATGTGTGAACAATATGTTTTCACGGAAGCTGATATTGTTACAGCTGACAATAGAGTCTATGGAAAGCCCTGAAAGTTCGCTGTATGCTTTTTCATTCAGTGTGAAAGGTACAAGTGCCGGGACAGTTTTGGTTAATTTTAAACCAAATTGTTTGGCGATCTTGTAACCCAGATCACTTGCGCCCATTTGCGGAATTGAAATTCCGCCCGTAGCAATGACAAGTGATTCGGTTATAAACTCTCCAATATTACTTGTAATACGGAATGATGTTTCGCTGCCTGAATTGTTAATTTGTTCAATGTTATCAATGGTACAGTTTACCTTGATTTCAACACCCGCATCATCGCATTCATTTTGCAGCATTTGGACAATTTCTTTGGCGGAGCCGTCACAAAAAAGCTGTCCCAGCTTTTTTTCGTGATACTTGATGCCGTGATTTTCAACAAGTGATATGAAATCCTGCGGGGTATACCTAGCCAAAGCTGATTTGCAGAAATGCGGATTATTTGAAATAAAATTTTCGGGTTTAACATCAAGATTTGTGAAGTTGCACCTTCCTCCGCCGGAAATAAGTATTTTCTTCCCTATCTTTTCAGCATGCTCCAGCACCAGTACTTTCCTGCCGCGTTTTCCGGCTTCAATTGCACACATAAGTCCCGCAGCGCCCGCGCCGATTATGATGGTGTTGAAGTTCATTTAATTATTTTTTCCATCGTTCTTCATAAATATCTAAATATGTTTCTAATATTTCACCACTAAGAACAAAACCATTATTATTGAATCGTATCAAGATATCTTTTTTAATGAAGAATTCAAAAACATTTCCTACGATAGGTACAAACTCGTTTGAGTATGATAAATTCTTCAAATAATTAACAATGATTTCGTCATTAAAGAAGTTTACCACTTTCACAGAAACGCTGTCAACAAATATTCCTATCTCAGGGGGATTTGTTGCCGACAAAGAATCTTTAGGAAACATTGATAAAAAAAGTCTGCTTGTATAATTATTTTCAGTCTCATTTAGTTTGTCAAATCCAATAAATTGATAATAACTTACAAAGAATTTGATTTTATCTTTTTTGAAAATTGGAACGTATCCAATATTGCCAACTCTTGATGGTTTACTGGTATCGGTAATTATAAAATTTAAATCTGGATTTTTATTATATTCATATAAATATACATTCCAATTATTGATTTTGGGAAAACGCAGGGAATTCATTTCAATATTCTTCACATATTCCAAATCCCCATTCGCTTTCTTATACAATTCCAGATATTTCTTGCCACCTAGCTCGTTAAGCAAAAACGAGTTATACAATCCGGCTACCGAGTAGCTCATGCTTGCATCGTTGTTATAAAAGCCATCGTTAGTAATAATTGAATCATATGTTAGTATGGCTGATTTTTGAAGATAGTAGCCAAGATCCGTAACTACACGCGGAGCCATACCGCCCCGGCCGCCAACTGCTACTGCAAATCCTTCCATAAAGAAAGGAAGCGTGTACAATCCCAGTTTTTTGAGTTTGTAGTTAATTAAAATATGAGCGACTTCATGAAAATGCGTTTGATATGATGTAACTACCTCATCGGTGCCGAGCATTGCCATACCTTTTGCCTTAAAGCCTGTAATTTTTTCTACACTCGCCTCATCTTTACAGAAAATGTATCCTATCTTTTCTTTTTCAAGTATGCGTCTTTCTGCAATTGTAAAACCAAGAGTATCAGCAATCATATCAACAAACTGGTCAAGCCGCTTGATGCAGTAGTCATTGAAATATCTCGGCTCCTCTATGCGAAAAGTGAAATACTTGCTTTCCTGTTTTTCCCAAAATCCCGAATGATAAGTGCCGTTTGTTACAAAACCATTATTAAAGTAATATTTACGTGAATAATTCGCTGCAGATACATTGAATATTACTTCTTTGTAATTATCACTAAGGGGTTGTTCTTTGAGCTCATATTTATATTTTCCGCTTATGATGCCAGATTTTATTTCATCTGGTAATTCATAGCCAATCAGGATTTTGCTATTTACACCGGTGTATTCAATACCAAGCCTGTTGCTTAGAATACGCTCTTCAGCACTGATATAATTGATGATCTCGGATTTATCATAAATAAGTGCATCAATAAACTTTTCAGGAATTGATTGAGAAAAAGTAAAAGGGGCTAAAAATAATAGTATTAAAAGGTATTTGTACATTGTTGATAGTTTTTTTGTAACCTCATACCACGAGAGACAATTTTTGACATTTGGATTTTGGCATTTTGAAATTACGATTCTAATTATCCCATCCACATGGTTCTGTCAAGCGAGCGGTATTGTATAGCCTCGCTGATGTGAGCAGAAGATATATTTTCTTCACCTGAAAGATCAGCAATTGTTCGGGCGACTTTAAGTATCCTGTCATAAGCACGTGCAGATAGCCCAAGTTTGGTAATTGCCATTTTCATAAGTTCTTCACTTGCACTATCAATTTTACAGAATTCCCGGATATCTTTTGACTGCATATCAGCATTACTGAAAATATTTTTTTTATCCTTAAATCTTTTCAGCTGTATCTCCCGGGCTTTAATGACCCTTGCTCTGATATCTGCTGAAGGCTCACCGGTTTGAGCGCTTGAAAGCTCCTTATATTTAACAGCCTGAACCTGTATATGAATATCTATCCTGTCAAGCAAAGGCCCCGAAATTTTTGACATATACCGCTGTATCTGCTGCGGCTGGCAGCTGCAATCCTGGTTCGGATTGCCGTAATTGCCGCACGGGCATGGGTTCATTGCCGATGCCAGCATAAAATTACATGGGTAATCTACGGTGATTTTTGATCTGGAAATTGTCACCCTTCCGTCTTCAAGCGGCTGGCGCATAACTTCAAGTACATTCTTTTTAAACTCCGGAAGCTCATCAAGAAAAAGTACTCCGTGATGAGCGAAGGAGATCTCTCCCGGCTTTGCCGCGGGTCCCCCGCCAACAAGCGCAACATCACTTATAGTATGATGCGGTGAACGGTAGGGTCTGATCGATACCAGTGCAGTATTCGAAGGAAGAAGTCCGGCAACTGAATGGATTTTAGTAGTCTCAAGGGCTTCATCAAAAGACATTGGCGGAAGGATAGTTGGTATACGCTTTGCAAGCATTGTTTTACCCGAGCCCGGGGGACCAACCATTATAATATTATGCCCGCCTGCTGCTGCAACTTCGAGCGCACGTTTTACTTCTATCTGCCCTTTAACATCGGCAAAATCAACAATACTTTTCTGGTCAACATTAAATATTTCATCCAGGTTAACCCTGAACGGCTCCAGGCCGCCTCCGTTGTTCAGGAATTCCACAACTTCAATTAATGAACCAAGCGGATGTACATCAATACCTTCAACCATGGCTGCTTCGCGTGCATTCTCTTCAGGTATGATCATGCCTTTCAGACCCTGCCTTTTAGCTTCTATTGCTATTGGCAGGATACCTTTTACAGGTCTAAGCTTGCCATCTAAAGAAAGTTCGCCTGCAAAAAGGTAATCACCCAGCATATCAGGCTTAACCTGTTCTGTTTCGCACAATATTCCGATTGCTATAGGCAGGTCAAATCCGCTGCCTTCTTTTCTTACATCGGCGGGAGCTAAATTAACTGTAACTTTCTGTACCGGAAAGAATAAAGAAGAATTTTTGATAGCTGCGCTTACTCTTTCTGCAGATTCTTTTACAGCGCTGTCCGGAAGTCCTACAATAATTATTTTTGGCAGGGATTTTTCAACATGCGTTTCAATTGTTACCCTGAAAGCATTCACACCAACTGTGGTTGAGCCAATTACAGATGATATCATTAAATATTATTTTAAAGCCATAAAGGCAGGTTTATAAATTTATTTCAAAATATCCTTTGCAGCCGTATTTCCCTAATATCCTTTTCGCTTAGCTTTGCTTCAATTACTACAGTTTTATCAAATACATTTGTTTCAACATTATCCAGCAGCTTTATTGCCGGAGGCGGCTTTTTACCGCTTAATGTGGTCGAAAGCTTTGCAAGTGCAATTACAGCTTCCATTCTGTTCTTTAACTCAACTGCAGAATTGTTATCCTCGCATTCATTCTGCATAACTATATCAATTTCATCTGTCATCTTAACTGAAAAGGCGACAGAATTTATCTTTTTATAAATAGAAAATAATTCAGCCATTTCTTCACTTTGCGTGGTATCATTCAGGTTCAGTGAATCACCGCTCTCGCTACCGGGCATTACAGGCTGTTTCTTTTTGTTCATATCAGAAAAATTCTCAAATATTCCCCTGATAAAAAGCTTTTGATTTGAGATCATCCATAGATTTTCCTTGTACTTTATCATTTCAATCTCTTTCATAAGATTAAAATTCGTTAAAAGACCGGAGTTTGAAGTATCTGTAACAGTAAATGTATTTTCTATAAGCTTAAGGTAATTGCTGGCACAAAGAGTGAAATCATCTTTAAAATAAAAATTCAGGTTGGCATCTAGCTGTTTATAAACAGTAATTCCGTTAGGATATTCTATTTTAGTATAAAGGGTATCGGCTGAAACGTAATCGTTAACTCTTTTACGGTCAAATGTGCCTTTTACCACTATGGCGTTATCGCCTATCCATGAATTTGAAAAATACATTTCATCAATACCGTTTGATATGCTAACGCCTGCTGCCTGGTTTATGAGACTAAGAAACCCCCCGAAGTTGCGTTCCGCGCTGAAAACAGAATCCGAAAGGAACTGTTCCCAGAACCGGGTATCACGCATTTTTTTGAAGTTGAAATACATTACAAACTGCGGGTCATTTTGCAGTAAGGCCAGATTTTGCTTAACTGTCAGCGGTAACGGGTCAGGATCAAGCTTCTTTCCGCAATTTACAATGAACAATGAGCAATTAACAATAATTACGAGGTAAGCAATACTTCTGTACAGTCTCTTTTTATTGTTCATTGTTAATTGACAATTGTAAATTAAAATTAATAGTCTTTCTTAGCGAAATAATAAACTGAATAAGCCATAGTTACCAGTAAAAATAACACTGAGCTTACAGGTGAAAGCCATGATACAGTAAAGATTCCCGTTTCAGCATTAGAAGAACTTTTCCACATATTAATGGTATCTCCGTTTATCATAGAAGTGGTAACATCCCTGAATTCACCCGGCTTCGGAAGCAGGTAATACAGGAAATCAAATATAAATTTAACTGTTTCATTGCTTACCAGCGAAAATATAACAGCTTCTCTTACAGAAAGAAGCGGGCACAGAACAAATATCAGGAAAAAATTCACCAGAATAGCCACTACTGTGCTTTGGGTTGTTAAACCTATTATTACTACTATGCTGTACATTACTGCAAATGCCAGGGTTAACCATACAATTGAAAGCAGAAATGTCGGATCCCAGAAACCTGATTTTAGCGAAAGTATCAGCCAAATTGAACCCAATAAGAAAACCATACTGATAAATACGAACAGAACAGCACCTAAATACTTTGAAATCAGGATCATCGGTCTTGATATCGGTTTTGATATCAGCAGATCAATGGTGCCTTTTTCAAGCATTGAGGGGATGAAAGATGCAGTGGATATCAGTGAGAAAAAAATGATCAGGTTCCATGATATTGTCAAAAAGCCGGTTTCAACCTGCAGAACAAGCATTTTGGAATCAGCCAGGCTCATCACGCCTTCGACGGAATCCATGTTCACCAGAAATATCATAATTAGAATAACAATGGCATAGAATATATAATAACCTATAAATATTTTCTTTGCCAGCGCTTCACGGAAAGTATTTTGAATTATTGTCAGCATTATATATCCTTAGTTGGTATTATCCTTTTTGATTACGTTTATAAATAATTCCTCAAGAGTACTTGTTTTCTGATTTACGGTCTGTATCTTAACACCGCTTGAGCGCAGAGTATCAATTATAACATTCAGTTTATCGATACCTGATTCAGTATTAATTTCCTTTTCACCAATGCCTGCACTGCCATCAACTGCAAGAACCTTCTGCTTTACATCCATTGTTAATGCATCTACAGTATGAACGGCAAAAATATTTTCAGCCTTCGTAAGGTCATCAACATTACCTTCTTTTATAAGGTCTCCCTTATTTAAGATAGCAACCCTGTCACAAATCATTTCAACTTCTGAAAGCAGGTGAGAGTTTAGAAATATTGTCTTGCCTCTTGATTTGATCTGAGCAAGTATATCACGTATCTCTTTCCTTCCAATTGGGTCAACACCATCGGTCGGTTCATCAAGGAAGATCAGGTCGGGATCGCTTAACATTGACTGTGCAAGACCCAGCTTCTGCATCATACCTTTAGAATACTTCTTGATCCTGGTTTTGCGCCATTGCGTAAGATTCATCATACCAAGCATTTCATCGATGCGTTTATTCATATCAGCACCGGCCTTCATTCCTGAGAGCTGACCGTAATACATCAGCACCTGTTCTCCGGTCAAATAACTGGGAAACTTATGATTTTCAGGCAAATATCCTACCTTAGTTTTGGCTTTATGGTTCTTTACATCAGTACCAAAAAGCTTTGCTGAACCGTTTGTTGGAAATGTAATTGCAAGAAGTATCTTTATGAGTGTCGTTTTACCGGCTCCGTTCGGACCCAGCAAGCCAAAGATCTCTCCCTGCTCAACATTGAAAGTAAAATCATTCAAAGCATTAACTTTCTGCTTTGAAAACTTTTGGGTGTACTCTTTGTACAGATTCTGCGTTTCTATTACGTGCATATATTATTTTTTAGTAAATTCCTTTAGTAAAAATTCAAATTCGCCGCGGGTAACTACTGATGGTTTTTCCTTTGATTCACGAATAGCTTCAACCCGCTCAGTTCTTCTATCCTTTACTTCCCCCCAAAAGCTTTCCGATGTAAGTATCCTTGAACCGCATTCTTTTGCGAAGGATGATACTTCCCTGTCACTTGAGACTACTTTTAAAAGCTTTGGGTTTCTTGATTTTTCTATCAGGTGTTTTATCAATGCGTCAGCGTGGCCGTAGTCGGGTCCAACGCCTGTTTTAGAGAACTTTACGCTGATATTGCCTTCATGTTTATTCTGCCCGAAACCATCAAATACAATAATACATTTAGTGCTTCTGCCGTGGTAATGGTTGCGAAGCTTCTGTATCATGGTATCTACACATATATCCTGTGACTGAGCCAGCAGTATCCTAAGCTCGGTTACCTTATGCATCAGGTTATATGCGTCTATTATTATGGTTTCCATCTGATCTGTATAATTTCACTGAGCCAGCTAAAAATTTACGGCCGGTTCCTGTACATCAGCCTTGGGAACGGAATTGACTCTCTAACATGATCAAGCTTACATAACCAGCAAACAACACGTTCTATACCCATGCCGAACCCGCTGTGCGGCACGCTGCCGAACCTGCGGAGATCCAGATACCACTGAAACGCATCCATAGGCAGATTATGTTCCTTAATTCTTGTTTCAAGAAGCTGCAGGTCATCTTCACGTTCACTCCCGCCAACTATTTCACCGTAACCTTCAGGCGCAAGCACATCAACTCCTCGCACCACTTTTGGATTTTCAGGATCACGTTTCATATAAAATGCCTTTGCTTCAGAAGGCCAGTTGTATACCATTACAGGCCTGTCATAATCTTCAACAACTGCTTCTTCATGGGGAGCTCCAAAATCTTCACCCCATGGGAATGGCCTGATCTCCTCTTCACCGCCATCAGCTTTTTTACGGATTAGCGGAACATTCTTTTTATTGATTATCTCAACAGCTTCATCGTAAGTTATTCTTGGAAACGGTTTTTTGACCGCCTCAAGTTTTGATATATCACGCTCAAGTATTTCAAGCTCTTTTTTTCTGTTCTTAATTACGCGCTCAACTATATATACAATAAAATCCTCAATAAGATCCATATCATCGTAAATATCATAGAATGCCATTTCAGGCTCTATCATCCAGAACTCGGTTAAATGCCTGCGGGTCTTTGATTTTTCGGCGCGGAAAGTTGGGCCGAAATCATATACTTTACCCAATGCCATTGCGCCGGCTTCGGCATATAATTGACCTGTCTGCGCAAGATAAGCCTTGCCAAGATCGAAATAATCTGATGAGAACAATGTTGTTGTACCTTCAGCAGCGTTTGGTGTAAATATAGGTGAATCAAAAAGCGTAAAGCCGTTATCATACATGTAATCACGGCATGCCTTAATAATTTCTTCACGAACTTTAATTATCGCAGTCTGCCTTTGCGAGCGCACCCACAAATGCCTGTGGTCAGCAAGGAATTCAATCCCGTGATCCTTTGGTGTTATAGGATATGGATCTGCTATCTGCACAATTTCAATATCTTTAACATGCAGCTCATACTCTTCCTTCTTGGGATGTTTAGCAACAGTACCTGTTACAATGAGTGATGATTCCTGTGTAAGCTTTTTAAAATCTTCCCAAACTTTTTCTGTTACTTCTTTCTGTGATACAACTCCCTGAATGATCCCGGTACCATCTCTTAACTGCGGGAACATTAATTTACCTGAAGTACGGATATTATACAGCCATCCCCGGATAATTACTTCCTGGCCTACGAAATCTGCAATTTTATCTATGTAATAGCGATTTTTCACGATTTTCTCCCTGAAAATATAGGTTTTCTGTTGATATTACGGAAATTACCGAAAATTTGAGAGTGTTACAATGAATAAAATGGAAGGCAATAAGCATCGTCAAAGACGGATTTCAATCTGCAAAAGCAGATTTCAAGAAGTGAAAAAGCAAAAAATCAACAGTTGTTTCTACATTTAATATTACTAAAAATTGAAGTAATTTAGTTATAAGTTTAATTGAAGTAAAACCTTGAACAAAAAAATTATCATGAAAAACTTATTTTATATAACTGCTTCCTTAACTATACTTCTTTTTTTATCGTCATGCACAACAGTTTATATTCCAACTGAAGTAAATGCTCCCGCATTTAATGAAGCTAACCAGTTCAAAGGCGGAGTTTCTATAGGGAACAGCGGTACCAACCTGCAGGCAGGTTATTCATTTTACACTAATTTTGCTGTAATAGGTGATTTATCATATCTTGATAAAAGAAGCAGTGAGCCGCGCTTCCAAAGGCAGTGGGGTTTTGGGCTGGGGTATTTTACCCGGATGAGTAAAAAGGATTCAATGTTCTATGAGATATTCGGAGGATATGGTAAAATCAGAATAAACTCTTCTTATGAAGACCAGGCTTTAACAAACGGACCCGGTTTCGAAAATGCTGATTACCACCGGTTTTTTGTTATACAGAATTTTTCAGTCCAGCAGGAATTTATAGACTTTATTGTTTCTGTCAGGTTAAGCTATTATAATTTTATCAGGTATGAATTTCATGAAATAAAGGATCCCCTAATGCCGCAGGCAATTGGAATTGAACCCGCTTTCAAAATAAGAATGGGCGGAGAGTTCCTTAAGATTAAAATTCAATTGGGATATAACCTGATCAATTCCATTAAGGGGCCAGATTTCAATTATGACAGAGGCTTCGGGCTTGTAGGCCTTGAGTGCAGCTTCTAGATAAACCTTAACTTGTTTTGCCTTTTTACTTCTTGAAATCTGCGCTAGCAGATTGAAATCCGGCTTTGCCGGATGCCTTTTATTTTTTTAAAGGTCTTCTAACAACATAATCACCGCTAATTTTGTATTTGCCGTATATTACATTGTTGCGGATATTATCGCCGTTATCCTTTTGCCTGGTGCCGGCCCACCATGCTTTAACATAAACATCCTTTTTTGACTGAACAAGTTCTTCAAATATTATAACATGACCTTTCCACACAATAAGATCGCCTTTTTGAGCTGATGAAATATCTTTTACACCGACTACAGGAAGTATATCAGTAAATTTTTCTGTATCAACAAGATCTCGGCATAATGCATTTTGTTTCGGTGTTTTAAAGCCTGATTTATACAATACATTCAGCGCAAAAATATTACACTTTGTTGAACCGTTTAAAACTATAAGCTGATTATTAAGCCAGTATAAATAAGTTGAGTCCACGCTAGGTGAATACCATTCCACATTCTGCTCACTGGCAGCAATTCTCATTATCCTGGCACCGCCTGCATCACTAACATCGGTAACTTCTTTCTCTTTTTCTTCTTCCTTTTTCTCTTCTGTGGTTGTTTCAGTAGTTGGCTCTGAATCTTCTTCAGTTCTGGATGCCGGAAAACACCCGGTTAAATATATGCTTAATGAAAAGATTAGCGATATATATAGTAATTTTCTGTTTTTCATAACCTGTATAATTATATACGTTATACCAAAATAACCTAAAGATTATATTTAAACAAATGGTTGCTATACCGTAATTTGGGTATGACAAAAAAAGCCCCATTTTTAATAAAAAATGGGGCAGAAATTATGTGAAATTTTGTAAATTTACTCAAGCATTGGTAATATCGCCTTCAAAAAATCGTCAGGTGAGCGGTTTGACTGAGTATTATAGAATATAATCGCGGTTATTCCGGTTTTGGGTGAATGAACTGAAATGTTATGAAATCCGGGATAAGAACCGTTATGCCCTATATATGAATCACCAAGTATGAACATACCAAAACAGTATTTCAAGCCGTCCCTTTCCAGTCCGGGTTTCATTCTTTCAGCCATTGTTTCTTTGCTGATTAGCGTTCCTTCAGCCAAAGCCTTTAGATAGATCTTTAGATCTTCGATTGTTGAAACCATTGCTCCTGCTGCCCAGCCCCAGCTTGGATTATACTTTGTGGTAACATCCACCAGCGGGTAAACCCATGTGCCGTCATCTTCGCCGTATCCTTCTGGATGTGAGCCCCAAATTTCCGGCACTTCGGGGAAATCGGTATTTTTCATTCCGAGCTTATCGGTGATACGGGTTTTAATTTCCTGCGGTAAAGAATTACCCGTTACTTTTTCAATTATCATTCCAATTAACGCAGTATTTGTATTGCTGTAATGCCAGCCTTTGCCGGGTTCAAAATACGTTCCGTTACGAACCGATACTTCAATAAGCTCTTCGGGTTTCCATAATTTTTTTGGATGTGACTTCATGGAATCATCAAACTCTTTGGCTTCACTGTAATTATATAAACCGCTTGTCATATCGCCAAGCATTCTTACTGTAATGTTTTTTGCATTCGGAAGATTTGGAAAGTATTTATCAATTTGCTCATCAAGCGTAAGTTTTTTTTCGTCAACAAGCTGCAGCAGCACAGTGCATGTAAAAGTTTTGGTTAAGCTTCCTATTCTGAAACGGAAATCAGTCACCATTGGCGCTTTTGTTTCAATGTTGGCAAGACCTTTGGATTTTTCGTAAATTACTTTATCCCCTTTTGTGATACTGATTATCATTCCCGGCTGCAGCGCAGTGGTAAGTATGGAATCAGAATAATGTTCGATAAATTCTGTTAATTTATCATTCTGCGCATTTATATATGCTGAGCTGAAAACGACCAATAATGCAATAAAACGTGTAAACTTCATATATTTCATTGTTTTAGTTATATGCAAAATAACAATTTATTTCCATAAATAAAAAAGCCATCCCCAACTTCGGGATGGCTTATTTTGCTTTAATGGAGAATATATGATATTAAAGCTATGGGTACAACAAGTTACTTCTTTTCATCATCAACAACTTCGAAGTCGGCATTTTCAACCTTTTTGTCATCAGGCTGCTGGCCTTCAGCGCCGGCATTTGGATTTGCCTGCTGCTCACCGCCAGCTCCTGGCGCGCCGGTTGCCTGGCTGTACATCTGGGTTGAAGCTTCATTCCATGCAGCATTCATCGCATCCATTGCAGATTTTATTTCATCGGTATTTGTTCCCTTAACAGATTCTTTAAGTCTGCCAAGTGCTGTCTCCAGCTTGCCCTTCATATCGGGGGTAAGCTTTTCACCGAATTCTTTCATCTGCTTTTCAGTCTGGAATATCAAACTGTCTGCATGATTCTTAGTATCAACTTCTTCACGTCTTTTTTTATCTTCGCCTTCATGTTCTTTGGCATCTTTACGCATCTTTTCAATTTCAGCATCACTTAATCCGCTTGAGTGAGTTATTTTTATTGACTGTTCCTTGCCGGATGCTTTATCCTTGGCGCTTACGTGCAGTATACCGTTTGCATCGATATCAAATGTAACTTCGATCTGCGGTATCCCGCGCGGAGCAGGCGGAATTCCGTCTAAATGGAATCTTCCGATAGTCCTGTTATCCTGCGCCATTGGACGCTCACCCTGCAGTATATGAATTTCAACTGAAGGCTGGTTATCTGATGCTGTTGAATATACTTCTGTTTTCTTTGTAGGAATTGTTGTATTGGCATCAATCATCTTTGTCATGACTCCGCCAAGAGTTTCAATTCCAAGAGAAAGCGGTGTAACATCAAGCAGCAATACATCCTTAACATCACCCGTCAATACGCCGCCCTGTATAGCTGCGCCTATTGCTACAACTTCATCAGGATTAACGCCTTTATGCGGTTCTTTTTTGAAGAAGTTTTTCACTGCTTCCTGAACCTTAGGGATCCTGGTTGAACCACCGACAAGAATTACTTCATCAATCTGGTCAACTGTAAATCCTGAATCAGCTAGAGCTTTTTTGCATGGCTCCATTGTCCTTTGAATAAGATCATCTACAAGCTGTTCAAACTTAGCGCGGGTTACAGTCATATCAATGTGTTTGGGCACACCGTCAATTGCCGTAATGTACGGAAGTTTCACATCAGCCTGGGTCTGGCTTGAAAGGTCACATTTAACCCTTTCAGCTTCAACTTTTAATCTCTGTAATGCCATCGGGTCTTTTCTCAGGTCAATGCCTTCGAGCTTCTGGAATTCTTCAGCAAGATAGTCCATAAGCCTCTGGTCAAAGTCATCACCGCCAAGGTGTGTATCACCGTTGGTTGATTTAACCTGGAAGTTGCCTGTACCTTCGATATCATATAACTCTAAAATGGAAATATCAAATGTACCTCCGCCAAGATCATAAACAGCTACTTTTTCATCTTTTTTCTTTTTATCAAGACCGTATGCAAGTGCAGCTGCAGTAGGCTCATTGATAATTCTTTTTACTTCAAGCCCTGCAATTTTACCTGCATCTGTGGTAGCCTGTCTTTGCGCGTCATTAAAATAAGCCGGCACTGTAATAACAGCTTCTGTGACTTTTTGGCCTAAATAATCTTCAGCGGTCTGTTTCATTTTCTGAAGTACCATTGCTGAAATTTCAGGTGGTGAGTAAACCCTGTCACCAATTTCAACTCTCGCAGTATCATTTTCGCCTTTAACAACTTTATAAGATACCTTTGAGATCTCATCTGTTACTTCATTGTACCTTCTGCCCATAAATCTCTTTATGGATGATACAGTGTTCTGCGGATTGGTAACTGACTGCCTCTTTGCCGCCTGTCCCACGAGGCGCTCGCCGCCTTTGGTGAAAGCAACAACAGAAGGTGTAGTTCTGTGTCCTTCCGCATTAGGAATTACAACAGGGTCATTGCCTTCCATTACGGCAACTACCGAGTTAGTCGTTCCTAAATCGATTCCGATAATTTTTCCCATAGTTTTTATTCTTTCTGTTTTTTTAGATACAGTTAATCATAAGTAACCGCATCAATTTATTTTTTTTTAAAACTCTTTAGTATAAATTTATTTATTTAATTCTTCAAATTCTTTTAATGCTTCAGCTTTTTCGGGGATATCCATTTCCGAAGCCATTTTAAAAAGTTCTTTTGCAATTTCTAAACTTTTTAAGCTGTCATCAGTTTTTCCCTGGGATCTCAATATCAACCCCTCTTCTTTAAGTATTCTTGCAGCAAGATAGATTTTTTCAGCTTCTGATTCTTTGTTCTGGCTGAAAACATATTTAATTCCAGCTGCGCCAAGTGATCTTAAATGTCCTGTACCAAATCCGGTTACAAGCTTGCTTAATCCGTCCAGCTCTGATTTGGCATCGGTGTAGCTTTTTTGTTCCCTCAAAAGAATTATCTTAGCCATTGCTTTGATAAATTCTTCGATCATACGCATAATGTAATCTTTCCTGAACATATTTATTTCAGGTAAAGTGTTTTTTCAGCGTAATCGATCAGAGCCCTGTGTTTTTTAAGCAGGTCAGCACCCAAAACACCATCAATTTTTTTACTGCGTGATTTTTCCAGAGCATTGTTTACATGAGTAAGATCAACTGTTATAATAACTTTGTTAATAACAGAAAATTCCTTGATCCTGATAGTGTTACCCCTGCTTTTCCTGGTTTTTAATTGCGCAGTGCCAAGACCGCCAGCATCTTTTGAAACACTTTTTGAGATTTTCAGCAGGAATTTTTCAGCAGCTGATTCATCAATTACGGTATGTGAAGCGCCTGTATCCAGAATAAAGCTGCCGGTTTTACCGTTAATTTCCGCATTAAGCTTAAAGTGTCCGGCTCCGTTACTTTTAAGTGGAATTTTATGATAACCCTGTTTTACGAGTAAGCTGCTTATATTATTTTTCATAAAAATTTTCCTTAAAAATAACTTGTTTCATAAAATCAGCGCCGGAGGACCATCAACTCCGGCGCTTTTAAACTATAAGACAAGTATCTGTCTTATTTACTTCAATTAACCAAATAATAACTAACTTAGAAACATTCTTCTAAAAATCAGATTATTTTATATCGATCTGTTTTTCAACTATTTTTGCCTCTTCTGTTTTAGGAAGAGTAATGTTCAAAACACCTTCTTTATATTCAGCAGAAATCTTGTCATAAATTACTTCAGCCGGAAGTGTGAAGCTTCTTGAAAACGCTCCGTAATTTCTTTCTATCCTGTAGTAATTTTTCTTTTCATCTTTCTGTTCTGATTTCTTTTCACCGCTGATAGTTAATACATCGCCTACCAGGTTGATCTTAATATCATTCTTATCAACACCGGGTACTTCAGCATGAACATATAAATTTTCATTATCTTCAGTAACATCAACCCTGGGTGTAAATGCATTATTGCCGAAAGGTTTAATGCCCCAGTCACCGTTAAAAGGTGAATCAAAATCTTCAAAGAACTTTTTAATTTTCTTATCGATGTTTGAAAGTTCTGATGCGGGTCTGAATTTTACTAATGTCATTTTTAAAATCTCCTTTTATATTTTTATTTTTTATTTTTTCTTTCGCTTTAGTACATTACAATAGCTGTGCCAAACTTTTTTTGCCTTTAAATCAAAATTTAAGGCATTTGTGTATATTTGAGATTGACAAAATGTACATAAATATAAGCGATTTTTCCACAATTATGATAAATTTTACAATTTATATGTAATTTTGTCAGTGAATTGATTTTCACAAAATTATTGATTTACTTTGTATATCCTAAAAACTTAAATATCATTAAAATGCAAAAAAATATTATATATAGTAAAAATGCACCCGAGCCAATTGGTCCTTATTCACAGGCAATTAAATTAACGATGGATTCAGGTAAAATACTTTATACATCAGGGCAGGTTGCAATTGATCCGAAAACCGGAAATTTCATTTCCGGTGGAATAAAAGAACAAACAAGGCAGGTTATTGAAAACCTTAAGGCTTTGCTAAATGAAGCAGGTACAGAGTTAAATAAAGTGATAAAAACAACAGTTTTTTTAAAAGATATGAACGATTTTACTGTTATGAATGAAATTTACTCTGAATACTTCGGAGATTCAAAACCTGCACGTTCAACAGTTGAAGTGGCCAGGCTTCCTAAGGATGCATTGGTTGAGATCGAAGTTATTGCTGTTATATAAAATCTAATCAGACTTCCTTAGTCTAATATCGGGTTAAGAGTTTAACTATTAATATAGTTCTTCACTTTTCGGATTTTCAATGTTGTATAAAATAGTTAAGTTTGTAAATACACAAACCTATTTAAAATCCTATGCATACAGATATATTAGAAGTAAAGGAAAAGACCCTTAGAGTCTCTAAGATGGCAGAGACATTGATAGCATCTGAGATCATTAAGCTTGCCGGTGAAATTAACGAAAAAATAAAACAGGGAGAAAAGATCTATAACTTAACTATTGGAGATTTTGATCCAAAAGTTTTTCCTATCCCGGCAGAGCTAGAAGAAGAAATAATAAAAGCATACACTAACCACGAAACAAACTACCCTCCTGCCGACGGAATGCTTGAAACAAGGAAAGCAGTTTCTAAATTTTTAAAAGATAAAGAAGGTGTAGATTACAACCCTGCAACAGAAATTTTAATGTCAGCAGGCGCCCGCCCGCTTATATATGCTACATTCCAGACATTGGTTCAGCCGGGTGATACTGTACTTTTCCCTGTGCCTTCATGGAATAACAATCATTACACACACCTTTCACATGCGCATAAAATTGAGATTAACACAAAACCTGAAAATCATTTTATGCCAACTGCTGCCGAACTGAAAGAGCATATTAAAGATGCTGCATTGGTAGCTCTTTGCTCACCTCTGAACCCGACAGGCACAACATTTTCAAAAAAAGATCTCACTGAAATATGCGAAATGATAGTTGAAGAAAATCATTCCAGAGGCGAGAACGAAAAACCTGTTTACCTGATGTATGACCAGATTTACTGGGTTTTGACATATGGTGAAACAGAACATTTTAACCCCGTTAGCCTTGTGCCTGAAATGAAAAATTACACAATCTTTATAGATGGCTTATCCAAAGCATTCGCAGCAACAGGGGTAAGAGTAGGCTGGTCAGTCGGACCCGCACGTGTAATTGGCAAAATGAAATCAATTCTCTCGCACCTTGGTGCATGGGCTCCAAAAGCAGAGCAGGTTGCAACAGCAAAGTATCTAGCCAGAACAGAAGATGTTGACAATTATTTAAACAGATTCAAAAAGGAAGTTCACGACAGGCTTGACGGATTTTATGAAGGTTTCATGTCATTAAAATCAGAAGGTTTTAAAGTGGATGCAATTGCTCCGCAGGCTGCAATATACCTGACGGTTCAGTTTGACCTGCACGGTAAGAAAAAAGCTGACGGAACAGTGCTTGCTACAACAAAAGACGTTACAAAATACCTGCTGGAAGAAGCGCGTGTTGCTATAGTGCCGTTTTCAGCTTTTGGTGATTCCGAAGATTCCACATGGTACCGTTTATCTGTTGGCACCTGCAGGCTTGATGAAGTTACCAAAGTCATTGAAAGCCTGAGAAATGCATTAAGGAAGCTTTCCTGAAAAGATTTGGTGCAGCGCTGTTTTTAATTTCAGCCTGAAATTTAATTTCTGAAAATTTGAAAAAAAATACGGGATATATTTTCCTGACGGCAATTATTTTCCTGCTCGCGATCTCTTTATTCAGCGGCTTCCAGCGCAGCACAGAAAACCGGATCACAAATTATTATTATTTCATGGGAAATAAATTTTTCCTGAAAGAACGTACTGATCTTGTTTTCCTGAAATTTAAAACAGGTGTCACTAACAATTCTGCTTTTAATATCCTTTCCAAATATCCACAGATCGATCTCAGCAGATCTCAAATCAGGGTTGATGATGATAATTTCATTAAATTAACAGGTGAATTATCCCAGGCAGAATACATTGAGCTTATAAACAGACTTAAGCTTGATAATAACTTTGAAAATGCATCATTTGCATATTCACCATTCGGCATTAATGATGAAAAAACATTTTTCGGTTTAAATAATAACCTGATATTGCAGTTCAAGCCCGGTTATTCAAGGCAGCAAATTGATGAAATAAACCGCAAGTTCGGTGTTGAAATTGTTCAGAAAATAGATGTTACCGGCGGTGAGACTTTTTTGGCAAAAGTCACAACCTCTTCTGAGCATAATGCCATGGAAACTGCCAACAGGTATTATGAGAACGGTTTTGTAAACTATTCAGAGCCGAGCCTTTATTTTACCAACGCCGCATGTGATACGGTGAATGATCCTTTTTATCCTATGCAGTGGGCGCTTCGAAACACCGGAAGTAACGTCCCATCTAATCCGCCTAATATAATTGCTGATGCCGATATGGATGTTGACAGCGCCTGGAATATAACTAAAGGTGACAGTAATATTATTATCGCAATACTTGATACAGGTGTTGATACAACTCACCCTGATCTCAGGCGTGTTTACGGTTACGATTTTGTTAATAATGACGGCAACCCTAATGACGACGGTAATCACGGCACTGCATGTGCCGGCATAGTTGCTGCAATAGGAAATAATAATCTTGGAGTAACCGGAGTAGCATACAGGTGTAAAATAATGCCAATAAAAATATTGAATGATGCCGGAAATGTACCGGGTTACCATGTACCTGCATTCGGCACAATATGGGCATATCAGCACGGTGCCGATGTTATGAGCAATTCCTGGGGAATAGTAGGAGGTAACAGCTCACTCCTGCTGAACGCAATTAACGATGCAGCCCGGTACGGCAGGAACGGCAAAGGAACAGTGATGTGTTATGCAGCAGGCAATGAAGATACAAACCCTATGCGCTTTCCCGCAATTTACCAGGGAATTGATATTATTGTTGTCGGAGGATTAACTCCCTGCAACAAGCGTAAAAGTCCAACCGATGGCTGCTCACTTGAAACCTGGGGTGCATGTTTCGGCTCAACCCTTGATATTGTTGCACCGTGTATGAAGATATATACTACCGATAGAGTTGGACCGTTTGGCTATAACGGAACCGACTATACAAGTTCATTTAACGGCACATCAAGCGCAACGCCAAACGCGGCCGGAGTTTGCGCTCTGCTTCTTTCAGCAGCACCGGAATTAAAAGCCAGAGAAGTTGAAGCATTGATCTCTCTTAGCGCAGAAAAAGTAGGCGGATACAGCTATTCAACAAATTATCCTTATGGTTTATGGAACAACGAAATGGGATACGGGAGGCTGAATGCCAGGCTTTCACTTGGGTTAATATCAAATTTAGCAGATCCCGTAAAGCCGGAGATATACCATGATAATCCGGAACTTTCCGGTCCTGATTCACTTGCCAGAACAATTACAGCAATAATATGTGATAATAAAAAAATTGCATTCGGTGTTAATGCACCGAGGATCTATTACAGGATAAATGGCGGTTCTTTCAATTTTTCAAACGCATATTCAATTAGCATTGATACTTTCCGATTTTCAATTCCGGCACAAGTGCAAAACACAACAATTGATTATTATTTCGCTGCGCAGGATACAGCATTAACACCTAATGTAACCACATTGCCTTCAGGCGGTTCGGGTATAAATCCACCTGGGACAAACCAGCCTAATGTTTACTTTACTTACACAGTTGGCAGGTATAAAATCCAGCAGAGTGTAACAACTCCAAAGGTCTGCATAAATAATTCATTCATTCTGGATACAATAAATATTTCAGGCATACCAGGAAATGTTATAGATGTTAACGTAAGACTGAATATTTCGACCCGCGATGCGCAGGATGCAGACGTTTATCTAATTAAAGGGATAAACAGCTGCGAGCTTACAACCGATAACGGCGGTACCGGCGATGGTTATGTTGGAACTGTTTTTGATGATGAAGCACAGATCCCAATAATACAGGGTTCTGTACCTTTCAGGGGAAGTTTCAGGCCTGAAGCTCCTCTCAGCCAATTTGACGGTATATCTATGGAAGGCTTATGGATACTGCAGTACACCGATGATACCAATACAGGTTACAACAGCTCACTTGATAGCTGGACCATTGAGATAACTTATGAAACAGTTAACGGAATTATTCAAACATCGACTGTTCCTTCAGAATTTTCACTGTCTCAAAACTATCCTAACCCTTTTAATCCGGTTACAAAAATAACATACGGATTACCAAAGAATTCATCCGTAAATATCCGGCTTTTTGATATTACAGGAAAGGAAATAGCCATCCTGATAAATGAATACAGGCAAGCCGGTATATATGAAATTGAATTAAACTCTGATAATTATTTACTAAGCTCGGGCGTTTATTTTTACAGAATGGAATCAGGCAATTTTTCATTTGTAAAAAAGATGATACTTATAAAATAATTTCAATTTAATTTTTAAATGGAGCTTTTTGTAAGCTCCTTTTAATACTATAATTTATGAATAGTTTTTATTTAATTAAGATCATTTTCTTTGTTTCAAAAAAATCACCTGTTATAAGTTTATAAAAATAAACTCCGCTTGAATTTTTGCTGCCGTCAAAATCAACCTCATAAGTACCCGGCTTCATATTTTCATTAACCAAAGTTTCAATTTCTTTGCCAAGCATATCAAATACTGTCAATTTTACAAAGCCACTAATTGGCATTTGGAATTTGAACTTAGTCATTGGGTTAAAAGGATTAGGGTAATTTTGAGAAAGCGAATATTCAGCAGGGATTTCTGTACTTATATTTGTAACTCCAATTGTATTACCTGTAGGATTAAAGTCATAATAAAGTTCTGAATTTGTACTTCCATTACGCACATCGTGCCAGATAATATGAGCTTTACTTCCGGTAACTGCAATATTAGGGTAATACGCGCCGCTGAATGAACTTGATACTTGTGTACTTGTTTCCCAGCTATTACCGCTGTTTGTTGAGCGCTTGTAATGAATTTCTGAACCTGATGGCAAAACTCCCCATATAACATGCACAATAGTTCCTGAAAGCAAAATTGAGGGATTACCTGCATAAGCATAAACTGTCAATCTGGTATCCGGGCTCCAGGAATTTCCGTTATCAGTTGAACGTTTGTAATAAACTTCAGCATTAATATTTGAATCACGCAGGTCAACCCATGTTATATGTACATCTGAAGAATTACATTTAATTGAAGGAGATTCTGAAATCCTTAATTCATTAGTTAAACGTGTATCGGCGCCCCAGCTTAAACCACCATTTGTTGACCGTTTATAAAATATTTCGTAATCATCATTGTGACGAGTATCAGACCAGGCAATATGAAGATTAGAGCCATATACAGCCAATGAATTTAACGAAGCTAAACCTGTTGAGTGGGCTGTTAACATTGTATCTGAAGACCATGTGATTCCTCCATCAATTGAGCGTTTGTAAAACATCTCATATGTACCGCTTCTTGTATCACGCCAAATTACATTCACCGAAGAACCCTCTGCTTTGATTATTGGATCCTGCGAAACACCGGAACTATTAGTCAGTCGAACTTCAGACTCCCAGGTAACGCCATTATCAGTTGAACGCTTATAATAGATTTCCACATCATTGGTACGATTTTCCTGCCACACGATATGAACACTAGAGCCGGTTGACGAAATTGTTGGTAATGCTTTACTGGTTGGTTGATTTGTAAGCTGTAAATCAGATTCCCAGGTAACACCTTCGTTTGTTGATCTTTTATAGAATATTTCAGTATTACCATCTCTGGTATCCTGCCAAACAGCATGTAAAAAGCTGCCGCTTGATGAAAGATCTGAGTTAGTTGAAAACCCTGCTGCATTTGTCAGGCGAATATCGGGTTGCTGCCACTGTGCATAACAAATTCCAAATAACAATGAATAAAAACCAAATAAAATTGAAAATTTAAATATCTTTTTCATTTTACTAATACCATCTTTCTGGTTTGTGTAAAATCATCTGCAGTAAGCTTATAAAAATATACACCGCTTGAAGAGTTAGCTGCGTTCCAATCGGCAGAATATGTTCCTGCATTCAGTTTTTGGTTAACAAGGGTTTGAAGCTCTTTTCCGTTAACGTCATATATTACTATCTTAACTTCAGAACTTTGTTTAATCTGAAACTGAATATTAGTTACGGGATTAAACGGATTTGGATAGTTCTGCAATAGTGAAAATTCCTTTGGGATTTCATTGCTAATGTTTTTTATGCCGATAAATGGCGGGTCTTCTGATATGAGATATAACCCGCTCCCGTTTGAAAGCGCTGAAAATGTTTTTGAAGAGCGGGGTATTTCGGAAATAGATGTTATTGAACCATTTAAACCGTTAAATACGGGGTCTGAAAACCATGTTTCGCCGGCATTTGTTGTTATTCTGACTGTTCCGTTATCCCCGGAAACTGCTCCGCTGTCATTCCCACTGAAGAAAATTGAACGCAGTGTATTTGTTGTGCCGCTGTTTTTTAAAGACCATGTTGCGCCGTTATCGGTTGATTTAAATATCTTTCCCTGTGAACCCGCTATATAAAAATTAGTTGCATTAAAGTTCTGTCTCGTTCTTTGTGAAACACAGTACAGGTTAATTGTAGAGTCGGGCAGGCTTACGTTCATCCAGTTCTGACCTGAATTTGTAGTTCTTAATATTGTTCCTTTTTCGCCTACTGCAACAACAAAACCGCCATTCATACCTATTCCTTTAAGATTTCTGGTTGTTCCGCTCTGCTGAGCAGTCCAGTTAGCCCCAAGATTATAGCTAATCAGCAGCACGCCGTTATCGCCAGCACAATGCTGCGTGGCTGAACTAATATCAACAGCAAATAAATTTAAAGCGGTTACCTGTGGTGAAACCGCCCAGTTTTCTCCAAGATTAGTTGAACGAGTTATAGTTCCGTTATTGCCAACTGCAATTACTAACGGCTGAAAGGTTGTTGGCTGTATTTTCAATGCATTCAGGTTTTGTGATGTGCCGCTGTTTCTGGGAGTATAAATTATAGTGTCACCGCTTGATGTTTTATATATTGTACCGTTTGGACCAACGGTTATTCCAAAAGCAAAATCTGCGGCATTTGAATCTCCCACATTTACTTTTCCAAATGCTTCTGCAAATGCTGCAAATAACGTATGATATATTGATTTACACCCGCTGCTAAATGTAAAAGACATAGAAATACAGCAGCATAATGTTAAAATTGAAATAAATTTTTTCATTTTTTTCTCACTTTACTAAAACCATTTTTTTTGTTTGGATAATATCACCTGCAATTATTTTATAAAAATAAACGCCGCTTGAGTATTTACTGCCGTTAAAATCAACCTCGTAAGTACCGGGTTTTAAATGTTTATTAACAAGAGTTTCAACTTCTCTGCCTGATAGATCATAAATAATAAGCTTAACATCACTGCTATTTGTTAATTGAAAATTGATAATTGTATTGGGGTTAAACGGGTTGGGATAGTTTTGTGAAAGCGAAAACTCTTTCGGAATTTCTGTGCTGATCTGATTAATACCTATAACAGATATTACACTGTCTTCCGAGGCGACATATAAGGTGTTCGAATCTGACAGCGCAATAAATTTTTGCGGAAACAGGCTAAAAAGCGTTGGTGTTTTTATGCTTCCCGTTACATTAGAAAAATATGTATCTGTAAACCATAAATTGCCTCCGTTAGTTGTCATTCTGATGGTTCCGTTATCACCTGTAACAAATCCACTATCATCACTTGTAAAATAAATTGAACGCAACGTATTAGTGGTTCCGCTGTCTATCAATACCCAGTTTGCGCCGTAGTTTGTTGATTTATAAATCCTGCCCTGCGAACCGCAAATATAAAAAGGGTTAATATACGTTATTCCAATAGAGGCTGGATTAATTCCGTAAAAGTTTATGTTTGTATCAGCAAGGCTGACATTAATCCAGTTGAGACCTGAATTAGTGCTTCTCAAAATTGTTCCCTTATCTCCGGCTGCAACCACAAATTCTGTTTCGTCAAGATGAGCTGAGACTGCATTCAGTTTTCTTGAGGAACCGCTTGGGATAACAGCCCAGTTTAATCCAAAATTTGTTCCTCTGAGTATTGTACCATTATCACCAGCTGCAAATTGGTAGAATCTACCCCATCTAACAGCATTTAGATTTGCAGAAGTTACGGAATTAACAACATTCCATGTATTTCCGAAACTTAATGAACGAACTATAGTACCGTTATTGCCAACAGCAATCATCTCTTCACCGCTAGAGCGTATATCAAGGCTGTTTAGGTTTTGCGTAGTACCGCTTGCTTTAGGTATAAAATTAATAGTATCACTACCGGAAGATTTATAAATTGTGCCGTTTGGACCTATTCCAATTATAAATGATGATTCAAGACCTGATACATCAGTTTTACGATCAAAATGACTTGTTAATGCCAAGAAAAAAAAACTGTAAAACAATTGCTGGCTGCTTGTATTGCTGCAATTACCGTCTATCAAGCCTAAAGAAAGTGATGAACAAACCAAAATGTATGTAATAATTTTTTTCATAATAATTTTCTAATTTTAATTACTGAGTTCTTCTTACAGTAAATACTGCTATTATATTGTAGGTTGTAGTCCCGTCAGAAAAGATTCCGTTATATGTACCTTTTATCAATCCGCCAACACTTTCATACAAAGAAACCGTACCGGTAATTGAGCTTCCATTAAAGCTGCCGCCCTGGTAAGTCATAAACCCGAATGTAAACACAAAGCTGCCCGAAGTATTACCCGGAAAACTTACGGAAATATTCTGCTGTGTTGCCGTATCGTTTAACAAACAGTATGTGGAATTAGTAGAGCTGCTGTAAGATCCAATACATAGATTCCTGTCGTTAAAATGTAATGTATCTACTGGAACTGCACCATTATAAAGAATTACATACGCTGTAAATGATGTATCAACGGGATTGTTGCCGCCGCTATTTTGAAACGGGCTATCGCCGCCGCAAGAATAAACTATTATAGTTATTGCTGTAATTAACGGGAAAAATATTTTAAGTGTTTTCATATTTTGAGAAGTTAAATTTATTTAAACAGGCAAAAGCGCTTTGTAAAATGGATCTCACTCAGCGCTTTTTGCCTTGGTCGTCCTCTTTTTGGGGAGGTTCAAACTATTATTGATTAATTTAAGCGGACGACCAGATCCTGTGCAATTATATAGCTTAAAGTTTAACTCAGCAAAGAAATTTTTACTTGATTGTGGCAAGAATTTCTGTGCTTCAAGCTTAATAATGTGAATTTATATTGAATTTTAAATATTTATGTGAGATTTTACGGCAATTCTTTGTGGCACAAAAAATATGAAAAAAATACAGTTATTTGATTCTCTTAAATCTTTAAATAAAATAGAATTCCGTGAATTCGGGAAATTTGTAAGATCTCCTTACTTCAACAACAGGAGCGAGGTAATAAGATTTTATGATGCTATAAAAAAATACTACCCTGATTTCAAAACAGAAAAAATAGATGAGAGTAAGGTTTTTGAAGAAATATATCCGGGGAAAAAGTTTAGCAGCGTTTTGATGAGAAAAATTTACTCTTTATTTGTTAATCTGCTGATGGATTATATTGTAACTACCGGCTTCCGGAAAAACACACTCGAATATAATGTTAAGCTTTTATACTTTCTCTATGAAAGAAAACTTCCTGCCGAATTGGTAAAAAAATCTAAGCTAATAACCAATTTACTAAAGAACTCTTTTCACACTATTGAGTATTACGAATATAAATTTAAACATACAAGTAAGCTTAACGGCCATCTATCTGATTATGTAAGTATACCAGATTACCAGAAAGAACTGGATGACTTCATAGAGCAGTTTCTGGTTATAGCACTAGTATTATATCACAGATTATTAACAACCTCTAACCTGCATAAAATCAAATATGACCTGAAATTATATAAAGAGGTGCTTTTATTTATTGAAAACAATAATTTTGAAAACGTTACAATTGTTGCCATATATTACAACCTGGTAAAGCTTCTGGAAACACAGGATGAAAAGTATTTTTTAAAATTAATTAAACTTCGGGAAAAATTTAAGAAGAAATTAACACCTATTCTGCAATACAATATTTTCGTAACATTAGTAGATTACTCTTTAAACAGAATTTACAAGGGTGATATTGGTTTTAGAAAACATTTATATTTGCTGACCAAAAATTACTTTGAAAAGTTTACTTTCCCGGAAGAGAATAGCTATTTGAATCCGATTTTATACACTGGCGCAATCAGAAATGCAGCATATTTAAAGGAATTTGGGTGGATAAATAACTTTAAAAACAAGTATACAAAAGCAATTGACCCCGAAATACTAGAAGAAACTCTTAATTATTCAAATGCATTTATTGAGTTTGAAAAAGGTAATTATAAAGAATCCTTAAATTATGTTTGCAAAGTTAACCCGGTAAAAATAGCCGCTAAAACAAATTCAAAGAATTTATTTATTATGCTGTTTTATGAACTGGGATATTATGATGAGCTTGTTTCACAAATTGATTCATATAAGCATTTTCTCAGAAATAACGATGTGGGAGAGACTATCAGAAACAGATGTCTGCCATTTTTAAAATATCTTTCGGATTTACTGAAAATAAAGCAATCAGGCAATAAAAACAATCTGACATTGTTTTTAAAAAAACTAAATAATTCTGAATATTTTAACTTAAAAGAATGGATATTAAATAAAGCAGAAGAATTAATAAAATGAAAAACTCTCAGATATATAATGCTTTAAGATCTTTAACTCAAAATGAATTTCACGAGTTCGGAAAATTTATTAATTCACCATATTTTAATAACCGAAGCGAGGTAATAAGATTTTATGATGCCGTTAAAAAGCATTACCCTGATTTTAACATAAAAAAAGTTAACGAAGAAATGATATTTTCTAAAATTTATCCGAAGAAAATATTTAATGATGTACTGTTAAGGAAAGTTTTTTCGTTAACAACTAATTTGGTTGCAGATTTTCTTGCAATTTCTTCATTTAAAGAAAATGAACTTGAGTATAATGTGAAAATTGCTGATAAACTTCGCGAGAAAAAACTTTCCGTTATGTTCGAAAAAAGATCAAAGATAATAGAAAGCTTGTTTGATACTTTTCCGCATACTTTTGCTTACTATGAATCCAAATTCAATTTCACCACACTTAAAAACGGTTACTTTCTGCATACCGATGAAGGTAAAATGATAAAAGGGTTCCAGAAAGAAATTGACGATTTTATGGAATATTTTCTTTCGGTCAGTCTTTTGCTTTACATAAGACTTTCAGAATGGTCAAAAGCAAGAAGCATAAAATTTGATCTGAAATTTTATGATGAGGTATTAAATCATATTAAAAAGTATGATTATAATAATAACCCTTTAATAAACCTGTATTATAATATGCTGATGCTCTTGAATACAGAAGAGGAAAAATATTTTTATGAACTGCAGCAGGGAAGAAAAAACTTTGAAAACAAGCTGAGTCCCGGCGACGATTATAATGCAGTAATAACTTTAATGCAGTATTGTTATAAAAAAGTACAAAAGGGCGATAGTGACTTCAGAAGAAGACAGTTTGAGATGGTAAACATTGTACTAGATAAAAACATGCTGCCACCCGGGAATATTGAACCATATTTTTTCATTAACAGCGTCAGGAATGCAGCATTTATCAGAGAATTTGAATGGTGCACTAATTTCATTGAAAAATATAAATCACGATTAAACAAAGAAAGATTAAGCGAAACTGTCAGTTTTTCAAATGCATTGTTGGAATTTTGTAAAGGTAATTATGACACTGCACTTAATTGCATTTCCGCATTTAATACAGAGCGTTCAACAATAAAAACAGAGTTCAGGAATATACAGCTTATAATATATTATGAACTAAATTTTACCGATGAGCTATATTCACTAATAGATTCATATAAACATTTTCTCTCACGTGATAAGGATATAGCAGAAAAAACCAAAGAAATGTGTTCTGATTTCATAAAAATGTTCGTTAAGCTTGAAAAAATTAAACATGATGAAAATTCAGAAGCAGCTATTTTGCTTAAAAATGAAGTGGAAAAAAAACCATATTTCAATATGAAAGAGTGGTTTTTCTTAAAGCTTGATGAAATTATAAAAAAAAGCCGGAAGTGATCCGGCTTATATTCATTCTATTATTCAGATATTATTTTATTAAAATCATCTTCTTCACCGCTGAAAATTCATTCATTTCCAGTTTGTAAAAATACACCCCGCTTGAATAATTCGATGCGTTCCAGTCAAAATTGTAACTTCCGGCATCAAGATTATTATTCAGCAGGGATGCAACTTCCCTGCCAAGAATATCATACACGGAAAGTTTTACTAATCCTGCCTTAGGTAATTGAAATTTTATATTTGTAACCGGGTTGAAAGGGTTTGGAAAGTTTTGAGAAAGCGAATAACCCGAAGGTATTTCGCTTGAGATATTATTTATGCCAATAGGATTAGTACCTATCACAAAATTCAGAGACCACGCTTTAAGCATACCAGTATTTCCGGAGGTTCTGTCGTATATTTTCAGTATCCACGATCCGTTAACATTTGAGTTATTGAACACTGAAAGTTCTTTAGTTGGTCTAAATGAACCGGTAAATGGCGCCGTACCGCCGGAAATTGGATTTGCAGCGGAATCGTTAAGCACGGTATTAATAAAATTATCACCTGAGCCTCCGACCTGGTAAATAGCTGTATCAGTGATTCCGTTATGAACTAAATAGAATTCAAGGTCACCGTCATTTGGATGCAGTACAGTATCAATTTTGAGATTAACATCATAAACATAATAATTCGCCGGTGCGGTATAATCAACAGATATAGTATCATAAGCATTTTGAAGGTCTCCAATAGTTTTTGTTAATCCGCTTTTGGTGAACTCATTTGTAAATACTGATACCGGAGAATATTTGATTATCGCAATATCATTGCCGGTAGTATAATTATTGCTGTTACTGTTACCTGTAGTGTAAACATTTCCGTTCTGGTCAACGCCTACTGAAATAGCCAGATCAGTACTGTTTGTAGATAAACCGTTATATATCTTTGCCCACTGAAGTGATCCATTAGTATTGTATTTAACAGTCGCTATATTAGTATTGCCGTAAATATTTCCTATCACACAAACTCCGTTGTTATTATCAACTGCAATATCATAACCTGAATAACCATCCGGCACTGACCCGCCGTTGTAATTCCTTAACCATTGCAGGTTTCCGGCCGGGTCATATTTAATTGTAGTAATAGAGTATGAAAGCGGAAAGCCTGGCGCGCCGCTTTCCCCGGTAACATATACATTGCCTGAATTATCGGTAACTATAGCTCTTGGAATATCCGAGGAGTAATGATAAAAATTATTCCATGATAATGTTCCATCCGGATTGATCTTAAATACTGCGTAATCACTATTGTTTATGCCCGTTAAAAGTATATTGCTGTTAATATCAACCGTCATATCAAACGGTGAAGCCGGTGAACCTGAGCCTTTGCTGCCGCATCTTGCTGCCCAAACGAAATCAAGATTCTGTTCATACTTTAACACAACAAACCTTGAAGAATCCGGTAGATTAATATTACAGTATCCGCCAACAATTATCTTTCCGGCACCGTCTAAGGCAATTCTTCTTCCGCCTTCGCTTCCATAGTTATAGAATGTTTGTCCAATCAATGCACCTGCCGGGCTGAATTTTGCAATAAACACATTGTTTAAAGTAGTAACATTGGTAGCATATTCGCCTGTTACATAAACATTACCAGTGAGATCAGTTACAATATCATAGCCTCCGTTATAGGCAGAGCTGTATGAAAACCTGTATGACCATAATTGTGTTCCGTCGGCATCATATTTAATAACCAGCATTTTATTAGCTCCCCCTGAAACAATGTCGCTTTCACCTGTTACGTAGACATTTCCCGATGCATCAACATGTATAGCCCTTGTGAAAGCTCCGTTATCATTTGGTGCAATATAGTTCTGTATCCATTGCTGCACACCCTGGGAATTGTATTTAACAGTTACTGACTGAATATTGGTATTAGTTGTCTGCCTTTGAGAACCTGTAACATAAACATTACCCTGTGCATCTACAAACATGTCGTTAACGGCTTCATTTCTTACACTGTCAGAAGTGAATCTCTGCACCCATTCCTGTTGAACCTGTGCCTGCAATTGAACGCTGCATAAAAAACAAAATGTCATTATCAAAAAACGGTTAATAATTTTCATTTTAGATCTCCTTATATATAGTTTTGTTTGTTGTGTCATTATAATATTCCGCCAAACCCCGCTAATAAAGAAGAGGTCTTCGGCTATGAATTGCTCAAACAAATAGCGGGATATTTTGGCGGTAATAAGCTTGATTTAGAATTTGAACACCGGAAGACATAGCCGAACGATTCAAACTTACCCTGCATAGCTTTGGTAAACAAAGAAAGTTTTGCATATTTTTAGAAGCCTGATTTTGATATTATTGTGTTTATAGCTAAATTTGACAATATTTAATTGAATTTTTAGAGTCATTTATGCAAAAAACAAAATTGATAGGCTTATTAAGAATGTTTTCAAAACAGGAAATAAGCAGGTTTAATGAATTTATCCGGTCACCTTTTTTTAACAAAAATGAAAACAACGTAAAACTTGCCGAAACTGTTATAAAATACTGGCCTGAATTTGAATCAACTGAGCTTACCGAAGAAAATATCTATAAACAAATATTCCCAAAAGAAAAGTTCGAATACTTTAAAATCAAAAATATTATTTCTGATGTATATGGACTTGCAGCTGAATTTCTTAAAGTGACAATTTCTCAAAGCAGGAAACAGGATGGGGAAATAAATCTGCTGAATGCTCTTCATGACAGAAAGCTTGATAACATTTACAAACAGCGTGAAAAAAAGATCCAGAATGAATTATTAAACTCCAAAGTAAAAGATGAAGATAATTATTTACGGCAATACCAGCTTGAAAGGGTTAACATTGCACATTACAAATTCGCAGGTTCATCATATTCATTTAACAGCATTCAAAAAGAATTTGACAGCTTCCTCCAGTATTCTTTAACCGGCCTGCTTAGGCTTTACTCAAAAATGCTTCACAACAAAAATCACGGAAATATAAATTTTGATATGAAGATGTTTAATAATGTTTGGGATTATGTTAAAAATTCTGACCTGAGCAATAATCCTTCATGTATGGTTTACGAACAAATAATTAAACTAGAGCTTAGCAAGGATGAAAAGGAATACCGAAAACTAATTGAGATCAAAACTAAGTATAAAAACTACATTCCCGATGAGGAATTATATTACATTTTACTTGTCCAGAATTCATTTGCCGCCTACAAGTTAAAATCCGGGGATGAGAGTTACTACCAGGAACGGTTTTTAATTTTCAAAGAAATGGTAGAGCTTGGATTCATGTCTTACAAATATGTCATTTATCCCAATTTCATTTCTGCTTTTACTTCTGCCTGTATGGCAGGAGAATATATTTGGGCTGAAGAATTTCTCAAAAAAGCATCAAACGGGATCTCGCCAACAGAGGAAAAGTTCAATACACTGAATTACTGCAGGGGATTCATTGCATTCAGGCAAAAAGAATACGGGAAGGCATTGCAGTATTTTTCCAAAACAAACTTCAGGCTTTATTTAATGAAAGTAATGGTAAAAAGCTATTCTGCCCGTATATATTACGAACAGAACCTATATGAACAGACTATTTCTTCTGTCGATACTTTCAGGCATTACCTAAAGACAGAAAAAATGATGGATGAAGAACAGAAAAATGCGCACTATGAGTTTTTGAGGAACCTGGCTGAGCTTGCCAGGCTGAAGTTTGAAGGAATGGACAAAAAAAACAGGGAAGACCTTGCGATTCTCATAAAACAGATAAAAAGTATGAGCGCTAATCCGCTTGGAGCTAAGAACTGGCTGCTTGATAAAGCTGGGGAGCTGAATTGAACTTTAAAAACATAAAAATTCATTAAAGGATAAGTTTGAAGAATACCAAGTTAATATTACTGCTAAAGACATTTTCCAAAGAAGAAATCAAGAGGTTCAGGGATTTTGTAATCTCACCATATTTTAATAAAAATAAAAATGTTCAGAAATTAAATGAGACCCTGTTTAAATTTCACCCGAAGTATGATTCTTTGCTTCCGGATGAAGAAACAATTTACAAAGAAATATTTCCAGATGAAAAATTTGATTATTTTAAGATCAAAAATATTTCTTCTGATCTTTATAACCTGGGACTGGATTTTTTACGATTTACTTCTAATCCCGCCACTGAGTTTACATCTGAGTATAATCTTATAGTACAGCTGCGGCAGCGCAAACTATTTAATCTTCACAGAAAGCTTGTTAAATCTCTGGAAAAATCTTTCAAAGAAAAAAAAATAAAGGATAATCCTTTTCTTTACAATAATTACCTTGTCGCAATTGAAAGCCAGTTTGTAGATCTATTTGAAAAACCCAGCAGCATATCAGGTATTGTTAATGAATTTGATAGTTTTTTTGAATACTTCATCAATAATCTACTTTTCTATTATAACCTGTTTATCCATATCAGCAAGGATAACAATATCAAGCTTGATGTTAAAATGATGGATGAAGTAATTTCATTCCTTGAAAAAGGTCCGGTAAGCAGCCATCCAGTTACATTATCATACAGCTATCTCATCCTGCTTAAGATAAAAGGAAATGATGAGTATTTTTTCAGATTAAAGGAACACTATTTCAATAATTTTGAGTTTATGAATGAATTTTCCGCATATACAGTTCATATGTATATGTTCGGTTACTGCGCTGATAAATATAATATAGAAGGAGACAGGCGATATGTAAACGAAGGTTATGAACTTTACAGGCATTCATACTTAAACAACAGGGTTACATCCGGGGAACTTCTTTATCCGGATTTTGTGAATTACATAAAGATCTTTGTAAGAGCCGGCGATATTGAGCTTGCAAGAAAATTTATTGCTGATTTTGCAGCACAGCTGCCGAAAGACCAGCTTGATAACTGCCTGAATTATTCAAATGCTTACATTGCTCATTATGAAGGTGACTATAACAAAGCTTTGAAGCTTATAACAATGGTGAATTTTCCCCTCGCTATTTTAAAGGTACAGGTCAGGCTGATAGAAGTCCAGCTGAATTTCCAGCTTGAATATTATGAAGAAACACGAAGTATTATAGAATCATTTAAGAAAACATTTATGAAGGAAGCCGTTATTTCAGAAAGCTTGAAAGAATCGATACTTGGTTTTTTGAAATCCACGATAACCCTTATAAATCTAAAACAGGAATCTGACAGGAATAAACGGCAAACTGATCTATCTATGCTTAAAGACACGATATCAAAGAATCAAATGAATCATTTCGGAGTAAAATTCTGGCTTGAAGACAGGATTAAAGAGGTATTGTAGTTTTGACAATCAAAAAAGGAGCTAAATAGCTCCTTTTTCAGTTATACTTTGTACATTCACACGATACTATTTAGATAAAGTGTGAGAAGAATTATTTCAGCTTATTAACAGCTTTTGTAAGTTTTGATTTCTTGTTAGCAGCGTTATTTTTGTGAATTATGCCTTTTACTGCAGCTCTATCAAGAACCTTAACGGCTTTTTTAAGCTCTTTTTCAGCTTCGTCTTTTTTCTTTGCAGCTGTCACGTTCTTTAATGCGGATTTAATTTTCGCTTTAAAGTGTTTATTATATTCAGTTCTCTTAGGGGTCTGCCTTGCTCTTTTTTGAGCTGATTTATGTCTTAATGGCATCTAATTTTTATCCTTTTTATACTATTAATATTGATTTATTTTTACTTAATTTAAACTTAATTCCAAAAATAGCCATATCTTATAAGAAAATCAATTTACTATTTAACGCCCGCCTCTAAATCCGGGTAATTTTCAAACAAAAACACTAAAAAATGGAAAAATTGAAGAACAAAATCCTCTGGGTTGATGATGAGATTGAGCTTTTACGCTCAAATATCCTCTTTCTGGAAGATAAAGGCTATTTTGTTGAAAAGGCTACAAACGGGGAAGATGCCATTGACCTTGTGAAAGAAAAAGATTTTGACCTGATTTTTCTTGATGAAATGATGGCCGGTATGGGCGGACTTAAAACTCTTGCTTCTATTAAAGAAGTGCAGCCTAATGTTCCGGTGGTTATGGTAACCAAAAATGAAACGGAATCCCTAATGGAAGATGCTATCGGAGCTAAAATTTCCGATTACCTGCTCAAGCCCGTTAACCCCAACCAGATTCTGCTCGTCTGTAAAAAATTCCTCGAAGGCAAACGTATAAAAAGCGAAACAGTTTCGCGTGATTACATCCAGGAGCTCAACAAGATAAATATGGCTATGATGGAGCCTCTTGATTACAATGACTGGATAAAAATTAACAGCGATCTTACCCAATGGGAAATGGAGCTTGATGAACATCCCGAGCTTGGATTAAAAGATACTGTACTTGCTACACGTAAGGAATGTAACGCCGAGTTCTGCAGATTTTTTGAAAGAAATTACGTAGAATGGATCCACGGCAAAAAAGAAGGTCCGACATTTTCAAATGGAATTGTTGAAAAATACGTTCTGCCTGAGCTGGATTCAAATAAATCGGTTTTCTTTTTTGTAATTGACTGCCTGAGGCTTGATCAGTGGATGCTGATGGAAAAAATGCTGTATGATTACTTCAAGATCACAAAGGATTTTCATTATGGCATAATCCCTTCGGCAACACCATATGCAAGAAATTCAATTTTCAGCGGTCTCTTCCCGAGTGAAATAGAAAAACATTACCCTGAGCTTTTTGCCAAAGGAGAAGATGATGAGAACAGCAAGAACAATTACGAAAAAGAATTCCTGCAAAAACTGCTCGATAGAAAACGCATTAAGCTTAAAAACGAGCTGCGATATGTTAAGATACTTGATGCTGATTTTGGCAAAGGGATAGAAAATAAAATTTCGAGCTTTTCAAATACCCACCTGAATGCTATTGTTGTAAATTTTGTAGATATACTTGCACACAACCGTTCAGATAATGCCGTACTTAAAGAAATCGCGCCTGATGAATCAGCTTACCGCTCATTAACTCAATCATGGTTCGAGCATTCATCACTCTTCAGTATGTTCAAAATACTTTCTCAGCAGAAGGATATCAAGATAATTGTGACTACAGATCACGGCAGCATTCGCTGTATGCGCGGCTCTAAAGTACTGGGAGACAGGGAAACCTCTACAAATCTGCGGTATAAATACGGCAGAAATGTAAAAATAGATGACCGCCAGGCGATATTCATTCGCAATCCCCAGGATTACAAATTACCTAAACGGGGGGGAATAGTTAATTACGTGGTAACAAAAGAAGATTTTTACTTTGTTTACCCAACTGATTACCATTATTACCTCAGTCATTATAAAAATACTTTC
Source organism: Ignavibacteria bacterium (assembly GCA_017303675.1). Classification (NCBI taxonomy): domain Bacteria; kingdom Pseudomonadati; phylum Ignavibacteriota; class Ignavibacteria; species Ignavibacteria bacterium. Next base: position 437,502 of record JAFLBX010000001.1, read on the forward strand.
CAGCATGGCGGTATTTCAATGGAAGAATTGATATTGCCGGTAGTAACCTTGGAGCCCAAAGTATAAAGCATTAAAAATATCCTTTTATTACATTCTAAATTATAAGAAATATATTCATATTATAATGTGGTGTGATAATTTAGTCATAATGTAGTCGCAGCCTTCAGGCTGCGCTTATTAAAATGAAAAAAACAGAAAAAAAGCATAGGTTAGATAAAAACAATTATCTTGGTTTTCAATCTGTTTCTTTTACAGGTTGTGTATTTGATATGAATAATTTATTTATTAATGATATGATGTTTGAAATTGTTCAGAAATATCTGCTGAAAGAAGCTGAATACTGTAAGATTGATCTAATCGTTTATTTATTTATGCCAGATCATTTTCATCTAATCACTTGTGGTAATACGCCTGAATCAGATCCATTGGACTTTATGAAAAGATTTAAACAGGATACCGGATATTGGTTTTCGCAAAACAAAATTGGGGAAAAATGGCAGAAAGATTTCTACGACCACATAATTCGAAGCGATGAAGACATAAAAAATCAGGTTTGTTATATTTTAAATAACCCGGTAAGAAAAGGTCTTGTATCAGATTGGAAAGACTATCCTTATAAAGGATCAACTATTTATGATTTAAACCATTTTATTATATCGCAGCCTGAAGGCTGCGACTACCGTATCTTTAATTAAGATAAACGTATCAGTGTAATTTACCTATCTTATGGAACACGATTTTGCAGTAACCACAAAAAACGAAACTGAAACTATTGAACTTGGAATAAAAATTGCATCTTCCCTTAAGAACGGAGATGTAATTTCTTTATACGGCGATCTTGGTTCAGGCAAAACCCGCCTGGTAAAAGGTATCTGTACCGGCTTAGGAATAAATAATGTAGTGAACTCCCCTACTTTTATATTAGTAAATGAGTACATTTCACCGGTTATTGGAAACGTTTATCACTTTGATCTGTACAGGCTGAGATCTGAAGATGAAATTCTCGCAATGGGTTTTGAAGATTACATGAATAACCGGGGCTTAATTTTAATTGAATGGCCTGAACATGCCGAACGGCTTTTGCCATCAGGAAATATTAAAATCCATATCTCCCACTCTGTTGAAAATGAAAATGAACGATGGATCAAGATAAGGGGATTAAGCATATGAACCTTCTTCTAATTAATTCCTCCGATAAAAATGCATTCGTTGCTTTTTACTGCAACGGAGTTTTAAAAACAGTATATGCTGAAGAATTTACCTCTAAAACAAATACTCCGGGAAGAAAAGCAGATAAACTTATCCATTGCCTGGATAAACTTTCCCGTGAAAACAGCCTGGAAGAAATTGATGCAATTGCAATTACAATTGGACCCGGTTCTTTTACCGGAATTCGTGTCGGGTTATCACTTGCCAAAGGTTTGGCATTTGGACTGGGTAAAAAAATTATCCCTGTTAACAATTTTGAGCTTACATTGGACAGATTAACGAAAATTAACAGGGATGCAGAATACTGCATTCTGCTTGAAGCAAAATTGCCTGAATATTATTACGCTGTTCGCAAAAATGGTGAAATTAGTTCAAAAGGATCTCTGGATCTGGAAAATATTCTAAAAAATCTCCAAAAAAACACTATAATTGTGGGAGATTTTGACGATGAAACTCAAATAAAACATTGTTATTTTAAGTATATTAATGTTAAAAATCTCAAAAGCGAAGCGGAATCATTTAGCCGGCTGGCTGAAGAAAAATTCCATAACAATGAATTGATAGATTCTGCTGAAGCAGAACCGCTTTATCTGAAAGATTTTAATTTTAAGAAAGTGTAACTATTTAGAAATTTTATTATGAATTAAGATGGCCTGGTTTAAGAGAACAAAACAGAATATAGCTACTCAGGAAAAAAAAGAGCTCGGAGAAGGACACTGGATAAAATGTCCAAAATGCGACGAGATAATGCATAAAAAACAGTGGGAAAATAATTTTTATCTCTGTACTAAATGCGACTATCACTTCAGGATAGGAAGTGAAGAATATTTCAAGCTATTGTTTGATAATGGTGATTTCAAAGAATTCGATAAAAAAGTTATTTCAAAAGACCCGCTGGATTTTGTGGATACTAAAAAATATAAAGACAGAATAAATGATACGATAAAAAAAACCGGTCTTTATGATGCAATTAGAAATGCTATCGGCGAAATTCACGGCAAAGAATGCGTGATTAGCGCGATGGATTTCAACTTTATCGGCGGTTCAATGGGCTCGGTTGTAGGTGAAAAGATAGCAAGAGGTATTCAAAAAGCCATTAAGGAAAAATGCCCGTACATAATTATATCTAAATCAGGCGGTGCAAGAATGATGGAAGCTGCTATTTCCCTGATGCAGCTAGCAAAATCTTCTGCCTGGCTTGCCAAGCTAGCGGAACATAAACTTCCGTATATTTCCGTGTTAACAGATCCCACAACAGGGGGAGCTTCAGCAAGCTTTTCTATGCTTGGCGATGTGAACATTGCAGAACCTGACGCTCTGATAGGATTTGCTGGACCAAGAGTTGTAAGGCAGGCAACGGGTAAGGATCTTCCCAAAGGTTTTCAGCATGCGGAATTCGTTCAGGAGCATGGTTTCCTGGATTGCGTAGTTAACCGAAAAGACCTGAAAGAAAAGCTGTATCAATTTATGGTTTACATGCATGATAAATAACAGCGGTAAATCAAATTCTATGCAGCCCGGTAAATGAAAATTCTCCGCACAATTGCAGAAACACAAAAGCTTACAACAAAACTCAGGCTTGAAAATAAAATAATAGGTTTTGTTCCAACAATGGGCTACCTTCACGAAGGGCACTTATCTCTGGTTAAGGAAGCCGCGAAAAAAGCAGATAAGGTTTTTTTAAGTATTTATGTAAATCCGCTTCAGTTCTCTCCAACAGAAGATCTTTCCCGATATCCCCGTGATTTTAAGCGTGATGAAATGCTTTGCCGTAAAGCCAGCGTGGATTATATATTTTATCCTTCCAATGAAATAATGTATCCGGAAGGATATTCAACTTACGCAATTGTTGAAAAGTTAACCGCAAAGCTTGAAGGAAAGATAAGACCGGAACATTTTAAAGGTGTAACTACAATTGTATTAAAGCTTTTTAATATTGTGCAGCCCCATTTTTCGGTTTTTGGTCAGAAAGATGCTCAGCAGGCTGCTGTGATCAAAAAAATGGTAAAAGATCTTAATGTTAATACATTGGTGAAAGTTCACCCAACTATCCGTGAATCCAACGGACTTGCAATGAGCTCGCGAAACGTCTATCTTACAAAAGAACAGCGTGAAGATGCTCCATTCCTTTATAAATCTTTGCAGTACGCTAAACGCAAAATAGAGCTTGAAAATTATAACAGAGATATTGATTTTCTTCGCGGACAGATGTCAAAACTGATAAAATCCAGGAAGACTGCAACAAAAATTGATTATATTTCGTTTAATGATTACGAAACACTTGAAGACATAAAATCGCTTAAAAATGCGGAAAATAGAAATATTTTAGTAAGCTTGGCAGTTAGATTTGGTAAAGTCAGGTTAATTGATAATATTGTAATTAAGCGTTAATTTTGTATTCATGCTGGATTTATAAGGCAATAGAAAGAGGTATCAAATCATGGAAAGAATAATGTGTAAATCCAAGCTTCACCGGGCAACAGTTACCCAGGCAGAGCTATATTACGAAGGCAGCGTTACAATTGATGCGGACCTGCTGGATGCTGCGGATATATTACCGTATGAAAAGATCCAGGTTGTTAATATAAATAACGGTTCAAGGTTTGAAAGCTATGCTATTGAAGGAAAACGCAGAAGCGGAACTATTTGTATAAACGGCGCTGCTGCAAGAAATGCCGCTGTTGGTGATCATATTATAATAATTACCTACGCAAATTATACCGAAGAAGAGCTTAAAACCTTTAAGCCTACCATTATTTTAATGGATAAAGATAACAAGATTAAAGATATTAAACATACAAACGAGATCCTGGAAGTTTAACCCGTTCCAATAATATGAAAAAGCTCACATTCCAAGCGCTTGTAACATTCTTTATACTTTGCAGTTCTGTGTTTGCACAGAAAATGTATAAAGTAAATTATGAATCACAGGCTGATCTAAAAATTTACGTAGTTTCGTATGAATCTCAAGCCGATCTGAACGTTTTCATGGTAAATTATGAATCACAGGCAAACAAAGATGGCCTGTGGTACAATGTATCATATGAAAGCCAGGCGGATTTTAAATTATATTTCGTAGATTATGAATCACAGGCTGATCTGAAGATTTATTTTGTAGATTACGAATCCCAGGCCGGCTGGCGTAACAAATCAAAGGAATACCTTCTGAAGTTCAAAAATCAATAATAATGAACCTGAAAATGATTTATCCTTCCCTTTTCTTCTTAATAAAACCAATTTAACATGCCGATAACTGATACAGATTTTAACAATAAAAAATCCGCTTTCCTTGAAAACAAGCTTGCGGAGCTTATGAAAAAAGTTAAAGATACTGAAGGTGAAATGAATAAAAAGCTTGCTGTTGCAATTCTAGCTGCTGGACTTGGCAAAAGAATGAAGAGTCCGGATAAACCCAAAGTGATGTTTGAGATAAACTCACGCCCAATGATAGATTATGTTGTAGAGCTGGCATTTAAAGTAAATGCAGATCTTGTGGTACCTATTGTTGGCCACCACAGGGAACAGGTAATTAACTATTTGGATAATAAATTTACCGGAAAAGATATAAAGTATGCAGTACAGTCTGAACAGCTTGGAACCGGCCATGCAGTGATCCAGACAGCTGAATTGCTTAAGGATTTTGAAGGCGAGATCCTTATCTTATCAGGTGATGTGCCGCTTTTGAAATTTGAAACCGTTGAAAAGCTTATCAATGAACATTTTTCTCAAGGAAATGAAGCAACATTGCTCACTACGGTATTTGATAATTCCTACGGTTACGGAAGGATAGTAAGGGATAGTGACGGTAATTTTACCGGTATAGTTGAAGAAAAAGACGCCACGGATGAACAAAAACAGATAAAAGAAATAAATCCAGCAATATATATAGTTAATTCAAAAGTATTATTTGATGCTCTTTCTAAAATATCACCAGAAAATAACCAGAAAGAATATTACCTGACCGATATATTCAGGTTTATTCCAAAGGAAAAGATCGGTACTGTTGTTACCAATGATGAGCTGGAAGTTACCGGTGTGAATTCGATTGAGCAGCTCAAAGAAATGGAAGATTCACTCAATTCAAGAACCTGAATTGGAAACTCGTGCTGTTAAATCACAAAAGTTGAATAAACTTTACCCCGAAGATATCATAGCAATGTCATTTTCGGGTATTACCATATTTATTCTCGCATACTATATTTCAGCAGGGAAAATTAATAATACTTCATCTATTATTGCCCCGGTTGTATCGCTGCTTATATTATCATTTCTTGCAGTTTACCAAAATAGCTCAGGTTCCAGAGTTTTAAAATTTCTTCGGAGCTATCTTCACATTCCGCTGTACGGAATTATTTTCAGCGCTTTCCAGGTATTTGTGCATATTCTTAACCCTACCGATTATGATACCCTGCTGTTAAAGTGGGATTATTCCGTATTCGGTTTTGATATTACCCGTTGGCTTGAGCAGTATGTAAGTAAAGTTTTAACAGAAATATTAACGCTTTCATATTTTTCTTATTACGTATTTCCATCATTAACCTTTGTAATGTTATATTTCAGCAAAAACACTTCCGCATTTGCAAACGCCCGAAATTATTTGCTTGCAATAGTAATTGGCTGGTATGGAGCATTTATATTCTATATAGTACTGCCTGCAGCGGGTCCCGATATTGCTTTCCCTGAAAATTACTCCGTACCGTTACAGGGACTCTCTCCATTAACCAACACTTATCTTGAAAACTTAGCAAAGTATTTGAAAGAATCATTTGTAAGAAACACTTTTCCAAGCATGCATTTTGCAATAATCCTGATAACGAACTATTTTGCTTACAGGTACAAAAGAAAATATTTCTGGTTTGCAACCCTGCCTGTAGGTACTCTTCTTGCAATAGCTACTGTTTATCTGAGGCAGCATTACCTTATCGACCTGGTTGGCGCTTTGCCTGTAGCAGCGTTAAGTATTTATCTTGCAGGTAAATTTATGAAAATTAAAACAAATTGAATTCTAAAAAGAATAAAACAAAAGGGGCTTATTAAGCCCCTTTTTTGCTGCTGAAAGTGATGTTAACCCGGAGGTATTACTTGATCAACATCATCTTTTTTGTATCTGAGAATCCCTCAGTTTTAAATTCATACAGGTAAATTCCGCTTGCAAGTCCTTCACCGTTAAAATCAATGCTGTGGCTGCCGCTTAACATGTAATTGTTCAGCAGAGTTTTAACAAGCTTACCGGATATGTCATATACCTTAACAGTAACATTTCCTCCTTCAGGCAGCGAAAATTCAATTTTAGTTACCGGATTGAACGGGTTAGGATAGTTCTGTTTCAGGCTGAATTCATCAGCTATTTCCGGGTTGCCGTTTATACCTGTTAAGCTTCCGCAGAAGCTTCTGATTACTGGAACCGGGTTGGTAACAACCGGTGTAACAGTTATTTCTGTTAGTGGAACAGTTGACCTTTGGCAATTACCAGACCACTGACCTGGTCTTACCTGGAACATCAGTGAATCCTGGCAAACAGAACTAACATTCCCCACAGTATTTGTTTTAATAAAAAGTACATCTTCTCCGGCGCTTGAAGAATTGAAGAATCTTCCTGTAACTGCATATCCTGCCGGGGAACCAGCTTCTTTAAGATCGTAGCCATTATCGGCACCTGCGGAATTGGGAAATCTTTTTATCCAAACCGGCACTCCAACTGCAAGTGTAACTTTAGAAAGGATCACGTCCTCAGTGGCTGCAGCTTTTAAGCTGCCTGTATATACCAGTGATGCATCACTTGACTGAAAGATCAGGCTTTCACTTTTTTCTGTAGCTCCAATGCTGCCGTAAGTATTCTGCCAAATAACCAATCCTGTTGGGCCAACCCTTAACATGTAAATATCACCGGCTGGATCAAACGCTGTGCTGTTTCCGGTTACTGCGAAACCGCCGTCAGGCAGCGCAACAATTTTTTTGCCTTCAGAATGCAGTCCTGCCATTGGTGCGTAGCCATAAAACCAAATCGGTGCGCCTGCAGCTGAAATTTTCATTATAAAAGCCTGGTATATTCCGCCTGCTCCTGTAAACCTGTTCGTTACACCGGTAATTGCGTAACTTCCGTCAACGGGCTGATATGTAATTGAGTAGGCTTTTTCATCAACCCATGGAAATGGTGGAATATAGTTATACGCCCAAAGTAATGCTCCTGCAGATGAATGTTGAGATGCAAGGATATGATTCTGATAAACACCTGATGTAATGAAACTTCTTATGCATCCTGCTGCTGTAAATGCGTCAGAAGTATTTTTTACAACCTGCCTGTATTCATGATTTAATGAGTCAGAGATCTGTTTTGTTAAAACATGTCCGCAGGATGTATCAATAATTGAAAATGAAGCCTTTTGCCTTCCGGCTGGGTTATTATAAAATCCTGCAAGAACATTATTTCTGTTTCCCGAAAGCTGAATATGCGAGAAACATGAATCTGATTGACTGAATCCCAATAAAACGGAACAGCTTATTGAACCAGAGTTATCAAGTTTCAGGAACATCCAGTCATAACTGCCGGCGTTCGGGGTTGAATTGGAAACTCCTGCAATAGACCACTTTCCCGCTACTGTTCCGTCAAAATTTCTTTCAATTGAGTAACCGTAATCTGTTTTACTGCTGTAAGGAGGAAAGTCATAAGTATTTACAAAATACTGTGAGTTTGCCTGTAAAGTGATTAAGAGGAAAAATACAAAAGCTGTGATTTTGAGTACTAAGTTATTCATTTTTTTGTTCTCCATCCTCTTTTAAAGAGGAAATTTAAGTTTGTTGGTTTTAATTAATTGGTTATACAAACTTAAATTCAGAGCATACAAAAACCTTATCAGAATCCTTATCGGCTTATTAACTTATGTTTTATCAGTATTTTATCGTTAATATTATAGAGTTCACATTTTATTAATTGTATATTTTAAATCAATGAATAGTTATATTTATGTAAATACTTAGCTTATATAAATGCAAAGCCAGATAAATTATACCCGGATCACACTTCCATCGCAACCGGCAGGTATTATAAAACGGGATGAGCTTATTTTAAAGCTGAATGAAAATTCAGATAAAAAGTTGATATTGCTGAATGCTCCTGCAGGTTACGGTAAATCTACTCTTATAAATTACTTTTTGCGAAATCAAAAGAAGGATTACGGGTGGATAAGACTGCAGCAGGATATTGATTCATCATATATATTGTTATTATATATAATAGAAGCACTTAAAAAGATAAACAATGATTTCGGAAAAGAAACATTACAAACACTTGAACTCCTCGGAAATGATCCCAAAAAGATCATCTCGCAGGAACCAGCTCTTCTAAGCATCATTAATACATTCAGCAATGAATTTTCTGCCGTATTCAACAGTGATATAACAATAGTGCTTGATGATATCCACGAACTTTCTCAGCAAATCTGGATAAAAAAATTCATTGATCTGCTGCTTAATGAAACACCTGATAACCTTCGAATAATTATTACAACAAGATTTCTTGCAGAAATTAATATCTCGTCCCTTAAAGCAAAAAGGAAAATCCTCGAGATCACACAGAATGAACTGGCGCTGAGTCCGGAAGAATTTTCTGAGCTGGCTAAAAAACTGTATAATATAAAATATTCGGCTGAAGATTCTTTAAATCTGGTAAAATATATGGGAGGCTGGGTAACCGGCATTCATTTATTGCTTCAGGTATCCGAACCCGGCAATATTCTTTCATTTGCCGGTAAAAGTGTGCTGCCTGAAAATTTATTTGAATTTTTCGCTGCAGAAGTTTACTCAAAACTTGATGAAACTGTACAGGATTTTCTTTTAAAAACTTCATTAGTTGTTGAATATGATATCGAATTCTGCAATGAGCTGTTAAATATCAGCAACAGCGGCGAAATAATAGAATTGCTGGCCGGAAGAAATATTTTCATAGAATCAATAAGAAGCTTTGATTCAGATACTCATCACCAGGTTAAATTCACTTATAACAGACTGTTCAGAGACTTTCTTAGGCAAAAAGCAATGGAAATGCCGGAAAATATATTAACGGATATCTATAATAAAATTGCATTTCTTTATCTCGCAAAAAATCAACCCGGCACTGCATTTGAATATTTTATTCTTGCAAAAGAATATGAAAAGGCCTTTGATCAGTTACAGATATTTTTTAACGATTATTTTAATCAAAGTAACTTTGAAAAACTTTGGCAGTGTATTTCTGCTTTCAAAACTGATTTTACTGATAACAATAAATTGCTTTTATATTATAAAGGTATACTGTTAAAGTTTTACAAAGGAGAAATTGACCAGGCATTAAATTGTTTTAATTCAGCTTTGAAGCTGAATGATAAAGATCTGAAATTTAAAATATTATGTACACAGGCTAAAGCCGGTATATTATTAACCCTGGGTAAAGGCAGAATAAATGAAGCGATCGAAATATTAAACGATATCCTGATAAGCGAACCAAACCGGCTTGAAAATGCAAAAACATATCATTTGCTCGGAAATTCCTATTTCAATATAAATAAACCGGAAGTTTCAGAAACATACCTGGAAAAAGCGCTGCAAATCTGCAATGAACATCCTGATGCGGAATTGGAACATGATGTTTACAGTATGCTGGGAAATATTAAAATTACCAATGGCGATTTTATACAGTCACATCATTATTACGAGCTGGCTCTCAACAAAACAAACGGGCTGTTTAAAAAAATAGTAATACTCGGAAATCTCACAGTATTGTATTCACGCTCAGGAAAATTTTCAAAAGCGGCAGAATTTTTACAAAAATCAAAGGAATTATTAAAAAAATTTAAAACTCCCATATTTGAAATAATTGTAAAAATGACCGAATATTCACTTTTATTTGAAACAGGAGATTATGCTGCTGGTATAAAACTTGCTGAAGAAATTAAAGAACTTGCGCTACGCTCCAATAACAGTAACTTTATTTTTCTGAGTTATCAATTTTTGGGTGAATGCTGTTATTATTCCGGAAATCCCTCCAAATCAATCGAATTTTATAAACTTGCAGGAAGATTTATAGATGAATCAAATGAATCAGATGAAATACTGCTCTCACTTTTAATTGTAATTAGTGAAATGCAGCTTAAGTTAAACCCTGAAATTGAAACCAAACTTTTAAGAGCATATACGTTTTTAGATGCTGTAAATTCAAATTATGATAAAACCATTGCAGGTTACTATCTTGCCAAATATTATTTTAACACCGGGCAACCATTAACAGCTTTAAAGTATTTTGTTAAAAGCGTAGAACAGGCATCTATTCATGAATATAGATCTTTTTTACTCAGAGAATACATGTTTCAGGATAGTATTTTTAACCTGCCTGAACACGATTCAGAAATTAAATCCATAGTTGAAGCTATACGCTGCAGCATTTCTGATCTTTTTGAATTACCATGGATTTCCGGTAATCATAAAAATTCTTTAAACGATCTCATTAAAAGAAGCTATGATCTTAAAATGAAGATATTCGGGGGTCTGGAGTTTATTGTAAAAAATGAACCAGTTAAAGAAAGCGAGTGGAAACGTAAAAAAAGAAAATTAATACTTTGTTACCTTATTTTGAACTCCGGAAAAAATATTAGCAAAGATAAAATTGTAGATCTTTTTTTCGGGGAGTCCACTGCAGAAAATTCAGATAATTTATTTCACCAGGCAATTTCAAATATCAGGACAGCATTAAAAGCAGCATACTCCGCATCAGAGCCGGCTTCTGAAAGCGGCACTTTTGCTGATAAACAATTAATTGTATATGAAGGCAAACAATTAAAAATCCCAAAGGGAATATCAGTATATTCTGATGCTTCTGTGTTTGAAAGGCTGATACAAAATGCATCAGCTTCAGAAAACATTAAAGATAAAATCGTTTTTTATAAAGAAGCTGTTGAACTGTATACAGGTGATGCACTCGAAGGATTTTATGAGCCCTGGTGTGAAGAAGTAAGGTCTGAATACAGAACAAAATATATAAAATTACTGGAAAATTATAGCAGGCTTCTGTTTGAAGAGGCAATGTATGATGATGCCGTAATTTATTCTGAACTGCTTATTAAAAAAGAACCGCTGAATGAGATTGGCTTTGAAATTTTGATCGGTTCTCTGTTTAAATCAGGAAAAATAAACCTGGCGAAAGAAAAATTTGAAGAATTAAAACGGAATTATAAGGATGAACTGAATGAAAATATTCCGCCTGAATTAGAAAAAAGAATTCTTTCGATGTATAAATAATTTTTCTTTAATGACGTGTATGCTCTTCCATATCCTGTCCGTCAGGAAAGTGCAGCTTCAGGTCAACATCAATATCTGGATGAATGCTTTTTGATACCGGGCAATGAAGCGCAACGGCTTCAAGAATTCCTCTTTTATCGAACGGTATTCCTGCGGGAAAATTTATCTCAGCTACGAGCCTAATTACCCTTCTGGGAATATCTGTGCTCATATGTTTTTCAATACGGCAGGTTGCACCTTTTAAATTTATTCCCCTGTCTTCAGCGGCAATGCCCATTGTAGTTAAATAACATACACCAAGTGATGTAGCAAGCAGATCAGTTGGAGAAAAGCTCTCGCCTTTTCCTCTGTTATCAACCGGTGCATCTGTTTCAATTATTACTCCGCTGGGTGTATGAGTAGCTTTGCAGTGCAGTCCGCCTTCATAGGCTGTTTTAATTTCAACCATAGTGTTATACCTCCTGGTGTAAATTACTAAATTTTCAATGGGTTTTATACACCATTATTCAGTGAATTTTTTAAACTTATAGTCAGTTTTCATTAATTTCGGCAATTTTTTGTAGTAACCAGGGCCTGTACATAATAATTCGTGTGTTAAAGTTATTTATTTCCGGACTTTCAGCCTGTTTTAATCTGTATTTGATAAGCTGTAAAACCTGTAAAATAAAATTATTGGATCTTTCTTTTACATACGGAGTAATAGACCGGTATTTAGAAATAAAATGCCTGAAAGAATCCGCCAGCCAGAAAGCTTCTTCATAATATTCTGCTTCATAATAGATCATCAGGTTTAATGCTTTGATCTTGAACTTATCGTAGTACTTTCTGAATTTTACGCGGCTGAGATATTTTAATGCTTTTTCGTAATCTCCCCTGAACATAAACAATGCAGAGTATGCAAGGTTCTCATATGATAATTTTTCATCTTCAGGAAGGTTATCTTTATATTTTCTTATAAAATCCTCTGCCCAATCATATTTTTTCAGCATTAGCGCATTGTTTGCCATAGAAATGAACATATCCGGAAATATATAACCATCTTTTAGATGGAAACCGTTTTCAAGAACAATGTTCACAATTTCAAATCTTTCATTCAGAAAATTAAGGTCACCATTATCTACTTTTACAAAACAATAATTGTGAAGATATGTATAAATTGCTGCAAGCTCATTTTTATCAAGCAATTGTTTATTTTTTGCCAGCATTTGTTTAATGTTTTTATAATACTCTTCATTTTCCGGCATTAAATAAGATTTTACTAGGTTGTTCAGAATATATGCGATCGGGTTTTGTACGGTGATCCCCTTTTCTTCAAATATTCTTACAAGGCTGTTAAGTATATCAAGATCAATGCTGCTTTTTTCTTTTCTGAACCGGGCATCATTCAATATAATATAATAAAACTGCAGAACCGTTAAAGCTGAATAATTAACAAATCCATCCATTGCCTGTTTCCAGTCTGTATCAGGGTTTAGATTTGTTTTTAAGTTACTTATTGTTTTAGAGTAACTTTCAAAAATATATTTATTGTAATAATATTTTTCATTTCGTAAAGGATTTTTCTCAAGCACGCTCAAAGATTCCTTTGCTGATTTTTCTGCTTCATCGTAGTTTTTAAGCTCTATCAGCCTGTCTATCAGCTTGCTTCCGTAAGCCATTTTATCCTTTTGGAAACTGCTGATCGCTAAGTAGTCATTCAGCATGTTATTCAACTCAGAAAGATATTTTCTCATCAGTACATCGTTGAATGGTTTACCCGGATTAGCTGCTGAATAAATTTCTTCTTTGGTAACTATAAAATCAGGGAAGTACTCTCTGATCTTATTGAATATTACCGGCAAACTTTTCCTCTTTAGAAAATATTGTGAATTAATAAATTTTTCAAATTCATCAAGTTGTTTATAATCAAGATGTTTTAGACTTTTTATAAATTTACTGTTAGTCATAGCTTGTCACAATTGGACCCTAATTATTCGTTTTAACGCTGTTTTCTTCATTTTTATAGCTTATGATAGTCACAATTTAGCTTATTATTCTTTGAATTACTATGCCACAATAGCTTAAGTTTGTTATAATTTTATGAACATTGCATATAAAATTTGTCACAACGGATGTAAAAATATAAATACAGTTTGCCTTAAACATCTTTTGTAAAAAGATGTTTTGTCACAAACACGAAATTTATTCCGGGAACAGACAAATCATAAACATGTTAAATGAATACAATAAAAATTTATAATATAACTTAATACTAATATGAAAAATCTACTTTATTCTTTTTTGGTTTTTGCCTTAATGATATACACTTCCAATACCGCTTCACAATGGCAAATTGTATCAAGCGGCGGGGCTGTTGCTTATAATTCAATTTCATTTTATCAAAGCTGGGGCTTTGCCGGGGGTGACTTAGGTTTAATTAAAAAAACCGTTGATCACGGTTCAACATGGACAACCTTATCTCTCGGTGCAACTACAAAGATCAATGATGTGTATACATACAATAATGTTATAGCATATCTTTGCGGTGTTGACGGGATGATCTATAAAACACCAAACGGAGGTTTAAACTGGACAGCGCAAACAACAGCAGCTGCATACAGGTATTATGACCTCGATTTCATAAATTCTACAACAGGAATGGTTGTTGGTGATGACGGCAGAGCCGGATTCACAACAAACGGCGGTACAAACTGGCTGCAGGCACAGCTTAATGTTTCACCGGGCGCAAAACTTGATTACAAAGTTTGTGATATGATAGACATGAACACATGGTTAGTTGCTTCTGCGGATACACAAATTTCAAATATACAATATTCATATTTACACAGAACCACTAACAACGGCGCAAGCTATCAGAATGTTTACACTATGGTTGGTGGGCTGACAAACGATGTTTCGTTTATGTATTTAAGAGTTATGACCTCAACAACAATTTATGCCGTATCTGCCAATGGGTATTTTTTAAGATCAATAAATAATGGTACTACATGGACAGCAATTCAGCTTCCTACAATACCTCTTGCAGTTGATTTTGCAAATATGTCAACGGGATATTACTGCGGCCAAAATGGTGTCATTAGAAAAACCACGAATGGAGGAATTAACTGGATAGAACAAACTTCTCCGACAACGCAGGCGCTTAAGACTATTTTTTGCAAAGATACAAGCAATATTTATGCAGCAGGAAACAACGGAACAATTGTAAGAACTCAAAACGGGGGAAATTTTGTAGGTGTAAACCCTGCTGGAAACGAAATCCCGGAAACATTTAGCCTGAATCAGAACTATCCTAATCCTTTTAACCCCTCAACCAGGATCTCATTCGATATTCCTGTTGCATCATTTGTAAATCTTACCGTTTATAATATTCTGGGTAAGGATGTAAAAATTCTGGTAAATGAAAATCTGAATGCAGGTAAATTCGAAGCAGAGTTTGATGCAGCAGATTTACCAGGAGGTATATATTTTTACAGGTTAAATGCCGGAAAATATACTGAAACCAGGAAAATGATACTTGTAAAATAATAGATTTTCTAAAGGAGAAAAATGCCGTTATTCAAACAAAAATGTTCTCCCCTGTTTGAATATAACGGCAGAAATTAAAAAAGGGAGCAATTGCTCCCTTTTAATTTCATTTTATGATATCAATTCACTTTACAGCAAGATTTTTCATCAGTCTTTCAGCCGCAATTTGAGATTGCCTTGCATAATCAATAGCATTACTCAAAGTTTTAAGTGTTTCCTGTGGTGAATGGAATCCCATGGAATTTTCTGCTGCAACAAAATCCCATCTCATCTGCGCGCGTTTGTGCAGCTTTCTTGCTTCCTTTAACTGCTCATCAGTTGCGCCTGCATCTTTTGCGGCTTTGATCGCATTTATTGCGTCAATAATTGCCAGCTCTGTTCTGTACATTGTTTCATATGTTCTATCCTGAATGGTCTTAACGCGGTTCGTCATTTCCTGTTCGCTCCATTTATGACAGGTCTGGCAGGCGTTATTTACGTTCTTAAGCGGACTCCTTATCCAGTGATCGGTAACTTTTACAGAACCGCTCTTTACATAAGGCATATGGCAATCAGCGCAGCTAACGCCGCTTTTTGCGTGAATGCCTGTTGACCATGTTTCAAACTCAGGGTGCTGCATTTTTAACATTGGCGAGCCTGATGTTTCATGTGTCCAGTCATTAAAATTAATTTCGTCATAATAAGCTTCTATACTGTCAATCTGCAAACCTTTATCCCAGGGGAAAGTTAAATACTTTCCGTCTCCTTTAAAATAATACTCAACATGGCACTGTCCGCATACATAGCTTCTCATTTCCTGCCGCGAAGCTTTTGTAACATCAATTCCCCTTCGCTGCATTGCTTCTATAAAAGCAGGACGGCTTATACGCAGCTCCATTGTTTTGGGGTCATGGCAATCAAGGCATCCTATACTTTTATCATAATGTGCCCCTACATCTTTGAACATTGCTTTGTAAAAATTTTCGGGTCCCATTTTTTTAATATCCACTGCAACACTAGAGCTTTTACAGCTTATACATGTATTCGGTGTTTTTTCGTTGATACGCTTGGTTTCTTTTACATCAGTAATCGCCCAGTAGTGTCCGCGCTCTTCGCGGTAATCCTTTGAAAAAGGATTACCCGCAAAAAGCTGTATTAAATTAGGATATTTTTCCAGCTTCTGGTAATTATCGCTGCCTCCGTAAAAAGTCGGACCTTCATTTGTTTCTGTCTTTTTATATGTATCATATTCAAACGGGAAATTCTCTCCCCATACCTTTGGATCAATTTCTTCATCGCCTACAGGCTTAAATACCGAAGGGTAGAGCGTAGCTTCCTGTTTCTTTTCGAAAATGTTAACCAGAAGCAGTGTTATTCCTGCGGTAATAACCGCTGTCAGGAAAAACAGAACCAGGTATTTTACACTGAATGGTTTATCTTTTTTATTTTGTTCCATAATAAGTTATATTTTAAAATTATTTCATATGTCCAACACTCAAATGGCACGATGTGCATTGTATCTTCGTATCTTCGGTTTCATGGAAAGTTAAATTATGCGTAAGCATATCATGGCAGCGGCGGCAGTTCTCTTCTGCCACTTCCCTGTTCATTTTATTTATCCTGATGGGTTTATGGTAATCATCAGATGTAAAAGCATAGCTGTGATTCCAGCCGTTAATGGCTTTTACAGTGTATTTGCCGATAGTTGTACTAGGAGTGTGGCAGTCATTGCATGTAGCAACAGAACGATGCGAGGATTTTTGCCACGAATAATACTGGTCATTCATTACATGACAGTTTTTGCAGGCTGCAGGGTCATCAAGCATGTAGGAATACCCTTTGGCGTAGTAGAAAGTAGCAGAGCCCAGCCCGACAATAACTCCTATACAAACCGATAATATTAAATATAATTTTATCATTTATATATATAGAAGAATGTCAGCCGAGCCGCAATATCTGAATCTTTTTTAATTTTTGCACTGCTTTTATCTGTGTATGAATTTATCCAGATATTAGGCATTATATGAACTGATGGTATCGGCATATAATCCAGACCTGCAACAATAAAATTTTCTTTGAATCCCGCAGAATCCAGGTTTTTATCAGGATCATATATATCAAATCTGGCGAATGCGTTCAGCTTTGGAGCTTTGCTTTTTTTATCTTTTATCAATGTGCCGTGCGCGTAAAGCGAAATGCCAAATGGATTTACATTACTGTTATTTATACCGGAATTTTTCTTAAGCTGGTTTATAACTTCTGTTCCAATTGTATAAAATGGGGTTTGATATGCAAGCACGCCTTTTAATGTAAGCTTGTTCTTCTCATCAGCAGCGGGTTCATATTCTGTATAAGCTTCTATGTTAAGATTATCAATAGGTTTTGCGTTAAGTGATGCGTAATAATTTTTATACTTATTGTTTTCGGGTTTTGTGCCTGTGCCATTGCCTATCATAACGAAGTAACCGTATTTCATGTTCTTATCGAAGTTTCCTTTTAAGCCAACGCCTATATCAACGGCAGTTGTTAAGCCGCGGAAATCACTGATGGTTTTTTCAACTGAGCGGTAGCCCCACATTTTTTCAGATATTCCCCAGACAAAAGCGGGTGTCGGGAAGTATCCGGCAACAAGGCTTGAGCCGCTGAAAATATTTTTCCACTCAATAAAAGCGGTTTTAATGATAACAGAAAACCTGCCGGTCGTAAGATATTTGTTCCCCCCTTCGAGTGAAAAACCTGCCGTGAAATTATCTGAGAGCGAGTGCTCATAGCTGAAAATTACACGCCTTAAATCAAATGCCTGGTGATCTTTTTTGTAAGGCGAGTATTCGCCTTGTGAGCCGGATGAGTCGCCCTGGACTTTAAAAAAGTAATCGCCGAAAACATACCCTGAAAGCTTGTAAGGTGATTTATCCTGTGAATTTATCGGATTAAAACCGGATGAAAGTACCATTAAAACCATCACAAAAGTCGTTATATTATTCATATTTATCTCCTTAATTATACTCAAAAATACCAAAAATACGGCGCATTTAAATTGACTTAAGTCAATGAATAAGATGATAATTAATTTAGAAAAATGGGTGATTCCCGCCGTCGTTGGTCTTTTGACCAACGACAACTATGTTCAGGATTTTGACGTTGGTGAAAACACCAACGTCGGCTTCATAATTTGTGGATAGCAAGAAGATGGTATTGATAAAGTAATTAATAAAATCGTAACATATAAAATAAAAAGGGGCTATCGCCCCTTTTGTGTTATCCGGTATTTTTTCAAACCTTATTTGAATACAAAATAAAATGTCATTCTGCCAACAACATCGGTTTTGCGCTCTGTTGCCGCGGAATTTTTAGCAGAGTAAGTATTCACCCAAACATTCGGCATAAAGTGAACGTTTTCTATTGGCATGTAATCAAGTCCTGCGGTAATAAAATTTTCTTTGTAGCCTGTTGAATCATTTTTTGTATCAGGGTTATACATATCATATCTTGCAAACACGTTAAGTATGGGCTTATTTTCCCTGCCAAGAAGGTTGCCCCAAACAAACGCGCTTATACCAAATGGCACGGCGTCAATATCTTTGCCGCCTGCATTTTTCTGTGTTTGCTGAAACGCTTCAACTCCAAAATTGAATTTTTCGTATGTATATCCTATGAAACCTTTTAACGTTGTTTTATTTTTATCATCAGCAGCAGGTTCATAGTCTCCGTAAACTTCCATCTGCAAACCCTTTACAGGCTTTGCATATAGTGTACCGTAATATTTTTTATATTTATTGAACTCCGGCTTCTGACCGTTCCCGTTCCCTATCATTAAGCCGAACCCGTAGTTGCCTGCTTTATCAAATTTACCGCGCGCGCTGACACCAAGATCGCTGGCTGATCCCAGTCCGCGCATATCAATTATGGTTTTTTCAACTGAGCGGTAGTTCCATGCCTTCTCATTCAGAGCCCAGCTCCATGTTGGTGTTGGTACAAGCCCAATTGCAAAGCTCATTTTTTCAAACGCCTTCCATTCAACAAATGCTGTTTTGATAAATATTCCAAGTCTTGTACTGGTTAAGATCTTATCATTGCCTTCAAGCAAAAACTGTGAGCTGAACTTATCGTTAAATGTGTAATCATACCCTAAATACGCCCTGCGTATTTCAAATCCCTGGTATGAATTCGGGTAAGCTGAATATTGAGTAGAGCCGCCGGTTGAATCACCCGAGCCTTTAAAAAAATAATCGCCGAATACATACCCCCACACTTTACCGCCGGTTTCAACCGTCTTTTTATCCTGCGCTAAAGCGCCGGATGCGGTAAAGCACACAGCCAAAATCAGTAAAATCAGTTTATTCATTTTATAGTTTTATTTGATTAGTGTTAAAAACTTAATATTTAAAGTAAAATTATAGTTAAGTCATTAAAATATTGTAAAATTTATATTAAGATTTCATTAAGAAAAAACCCCCGAAACATCCAAATATCAGGATATTACGGGGGCTGGCTGTGTTTACCTTTCGGTAAGCGAAATTATTATTGTTTTCTTCACTAAATCTTAACCAAACGGGTTAATATTGAGTTCATTTGTTCAGATTATATGAAGAAGTTATTTCTGAAGATTTGCTGAGCATTGCATGCACCCTGCAGTATTTTTCTTCACTTAAGCTGATAGCCCTTTCGATCAATTGTTCATCCAGCTCAGTGCCGGTAAAATTATAAGTTACATGAATTTTACTGAAAATATTAGGATGACCGCCCGATTCTTCGGCAGTAACATCAACCCAGAATTTATCGATCTTCTTCCTTGCCTTACCAATTATAAGTACGCAATCCATCATAGTGCATCCTGCAAGCGCCTGCAGCAGAAGCTGCGCGGGCGAAGCTGCTGTTGCGTTCTCACCGGAATCCATCATTACAGTTTTTCCGTTATCGGTCTTACCTTCAAGCCTGTAGCCTTCAAGCCAGTCAACTCTTGCTGTTTTTGTCATTTTATAATCCGCAATTTATCAGATATATTTCTTTTCTTTTGCAGCCTTTTCAATTTCTTCACGGAACTTGGGATGAGCTACGCTGATTAAAGCGTGCACTCTTTCTCTCACATTCATTCCATGCAGGTCAACTGCTCCGTATTCAGTAACTATCCAGTGAACGTCGCCGCGTGATGTTGTGACACCGGCTCCTTCTTCAAGCCTTGGTACAATTCTCGAGATAGTTCCTTTCTTGGCTGTTGATTGCAGCGCAATTATCGGCTTGCCGCCTTTGGATCTGGCAGCTCCGCGGATAAAATCAACCTGTCCGCCGAAACCACTGTAAAAATTATAACCTATCGAGTCAGAACATACCTGTCCGGTCATATCAACCTGCAGGCATGAATTTATTGCTATCATCTTATCGTTACGTGCAATTGTGAACGGATCATTTACAAATTCAGTAGTTCTCATTTCCACAAAAGGATTTTCGTGGATATATTCAAACAGCTTATGAGAACCCAGTACAAATGAAGTTACCATTTTTCCGCGCAGCAGTGATTTTTTATCACAATTAATCACACCGCTTTCAATAAGCGGAATTGCGCCATCGCTGAACATTTCTGTATGAATACCAAGGTCTTTCCTGTCGCCAAGCCTTGCCAGCACCGCATCAGGAATAGCGCCGATACCCATTTGCAAAGTTGAGCCGTCTTCAATAAGATCTGCGATATTCTGTCCAATTTTTTCAAATACCAATGTTTCTTCGGGATCTTTTTCAGCGTGCATACCGGGAAGCTCCTGCAGCGGCTGCTCGTATTCAAATGCAAAATCAATATCATTGATATGAATAAAGCTGTCGCCGTGCACTCTTGGCATCATCGGGTTTATCTGTGCAATTACATATTTCGCAACATGAACGGCAGCCTTGGTGCAATCAACCGCTACACCCATGCTGCAGAATCCGTGCATATCAGGCGGTGAAACCTGGATAAACACCACATCAACCTTATGTTTCGTATCATGCTGTATAAGCCTTGGTATTTCGCTTAAAAATATCGGCATAAAATCAGCTTTGCCTTGATTTACATGTTTTCTTGTGTTGCCTCCAAGGAAAAATCCGTTATGCCTGAAGTGTCCTTCCATTTCAGGTTTCATATACGGCGCTTCACCGAAAACCATCAGGTGGCAAAGCTCAACATCATGCAGCTCGGGCGCGCGTTCAACCATCGCTTCTACAAGCTTCTGTGGGTATGCGCAGCCGGACTGAATATATATCCTGTCGTTTGATTTAATAACTTTTACTGCTTCTTCGGGGGTTACATACTTTTTCGAGTATTTCTCCTTCGTTCTGTTCGATTGTTCTTTAATTTTGTTTAACACAGCCATTTTCTCCTGTTACAATATAAATATATAAATTGTATAATATGTTTTTGTGAATCTAAAATTACTATAGATTATTTCTTTTCACGTTCATCAAAAAAGTCACCAAGCTTGAACCTTGCATTTACAAACGCTGTTATCACGCCGAACTTACCGCTTTGGGTTTTTGAAAGCCTGACTGAAGGACCGAAAGCGAATGCATTCAATGCAAATCCTTCACCTATATTTGAGACCATTACTTCAAGCAATATCTGAAAGTTTCTTATCTTTTTCAGTGTAATATTGGTTCTGAAATCGAATACTGCGCCTGCCAAACGGCTTTCACGGGTGATAAGACCGATATTCATCTCATTGGCGTAATAAGCCGCGTATACCTGTGTGCGGGTAGAACCGAACATCCTGAACGGGTAACGGAATTCAGCGTTAAGATAAGTTCCGCGCATTACATTGTTCGGCATTGGCTTGGCAGAATCACCATTCTCAAAAAAAGTGTTCGGCGGTCCGTATGCACCTGTAGTATATTTTCCGTATTTGATATCGCTTAAAACGCCTACTTCCAGAAAGTTTCCAAGCGGTATTACATAAGTAAGCTCAATTGCCCTGAGCGGTGAAAAAATGTTATTGTACTGCTTCCAGGGATAATTATCGCCCGTTTCGGGATTGTATGCATGAGTGTTCAGGTTATCAATGGTAGTATTGTAATTTATACTAACTCCTATGATGTTCATACCAACACTTACAAGATCACTTTCAAAAGGCGCACTGTATTTATTTCCGATACCAAAAGTAAAACCGATAGATCTTTTTATCGGTATACCAAGCTTTTCACCGCCAAAAAGCTGAAAGTAAGGATTAATATAAGCTGTTGTGCTTCTTATCGTTCTTTCTTTTTTGGGCGGAGCAACAAATTCCTTTATCTTAATCTGCCTGATAACATCAAGAAAAACGCTTGCATAATCCAGGCGTTTTGCGTTTAAATTTTCCTTGTTCGTTCCGGTCCAGTTAATAAGCCCGTCCTGTACTTTTTTTGAAAGCTGGCTCCAGGCATATCTTTGTGCAGCAGGATCGGATTCATCACCAAGCACTACAAACTGGTTCTGAGCATTTGCATCACTCAGGTTAACTACTATGGTATAGCTTTCGAGCTTGGGCTCAATTCCCATATCATCCTGACCGATGATAAAAATACTGTCATCTTCAGCCCGGGCATAAATTTTAAAATATTTCCAGGTTCTGGGATTATCCGGGTCATCTTCCTGCTGGCTGTAGCCAACACCTGTAAATACTGAAACTGTAAAAATCAAAAGGGCAAAAAATCTAAATAAGGAGTTCATCTTCATATTATTAATTATGTAAAAGTTAAAAAATTCGGCACTGCAAACCGGGTTCCTTCGGAAAACTGAATTTTTAAAAGAGCGCTATAAAGGAAGGCTTGCAATATTTTCTTGATTCAAAATTACACCGTAAATACGTTAGAAGTTAGTATATTTTATACTATAATAGTGTAATTAAATATATTACAAGTTTAAAATTTTAAACTTAAGTAAATATTATACTTGCGCCGGCAGATTTTTCATAAAAATCACCAACAGTAATAATTTCATCAACCTGTTTGCAAAAATCATCTTTCTTCAGGTGAAACATATCAACCGAAGCCTTGCAGGCGTAAATATTGCAGCCTGCGTCATGTATCATTTCCAAAAATTCCCTTACCGGGGGAATATCTATCTTTTCCATCTCTTTTTCCATCATATGCGTTGCCAACGCGCTCATTCCGGGCAGTGAACCAATAAGTGTCGGCATATGCATTGCGGGATTCCCCACTGTCGCAACTTTTAGGTGATCCATCTTCTTTTTTATTATTGCTTCCATACCGAAGAAAGTAAAGAACAAATTAGCTTCAATGCCTTCCATTCTCGCGCCATTTGCCATTATCAGCCCGGGATAAACTCCTTCAAGCGATCCCTTTGAAACTATAATAGATACTTTTTTAATTGGTTCGTAATTATTTTCCATGACTTTAGTTTCTGTTAGAAAATCATCTTTTGTGCTTTTTTGAATGTCACATCACATTTCACGTTTCACGTTTGACGTTTCACGTTTAAATGCATCCTTTTGGTTTTGGCAAGCCTGCTATTCTTGCGGCTTTTTTTGCAGGTCCTTTTGGGAACAGAGCATAAAGAGTTTTAGTATCAACTCCGCTTTCTTTTGTAAGCTTTCTTATAGAAGGAGCATCACCTGATTCAGAATACACTTTTCTCATATAATTTATAACCTGCCAGTGTTTATCTGTCAGCTCATCTATTCCCTCTTCCTTTGCCAGCTCCCTGGCTATTTCTTCATTCCAGTCACTTAAGTTTACAAGATTGCCGTCTGCATCAATAGCCAGTGTCTTTCCCAATATTACAATTTCTGCTGCTGCGGTTGACATTTTATATTCCTCCTGAGAGTTTTGTTATTTGCTGTTCATCTGTTACAAATTCATTCTGCGAAAAATGCTCGTCCAGAATTTTCCCTTTCAAGCTCATTAAAGGTCCCATAGGCAATTCTTTACCTTTAAGAAGCACATTCCAGTAAACCCATTTAAACATCAGCTTTCCTAAATGATTTGTTCTGGATTCTTTGAGAAGTGAAAACGGTCCAAAGTGCGCAAGCGGGAATTTACCCGGCATTGGTTCAACATCGTAATTAAAATCAATTAAAAATGCCCTGCCGTGGCCTGATTCAATAAAACAGTTTGCATGACCATCAAACTTTGCTGCAAGCGGCATGGCATTTATATAACTTAAAATATTTTCGGTTAAAATTTCTGAAGCAAAGTGCGCTACTGAACCTGCTTTGCTGGCAGGAATATTTGAGGCATCGCCAATTACAAATACATTCTTATGAGCAAGTGATTGAAGAGTAAATTTATCAGTTGGCACAAAATTCAGTTCATCACCCAAACCGCTTGTTTCAATATAGTCGGCGCCTTTATTTGTGGGTACAGTTACCAGCAGGTCAAATTCAATTTCTCTCTCATCCCATGAAACAAGCTTTTTCTCATCGTTATCAATTCTTGCGGTATTGAACTCAGCTTCAAGCTCTATGCTTTTATCATCAAGGTAATGACCCAAAACCTCGGCGCATTTATGTTTTGTAAACGCTTCAGCAAGTGGAGTTACATATGTAATATGAACTTTTTCACGGATACCCCTGTCTTCAAAAAATGCATCGGCAAGAAATGCGAATTCAAGCGGAGCAACCGGACACTTTATCGGCATTTCCGTAATATTGATGACTAATTTTCCGCCTTCCCAGTTTTTGAATTTTTCTGCCAGGGCAAGCGAGCCTTCGAGTGTATAAAAATCAAATATATCTTTGTACCAAAGCTTATCATTTAATCCTTCGGTTTCCTCAGGCGCAGTTCTTGAACCGGTTGCGATAATAAGTATATCATAATCAAGTATAATACCATTGGTAAGGTGAACTTTATTGAATTCAGGCAGTACTTTAAAGATCTCTGATTCTATCATATCATACCCGTCTGGGAAGAACTGTTTTTTGGGTTTTACTACATCTTTTTTAGAATAGACCCCGAACGGTATCAATAAAAAGCCGGGCTGATAGTAATGATCTTTCTCATTATCAACTATTGTTATTTTCCACGTACTTTTATCAAGCTTTTGATAAAGCTTGTTAAGCATCATAGTGCCTGCTGTTCCTGCCCCTAAGATCACCAGATTTTTCATTTGAGTATTCACCTTATCTTACTATACAAAATTACGCCTATCAGTGATTGTACCAAATGATATATATCAATGGTTCTTATGATAATAGTCATAACCTATATAATTAATTTACAGAAGCTTAGAAATGAATTGTGGTGATGTTGGGATTTTTGGAGTACGTAATTAAATCCTAATTACCTGTAAGGATCCTTTGAGCCAGGAAAACAGGTAATCCCTCTTTGTATATCTTTATGCTTGCGGAGCTTCTGTCATAATCAGCTCGAATATTCGAGTACCTGTATTCTTCAGTATCGAAAAAACCAAATGAAAGCCTGTTGTTTTTATCTCTGGGCTGGCCAACACTGCCAACATTTATAATATACCGGCTGCCGGTTTTTAATTTACCTTCTACAGCAGGCGCAGCTTCGCTGCCTGAGTTTTCAAATATCCGCGGTATGTGGGAGTGACCGATGAAACAAATTTTTTCTGTGAATGCACCGAAGTTAGTTACAGCGGCTTCTTCGTTCAATACATATTTGTAGTTTGCAGGTTCAAACGGACAGGCATGAACGAAGAGTAAATTATTTTCACTGTGTGTAAACGGAAGGGTCTTAATATACTCCAGGTTTTCAGGATGCAGTATTCCCCTTGTATGAACTGAAGATATCCTTGCAAACTCCCTGAATCTCTCTGAAATATACTGATGAAACTGCGCTTCATCGTGATTACCGAGAATTACTACATCGCAGTTATTTTTAATTAATGATATCACTTCGTTCGGCTGCGCGCAGTAATCTACAAGGTCACCCAGGCAGATGATGCGGTCTGCTTTTAATTTTTCAATTTCCCTTAAGCAGGCTTCGGCTGCTTCAAGGTTTGCGTGTATATCTGATATGATCGCGTATTTCAAAATTTAGTTGGGTTATACAATTTGATTATGCAAAGATAGAAATGTCTATGCCACCTTAGTTTAATTTAAATTCAATTTTGTTTCACTTTCGCCTTAGTAAGCGAAGCGAGAGATGGTTTGTCATTTGAGCTTTGACATTTGTCATTTTGACCTATCTAAGACTCTCTTCCAGAGCAGTCCCTGCATCGGTTTTTTCATCGCGGTATTTTATTATCATCGGAGTGTAAACCGATAAATGATTTTCCATGCCGAACTGGTTTGCCAGCGGGCGTGAGCCCGCAACTACAACAGCGCCTTCGGGAATAACAAGAGGCTCATCTTTAGTTTTGCGGTAGATTTTTCCTTTAACAGTATCATATACAGGTGTTGATCCTGTGATAATACATCCTGCCCCTATCACTGCTCTTTTCTGCACAATTGTGCCTTCATATATTCCGCTGTTGCCGCCTATCATTACTTCATCTTCTATTATAACGGGTACTGAATTTATTGGCTCAAGCACTCCTCCTATCTGCGCTGCCGCGGAAAGATGTATCTTTTTACCTAATTGCGCGCATGAGCCAACTAGCGCATGTGAATCAATTAGCGAGTTATCATCAACATAAGCGCCAATATTTATATACATTGGCGGCATACAAATTACACCTTTACCAATATATGCGCCGGTTCTTATAGATGATCCCCCCGGCACTATCCTTACGGCATCATTCAGCTTCAAAGGTTTAATGGGCAAAGTATCCTTATCAAAAAACAGCATCTGCCGGTAAATTGACATATCCTTGTTCTTGCCGAGCCTGAATCCAAGCAGTATGCCTTTTTTAACCCATGTGTTGGCTTTCCACGTGCCGTTGGTTTTTTCTGCACTGCGCACAGTGCCGTTGTTGAGCA
Organism: Ignavibacteria bacterium; assembly: GCA_017303675.1. NCBI lineage: Bacteria > Pseudomonadati > Ignavibacteriota > Ignavibacteria > Ignavibacteria bacterium. The sequence continues at coordinate 464,330 of JAFLBX010000001.1, forward strand.
GCTTAACCATTTCCTTAAACGCTGCCATTGCTTTCTTTTTTTCGGCAGCTTTAATCTCACCTGCTGAAAAGTATTTTTCGATATCCTGCTCTAAACTCATATATATTTTCGTTTTGAATTTATTCTGTAATTTTGCAAAATACCTGTATTTTTAACGTTTTTCAATTGAAACCATATAATCTCAATGAAAAATTAGCTTATAACTCAATAAAACACATTTAATTGCAAATAATTGTAACATTAATGTAAATATATTGAATGTTTAATAATGATACTGTAATTTTAAATATTAAAATTGTAAAAGGGTAAAACTATAAAGGAGCAAAATTTCATGTCAGGCAAATTATCAAGAAGAGATTTTATAAAGCGTTCAGCGGTTGGTGTAATAGCCTCCGGCGCGATGCTTTCAAGTATAAATATTTCCGCATTCACTAAAGCAGCAGCAGCTTCAAAGGCAGTGTTCCGCAAAACAGGTGATGATATTGTAGTAAAGCTTTCAGAAAATGCAGCGCTCACAAAAACAGGCGGCAGTGTTAAGATAAACGATGAGCTTATGCTTATTAGGAATTCTGAAACAACCTTTTTGGCTATCAGAACAATTTGCACACACAAAGGCTGTGATGTTGAGCTTGAAGGTGATAAATTCGTTTGTCCATGCCACGGCTCTGAATTTTCATTAACAGGAAAAGTTGAAACAGGTCCCGCAAAGGATAACCTGAAAACATTTGAAACAATTTTTGATTCCGATAAAGGCACGGTTACAATAAAAACCGATGGTGCCGATAAAAAGGAAGAAAAAAGCAATTAGGTTTTACGTTACTGATAAATAACAAAGGCTGTATCATTTAAATGATACAGCCTTTTTGTTTATTCAAAATTTTTCCTGTTACTTACCACCGTTCAAAATACTTTTTACAACATAACCTGCCATCTGCGGATTTTCCTTAAAGCGCCTGATCGAATACTGGTACCAATGAGTACCGAACGGAATATAAATCCGCATACGGTGACCGTCCTTAACTATCTTATCGCGCATACCTTCTCTTACTCCCAGCAGCATCTGAAATTCATACCGGTCTTTTGGTTTTTTAAGCTCATCAATAAGCTTATACGCGCCATCAACAAGGTATTCATCGTGTGTAGCAATTCCAACGTATGAATCCTTTTCAAGCATGAGCCTTAAAATTTTCAGAAAGTTATCACGGACCTCCTGTCTTTCTTTAAAAGCAATTTCCTCAGGCTCAATATAAATTCCTTTGCAAAGCCTGAAGTTTGTTCCGCTTTCTATCAGCTTTGCGGCATCATCATAGGTCCGCCGTAAGTAAGCCTGCAGCACAATGCCGCAGTTGCTGTATGTCTTTCTTGCTTCGGTAAATACCCAAATTGTATCATCTGTCACACTTGAATCTTCCATATCTATGCGCACGAAGATATTATGCTCCTTCGCTTTTGCGAATATTTCCTTCACATTGCTTAAGCAGAATTCCCTGTCAATTTTTAATCCAAGTGATGTCAGCTTAATTGACTGGTTTGAATTAAGGGAATGTTTCTTGATCGCACTAAGCACTTCGAGGCATTCATTTTTTGAGCGTGTTGCATCTTCCTTTTCAAATACATCCTCGCCAAGCACATCTATGGTTCCCATAATGCCTTTGGCATTAAGCTTCTCTGATGTTATTACTGCATGACCCAGTGTTTCACCGGCAATATATCGGTTCGCGAATCTTCTCACTATTGCTTTTGGAACAAGCGGCAGGGTGCCGACGACTAACTTATTAATTATACCCATATATTTTTGTTTCTCATTTGTATTAATAAAAAAGGGAACAAAAAAGCTGCTCCCTTAAACTCTATAACTCACTGATATTTCTTCTTCCTGTAAACCCGTCGGGGATAGTATGCCACCAGTTGATATCACCTTCACCGAACTTCCAGCATAAATAAACTTCCTCGCCGTTATTGCGGATATGAGGGAAGTCCACCAGTCCCCTGTCAATTCCTTTTACCATTACCCCGTCATCATTAAGCTTCCGTAAAATATCTATCAGCCTGTCCATTTCTTCAGGGAAAGCGCTTTTGCCGTTGGGTCCCGAACCGCCCAGGTATGAATGGCTGTATACATCATATCCCTTCTGGTCAAGCCTGCGCTTAAGGTTTATCATCTCTTCAATATCACCCTTAATGCTGTCCAGCTTATCATTGGCTTCTTCAAGCGTAAAATGTATGATGTGCTGATAATTCATGTTACTTATTTTACCACAATATTTACTAGCTTATTTTTTACAACAATTTCCTTCACTATCTGCTTGCCTTCAATGTATGATCTTATCTTCTCATCATTTTTCATCATCTCCAGCAGCTTTTCATCAGGTGTATCGGTTTCTGCTTCTATCCTTGATCTTACCTTCCCGTTTATCTGCCCAATAACTGTTACAACATTTTTCTGTACTTTAGCGGGGTTATATTCAGGCCATGGCTCAAAGGAAATGGTTGAATCATTACCCAGCCTGTTCCACAGCTCTTCTGCAAGGTGAGGCGCAAACGGAGCCAGCAGCTTTATCAATGTAACAACAAGCTCCTTCGGTATTGTTTCAAGACGCGAAATTTCATTAACATATATCATCAGCTCACTTACGCAGGTATTGAACTTCATATCCATATCTTCAATATCTTCGGTGACCTTCATGATTGTTCTGTGCATAACTCTCTCAGCATCACCTTCGGGTCTGGCATCAGTTATCTTCGCATTAATTCCGCCTTCTTCATTAACAACAAGCCTCCATATTTTATTCAGGAAACGGTAAACCCCTTCAATGCCCTTGGTTGACCACGGCTTTGTTGCCGAAAGCGGACCAAGGAACATTTCAAACAGCCTTAATGAATCAGCCCCGTAGCCGTTAATCACATCATCGGGATTAACAACATTACCCCGGCTTTTTGACATTTTGTTTGAATCTTCGCCAAGTATCATACCCTGGTGAAACAGCCTTACAAATGGCTCACGTGTAGAAACGTAACCAAGATCGAACAGCACTTTGTGCCAGAACCTTGCGTACAGCAAATGCAGAACGGCATGTTCAGCTCCGCCTAAATACAGGTTAACAGGCATCCAGTATTTTTCAGCTTCTTTGTTTACAAATTCCTTATCATTATTGGGGTCAAGGAACCTTAAGTAATACCAGCATGAACCTGCCCATTGCGGCATCGTATTGGTTTCACGCTTTGCCGGCTTGCCTGTTTCAGGATCGGTAGTATTGACCCATTCGCTTATCCCTGCCAGCGGACTCTCACCCGTTCCAATGGTTTTATAATTTTCAACTTCGGGCAGCATCACAGGAAGCTCATCTTCGGGCAGTAATTTTACTGTGCCGTCTTCAAGGTGGATAATAGGGAAAGGTTCACCCCAGAATCTTTGGCGAGAAAACAGCCAGTCGCGCAGCTTATATTGAACTGTACCTTTTCCCAGTCCTTTGGCTTCCAGCCACTCAATTACTTTTTTCTTTGCCTTTTCGGTTTTAAGACCGTTAATGAAATCAGAGTTCACAGCTACACCTTCTGAACTGAAGGCTTCTTTTGTGATATCGCTTGTTTCATTGCCTGCAGGCTTTACAACATCAATTATGGGAATATGGTACTTAGTAGCAAATTCCCAGTCACGCTCATCGTGTGCCGGCACTGCCATAATAGCTCCGGTACCATAGCCCATCAGTACGTAATCACTTATCCATATCGGTATTTCAGCATTGTTAACCGGGTTAACTGCATATGCTCCGGTGAACACACCTGATTTTTCCTTCTCCAGAGCCTGGCGCTCAAGATCAGATTTATGTTTTGCGTTTTCCTTGTATATTTCAACTGCGGTTTTACACTCTGCTGTTGTTATCTTATCCACCAGCGGATGCTCAGGCGCCAGCACCATGTATGTTGCGCCCCACAGTGTATCAGGACGAGTGGTGAAAACTTCAATATTTACCCCGCCTAAATCCTCCCCCGCTATCCTGAAAGTTACTTTTGCGCCTTCAGATTTTCCTATCCAGTTACGCTGCATTTCTTTTGTACTCTCAGGCCAGTCCAGCATATCAAGATCAATAAGTAATCTTTCGGCATATTCGGTAATTTTCAGCATCCATTGCTTCATGGGCCTGCGTACTACAGTATATCCTTTTTCGATCTGCTCAGGCACTTCTTCGTTTGCAAGAACAGTGCCAAGCTCAGGGCACCAGTTCACGGGAATTTCAGCCTGGTAAGCCAGCCCTTTTTTGTAAAGCTGCATAAAGATCCACTGAGTCCATTTATAATATTTCGGATCAATTGTTGCGATCTCTCTTGTCCAGTCAATTGAAAGTCCGATTGATTTAAGCTGCCGCTTAAAATTTTCAATGCTTTTTTGAGTTGTGATGCGCGGATGTATCCCTGTTTTTATAGCGAACTGTTCAGCGGGTAAGCCAAAGGCGTCCCATCCCATTGGATGAAGTACATTAAAGCCTTTCATCCTTTTATACCGGGCAATAATATCTGTTGCTGTATAACCTTCGGGGTGTCCAACGTGCAAACCATCGCTTGAAGGATACGGAAAGAAATCCAGTACGTAATACTTGGGTTTTGTGTGATCTATTTCTGCGGCAAAGGTTTTGTTTTTATCCCAAAATTCCTGCCATTTTTTCTCAATTTCTGTAAAATTATACTTCATATCTTACAAAATTACTAATTTGTAATCTAATAATCAGTGGAAATATGATTCTATAAAATACTGTTTTGAATCAAATTTATTTGCTAATTTACAGTTTACTGATATTTTTTGCTGATATATTTTAATTCATAACAATTATTATTTATGGAAAAAAATACTTCGACTGAAATTTTCAGAAACAAAAGTTTAATCCTTATAATTGCCGGTTATATAATATTATACGGTACTTTTGAACTGACAGCCAAATTAACCGGCGATACTATAAACCCTTTAAATGCGCTTCTTATTTCTGTATGTGTACTTATTGCAGCTGCAATAGCTGAAGTATTGTTGTTTAAGACCGGGATTTCAGACCTGGTAAAAATTCTTGGTTTAGGAAAACCCGGCAGTAAAGCAATTATAACATCTCTTATAATTACACTACTTCTGTTTTTATGTTATCCTTTGATAACAATGCTTACGGGATACAACTTCTCTATACCTAAAAACTGGATATGGCTTGCCATCGGAGTATTTGTATTACATGGGATAGCGGAAGAAGTATTGTACCGCGGGTTTTTATTCCGCCGCCTGCGCGAAGGAAGAAGCTTTTGGAAAGCAGCATGGCTAGCTGTAATTTTATTTTCAGTTGCGCATATTCCAATTATTATAAACCAGGGGTTGCTTGTTGGGGGAATGGCAGTTTTGCTGGCGGTCGTTTCATCATTTCCTTTTTCATATTTGTATGAAAAAGGAGGGAACACTATTTGGGCACCGGCTATTGTTCACGCTGCAATTGATACAATAATTCCTGTGCTTGCTGCAGGTCCTATGGATGAGAGGGCAACACTTGCTGTTACACTCTGGATGGCTGCTTCTATGATTATTCCATATATATCGTTTTTGATACTTAAGAAGAAAATGGCAGTGTGATTAATAATCATTAGTCCATATTACATACTACAAAACCTTCAAAATGAATTTTATTTAAGCATTCATATAGCTAAATTTGCAGGCAGTTTATAACCTGTTCACAGTACTAAATTACCTGAAATTAATAAATTGACCCACAGATTAAAGGACATAAAATTAATAGTAATAGATATCGACGGTACGCTTGTTGATCAGCACGGAAATGTGGGAGCAAAAACCCTGCATCTTGCAAAAGAACTGAAAAAAAAGAATATCTTCTGCACACTTTCCTCAGCAAGGTCTTTCCATTATTCCTCTCATATTGCTGATGACCTGGAAATAGATATCCCTTTTGTAACACTTGATGGTGCACTTATAAAAGGCAGAAAAGGTGAATCTGTATACAGGGGTATCATAAAGGATTCATTTGTACACAAAGCTATCGCTTTGGCAGAAGATAACTACGGCAAGATAACAATGTGCGATGAACATAATCTGTTTGTTACACCCAATAACGCAGTGGTAAAAGAATACACTAAGCTTTCAGCCCCGATAAAAGAAATTTCGGATTTTACGGGAGTAAAAGATATCCTGGAAATTCTTATCTATTGCGAAGATAAAGCCAGCATGAAACATATTAAAGCGGGCTTTGGCTTTTTTGAAAAACTCGGTGTTCACCTAAGTGTTACCAAATCACCCCGCAATGATTATTACCTGCTTACTATTAAAAATAAACGCAGCAACAAGCTCGAAAGCGTTAAAAGGCTTGTTAAGCATTTGGGTTTTAATAAAAAAAATGTGGCTGTTATCGGCGACTGGCATAACGATATGCCGCTGTTTGATTTCGGCGCTTATAACATAGCTGTTAAAAATGCCATACCCGAGCTGAAACGAAAAGCTGACTACGTGACAAACTCAACAAATAACGAAGACGCAGTTGGCGAAGTGCTTGAGCTAGTTAAAGCGCATGCTGCAAACGGTACAAACTGAAGAACCCTTTCTTTTTAATTACAATTAAATTTTTACAAAACCATATTAGGTATATTTCGACTTATGCCGTATTATCATAAGAAGTTAACCCACAACAAAATAATCAAATAGGATAGTTCTAACCCCACACTTTGACGAGAAACTGCTATAGGTAAAGTATGGAGTAAAATTTTATCCTTGTTTTTTTTTTTTTGAATTTACAAATTTTACAACACATCTTTAAATAATTAACTTTAATATATTATGCAAATCAAATTAATACTACTACATCTACCAAACCACGTTATATCTGTTTAACCGAAAACGATACTAAATATTTGCTATATTTTTAATTTCTAGTAAAAAAGATTCTTAACTTTAAACTAATCAGGAGGCAATAAAATGAAAAGGAATTACGCTATCTTAATTTACCTTTTTTTCTTTTTTGTTTTACAAATTAGCATAAATTCACAATGGCTGGAGAATGAAAATGGAATATATTATACAGGTGGTTCAGTCGGGGTTGGACTGCCACCAGCACCGTTTTACAAACTAAATGTAAGCGGTATCACTAGAAGTAATCAATTTGATTGGGGACTTGGTTCAAGATTAACTGAAGAACAAGGAGGTTCAATTGAACTAGGTGTTAACAACTCTGAAAGTGAAACCCCTTATGTTGATTTTCATTTTGGACTAAGTACGGGTGTACAAGATTTTAATACCCGCATCATTAATTCTGCTGATAATAAGTTGGATATCATATCGCAAAATGGTTCAAAAATGACTTTTGATGGTAAAACTACCCGCTTTGGTTTTACATTACCTTCAGTAAAATTAACGAACAGTATTCTGAATGGGTTTACAAGCGGAAACAGCTTGATTTTTCAGAATGCAAACGGAACACTTGGAATTGACTTTTGGAAATTCGGGTCAACTAACGGTGTAATTAATTTTTATGCAGATTACGAAGAGGAAAACTACACTCAATTATCTATCAAATCAGATAATACAGTGGGCTGGGGAAATGATGAAAGTTGGCTTTCTGCATGGAATCCAACAAACAATGGACCGGGGATAAGTCTTAACAAAACAGGGACACATACCGGAGCTACTCCTTATATAGATTTTACTTCAGGTTACAGTAGTGAATCTAATCATATAGATGTGAGGATTAAAAATTCTGGTACAAATACTCTGGATTTCTGGACCGACATGGATAATAGCGGCAATGGTGGTATAAAAGTTGTGACAATAAAACCAGAAGGTGTTTTTGCGAAAAAACTTACTGTGCAGGCAAGCTGGTCTGATTTTGTCTTTAAGAAAGGCTATCATTTGATCAGTTTAACAGAGCTTGAAAAATATATAAAAGAAAACGGGCACTTGCCCGAAATACCGGATGAAAATTATGTACACGAAAACGGTATTGAACTTGGCGAAATGACTTCTAAATTATTGCAAAAAATAGAAGAACTTAGTTTATATTTAATCGAAATGAATAAGCAAGTGGAACAATTAAAAAAAGAAAATTCTGAAATTAAATCATTATTAATTAATAAATAAAATTATTGGAGAATTAATAATGAAAAAATTAATTAGAATTTTTATATTTATTGCGGTATATTATGTTATGAATATTGGCGAAAGAATAGAACTTAAAGCGCAGAATTTTCAATGCGCGCCAGCGCAAACAAATACTATTATTCCTAATAATTCAGCCAATCTAAATTTAAGTGAAAACTCTGTAGCTGTTCACCCTTTAAATGCTAAAATTGTTTTGAGCGCAAACAATATCAACTTACCAGGTGGTGTGTCCGCACATGTATCAGTGGATTGGGGTGTAACATGGAATCCACAAACCTACAATATTTTACCAGGCAGTGGTTTTGACCCAACTGCAATGATTGATTTACAAGGGAATTTATATGTTTCATATTTAGGTAATGGAGGTGTAAGCGTTGCCCGTTCTACAGATTTAGGCAATAATTGGTCTTCTTTTCCGCTACCGAATAGCAGCGGAGCTGATAAACCGCATTCAAAAGTTGATAATAGCTGCACTAGCCCATATTCTGGACGAATATATTGCGCTTGGGATTATAGCAGCATATTATTCACATATTCAACTAACCAGGGTGCCAACTGGATAACACCAATTTCACTGCCAGGCTCGTCACCCGGACATGGAGTTAATATTACAACTGATAATTCTGGAAATGTTTATGTAATGTGGCCTATTCATGGACGGGAACCGACTCCATACAATGCTTTAAGATTCACTAAGTCATCTGATGGCGGAGATACTTGGAGTCCACATGTTACAATAAATTTGCAATATTCTGTGACAAAGTCATATTCAGGGTGGCCATCTATGTCTGTTAATTTGCAGGATGGAACTTTATACTTAGTTTATTCAGGTAATACCAACGGTTCTCCCAATTTTTATGATGTTTTCTTAAAGAAATCTTACGATGGCGGTTCTACCTGGTCTACCGAAAGTCCAATAAATCAGGTTCGAACAAATGATCAAGTATTTCCTTGGATATCTTGTGATCCGATTTCGGGTCATCTTGCGTGTATTTATTATGACACCAGAGAGGGTGCACCATCGGTAAAACATGCTTTTGTTTCAATATCAACAAACGCCGGGATGAATTGGTGTGATATGAGAGTCAGCACAGAAGGTGTTGGGCTTGCTACCGGAGATGGCAGTCATTATATTGGGATAGAAATTAACAAAGGTATAGTTTATCCCATCTGGACAAAAAGTGATATTAACTCAACTTATAGGACAATAGTATATCCGTTTGATGTTATACCTAAAGATTTAAATGTTCAGAATCAGGTTTATTATGGTTATAATATTATTCAGTCTGCAAAATCAATTTCTTCTTCTGATGTTACAATAGCAATAGGTTCTAATACAGTATTCCGTTCAAGCGAGAGTATTACTCTTAATCCCGGGTTTACAATGGGTAAATCCAGTACCTTTATTGCAGAGTTATATAGCTGCGAAAACTTGGGAATTGAAAATACATTTGCTATTGATTATTATAAAAATATTAACAGGCAAGATAATGAAACGCCTTTAGAATATTCATTATCTCAAAATTACCCAAATCCGTTTAATCCGGTTACCAAAATAAATTACACATTAAAAAACGATTCCAAAGTTACTTTGACGATCTATAATATCCTTGGACAGTTGGTTAAGGAAATTGTTGATAGTTTTGAAAGTAAAGGATTAAAAGAAGTACTGTGGAACGGCACAAATGAATTTGGCAATCAGGTATCAAGTGGTGTCTATTTTTATAAGTTAACCGCTGGCGATTTTGTAGATCAAAAGAAGCTGGTTATTATCCGTTAACAAAATTTTAAAAATGATTATGCAAACAATTAAGAGAAATAATAAATTGCTTATAGTAATTGCAATCTTATTGATTGCAATTACAAATATCTACACGCAACAAGGCTGGCAAAATTTGAACACATCATTTGGCGGTGGTGATATATATTTCAAAAATATAAATACAGGTATAATTTCAGGTTATAAGACAACAAATGCTGGTAATAATTGGTATTCAATTAATTTTGGTGGTTATATGAGTTTTCCGGATCAGAATACTGGTTATGCAACAAGTGGAGGGTTTTTAGTTAAAACCACGAATTTTGGCGAAAACTATTCTATACAGAATCTCCCGCCTAGTATAATTCTAAACGATATAAGCTTCCCAAATGTAAATATAGGTTATGGTTGCGGCGAGACCGGTAAAATTGTAAAAACCATCAATGGCGGTGATAATTGGTTTATAGTTAATAATCCGTTGAACACAAATTACAATCTGTATAATGCGCATTTTACTGATACTGAAACAGGATATGTCTCCGGTGTTACTTATTTTTTAGATACCAGCGTTTTTATGAAAACTACAAATGGAGGAAATAACTGGAGTGTTCAGTATTATTTGCCTTCTAATTGGGGATGGTTTACTGCCATGTTTTTTGTTAATGTTAACACAGGTTACATTGGCGCCGCCTCACGTAATTATATGCTAAGAACTACAAATGGCGGAGTAAACTGGCTTCAATATAATATCCCGACTTCAAACGGCATTTATTCAATCCACTTTCCCAGTGCTAACACTGGTTATGCAAGCTGTTACAGCGGGCAAATAATTAAAACAACCAACGCAGGCGTTAACTGGTTTTTACAAACTACAGGTACAGGGAGTTCATTACGAAGTATCTTTTTCCTGAACGATCTAACGGGGTATTGTTCAGGTGAAAATAACACTGTATTAAAAACCACCGATGGCGGCGGAGCGCCAATTGGTATTACACCAATAAGTAATGAAGTGCCAAAAGATTTCAGGCTGGAGCAGAATTATCCTAATCCGTTCAATCCGGTTACCAATATTAATTTCAGTATACCAAAAGCGGGTTATACCTCGATCAGGATATATGATATAATGGGCAGGCTTGTGCAAACACTTTTCGAAACACAGTTAGTCCCCGGCAGTTATAAGGCTGACTGGAATGCATCTCAAATGCCTTCAGGGATTTATATATACAGGATCGAAAGCGGAAGTTTTACCCAAAGCAAAAAGATGATACTCGTCAAGTAAATCACTTTTAAAATTATCTACAAAAACAAAAGGCGGGCTAAACCCGCCTTTCTCTGTCTTCGTTGGCGCATGATTGCCTTAAGCATTTTTCGACAAATACAAACTGGTTGCATTGAATCTTCGGTGTTATTTGTCGTTTGCGGGAAGCTACTTTGGTAAACTTTCAAAACCATGGTGAAATAGATTCTAAATTACATATTTTAATTAGATTTTATTTCTGCAAATTTTTTTTGATATTTGTCTGAAAATCAGTTCATTTTATTCATTTCTGCTTTAAAATTCAGCTAAAAATTGAAAAAACCAATTTGTATAGGTATTTTAGGCGGCGGGCAATTGGCCCGGATGTCTGCCTTTGCTGCAATACGTATGGGTTTTGATGTTGCTGTGCTTGAAAAGGAAGCAGGCTCGCCTGCGGGAATAATATCTTCTGCAGAATTGATAGGCACCCCTTCAAATAAAAAGCTTCTCAACAAGCTTGCCACTATAACTAATGTGATTACACTTGAAAACGAATTCATAGATTACAGGATACTTGAATATCTTGAATCGCTTGGCTGCAGGGTTTTTCCTTCATCAGCAACTATAGCAATGATTCAGGATAAGCTGATTCAGAAACAAACTCTTAAGAAACATAAAATACCTTTACCGAAATTCACAGCAGTAAACCATAAATACGATTTTGAAAGAACAGCAAATGAGCTGAAGCTGCCGTTTGTCCTTAAATCGAGGAAAATGGGTTACGATGGTTACGGCAATGCGCTTGTGAGGAATAAAAAGGAATTTGAAAGAGCATTTGATAAACTTACACACCGCCACTCTAAGCTGCTTGCCGAAGAATTTGTACATTTTAACAAAGAGCTCGCTGTAATGGCAGCAAGGACACCAAAAGAGACCGCAGTTTATCCGGTAGTGGAAACAATACAAAAAGATCATATTTGCCATACTGTAATTGCACCCGCGGGATTAAATACCAATATTCAGAAAAAAGCTGCGAAGATAGCTATTCATTGCGTAAAAGCTGTTAAAGGATTCGGTTTATACGGTGTAGAAATGTTCTATACATCTGATTGCAGGATTCTGGTGAATGAAATGGCTCCGCGCCCGCATAATTCGGGTCATTACACCATTGAAGGCTGCGTAACATCACAGTTTGAAAATCATATCAGGTCAATACTCAGTTTACCGCTTGGCAGCACAGAAATGGTAAACCGCTCCGCAGTTATGATAAATCTATTGGGCAAAACGAATAAAGAAGGTGTTGTAAAAAATTACGCTTCTGCACTTGCCGATAAAGATATTCATCTGCATATTTACGGTAAAAAGAATTCAAGAGTGGGCAGAAAGATGGGGCACATAACTGTTACCGGCAGCAATTCTGCAGCAATATTAAAAAAAGCAAAAGCTGCTGAAAAGAAAATTGTAATATAATATTTTATCATCAATTCTGACTACATTGTTTCTAAGGCATTGGCAGTATTCTTAAAAGCTTGTCATTCCTGCGCAAGCAGGAATCTTAAATGCTTGTCATTCCTGCGCAAGCAGGAATCTTAAAAAATATATTTAAAAATTAAAATTACTAACTATTTGAAATGTACAGTTTCTGCGTATATATTCTTGCAAGCAAAAAGTATGGTGTTTTATACACAGGAGTAACAAATTCGCTTGTAAAAAGAGTCTATGAGCATAAACATAACGTGAATGAAGGCTTTACAAGTTTATACTTTGTTAAACGGCTGGTATATTATGAGGAATACAAATATATAAACGATGCAATTGCAAGAGAAAAATGTATTAAGAGATGGAAAAGAGAATGGAAAGATAAATTGATTAATGAAAAAAATCCAGAATGGAAAGACCTGTATTTTGAAATTGGTGGTGAAGAATATGAAAAGAGTATGATGTTGTTGGAAAATTAATCTAAACAATAAAACAAGATTCCTGCCTTTGCAGGAATGACAAAAGTTAAAAAAAAGATTCCTGCCTTCGCAGGAATGACAAAATTTAAAAAACAAGATTCCTGCTTTCGCAGGAATGACAAAAATCCACAAAATGAAAAAACCAATAGTAGGTATAATAATGGGCAGTGATTCAGACCTGCCGACAATGCAGGAAGCCGCAAATGTATGCGATGAGTTCGGTATTCCTTATGAAATAAAAATTACCTCTGCGCACCGAACACCGCATTTTATGGCTAAGTATGCTGAAACTGCTCACAAACGCGGTATTAAAATTATCATCGCAGGAGCAGGCGGCGCTGCACACCTGCCGGGAATGGCAGCATCTCACTCTCCCCTTCCTGTTATCGGCGTTCCGATCCGTTCAAAAGCACTGGAAGGAATCGACTCCCTGCTTTCTATTGTACAGATGCCTTCCGGAATCCCCGTAGCAACCGTCGCAATAGGTAATGCAAAGAATGCGGGACTTCTTGCTGTTGAAATTCTTGCGGTAAACAATAAATCTTTACTGAAGAAATTATTGCTCTTTAAAATGAAATTAGCTGCAGAATCTATGGCAAAGAATAAGAAGATCAAACCTAAAAAATAAAAATTTGCTTCTTTACCTAACGAAAATTAAATACCGTTATTACGGTATTCATTTCTAACCCGAATAAGTTAATCTTTGTAATACTTAATTTTTGTTTAACAAGTTACTTTCTTATTCAATATATTTGAATATTATATGAAATTATCAAAGTTTATGATCAGAAATATTATTTCAATTGCTGCACTTTTTTTGATTGCTTTTTCTTTGCTGTTCGCAGGATGTACCAAAAAAACTGAATCTGAGCTGCGCAGAGAAAAAGACTCTCTTGAACAGGTAAAATATGATGAAATTATCAGGGAATTGATAGATTCAAACCTGATAAGACAAAGGGACAGTACAGATATTTACGGAACCGGAAATTTTGATTACAGGGATTCACTCGAATCATATCACAGAGGTTACAGTATTCCCAGGGATAGTATTTATAAAGTATGGAATACACAGGCATTTCAGGAGCTTAATGAACTGATCAAGAAAAAACCGATTAACCCGGGACCGTATCTTGATAGGGGAAATCATTTCCAGAACATAAAGTTTTACCGTGAAGCCATATCTGACTATAATGAATATATCAGGCTTACGCAGTCAAATCATTCTGCTTATATGAACAGGGGTAATGCTTACGAAAGATTTAAGATTTACGACTCTGCGATGGCAGATTATAATATGGTGCTTTTCCTGAAGCCGGATGATACTATAGCCAATTTTAATAAAGGTAATATATATGATATTCTTGGAAAACCGGATTCAGCAGTATATCAATATGATACGGTAATAATAAAAGATCCAAGACTTGCAAAAGGCTATTATAACAGGGGAACTTCATATCTTGCACAGCGAAAGTTCAAAGAAGCAGCACGTGACTGGGAACAGGCAATTCTGCTTAACAGAACATACGAAGCAGAGCTTCGTCCCAAGATCAACAGGATAAAACCGCTGATCAGATAATATGGTTTTTAATTAATTTTCACTTAACAACCGTTAAAGGTTTTAAGTGGGGAAATAAAAAAAGGAATGACTTAATTGTCATTCCTTTTTGTTTTATACGCTAAACGAAAAATTTTTACTCTCTGTAAACTGACCATTTACCTGTTGATTTAACATCAAGAATGTATGCAGTTGTTTCGGGAATGGTGAGCTCTTTTTTACCTTTGAAATCACCTGTACCTTCAGCCAGTATTGCAAACTCCGTCCCGTCATTTTTTAATAAACGGATCTTATACGGACCCGAGCCCTGGTGCATTATATCAAAAGTAGCTGGACCTTTAATAAGGTCATGCATCTGGTTTTTATCTCCTTCAAAAATTTCAGCTATCCTGTACTGATCTTTATTTATATCCATAGTATCTTTTGGCTGAACTTTATAATTATCTACAACTTTATTATCTTTTTTATTACCGCAGCCCGATAATAAAATTGCTGAAATAATTATTAAAAACACGGTTTTTGCTTGATTTTTCATCTTTTTTCTAACTTTTTTACGGTATTACAAGTAAATTTTTAATTATATAAACTTACTACATTAAATACAAAAATTCAACTTAAATATGTTATATAAATACATAGTTATTATTTTATTACTCTCAGCTCTTATACTGGGTTGCGCAGGCAGAAATCCGGAAGAATCAGCAAAACATTTAAGATCAGGCATTGAGCTTCAAAACAAGGGCAAGCTTGATGAAGCAATGACTGAATATAATAAGGCAATAGAACTTGATAAAAAGAACCAAACAGCATGGTATCACAGGGGGATCCTGTTCATTTCGAAAAATGACCTGCCCAAAGGAATAGAAGACCTGAGCGAAGCAATTGACATTGCCCCTGATACCGCAAGATTTTATGATGCAAGAGGCTATGTTTACATTACAATGAATGATTACGGCAAGGCAATGGTAGATTTTGAAAAAGCTGTTGAAAAAGATCCGAAAAGTGCAGTATATATTAACAGGCGCGGATACGTTTATGCACTTCTGAAAGATTATATACAGGCAGTTAAGGATTATTCAAAAGCTATTGAGCTTAATCCCAAATATGAAGATGCGTATTCAAACCGCGGGTTCGCGTATCTGAGCCTTAATAAATTCGATAATGTTATCAATGATTTTACAAAAGCAATAGAGCTGAATCCTAAACGCGCAGTTTATTATAACACCAGGGGTTATGCCTTCGCGAACCTTAAGAGACTTTTTGACGCCCTGCCCGATTATGATAAAGCTATCCAGACTGATTCATCATTCGCAGATGCTTACATTAACAGGGGTTATGTTTTCCTGAACACTGAGCAGTTCCGGTTCGCATTCGAAGATTTTGATAAAGCCATTAAGCTTGGCTCAACTGCAGCACTTAACTATAATGCAAGAGGTTTCGCACTTGCCAATTTAAGACAGTACCCGCTGGCAATAAATGATTACACAAAAGCAATTGAGCTTGATCCAAACCTGACAGATGCATATGTCAACAGAGGTTTTTCATATTTTAATTCACTGGATAAACCCAATGCGCTTAAAGACTGGCAAACAGCTGTAAGCCAAAAGCCTGCGCTCGATAGCTCTTTAAAAAACTACATGGAAAAAGCCGCAAAATAATTATAACTGCAATATAAATTTTAGCTTCAAAAATATATTTACCTCCATAAAAAAGGCTGCTTAAGCAGCCTTTTTACTTTTTACCTAAATATGAGAACCGGAACAACCTTTTTAGTAAAACTCATTTACTTAAAAAATGTCACATTTACATGTGGCGGGGTATTAAATTATTTTTCTGTAAATTCTATCGGCACGGCTTTGCCTTCTATCATAACCCTAAGGCCTGTCGGAGCCTCGCCGTTGTTTACAACAAATGAAATTGTATTAACCCCGTTCACAAAACCATCCTTAATTTCAAACGGACTGAATCCGTACCTGAATGCATCATAAACAGTAAAAAAACCTGTACTTTTTCCGTTTATAAGTATATCAGCTCCGTTGTTATCAGATATCCAGAATCCACGGATCTCTGCAGTTTCATGTTTGAAACCGTGAAGAGAAAATGAAAGTGTATATACATACATTCCCGGGGAGTTCCACTCTCCCGCATCAGCTCTTGGTGCTATCCATTTTGAAACTGCATCGTTATAAATCCACGGACCGATTGGAAACCCGTCTGAAAAAACCACTTTTGTATCCGGACCTGCGAACTGCGGGTCAGCGCTGATGCTTAACACATAATGGGGATCTGTTTCACCATCAAGAAGCGGCATTTTATTATTATCAACCCCTGTATTAAATAAAGTCGGTATGGGAATTTTTTTCAATTCCTGGGAATTTAGCCCGCCGGAAAAGATCAAAATTGTTAATATGATATAAATTTTTCTCATTTAAACAATTGTTGTTTTCTAAAATATTACAATTTATAAAACATATCAACCACAAATAAAAATCCCTGGAAATAAACCAATAAAAAAGCGGCTCTATCGAGCCGCTCAAGTATTTATTTCAATTCCAAAATCCGCTTTAGACGGGACTCCGTTTTACTTATGACCTTTCACTTTACTACACTTCATAATATAAATGGAATTCATAAGGATGAGGCCTTAATGCCATAGGCTTTACTTCCTTTTCCATTTTATATTCAATCCATGTTTCAATCAGGTCATCTGTGAACACTCCGCCCTGCTTTAAATATTCGTTATCATTCGCAAGGCATTCTAAAGCTGACTCCAGGTTATCGGGAGCCTGGGGGATATTTTTAAGCTCCTTGCTGCTTAAATGATAAATATCCATTTCCATTGCTTCACCCGGATCGATCTTGTTTATGATTCCGTCAATACCTGCCATTAACATCGCCGAAAATGCCAGGTAAGGATTCGCAGTACCATCAGGGCAGCGGAACTCTACGCGCTTAGCTTTGGGACTGTTTGAATACATCGGTATCCTGATAGCTGCGCTCCGGTTTCCTTTTGAATAAGCTAAATTAACAGGCGCTTCATATCCGGGCACAAGGCGCTTATATGAATTTGTTGTCGGGTTAGTTAATGCCAAAAGAGAAGGAGCGTGTTTAAGCAAACCCCCGATATAATATAAAGCTGTCTGGCTTAATCCTGCATATCCATCACCTGCAAATAACGGCTTGCCGTTTTTCCATAAGCTTTGGTGAGTATGCATTCCGCTTCCGTTATCACCGAATATTGGTTTGGGCATAAATGTTGCAGTTTTGCCATGCTGCCTTGCAGTATTTTTTACGATATATTTGAACATCATGAGCTTATCAGCGCATTCAAGCATTGGGCAGAACCTGTAATCAATTTCCGCCTGGCCTCCTGTTGCCACTTCATGATGCTGTGTTTCAACTTCAATCCCGGCATTCAGAAGATGCTCAACCATAGCATTACGGATATCGTTAGTGCTATCAGCAGGCGGAACCGGGAAGTAACCTTCCTTCAGTCTGATTTTATGACCCAGGTTTGCTTCAAGCTCTGTTCCTGTATTCCAGAAACCTTCGCGTGAATCAACTTTATACCAGCTGCTGTATTCGTTGACATTATATGCTACATGATCCAGTATAAAAAATTCTGCTTCAGGTCCGCAGTAAATAGTATCAGCAATTTTTGTTGATCTCAGGTATTCTTCAGCCTTCATAGCAACATATCTTGGGTCACGGCTGTAGCGCTCTTTTGTTGCAGGTGAATAAATATCGCAGATCATTGAAAGATTCTTAGTGACTATAAAAGGATCTATATTGGCAGTGTTAGGGTCAGGAAATACCAGCATATCTGATTCATTAATTGATTGCCATCCTCTGATCGATGAACCGTCAAACCCTAATCCTTCGGTAAAAACTTTCTCATCCAGATTTTTAGCGGGTATGCTGAAGTGCTGCCACTGCCCCGGCATATCTGTAAAACGGAAATCTATCATCTTAACGTCATGCTTTTTTATCATAGCAAAAACGTTTTTAATAGCCTGCTGATTTGCTGCCATTTATTTTAATTCTCCTTTTGACCCCAAAAGAAATGGGGCTATTATTTAAATTGAACTTGTTTATTTAATACCTTTAATGTGGATACTGCAATTTATTCCTATTATACACCCACGGATATATCCGCAGGCGAAATTATTATTTATTTTCTTGAATTAGTAAAGTTAATTTTTTCATTCTAACTCAATTTCAATAAAACTGAATAACCCTTTCTTCTTTGTTTCAACGCACAGTTTCAGTCGTTAGCCCACGACTTTAGTCGTGGGAAAAATATAGTTACACTCCTGAAACCGTTTCAACGGTTTACAAGATCATTACCGTATTTCTTCATAAACAGATCATACTCTTCTTTAAAACTTACTTTTTTATGATGCTCTTTCTGGTTATTTACATACTTGACTACAGCGTCCAGCATTGATTCGCTGACTGAAAATGCACTATAACCTGTTTGCCAGGCAAATTTGAAATTTGAAAAGTCATGGGAATTAACCCAGTGGGATGACTCACCCTTGATATACTTCATAATATCAATTAACGAAAAATTAGGGTTGAGCCTGAATACAATATGCACATGTTCCTGCATACCATTTACTGCCCGAACCTCAATTTCAAATTTCTTTGATAGAGATTGCTTCAGGTGATCATGAAGTTCAGATTCGAATTTATCCAATATTAATGGACTTCTATCTTTAGTAGAGAAAACTGCATGCAGCCAGATTTTGGTGAATGAATGTGACATTTTTGGAAACCACTGAAGTGGTTGATCATTTACTCTCCTATTAAATCCCACGGCTAAAGCCGTGGGCTAAAAACTGCAAAATCTAAACAAAATTAGTATATTTTATAATGTAAAATACATTTTATACTCAAACGGGTGAGGCATAGTATTAATGGAGTTTATCTCCCTGTGCTTATTTTCTATCCACTGTTTTATAAGCTCATCACTGAATACATTATCACGCCTTAAGAATTCACTGTCCTGTTCCAGCGCATCCAGCGATTCTTCAAGATTGCGCGGCAGAAAATCAACTTTTTCATGGTGAGCGTGGTCAACAATATTCTTTTCAAAAGGACCAAATCCCTCTTTTACCGGGTCTATTTTATTTATGATACCGTCAATCCCAGCCATTAAAATGGCTGATAAACAGAGGTAAGGATTCGCTGTTGAATCAGGCGGCCTGTATTCAAACCGTGTCATTTCTGGATTGGAAACATACGAAGGAATCCTGATAGCTGATGAACGGTTTCCTTTGCTGTATGTTAAAGCAACAGGTGCCTCAAATCCGGGTACCAGGCGTTTATATGAGTTTGTACTTGGATTAGTAAACGCCGAAAGCACTCTGCCATTTTTAAGTAATCCCCCTATAAAATACCTGCCCAGCTCATTGATATTACCGTATTCACCTTTCTTGTAGAAAGCGTTTTTGCCGTTCTTTGTAAGGAATGTGTGTACGTGCATTCCGCTGCCGGGCTGCTTGAACATCGGCTTCGGCATAAATGTAATGTGAATGTTGTTCTGCCTGGCTAAATTAAAAAGAGCATATTTTACAGTCACTACATTATCTGCGGTCTTAAGCAGTGTTTCAAAATATGTTTCTATTTCCTGCTGTCCGCGCTCCCCTGTTTCGTGGTGATGGTACTTTACTTTAATCCCGAAATCTTTCAGCATTTTACATGCTTTATCACGGAAATCATCATATACATCAAACGGGTTTGCTGCATGGTATGCATTGGTGAAAAATTCCTCAGCATGTTCTACTTCATAAAATGATGCCGAGGTCCTTGTATCATATTTTACCTTGCTGAAAATGTAGAATTCAAACTCGGGTCCCCACCAGGAAGTATCTCCGCCGGTATATTTTTTCACAAGCTCTTCAGCTTTGCGGGCTATATGTCTGCCATCCTGGCCAAACGGGGTCCGTGCTTCATCGGTTAAGAAAATGTTCGCGTAAAAGCTGAGTGTTTTGGACTCACGGAATGGGTCTATAACAGCAGTTGCAAGATCAGGCACCAGTATCATATCGCTGTTCTCAACTTTACGGAACCCGTAACTTGAACCGTCAAACCCGACGCCTTCATTTATCAGAGTGGTAATAATTTCCGGGTAAACCGGGAGTGATATATGATGGAGCCTTCCGGTCAGATCAATACATTTTATATCTACTACTTCGATGTTCTGTTCTTTAATAAGCTTATTGATCTTCAGAATTTCAGTATTCAGCGCTTTATTGGTATTTTTCATTTCAGATAATTTTTTAGGTCTATTGTAAAAGTTTCTTTATGTGATGAAAGGACAATTGATGTACGCGTGGAACGCACTCCTTTCCATGACTGGATCTTGGCTAAGAGCTTTTCAAGTGAAGAGGTGTTTTCTGTACGAATTTTAAGCACATGAGACCCATCACCAGTAATGGAGTGACACTCAAGTATTTCAGGAGAAGCAAGGGCATGATGGATAAAATCTTTATAATGTGCGGATGAATCACTTGCTACAAAAATGAAAGCAGTTATATCCTTCCCCAGCCTTTTGTGGTTAAGTTTGGCATTATACGATTCAACTACTTCTAACTCTTCAAGCTTATTCATTCTGTCTGTTACAGAAGGAAGTGAAAGCCCGATCTTTTCAGCAATTTCGTTCCTTTTCATCCTGGCATTTTCCTGCAGGAATTCCAGAATTTTCAGGTCTGTTTCGTCTATTGTATGCATATTTTTGGTTTAATTGCCTTAATTATTAAGGTAATATTAAAGATTTGCTTTATTTTATTAGGCAATTATTCATATTTACCTGCAAATATAAAGCAATGTTTTTAATTAGTCAATAGTAATATTCACAATTTTTACGGTAATTATTAAGTAAAGGTATGCTCTTTTGGGGGATGGGTGAAGAGAAACTAATTTGCGGGGAACGAAGTGACGAAGCAATCTCATTATATAATATAATAATTAATGGGATTGCTTCGCTTCGCTCGCAATTTAAACTAGATCATTCTCATTAAAGAAATGAGCAATTTCATTCTTTGCGTTTTCAGGTGAATCGGAACCGTGTACAATATTGCGCTCAATTGAATCAGCGTACATTTTGCGTATTGTGCCTTCTTCAGCGTTGGCAGGATTTGTTGCGCCAATAAGCTTTCTGAAATCAGCAACTGCATTTTCTTTTTCCATACAAATAGGTATTACCGGGCCCGAGGTCATATAAGCAACAAGCTCTCCGTAAAACGGCCTTTCCTTATGTACTTCGTAAAACTTCTTTGCGGAATCCTCTGTGAGGTGCATTAACTTCATACCTTTTATTTCAAATCCCGCATCAAGTATATGCTGTATAACTTTTCCCTGTACCTTTTTTTCCAGGCAGTCGGGCTTTAAAATCGCCAGTGATCTTTCTTTCATTTATTCTATGTAAATATTTATTTATTAATAAGTTATTTTTATTTTCTATTACAAATTTAGGACTAAATTATTAATTATTAAACTCAATAAAATTTACCCAAATTATTAAAACATATCGTTATTTTTAAAAACAATTTTTGATAATTTTCCTGAAACAAACATATTTTTTAAAAGTTCAAGATATAACTAAAATTTAATGCAAATGAAAAAAATATTATTGATTTCACTTATTCTTTTTTCATTCTCCTGTGCAAACAATGAAAATAAAAACAATATTAACGATAAGAAAAAAGATGATAAATCCGGGAATACAGAAACCGGAAAAAATGATGTTGACCTGAAACCAAACCAGACGGTAATCCCTGCACCTGTAAAAATGGAGTGGGCATTCGGAAGGAACTACAAACAATACAACCCGACAACAGATGATATTAAAACAGCAGAAGAAGTGCTGAAAGACTGTTTTACAAAGGAAGCATCCGGTACAGTAAATCCATTTTTCGGGAGAAAGCTTGAAGATTACAACATGCAGTTTGTAGGCGGTGAGCTTGAAGGCGGAGATAAAGTGATCTGGGTAAATTGTTTCTGTATGGCTGAATCTGAAATATTGAAGAAATGGAAAACTGATATTGTGTATGTTGCCGATGGAGGTAATTGTTTTTTTAACGTAAAGATCAACCTGAAGAAAAGAGAATATTACGGCTTAATGGTAAATGGTATGGCTTAAGCTTTATATCATAAATTTGCCGGAAGCGCTAGCGGCGAAGCAATCTCCTAAATTCACGGGAACGCCTCGCTAAGACCGCAAAGCACCTATTTTCAATTACCCATGAAACTCCATGAATTCTATCCTGTTGCCGAACGGGTCATAAAACGAAAATCTTTTTCTCCCCGGAATTTCAGTTTCATCTTTTATATCAACTCCATTTTGTATCAAATGAACCCGCACCCTGTTCAAACCTTCAACAACAAAAGCCGGGTGAGCTTTTTTCTTTGCCGGATTAAAGTTTTCTTCAACACCAAGGTGCAGTTCTATATCACCTGCTATGAACCATACGCCTCCGGTGCTTTTTAAAGATTCAGGTTTTTCTATTTCCTGCAGGCCAAGTATCCCTGTATAAAATTTCCTGGCAATAGATTCAGAATTTAGAGGAATTGTGATCTGAACATGATCAATTTTACTGATTTTTACCGGCATAACTATATCAACTTTTTAATAATTATTAATAATTAAACAGATATTGCTTCTGTTTCTATTTCGATAAGCATATCACGATGAATGAAACCTTTCACTTCTACCATCGTTGCGCAGGGCTTAATATCCTTAAAAAACTCAGCATGAGCGCGGGCAACATCTTCCCATTTGCTGATATCTGTAACGAACATTCGGTTCCACACCACCTGCTGCATGGAGCTTCCGGCTTCCTTCAGGTATGTTTCTATCTTCTGAAAAATAAATTTAGTTTGCGCATATGCATCTCCAATACCGTGGATATTACCGTTCTCATCAACTGATGTTGTTCCGGTAACCATTACCCTGTTACCTGCTTTTATGGCACGGGAATATCCTACTATATCTTCCCATTTAGCCCCGCTAGAGATTTTCCTGATTTCCATATTATTGAGCTTAATTAATCAAATTTTATTTAAAATAATTATAACAAAAATACATTTTTTATTCACTTGCAAAAAAAATGCGGAGCATCTTAAAATACTCCGCATATTATACGCTGACGTCAATATATTATATGAAATTTACTTCTTTTCCTGAAGCTTTTTCAGCATTTCTTTACCGCCTTCGTTCTCAGGATTAAGCTCTATAGATTTTTTATAGTTCATAATAGCACTATCAATTTCACCGGCTTCAGCAAGCGCTTCGCCGTAGCTGTCATACACGTTCCATGATTCCGGATAAAGCTCAGTGTTAAGCCTGAATACCTTCACTGATTCAGTGATTTTCTTTACAGTTAAAAGATTGTAGCCAAGCTGGTTGATCTCTCTCTCGCGGGTAACGTATTCATCTTTGTTATCTTTGAATTTCTGAAATTCAGCTATTGCATTATCAATACCAAGTTGAACTATAAGCTTCGCTAATTCTTCTGCTGAGCTTTTTTTCGGGCTGGCAGGTTCAAGCCCGTATAGTATGTTCACAATTCCTATAGTAATCTGGTTTAGATTGCCGCCTTCAAAATTATTCAGCAGCATTATAAATTTATTTTCATCTACAAGCCTTGTTTCCAGGGAGTTAAACCCGAATATTCCCCCGCTGTGAGTAACTACCTTAAGCTTTTTCTCACCTGCCGGGTGCTCAATAATTTGCCAGCCGCAGGCGTAGTTATTCAGTACGGGAGTAAACATTTTATCTTTGTATTCTTTGCCAAGTAATTTATCCGAATACAAGATCCTGTCCCATTTATACATATCTTCAACTGTGGAATACATCGAGCCTGCTGAATACGGAATGGTCATTTCAATGAATTTTGAAGGTTTATACTCGCCCAGTGTTCTGATGTAGCCTTTAGCCTGGTTCTCATATGTTCTGCCGCTGTGTTCGTTGCCTGAATTCAGCATACCCGCCGGGGTTAAAATATTTTCCTGCAGGTTTTCTTCCCAAGATTTACCGGTTAACTCTTCAATTACCAGGCCTAGAATAAAATAGCCCGAGTTGGAATATTCCCATTTAGTGCCTGACTCAAAGATCAGGTCCTCACTGCAGTATTTAAGTACAAATTCTTTTGGTGTAACTTTTATTGAAGATTCATCCTGCATGAATTTACGGTCATTGGTATAGTTTGCAAGTCCTGAAGTGTGGCTCAAAATTTGATGAATTGTTATCTTTTCTCCAATATCTTTCCTGTAATACGGCAGATAATCAGAAAGCTTTCCTTCAAGCTTCAGCTTCCCCTTTTCTGCAAGCTGCATTATCAACATTGCAGTGAACTGCTTGGTAACACTGGCAAGCCGAAACTTTGTTTCGTTGGTATTGGGAATTTGTTTTTCAAAATCAGCCATACCGTAACCTTTGCTTAAGATTATATTTCCATCTTCAGCAACTAAAACTGCGCCGTTGAACTGGCCCAGAGATTTGTATTTCTGAACAAGCTCGTCAATTTTCTGAACTTTATCCTGTGAATGTGTGTGATGCGTAAAAACAATAAGCAGCAAAGCTGCGTAAAAATATAAAGCAATTTTAACGATTTTGGGCATTTTCTGGGATTATTGATTGTTAAAAAATAACGCAGGCTTAATATGCCTGCCGGTATCATATAAAGGTTATGACGAATAAATCATTCGCGGGGTTTCAACTGAAGATTCGTAACGTGTATTACATATTTTTTTAGTTCATTTTTCTACAGCATACATCAGCATTTTTATTCCCATATAGTCATATTCTTTTTCGTACTTCATTCCGGTTTTTTCTATCACTCTTATACTTGGTGAATTTTGCGGGTAGACTATTGCTACAACACGTTTTAATCCGAGTTTTTCCTGTCCATACTCAAGCGTTGCCTTTGCAATTTCCGTTGCATAACCGCTGCCCCAGTAAGGCTCATCAAGCATATAAGAAAGCTCAATATCGCTGTTATCGGGTAAATAATTAAAACCGCATTTGCCTATAAATGCATTGTCTTCTTTCCTGATAACAGCCCAGCTTGTGAAGCCATGTTCCCGTTCATAGTCATTCCATCTGTTTATAGATTGTTCAGCAGCTGAACGCGGATAAGTTTTTCCGTCCCCAATAAAACGCATAACTTCTGCGTCACTGAACATCTTTCCGATAACTTCAGCATCTTCAGGCTGCTGATTTCGCAGCATTAATCTTTCGGTTTCAAGTATTTTCATATTGTTTTCAGTATCACAGAAACTGGTTTCTGCGTATAATTTTAATTAAATATTTTTATTCCACTTTTTCACAACTTCCTCAAATCCTTCACCCGGGCCAAAACCGTAATCATGGCCGTCTTTATTCCATCCTTGCACTTCAAAAGACCATAACATGATCCCGTCAATCCCTGATTCAAATTTATTCTTTATATCAATTTCCATGATTTTAACCCTGTTTCTTCCCGGGATATTTTTAAATCCTATTTCACCGATATAAACCGGCTTACTGATACTTTTTGCAAAACCTGTATCCCTATTATTATAGATGTTCCAAAGCCAGCGAAGGGTTAACGGGAAACGGATCAATTTTCCTTTTCTTAAGTAATACCCGTCAAGGCCCGCAAAAGGTTTTTCAATCGACTTCCCAATTGCAGAATACCGCTCAGCTTTTTTCAGCTCACCCTTAAAGCGGTATAATATATCAAGTCTTTCGAATACACCTGAATCATAGCTGTAATCATGCAGTGAAACTGCATCAAGTGAATTAAGTGAATACAGCTTTTTGAAATTGGATTTATTGAATACTGATAAATAAGACCCGAACTTATCACCTACACCGCCTACTGTTCCAACTGATAACAGGTGATTTTCGTTCACATTCTTAATTTCTTCTGATACTGCTTTAGCAAATTCATAAAACACATTAAAGTTATCAGTTTCAGGTTCATTAATAAGCTCCCAAATCATTATTTCGCTTCGTTCTTTAAACTCCCCGGTTACAGCCGTTACATATTTCAAATATTCATTTCTGTACCCGTTTATATACCATTTTTCATCTATTTTGTAGTTCTGCAAATAGCCCCATTTATCTGCCAGCGATATTATAAGCTTTATTCCGTATGGCTTTACAGCATCACAGATCTCATGCAGCTTTTTTATCTGTTCAGCCAGGGATTTATTTTCGAACAGCCAGAATCTTAAAGCTTTAAATCCAGCCTCTGAGGAATCAGCTATAACCTGTTTGGTTATGCTGCTCTCAAGGCTCGCAAGCTCATATACATTCGCCCCTAAGAACCTGAATGGTTTCCCGTTTAATTTAAAGCTGCCCCCTGATGTTTTCACAAAATCCATAACTCAAAGATAAACATATCTTCCAAGATTACAAATAAATTTTTATTTGTAGATAAGAATATTTATTAGTTATATTTGTTAATGCGGTGTATCATACTTTTAATAATGCTGGTGTGTATGTTAAGTGAAGCCAGCTCCCAGGAACAGGTAAGCTTAAAGTATTCAGCTAACTCTACAAAAAGCGAAGCAGGTAATACCCTGGTCCTCGGCTCTATACTAATTTTAACACCGACTCTTGTTCTGCAGGATTCCCGCGCATACTTTGGACTTTCCAAGGAGCTATCAATTGGCAAGTTTCCTTATGGCAGGGCAGAATTCGATTATACCTTTGTATTCAGAAGTGAAAGAAATAGCCTTATTCATCTTTCATACAACCTTGATATTCCGCTGAATTTCGATTTCAGGCAATCCTCAATATTTATGTTATCACCGGGAGCCGGGTATTATACTGATCTTACAGATAAGGGTTACTTTATTCAGCTTGCATTTGGTGTATGGGCTTCCACAGGATTACTTGAAGGGCTTTCTATCCACCCAAATATAAAATTCAGAAATGTTTTCAAACAAAACGGAAAACCCGGGCTATTTGAAGCTTCTTTAGGAGTAGGCTTTGGATTTTATTCCAGGTAATACTCAGATTTCAGAAATAATTTTATTGGTGGTGCAAATTAAAGAGAATAAATTTTAAATAGGAATTTTATCGCAATAACTCACAAAATTTGGTGATATTTAGCTAAATTTTATGTTTTTAACCGCAAATACCCCTTTTTACAGGTCACAATCAGAAATAAGTTTCTTTGTAAATTTTTAATTTTCCCGATAATTTCGTATCGTTCAATAAACTATTAATATTCCGGAGGGAAAATTGAAAAACACACAGAAAACATTTTTCAAATCTTTGTTGATCTTCACAATGGCTTTTGGACTGGCATTTTATTTTACTGCCTGCGTTAATGTTAACCAGAAGACTGCAATAAACAGTGACGGTTCAGGCACTATAAAACTAGAATACTGGGCAAAGATGAACAACCTGAAATCTTCAACTGAGCTTGGTTCATTCAGCTTTAAAGAAGAAACCGCGAAGAAAAATTATACATCCTCAAACAGCGAAGTTACCAGCTTTAAGATGGAAGATAAGCTTGATGATTCAACAAAACATGTTTACATGGATATAAAATTCAAGGATTTCAACAATCTTACTTCTGCAAAAGGATTTGAAAAGACAAAAGCTGGCTGGAAAGAAGGAAAAGAAGGAAAAGATTTCAGCTTCACTCTTCTGCAGGATACTTCGAACGCAAAAACAATGGGTTCAAGTGATTATAAACTGACCTATACTTTTGAGTTCCCCGGAGAAGTATTACAGACCAACGGCCGCAAGGATGGAAAATCTGTAGTTTGGGAAAAAACATTAGCAGACCTGAAAAAAGATGTAGAGATGACTGCTACAGTTAAAGATGAAGGCAAAAAATGCGGTTTGTTCGGCATTGAGATGCCTTTGATATTTGCAATTGGAATGACCTTGCTTGCCGGTTTTAAGAGGAAAAAATAATACTCCCCTCAGGAAAAATCTCCGCCGCTTTTTCAGGGCGGGGTTTTTCATTTATACCTTCTTATATCGAGCCTTCAAGCTTTTCGATCAACCATGACCTGAAATTCACATCGTTATCCTTTTTTAGCTCAATTAATATTTCACCTGGATCCATTTTTGATCTTCCCGTTTTCAGATCAATTAAATTTTTGCAGTATTTCAGGAAGCTCTCTGTAATATTCCTGTAATATTCAGATACCCCTTTATTTTTACTTATAAAATGTTTGTATGAATCAAGAAGCGATATAGCCTCTTCTATGTAGCCAAGTTCGATGTATATCCTCATCATCAGGTTCCTTATATCGAACTTCAAAGTAAATACATCAAAATCTATCCTGTTTAATATTGAAAGCGATTCTTCGAATTTTTGTTTTTCAAACAGCAAGTGTGCATCGGCAAATAATTTAAGATTATTCCTGATCATTTCGGGAAGATATTTAGAGTAATTTTCCGCGAACTGCTCTGCCCAAACACTTTCATTCAGCTGCAGAGCGGTCATAAGTATTTGCCTGAACAGCATAAATCTCATTGTTCTGCCATCAGGAAGGAAAACCCCTGCTTCAAGCCTCATTTTATTTATTTCGAACAATTCTCTTCGGTATCTTTCTCTGTCAACAACAACCATTTTCTGCCAGCATATCGCTTCAGCCATTTGGTATATATTATATTTTTCATACTCCTGAAAATAATTTATTGCTTCAGGTAATATATTTTTCAGTTCTTCAAAATATGATTCATCTTTTTCATAATAATTATTTAAAATGAACAGAACATATACCCTCATTGCCTTCTTTGTGTTATCTGATAATTTATCAAGTGCAATAAGCTTATCGATCTTTGAAAGGTCAACAGAAGTTATAAAATCATTGATAAATTTACTCTCTGAAATATTAAATATAACTTTATTGACACGAACATTATGCATATAATATGAAAGCCGCAAAATAAAATGGTATATAAGATATTCTACCTCATTGATGAAATTCGGTGAAATTTCTGACTGCTTGTTTGTGCTTAGCTTTATCTGTACAAGCCTGTCCTCATAGTCAAGACGGTTTTGAACGTATTCGTTGCTCATCGGGCCATCTGTACCGATTCTTTTTATAATTTGATCAAGCTCTTTTTCTGCTTCTTTAAGAAGCCCCCTGCGGCTGTATTCAAACGATTTTAAATACCTGGCTTCAACAGGGTTTGAATCCAAAACTTTATTATAAATATATGTATCCAGAAGTTTCTTCAGATCAGAAGTCAGCCTTCGAATTACTTCATCACTATACTGCTTATCCGGGTAAAGATTTTCAAAAATGGCTTTGCGGTCTACAGATCTTTCCGGGAATTCGGGGTAATATTTCTTTAATTCCTCATAAAATCTTGTTAGGCTGGGCTGGTTATTAAAAAATGGCGAAATAATGAATTTATCAAATTCCTTAATTTCACTAACTGAAAGACTTCTTAAAATTGTAATTACTGAAGTTTTTATCATAAATAACTCACACAAAAATGCGAATTAAGTATATTAACTGCAAATAAATAAATATTTCTTATTAAACTTAACTCACATTTTTCAAAAATTATCTTTGAAAAAAGATTGATTGACTGCTAAATTTGATTAACTAAACAGAAAGGTTTAAAATGTTTAAAATAAATCTAAAAGCTATTCTGGTTTTAATAATTTTCACTTTTGTCTCAGTTTCAGCATCAACATCATATGCCGGTGATGACTTTGGCAGCCCGGAAGAAAAAGCATCTGAATGGGCAACATGGTTAAGCAATAAAGTTGGTCTAACCAGCACACAATACAGCCAGGCTTATGATATTTACCTTAAATATGCCCAGCAATATAAAGCCGATAAAGAAAAGAAAAGCGGTAAAATTAAAGGCGGTTATAAAGATTACAGAAAAAAAGCAAATGAAGAAATTAAACCGATTTTAAATGATGAACAGCTGAAAAAATGGAAAGGTAAATAGTAAATTTTTGGTCAGAATCCTTCCTGTATTGTGATGCTGACCATTCACTAAAGGAGGAAGCATAAGCCCGTATATTAAAATATACGGGTTTTTTTATTAAATGTTAAAATAGTTTGGTTAAAACAAAAAAATTTCATAAAAAAGAACCTTTTTTATGATTTTGATATTAAATATCTTATATTGATGATTAACAAAAAATCCATACTTTTACTGATCTTTCTGCTGCAGGCAGGAATTTATGCCCAGTCCATTTATGTTCCGCTTGAATATTTGGCTGCTTATGAAAACGGAACCCGCTCTCTTGACGGCAAACCCGGAGCGGAATATTGGCAAAATCATGCCGACTATAAAATAAATGCAAATTTAAACCCTGCTACGGGAATACTAATAGGCTCCGCATCCATTATTTATTATAATTCCAGCCCGGATACACTTGATAAAATAGTATTAAGATTATACCAAAACATCAACAAAAAAGACGCTATGCGTGACTTTCCATACAAGTCAGTCAGCGATTCTGAAGGTATAAATATAAGCTCACTTACAGTCGGTAAAAAAAGCTTTAACATTCCTGCTGATACTTCACTGGAATTTACAGGCACAAATTTGATAATTAAAAATATTTCCGTAAATCCCGGAAAACAAATTACAGTTAATGTATCATGGGAATTCCGCGTCCCGAAGGAAAACGGGATCAGGATGGGACAATATGATTCCACCCTGTTTTTTATCGCTTACTGGTATCCGCAGATAGCCGTTTATGATGATATTGATGAATGGGATCTGACTGAATATACCGGCAATACAGAATTTTATAATGATTTCAATAATTATGATATAAAAATAACCGTTCCTTCGGAATTCGGCGTGTGGGCTACCGGTGATCTTCAAAATCCTCAGGACGTTCTTTCCCAGGAAATTCTTTCAGGATATTCTGAAGCAATGACCTCTCCTTCACTTATTAATATTATTTCTGCCGATGATCTGTCTTCAGGCAAACCGCTTTTCAGCAATTCAACCCAAACCAATACATGGCATTTTATTGCAAAACATGTAACTGATTTTACATTCGGAACCGGCAGCGGTTTGTTATGGGATGGCAGAACTGCAGAAGGGGTTAATAAAAAGGTTTTTGTTAACGCAGTTTATAAACCGTCTTCTGTTACTTTTTATGAAGTGTGTGATATAGCTGCTAAATCAGTTGAACTTCTTTCTAAAGAGCTTCCGGGAATTCCTTTTCCTTTTCCCAAAATTACAGTCTTCAACGGAAGGGGCGGAATGGAATCGCCGATGATGGTAAACATGGGCTCGGGCGATCAGCGTATATGGACTGTACATACAACTGTACATGAAGTGGTTCATTCGTATTTCCCGTTTTATATGGGTAATAACGAAAGAAAATATGCCTGGATGGATGAAGGTTTAACGCAGATGATTTCTGAATATATACAGTATGAAATTGATAAAACAATTGATTTCAGAGCAAGGAATGTGACCAGGTACCTTGATTATGCAGGTCAGTATGATGAAGTCCCGATGATGTATCCAAGTTACATGATCCGCGGAGAAATGTACGGAAACCATGCTTATTTCCGCCCGGCAAATGCTTTTAATATGATGCGTGATTTTATGGGTGATGCGTTATTTAAAAAAGGGCTTCAGGAATATATTAAAAGATGGAACGGCAAACACCCATCACCTTATGACCTGTTCTTCACATTTGAAGATATCACTGATGACGAGCTTGGTTGGTTTTATGAACCCTGGTTCTTTAAACAGGGCTATCCGGATCTTGCAATTGATTCTGTGTTTGCAAAAGATGATTTGCTGAAGATCGAGGTTACAAAGGAAGGGGAGCTGCCTATTCCGATAGCTTTAACTGTAAAGTTTAAGGATGGAAGCACTAAAAGAGCTTACAGGACGGTTTCTGTTTGGAAAAACGAAGAAGATGAATCCGTATGGGTGGATATTGAAACAGATAAAAAACCTTTATTGATCGAGCTTGGAAGCTCTTACATTCCTGATGCTGATACAACAAATAATTATTTACAGTTTAAATGATCCTTAAATTCCTTTTCTTTGCATTAATTCATCTGTTTTTTCCATCAGCCATTTCCTGTGATTAATCATTTCACAGGCGGCAATATCTTCCTTCAGGCTTTGCAGGTTAACTTTATAGCTATACCTTGCTTTGCATAATTTACTGCTGTATTTTATAAAATTACCGCATATTTTACGGTTACCTTTGCTTAACAGCTTATCGTTCTGAATATATTTTCTGAAATTTTCCAGCTCATTGAAAACTTCTTCAATATTTCCCAATTCATAATCTATTGTAATTCTTGCTATCCTTGCATTCACCTTCATATGAACGTCGGTATAGGTAACCTTTGATATATATTCTTTTGCGGTCTTATAATCACCGGTCTTTTCGTAAATTTTGCAGTAGCAGTAATTCCTTTCATTTTCCCTGATATCAGGAGGCAGTTTTCTGTAGTTTGATTCTATAAATTCTTCTACCCACCTGATCTCATTCTGACCTAGAGCAATTATAACAATATTTGTGAAAACTTCTTTATCAAAATACCCGCCCTGAACCCTGTTATATAGATTTTTCTCAACTATATACTTGTTCATTTCAAACATCATTTTATAGAACTCTTTTTTTCCGCTGTAAACTTTTTCTATGCATATGTTCGCAAGTATGGTTAAGCCGTCTCTCCTGTCGAATTTTTCTATAGGAGTTGCATCATTACAGAGCTCTTTTTTGATCTCATACATCAATTCTTCATTTGAAGGATCAAGCAGAAGCTTTATCTGCCTGTAAAGTAATGAAAGAACTTTGTTCTGCAAGTATGATCTTCCTTCGTTTTCAAGAAACCCGAGAATGTAAGGAAGAAAATCCAGTTCAAAATCTGTATCAACAGTAAATGATTTGTTTAAAAGGTAACGGTATCTTTGAAGGACCATTATAAGATAAAAATATGTAAGGTTATTAGATTCCGCAAGCAGAGACTTATCCGGTTTATCTTTTACCGTAGTAGCAATATAATTTCGTGAGTAAATTATATCTTTAAGTTTTTCAAGCTCAAATTTCCTTTCGTAATATCTTGCTTCAAATACCCTGGTGTTTTTTAACTGCTTTTCTGTTTGCGTGATAATCTTTTGTGCACTTTTGTCAAGACCAAGCTCCAGCAGGCTTTGTGTTACATATAATTCCCTGTCGGTTGGTATTTTTGTCATTTCAGTATATGCAAGGTAACTTTCGGTTAGCTCAGTCAGCTTGAATATTATCATACGCATAAAGCTGTCATTGTATTCAGCCGGGGAAAACAATTTATGATAAATATACTCTTTCCTGGTTTTTTCCGGGTTAAATTCAGGATGTACCAGCCTTAGATATTCAAACAGTTTTTCCGCACTTTCGTTTTTATTAAAAAAAGGAGACTTAATAAAATCACTAAGCTCTTTCATTTGCCTGGATGAGAGTTTGGAAAGTATTTCAACAAGATAAGTTTTCTGCATTAATTACAAACTTTCAATATTTAATTATCTGTTAATTTTGTTGAAAATCAGCTCATTTTAAAACAATTTAAATCTGATAATAATCTTACAAAGAGTTTTTCAAAAACATTTCTGCTTTAAATTCCAAAACTCAGTTACTGTAACAATCTTCAAAAACCTTCTATTAAAAATCCTGAAAAAGTATCACTTTTCGGCATTTGCAGTCTTTTCGCTCAAATTTTGATCAAAAAAAATTCCAAATAAGTTTCTTTGAACCAACACGCTTCCTTAATCTATCTTTGTAAGGAAAATAATTATTCTCAAATCCAATAAAAATGAAAAACAGCGTTTCAAATGAAATTGAATCTGAAAATACCGAACATAGCTTTAATACATCACAAGAAGCTCCGGACCCGGTTTATGCAACAATTGGTAGTATGCCGGGTGAAATATTCCTTCAATGGGATTCTATTAAATCCGCAAACAAATATATGATCGAAATTTCACTTAAATACCCGGTAAAGTGGCAGCAGGTTGATATTGTTAAAGACCCGGTTTACAATTTCACGGGGTTAAAACCCTCAACCGAATATCTGTTCAGGGTAGCAGCAGTTTACCCGGAAGGTACAGGTAAGTGGAGCAGGTCAATAATCAAAAAAACAAATTAATTAAATTATAAACAAATAAAACAACAAAAAACAAAATGAAAAACAAAACTATTTACATTTACACAGCAGTTTTCCTGGCATTTATTTCCGGAATAATTCCCGGCTCGATCTATTCTCAAAACAAACAGGCGCCACCGCCTCTTGAAATTCTTTACTCAAATTCAAATGGTAATGTTAATGAACCTGAATTAACAAATACTGCACCTGAACCTAAAATGAAAAGCAAAGAACTCATCCGGCTTGAAAAACAGCTTGATGCAGCAAGGCTTTCGGGCAACTCAATCGCCGCAGCAACTATTCAGGGGCAAATTGATAACTTACTCGGCAACATTCAGGTTTATCACCCGACTATGAACAGTACTGTGAATGAAGGTTCAGGCACAATATTACCTGAAACTGACTATAACCAGTCAACCATTCATTCATGGAGCATTTATTCACATGCTTTCGGTGTTGCACCTGCCAACTCAAATGTTGCAGGCAGGCTGTTCTACTGGCTTAGCCAGGATTCACAATCAGGTGCTGATACTATTAAGCTTATGTATTCAACAAATAACGGTACATCATGGTCAACATCTTTCTGGATGTCTTTGAACGGTTACAGCTTCAACAAAGATGAAATGGATATAGAAATTGTATTTGACGGCACAAATACCTGGATCTTCGGCGTAGCCGGTGTAACTAACCAGGCAGACGGCAGAAAAAAGATCCTGTTCATAAGAAGAAATGCTGTTTCAGGCACAGATTACTACTGGACCATTCTGAACTTTCCGGGAAGCGGAACAGGAATGAACTATTACAATCCCAGAATAACAAGTGATAATTCCAACTATACATCAAATGCTTATGTTATGATGATCTGTTCAATGGATTCAGCTGTTGGATCAAATCATTTCATCAAGCAAAAATATATGTATTCCAGCTCCCCTTTTGCTTCTACACCGGGCTTCACTTATACTCAGCCAAACGGTTCCAACGGATTTCACTGGGCAACTTCCGGAGGCACAACAGCAGGGCTCTACCTATATGGCGATATTGCTTACTACAAAGATGAAGGCGGTACAAATGAAAACAGGATCATGACAGTTTACAATTGTTACAACAGCGGCTTTAATAACATTTATATTGCATACCTAAGCAATTACAGCACAAGCGGCAGCAGCATGGTTGTAACTGAGTCAAATATTAATAAAGATCTTCGTATTGCATTTAACGGCGGCTCAAACAACCGTAATGGTATGATAACATACGTAAGGCAGTTTAACTCGAGTGACTGGGATATTTTTGCCCTCAAAACAGGTGTTGGAGGAAATAATGCCGGCGCATGGACAAGAGATACCATTGATTATTCAGGTGACCGTACGAGAACCTGTGATCTCATAGCAGTAAGAAACGCATCAAGCCAGTTTAAAGTATGTTATGCCCAGGATAACCCCTCTGTACCTGCGGGATTCTACAGGTCATACTCGGGTTCATCATGGAGCACAAAAATTCAGATGACTTCCTCAATACCTGATACAAACTGGGCTGAACCTCGCGCCGGGTACATTCTTGGAGGCGGTGATGATGGTATTGGTATTTGGTCTCTGACCGGCGGATATAACGGATATTGTGCAAAAAACATGCTTTCAACAACGGGAATTTCCGGGAATAATGAAAATCCTGCTGGATTCAAATTAATGCAGAATTACCCGAATCCGTTCAACCCGTCAACTACAATAAAATTCTCTGTACCTGTTAGCGGATATGTATCACTTAAAGTATTTGATATTACAGGCAAACTTGTATCAGAAATGATTAACGGGAAATTAGAAGCCGGTAATCACGAAATATACTTTAACGCTTCTAATCTCTCAAGCGGAGCTTATTTTTACAAGCTTGAAACACAGGGTTTTTCAGATATTAAAAAAATGATGTTAGTAAAATAATTACAGTTCATCTCTCCCCTCCTCATTAAGGGGGAGGGGCTTGGGGTGAAAAACTAAAGGAGGGTAACAATGTTAGACGACTTAACAAGATCTGTAAAAGAAGCAGTAAGCGATAGTATTCAGGATCCGTTGAATACAACAGGAAGCAGCTTTTTTGAAAATATTATGACCAGGTTTAAAGGCAGGCTATTGTTTTCAGCAATTTTTTTCCTCGTATTCGGAGCAGTTGCACTTTTTATAATATTAATGATTGCTTTTTTTGTTTTTAAAGCAATGTAATGCAGAATTAGGAGAAACCAAAAATGAAATTCAGGAAGTTAATTTTTCTGTTAATAATTTTTCCGGCTTTAATAACAGCGCAAAATATCAACAATACTCTCGGAGTAACCGGACAATTTAAAATTAAAGATGCTACAAACACATATTTTACACTGTCACAAAGTAACGGCTACACAGAACTAAACAAAAGTCTGAAACTGCAGGAAACCACTGACCTGAATACCGGGGTAATTTATAAAGGAACATCGCATTTTATACATAATTACAAAAATGCTTCCAATATGGGCAACAATACTTTTGTTGGAATAAACTCCGGAAACTTCACACTGGGCGGGGCTTCTTTCACACATGGTTCAATGAATACCGGCATCGGAGCTAATACATTAAGCAGCTTAACAACAGGAAGCTGGAATACAGCCCTGGGGTATCAATCTCTTAACGCCAATACTAGCGGAAACTACAATACAGCATTAGGTCATTTTGTGATGAGCTTAAATACTACCGGAAGCTTTAATATTGGTGTCGGCGGTCAAACACTCTACAACAATATCAGCGGTGTAGCAAACGTTGCTGTAGGTTACTATGCGTTGCTGAATAATATTACCGGGGGAAACAACACTGTACTTGGTACCAATGCTATGGAAATCAATACATCCGGCTCTGATAATGTTGCAATAGGTAAAAATTCACTTCAAAACAATGAAACAGGGTTCAGAAATACTGCGGTTGGTCATTCTTCTTTGACACAATCACTGGGTGCATATAACACCGCAATAGGATATGACGCTGGCTCCAATGTAACAACAGGTACAAATCTGACACTAATAGGTAATAATTCTGAACCGTCTTCAGGTACTACTCAAAACCAGGTTACACTGGGCAACAATTCTGTAACATCTCTTCGCTGTAACGTGCAGACTATAACTTCGCTTTCAGATGTAAGGGATAAAAAAAATATCAACGAGCTTTCTCTTGGGCTGAACTTTTTAATGCACCTAAAACCGCGCGAGTTCAACTGGGATAGGCGCGAATGGTATGAAAACAATAACGCAGACGGCACTAAAATGGAAAGCATTCAAACTGCAGGCTTCATTGCACAGGAACTGGACTCTGTACAGAATGAATTCAATGCTGAATGGCTTAAGCTGGTTCTTAAAGATAACCCCGAAAAATGGGAAGCAACTTACGGCAATCTTCTTCCGGTTATTGTTAAGGCAGTACAGGAGCTGAAAAAGGAAAATGACATACTTAAAGAAGAAAATTCAGTTTTAGCCGCTGAATTAAACCGGCTTAAGAACTTGGAAGCTCGTATTTCAGAGCTGGAAAACAGGCTTAACTCAACTGATGATTCTAAAAAAATTAAAAATGCCTCCAGATGAAAAGTGCAATTATCCTGTTGATAATCTTTTTTGCCCTGTTATGCTGTACCTGGGTATTTTCACAACAAAGCAGCATTACCTATGAATCAGGTTCCACCATTGAAATACAAACCGGCGCTGATGTTTGCGCAGATATAATAACTATCAACGGTTCTTATTCCGGCGGGGGTTCTATTTGTACAGGGGCTTTGCCGGTATATCTTGCTTTGTTTTATGCCGGCAATGAAAAAAATAATGTAAACTTATTCTGGAAAACCGAAAGTGAAATAAATAATTCAGGATTTGATATAGAACGAAAAACCGATGCCGGGGAATGGAGTAAACTATCTTTCATCAGGGGTTCCGGCACTACAAGTCAGCCGGTTGAATACAGCTATATTGATAAAAAGCTTAAGCCGGGTAAATATTTTTACAGATTAAAACAAATTGATTTTAACGGAAATTATGAATATTTCGATCTGGCTGTGCCGGTTATTATTTCAAAACCAACAGATTATGCCCTCGGGCAAAGCTACCCGAACCCTTCCAACCCCAAAAGCAGCATTGATTTCCAGCTGCCTGAACGAACAAAAGTGAACATCAGTGTTTATAATCTGCTCGGGCAGCTGGTTTCAACTTTAATTGATGAAGAGCTCGAAGCTGGAATTCATACTGCAGAATTCAACGGCAGCAGCCTTGCCAGCGGTACATACATTTACAGATTTCATGCCGGCTCATATACTGAAGTAAAAAAATTAATTTTAGTTAAATGATAATGTTTATTTGATCTTCAATACTCGAAAAAAAAGTTCTGTTATTCTCCGGTGCAATAAAGCACAGGCAACAGAAAGGGGGAGCCCCCTTCCCCTGTATAAATAAGAAAGGACTCCTTTTCAAAGGAGTCCTTTCAGCTATTAACAGTATATAGCAGAATATTATTTAACTAAAACCATTTTCATGGTTTTACGGAATTCACCGCTTGAAATGCTGTAATAATAAACACCGCTTGCCAGACCACCTGCATCAAATGTCACTTCATAGCTTCCGGCCGGTTTGTATTCATTAACTATCGTTGCAGATTCTTTACCTGTTAAATCATATACTTTTATAGTTACATAATTCCCTTCAGGTATGCTGTACCTGATGCCGGTTGATGGATTGAACGGGTTCGGATAATTTTGTTCAAGTGAATATTTTTCCGGTATTAAATTTCCGTTGTTCCCGTTTGAAAGTAGTGCGCCGGGATTATAAGGTGTTATATACTGAAGGTTTGCCGCAGTTGTGATAGTACGTATTAAACTTCCGGTTGTTGAATCAATTTCGTGAACCCCTCCGCCGTTAGTTACCAGGTATCTTCCATTGCCCAGTAAATATGCACCGCGGTTACCTGTAATTCCTGTCAATGTTCTGACATATGTGCCCGTTGAATCAATAATTGTAAACCCGGAATTAGGGATACTGAAAGCAGAAATTCCAATTCTACCTCCCGGTAACTTTATCAGTTGCTGAGGAAAGTTTACATCAGCAGCGGTATAAAAATTTGATAAAAAAGCGCCTGCAAGGTCATACCTTGTTATTTTGTTTGCCCCGGATGAATTTGATACAAGTATATCTCCGGTTCTTATCAATACATCAAACGGAGAGGATAACCCTGTACTTATAAAACTACCTATACTTACGCCGCCTGTATCAAACTGCTGAACAGTATTTGCGCTCGCGCCTGAACCAACAGTAACCAGAAGGTTACCGTTAGGTCTGTAACAAATACCCCTTATGTTATCGAGAATGGATGTGTTTACTCCTGAAGATGGAGCATAGAAGCCAATATATGCACCGCTTGTATCAAATTTTTGCACAACATCACTTAACTGGTCTGATACAATTATAAACCTGCCGGAAAAATGCTGCTGGGCATCTTTTGGACTTTGCAGCTGCGGTGAAGTGGTTGGAATAAAATTAGCATCCAAAAGGTCGCCGGTCTGCGCATCAAATAAATATACTTTATCATCTGTCCATTCAGGTATCATCAAAAATCTGTCTGCAGTTATCATGCTTGATACAACCGGATCAAGTTTTCCGTTTGTGTTATCTTTAACTGTTCCGTTAGCATAATAAAGTTTTGAATTATTATTATCATACAAAGAAGTTATTTCATCGTAAAAAGCTGCATACCCTCCGTTGAAGATATTTACCGGGTCGCTTATTACTGCATAAACTACTTTTCCGTCTTCAACGGATTTTGCGTCTATTAAATATCCTGTGGTGGTTTTAATGCTGTATGGCTGGTTATTGCTTAATGCTATTTTTCTTGCATCTAATTGTAATTGGCGGTTTTGTTCAGCATTGATCATAAGTTCTTTAAAACTTATTCTTGGCTTTGATATTATAGAAATTGTTGAAAAGAATAATATCAGAATAATTGATAAATATTTAAACATAAAATACTCCTTAATTAGGTTAAAATATATTTAAACTTAAATATTTAAGCTCCAAAATAACACAGATAAATAATTCTCTAAACTTAAAAAATAAAAATTTGGTGCTTAAATTATTGAAAATATTACATTAAATTTCAGAATATGAAAAACAGGATATCACTTGTTGCTGCTGTTTCTATTGGTATAGGGGGTATGATCGGAGCAGGCATATTCTCAATTCTGGGAGTTGTTGCTGAAGCTTCCGGAGCCGCAATGTGGCTCTCATTTTTAATTGGCGGAGTAGTCGCGCTGTTTTCAACTTACTCATATGCCAAGCTTGGAGCAAAATTTCCCACTGCCGGAGGAGCCGTGGAATTCCTTGTGCAGGGCTGGGGTAAAGGTACTGTTTCCGGCGGCCTGAATTTATTCATGTGGATAGGTTATGTGATCGCGATCGCATTATATGCCCAGGGATTTTCATCATATGCTATGACATTCATTACAAATAACCCTTCGCCTCTGTTAATTAAAGCGGTTGCCGCAGGTGCTGTAATACTTTTTACACTGATCAATATGCTTGGAGCAGGCGATGTGGGCAAGGCTGAAACATTTATAGTTGCTGTTAAAGTATCGATCCTTGTTCTGTTTGCAGGGGCCGGACTCTTCTTTATTAACCCGGCAAATTTAGCTCCTGTTCACTGGAACTCATCTGAATATATTTTCTTCGGAGCGGGAGTTTTATTCATAGGTTATGAAGGATTCGGTTTAATAACAAACGCAGCGGGAAATATGGATAACCCTTCCAAATCATTGCCAAAAGCCTTATACATGGCGGTTTTTATTGTAATACTTATTTATCTTGCTGTATCTATAACTGTAACCGGGAATTTAACTACCGGCCAGATAGCCGCTGCACGTGATTTCGCGCTGGCAGAAGCTGCAAAGCCATTCCTTGGTATGCTGGGTTTTAAGCTCATTGCAATTGCTGCATTGTTTTCAACAGCATCTGCAATTAACGCCACTTTGTTCGGAGGCTCAAATGTAAGTTACATGGTGGCAAAAGATGGCGAGCTTCCCGCAGTCTTTGCCCGGGATGAAATTAAAGGGGCTACTGGCGGACTCTTAATTACTTCACTGATGGTGATCTGTTTCATATTATTTTTTGACCTGGCGGGAATCGCAATGATGGGCTCAGGCGCTTTTTTGCTTGTATATGCAGCAGTTAATGCTGGACATTTGAAAATACTTAAACAAACCGGCGCAAAAGGCTGGATAGTGGTTACTTCATTGGTGTTATGTTTGATAATGTTCGTAATACTCGAGATCTATACGTTCCGTAAAGCCCCGGAGGCAGTATATACTATGATAGCGTTATTAATCGTTTCATTTGCCGCTGAGGCTGTTTGGCAAAAATTCAGGAAGTAAAAACCGTTACATTTATAAAGTAAAGGCTGTTTAAGCCTTTAAACTTCCATCACAATTTACTATTTTGCATCAATTCACTCAAACAAGCAGTCTTTTAGGGATATTTTTGTTTAATACTCCCGCTTCATTACAATTAATAATTCAATTTAGCACAAAAATTACATGTCAGCAGAAAATAAGGATAGTATAAATAAAGAATACACCGAAGTACCGGAAACCAATCCAATTATGGAATCACTCGAGCGCCCCAAAGTTGCTACGCTTGATGAAATTTTAGGCAAGCCGTTCAAAGT
Organism: Ignavibacteria bacterium; assembly: GCA_017303675.1. Lineage (NCBI taxonomy): Bacteria > Pseudomonadati > Ignavibacteriota > Ignavibacteria > Ignavibacteria bacterium. The sequence continues at coordinate 506,773 of JAFLBX010000001.1, forward strand.
GCTTGATGACGGCTTTATCCGCGTAATTGATTACATGGGTTCGGATGAATCCATCGTGCAGGCAGCAAGGGTTTCATACGGCAAAGGTACAAAAAAAGTTCATGAAGACCGCGGGCTTATAAGATATTTAATGCGCCATCACCATACAACCCCGTTTGAAATGTGTGAGATAAAATTCCACGTGCGTGTGCCAATGGATTGCTGGAGGCAGTGGATCCGCCACCGCATGGCTAATGTAAATGAGTATTCCACCCGCTACAGCGTAGCGATTGATTCTGCGCAAACTACCGGAGAAGCTGAATGGCGCATCCAGGCATCAGGCAACCGCCAGGGTTCAGCAGGTTTTGCCGGCGATGCTGAAGGCAAAACACTAACGGAAAAAGAGCGTTACCTGCAGTCACTTGCCCGCGAAATTTATGATGAACGTCTTAAAATGGGAATTGCGCGCGAGCAGGCAAGAAAAGATCTGCCGCTTTCCACTTACACAGAAGCATACTGGAAAGTTGACCTGCATAATTTACTCCACTTTCTTTATTTAAGAATGGATGCGCATGCGCAGTATGAAATACGCCGCTATGCGGAGATAATGGGCCATGAAATTGTAGCTAAATGGTGTCCTGCCGTTTGGGAAGCATTTATGGATTACAGGGTGAATTCAAACAGCTTTACTAGGCTTGAAATGGAAGTATTGACCGCAATGACTCAGGGTGATAACGAAAAAGCTGTTTCACTGGGCAGATCATTTAACTGGCTGGATGATACCGGCAAACCTAAAAAGAACCGAGAACGGGCAGAATTTGAAGATAAGCTCTCAGGGCTTGGCTTAAAAGCGCCGTGGTAGTTATTTTCACAATTACATACTGCTGATAAAATTACATTCCCCTGTTTAATAGCTGGATCACATACTCAAATGGTTTCGGATCGATTTTTATATAACCGCTGAAAGGATTATCAAGGATCAAGATCATATATAGTATTAAAGTATTAAGTACGGTTAAAGCTGATGTCATTACAAACTGGTGTATGATATTTTTTGCATAGAAAAAATAAGTATATATAACAGTTACAACAGAGCCGAACAGCAATACTACCCAAATTATCCCGGGAATATTATTACTGCTGTCAAATATCCTCATCCTTCTTCTCTCACCTGCATCATTAAGATGCTTAAGGGTTTCCTGGTAAGCAATTTCATTCTTAATTACAGCGCGGTCCATAGTTGCAAAGAAAGTCCAGATATTACTAAAGCTTTCCTTTGCTCTTTCGCTTGGCTGGCCCTGTTCCAGCAGCTTCCATTCATCATTTAAAACATCTTCTGTGTATTTCCTCAGCAATGGAATAACCTGCTGCCTGTATGGTTCCGGCAGAGCTTTTGAATTATGGAATATATCGGCAAGCTCTATAGATTCAATTTCAACATTCTTTTTTGAGTTATCATATTCTTCCCAAGTTGCAAAAACAACGAAGGCTACCAAAACGGCATAAATTATGCCGAAGGCATTGAAAATAAATCCTCCTACTTCATGGTTTTGTTTAAGTACATCTTCGGTGTAAAATTTCCTTACTATCTTTAATCCAAGGTAGGAAATTAACACTGTAATTGAACTTAAAAATGTTAAAGCAATAGCGGGGTGCCAGTCTAAAATAAATTCCATAGCTCAAAAATATAGGTAAAATTAATCTTAAACAAGTAAATTATATACATTTTACCCCTGCCCTTCCATCCAAATTCATTCATTTTTTCTTCAAACATTTTCAGTTAACTTACCCTCTTAGTCAAATTTGATTTCCCGAAAATATGCCTGATTCATGAACAAAGGGCTGCAGCAACTTGTTCGGTTGTTTTTGGGATATCAATTCAAAACACAATAAAACTAATTTGTCATTCTTAGATAAAATATCCATACAGGGCGCGCGTGTTCACAATTTAAAGAATATCGATATCGATATTCCGCGCGATAAATTTGTTGTGATAACCGGCATATCCGGCTCGGGAAAGTCGTCGCTTGCTTTTGATACCATTTACGCTGAAGGCCAGCGCAGGTTCGTTGAAACCCTTTCGGCATATGCCCGCCAGTTCATTGGCGGGATTGAACGCCCTGATGTTGATAAAATTGAAGGGCTTTCGCCATCAATTTCGATCGAACAAAAAACAATTTCACACAACCCGCGTTCTACTGTTGGTACTGTAACTGAAATTTACGATTTCTTAAGGCTGCTTTATGCTAAGTGCGGCACACAGCATTGTACAAACTGCGGACAGCCCGTACAAAGGCAAAGTGTACAGCAGATAATAGATCATATCAGGGAAAATCTTGATACAAGAAGAATAAATATCCTGGCTCCCGTAGTTAAAGGCAGAAAAGGCCATTACCGCGAGCTCTTCGAGCAGATTGAAAAAGACGGCTTCACAAAAGTAAGGGTAGATAAAGTCATTAAAGATATTACTCCCAAAATGAAGCTTGACCGTTATAAGATACATGATATCGAAATTGTTGTTGATAGAATTATGGTCACAAAAGCCACTTCTCTCAGGCTGACTGATTCCATAGAAACAGCACTGCGCTTCGGTGGCGGCATTGTTATTATTACAGAATCAGACAGCGACGGCACAAAAGATATGCTGTTCAGCGAAAAGCTTGCATGCCCATCCTGCGGAATAGGCTTTGATGAACCGGCGCCAAATTCATTTTCTTTCAACTCACCTTACGGCTGGTGCCCTGATTGCCTTGGGCTGGGGGCACGTAAAGAGCTTGATGAAAGGCTGATAATTACCGATCATGACCTCTCAATTTCAGAAGGCGCTATTGCGCCGCTTGGCAAGCCAAGGACTAACTGGACCTTCACAGTTTTAAAACAGCTCATTGAATCATGGGGATATGATTTTGATACCCCGCTGAAAAAGCTTACGAAAGATGAGCTTGAGATAATTATGAACGGCGACAGCCAGAAGCGAAATTACAAGTATGTTGATTCCCGCGGTATTCAAAGGGAATATTCCCATAAGTTCCAGGGTGTTAAAAAAATAATTTTAGATTATTACCGCAACCAGACCTCAGAATATATTTCCAACTGGGCAGAAAGCTTCATGACATCCAATACCTGCGATACCTGCAAAGGCGGCAAGCTAAAGGCTTCAAGCCTTGCAGTGCTTATAGAATCAGACTCCGGCAAAAAGAACATATATGAAGTTTCGCTTCTTTCAATAAAAAAGGCGCGTGAATATTTTGATACGTTAATATTAAATGAACGCCAGCAGATAATAGCTAAACAAATTCTTAAAGAAATTAAAATGCGGCTTGAGTTCATGCTTAATGTAGGGCTCGATTATTTATCACTAGATAGAAATGCACGAACACTCTCAGGCGGCGAAGCCCAAAGGATCAAGCTCGCAACACAGATAGGCTCACAGCTTCGAGGGGTTCTTTATATACTTGATGAGCCAAGCATCGGACTTCATCAGCGTGATAATGAGTTGTTGATAAGATCACTTAAGAACCTGCGTGATATAGGCAATACTGTTATAGTTGTAGAGCATGATAAGCAAATGATGGAAGAAGCTGATTTCGTTGTGGATCTGGGTCCGGGTGCAGGCGAGCATGGCGGAAAAATTGTAGCCTTCGGCAAACCCGGCTCATTGAATGGCAACTCCCTTACTTCGCTGTATATATCAGGTAAAAAAAATATCGAAGTCCCCAAAAAGCGCAGGATAGGCAACGGCCAGTCACTTGTTCTCAAAGGCGCATCCGGAAATAACCTTAAAAAAGTTAACCTGACTGTTCCTTTAGGTAAATTCATCTGTATAACTGGAGTAAGCGGTTCAGGCAAATCATCGCTTATCAATGAAACCCTCTACAGGGTGCTTTCAAGGAAATTTTTTAAAACCCCCGAGCCTCCGCTTCCGTATGATACAATTGAAGGGCTTAAGAATGTTAACAAAGTAATTGAAGTTGACCAGTCGCCTATTGGCAGAACTCCGCGCAGCAATCCCGCGACATATACGGGTTTATTCACATTCATTCGTGATCTTTTTGCAACTCTGCCTGAAGCAAAAATACGCGGCTATAAGGTCGGCAGGTTCAGCTTTAATGTAAAAGGCGGCAGGTGTGAAGCCTGTGAAGGCGGCGGTTTGAAGAAGATCGAAATGAACTTTCTGCCTGATGTGTATGTAACCTGTGATGTTTGCCGCGGCAAAAGATATAACCGCGAAACCCTTGAAGTTCGTTATAAGGGCAAAAATATTTCTGATGTGCTTGAAATGACTGTTGAAGAAGCAGTCAGCTTCTTTGAAGCTATTCCTTCGCTTAAGCGCAAGCTTCAGACATTGTATGATGTGGGTCTTGGTTATATAAGGCTTGGCCAGTCAGCAGTGACACTATCAGGCGGAGAGGCGCAGCGCGTTAAGCTTTCAACTGAGCTTTCAAAAATTCAAACCGGGAAAACAATTTATATACTGGATGAACCTACAACAGGCCTGCATTTCGAAGATATCAGCATGCTTCTGAAGGTTCTGAACCAGCTTGTTGATAAAGGTAATTCCGTTATTGTGATTGAACATAACCTTGACGTGATAAAAACCGCTGACTGGATAATAGATCTTGGTCCTGAAGGAGGCGAAGCCGGTGGAAAAATTATTGCTGAAGGCACTCCCGAAGATATTGTAAAAAAATACATGAAAGATTCCGTTACAGCGAAATTCCTGAAGCCTGAATTGAAGTAATTTACTTGGAGTGCGCTTACGTGTCAGGAAATACCTGACACCACTTTTGTACATTCAATATTGATTTGACATTTGGATTTTGGACTTTGACATTTCTCTTCATATCAATTCTTCCATCAAAGCAACTATCTTCTCAGCGCTCTGGTCAACCATACATTTAAAATGTCCCAACGGGCATTTATCCCTGCCGTGATCCGTACAGGGCCTGCACTCAAGTGAATCAATTTCTGCAATTTTATATTTAGAGGTAAGCGGGTAAAATCCGAATGAAATATCTGTAGAACCATAGATCAAAACTATCGGGATACCGCTTGCAGAGCCTAAATGCTGCGCGGCGGAATCTGCACTTACTAATGCTTTGGAATATGTCATAACTTCATAGGATTCAAGCGGGCTAAGCTTTCCGCAAAGGTTCATAAGAGAGTCATCATTTACTTTTTGTTCAAGTGCATTGCAGTATTCTGCGTCACTTTCTCCGCCCAACAAGGCTACATTATAACCCTTTAACAGCAATAATTTACATATTTCCAATGCCTTTTCAGCCGGAAGCTGTTTTGTAAACCATTTAGAGCACGGTGCCAGGCTTACCAGGTTTGCTTTGTGAATAAGCAATTGCCTTACCCTGTCTTTTTGCAGTGTGGTTGGATACAGCCTTGGCGTTAAGGATACTTTTTTTTCATCATATTGTAAACCCGGGATCTGCCTGATAAGCTCAAGATTGCGCAATATTTCATGCTTATCTTTTACATATTTAACTTTATTGGTTAATAAAAAACGCAGGGAATTTTCTTCGAATCCTATGCGTACTTTGCTTTCACTGTAATAAGTAAGCAGCGCGCTGCGGAAAAATCTGTGGGGTGATATAACAACATCATATTCAACCTCACGGATCTCATTCAAAACTTCGATGAATTTATCCAGCTTATCGCCGCCTTTTTTATCATACGGAATTACAGAGTGTATTGCAGGATGATTTTGAAGCACACTTTCTGTTGATGGTATGCATAAAAAATCTATCTCTGTATCCGGCAAATGAGCTTTAATGGTCTGCACCATTGGCAGCGCCAGGATAACATCTCCAAGAAATGCTGTTTGTATTATTAATATTTTTTTATTTTTCATTTTAATCCCCCTTGTAAAGGGGGAGGATTAGCTCAAATATTCTATAAACTATAATTTGTTATAAATTTATGTCCTTCTAAACAGCTCAATTGGGGATTTAAATATTTAATACTTTCAATATTCACACAAAAGCTGCCTTCAAACAACATTCTTAAACCTCCTGTGAAACCATAGCCAGTGATCAGGCCTTAATTTGATATACTCAACAAGCAGGTTTACATGATCTTGTGTTAAGGCTTTTATATTTTCTTCAGTCGGTTCTTTATATTTTGATGTATCTATTTCATGCATTTCCAGTGAATAAGTTCCGTCATGATCTCTGGTAGATACACCGAACAATACCGCTGCCCCGGTTTTGATCGCTATCCTTGCCGTTCCTTCATACGTTGGCACACCTTTAATAAAAAAATCAACCTTCACATTTTCCTTTGGGGCTGATTGATCTCCAAGCATCGCTGCAATACCGTTATTTTTTAATACTGTCAGTATCCCCCTGAGTGAATTCCGCATATCGAGCATTTTGTTTCCGCTGTAAGTCCGTATCTTATTTATTCCTTCGTTGACTCTTTTATTGGTCTGCTCTTTAACAATTACATTAAAAGGAACATTAATTAATTTGCTTACACCAAATGCAGTTAATTCCCAGTTGCCGTAATGTGCGCTTATCAGAATAATTCCTTTGCCCTGTTTCAGCTTCTCGTTAAAAATATTGATATTTTTAACCTTCATTTGTTTTGTAAGCTCACCGGCTGTAAGCTTTCTCATATAAAAAAACTCAGCAATTACGGTTATTACATTTATATAACAGCCTTTAACTGTTTTATTAATTTCAGCTTTACTTTTCCCGGGGAAAGCTAGCTGCAAATTGCTGATTGCGGTTTTTTTCCGAACCGGTATTATATAATAGAACATTTTACCTATAAGCTTTGCAAGTAACCTGATAAATCCAAGCGGAAAAATCGGTATTATCACCTTAAGCAATGAAAATAATACGTAAAGCAGAAAATTCATCTGAATTCCGGGTAAATGTTCAAAGTTTTCAACAACAAAACTAACCAAAAATCACACATATAGCAATTTATTATAACTTACTGTTAACCTTTACGGTAACCAGCAGAAAAATGACTATATTAAACATTTGCTAATTGCTATATTTGCTGAATATTTATAATAAATAAGATGAAATACAGGCAGCTTGGTAAATATGGCTTAAGGCTTTCGGCAATTGGTATTGGCAGCTGGTTGACTTATGGAATGTCAATTAATGATAAAACCGCCTTAAATTGCATAAAAACAGCCCTTGATGAAGGTGTAATTTTCTTTGATACAGCAGATATCTATAATAAAGGCGAAGCTGAGCTTTCTTTAGGCCGGATATTTTTTGATGAGCTGAAAATCAGGCGTGAAGATGTTGTGATTGCATCAAAATGTTTCTGGCCCATGTCGCAAAATCCAAATGACCAGGGACTTTCCAGAAAGCATGTTTTTGAATCTGTTCATAAATCGCTAAAACGGCTTAAAACAGAATACATAGATCTTTATCAATGCCACAGGCATGACCCCAATACCCCGATGGAAGAAATTTGCCGTTCATTCAATGATCTTATCCTGCAGGGAAAATTATTATACTGGGGTGTAAGTGAATGGTCTGCTGAAAATATCAATGAAGCGGCAGCGGTATGTGAAAAATATAACCTGCACAGGCCGGTCAGCAATCAGCCGCAATACAATATTATCCGCCCGCAAATCGAAACGAACGGAGTAATGGCAGCATGCGAAAAATACGGAATGGGTGAGGTGGTTTGGTCACCGCTTGCACAGGGCTTGCTGAGCGGCAAATATTCAGGTGGCAAAATACCTGGTGATTCGCGGGCAGCAAACGAAAAAGTAAACCATTTTATAAAAGAGAGCATAAGCAATACAAAGCTTCTTGAGCAGGTTGATAAATTCACGGAACTGGCCAAAAGTATCGAAGCAACACCTTCACAGCTTGCGCTGGCATGGTGCCTGCGAAAAGAAAATATTACCAGTGCTATTACCAGCGCTTCCAAGCCCGAACAGGTAACAGAAAACTGTAAAGCTGCTGAAATTGATTTTTCGCCCGCCTTAGAGCAGGCTGTAAAGGAGATCTTCTCTTAAATTGAAACTGGCAGTCATCGGTGAGCCCTGCATGGATTATATTCATAAAGGAGCTTTTACCACTCAAAAACAGTTCGGGGGAATTCTTTACTCACTTGTTTCACTTGCGGTAATTTCCAAAGGAAATGCGGTTGTTTATCCCGTTATGAACCTCGGAGAAGATGAGTTTGAAAATGTAACAGGGTTTCTGAAAACAATTGGCAACATTGATCTTTCTTATATAAAGAAAACTTCACATAAAACCAGGGTTGTAAATCTATTTTACAAGGATAAGGATTCTGTTCTGAACGTATCCACTAAAAAAACATATGACCGTGAAGAAAATTCTACTGAACCTACGTTGCCTGTTCAATATGAACAGGTTAAGGAGCTCCTTCCGGAACTCGATGGAATTCTTGTTAACCTGGTATCAGGTGTAGATCTTGCGCTGGAATCTCTGCAGAAAATAAGAAGTAATTTTAACGGATATATTCATATGGATCTCCATAACCTTGTAATGCAGACATTTCCGGACGGAACACGTAAACAAATGCCTGTTGCCAAATGGCAAAGCTGGGTTTCCAGGCCGGATACACTGCAAATGAATGAATCTGAGCTGAACATTTTAACCGGTGAAAATGTAACCGAGTACCAAACAGCAGCGAAGATATTAAGCAGCGGTTATACAAGGTCACTTGTCGTTACAAGAGGGCGCTCAGGTGTCAGCCTCTTTAGTATGAATAAAGAACGTGATGCTGAAAACAACGAGCTTTCTAAAACTGATGTTCCCAGAATTGACAGTCCGGGTTTTATAGATTCAACCGGCTGCGGTGATGTTTTTGCAGCAAGCTATTTTTACAAAAATGCCGAGCTTAAGCTCGCCGATTCATTAGCCGCATTAAATTTTGCAAATAAAATGGCAAGTATAAATGCTTCGCTTCACGGAGTAGAAGATCTGCCAAAGCTTACAGAACTTTGAATAAACCTAAAAAAATATTAATCACCGGCGCTAACGGCCTGCTTGGGCAGAAAACAACCGAGCTTTTCAGGCATGAAACTCAGCATGAAGTGATCTTAACTGACCTGCATGATAATGCATATGAATCACGCGGATTTGATTATTTCCCGATGGATATCACCAAAAAGGAAGAAGTTAAAGATGCCGTGAAGAAATATCTTCCTGATATTATAATTAATACCGCTGCTTATACCAATGTTGATGGATGTGAAACCGACCGTGAATTAAGCTGGAAGGTTAATGTGGATGCAGTAAAGCATTTTATTATCGCATCAAGAGTTAATTCTTCTAAAATAATTCATATTTCCACTGACTATATCTTTGACGGCAAATCAGGCAATTACAGTGAAACATCAAAGCCAAATCCTTTGAGCTATTACGGTAAAAGCAAGCTTGCCGCTGAAAATGCTCTGGTAACCAGCGGGATAGATTTCGCAATAATAAGGACAATGATCATTTATGGTACAGGTAAGAATCTAAGGCCAAATTTCGCGGTGTGGCTGATAAATATGCTTTCCGAAAAGAACACTGTCACTATTGTTGATGACCAGTTCGGTATGCCAACCATGGTTGATGACCTAGGATGGGCTTTGGTAAAAATGGTTGACCTGAATAAATCAGGTATTTATAATGTTTGCGGCAGCGAATATTTAAGCAGGTATGAATTTGCGGTCAAGCTGGCTGAAATTTTCGGCTTCAACGAAAACCTGATAAAGCCAATAAAGACAACAGACCTTAACCAGGCTGCTTCGAGGCCTATGAACTCGAGCTTTATACTGCTTAAAGCTAAAACAGATCTCGACCTGAAACCGCTGAATGTAACCGAAGGCTTAAGCCTTCTTAAAGTTCAGCTTGGATTGTAAAAATTTTCTAATACGTAATTCCAAATTGAATAATATATGTTAGATCTAAAATTAATAAGAGAAAATCCTGAGCTGGTAAAGCAAAAGCTTCTGGCAAGGAATATGACAGCAGAAAGCGTGGAAAAAATCCTTGAGCTTGATATTAAACGCAGGGAATATATCGGCGAAGTTGAAAAGCTAAAAAGCCTCCGTAATAATGTATCTCAGGAAATCGCTAAAATGAAAAAGGAAGGCGCAAACGCTGATGATAAAATTGCCGATATGAAAAAGGTATCAGATGATATCAAGCTTATAGATGAAAAGCTGGCTGAGGCTGAAAAAAATATCGGTAACATTCTGCTTGATATACCTAACCTGGCTGATGATTCCGTTCCCCCGGGAAGGTCAAGCGATGATAATGTTCAGTTCAAAATTTGGGGTGAAAAAGCTTCCGGTGATTTTAAATACCTGGATCATGTTGAGCTTGGCAAAAAGCTTGATATTCTTGATTTTGGCGTCGGGGCAAAGATCTCAGGCAGCGGATTTCCTTTCTACAAGGGCAAAGGTGCAATTCTTGAACGCGCGCTTATAAATTTTATGCTTGATACGCACAAAAGCAACGGTTATACTGAGGTTGGCGTTCCGTTCCTTGTAAACCGTGAATCAATGGAAGCCGCTGAAAAAGTACCCAAGTTTGAAGAAGATATGTACCGTACTGATCCGGATGATCTTTTTGCTATCCCCACTGCTGAAGTTCCTATAGTTAACATTCACAGGGATGAAGTAATGGATATGAAGAATTTCCCGGTAAAATACTGCGGCTACACCGCATGCTTCCGCAGGGAAGCCGGCAGCTACGGCAAGGATACAAAAGGATTCCTGCGCGTACACCAGTTCAACAAGGTTGAGCTTATCAATTTCTGTCTGCCCGAAGATTCATATGCGCAGATGGAAGAAATGCTGAATCATGCCTGCGGGATCCTGGAGGCACTGAACATTCATTACCGCGTAGTGAATGTTTGTACAGGTGATATGGGCTTTGCCGCAAGCAAACAGTATGATATTGAAGTATGGTCACCGGCAGAAAACAAATGGCTAGAGGCTTCAAGTGTAAGTAACTGCACTGATTTCCAGTCACGCCGCGCTATGATAAGGTTTAAGCGCGATAAAAAAACGGAATATGTTCACATTCTTAATGGTTCAGGACTTGCAACATCAAGGCTGTATGTATCGCTTATTGAATCAAACCAAACTCCCGAAGGGAAGATCATTATTCCCAAAGTACTCCAAAGTTATACAGGCTTTGATACAATAGGTTAATATAATTTTTACATTTTTCTAAGCCGGCTTAATTAAACTAAGCCGGCTTTTTTTTGTCAAAAATTAAAGGTTTTCATTAACCGTAATTCTTATGTTTTATAATGATTTATACTAATTTTTTTCCATATACTTATACTTTTTTTGTGTTAAGAATTTAATATTTTACCAGAAGGATTTTATAAAATTAATATATTGTTATGAAAAAGCTCTACATATTAACCGCAGTATTTTTTTTATTCATACAATGCGTCGATACATTTTCTGAAATAAATTATACAGTACCTGTTAATAATTCTAAATACGTAAAAATTAACAGTAATATTATCATTGGTTTTAATTACTCCTTACCTTACGATCTTGCCTTGAATGATATCCGGTTCACCGTTACTGGTTCAATCAGCGGTCTAAAACAGGGTACAGTTACAATCGCAGGCGAAAGGAAAAAAATTATATTTCAGCCCAACAGCTCTTTTCACTACGGCGAAAAAGTTCAAGTAAAGGCTGAGATTAGGTCAAGTAAAATTACTGAAATTACTGAGTTTTCTTTTACAGCAGAAAAATACCGTGTAAAAAATGGAATTAACAGTAATCAAAGGGAATTTTATTCATATGACTTATTCAAAGAATATAACAACCTTCTCACAGGTGATATTCCCAGTTTATCCGTTACTGTTTCAGAAAATCCTGCAGAAGGAAAAATTTTCATGTCTAATTTTCCGTTTACAGCAATACCAAACACTCCGCATCTTATAATAGCGGAAAATTCAGGTGAGGTCTATTCTGCCTTTAAGCTTGGCGCAAATGCCCTTGATTTCAAAAAAGAACCCAACGGCAATTTGGTCTATTTCAATTCAGTCCTTAGCAGGTATTATGAGTTTAACAGAGAATACCAGTTGATAGACAGCTTTTACTGCGGAAACGGATATATTACAGATGGACACGAACTCCGGATTCTGAGCAATGACCATGCCCTTTTGATGAGCTATGATTCCCAAACAGTGAATATGTCTACAATTGTGCCGGGCGGCAATCCAAACTGTCTGGTCATAGGCCTGGTTATCCAGGAAATTGACGCTCAAAAAAATGTCGTGTTTCAGTGGAGAAGCTGGGACGCTATCCCGATAACGGACGCGCAGCATCAGAACATGACCGACTCATTCCTGGATTACATTCACGGAAATGCAATCGATCTTGATCATGACGGAAATATTCTGATCTCTTCCAGGCATCTAGATGAGATTACAAAAATAAGCAGGGAAACAGGACAGATAATTTGGAGACTCGGCGGACCGGCAAACCAGTTCACGTTCGTAAACGACCCTGATAAATTTAATTACCAGCATGGCATACGCAGGCTTCCCAATGGAAATATTCTGCTTTTTGATAACGGCAATTTTCATACTCCCCCGCATTCCAGGGCTGTTGAGTATTCATTAGACGAGGTGAACAAAACAGCAACCCTTGTTTGGCAGTACAGGAATACACCTGATAACTTCGGGTTCGCTATGGGATTTGCCCAAAGGCTTGATAACGGAAATACCCTTATATCCTGGGGTTCAACAAATCCAACCCTTACAGAAGTAACACCTGCAGGAACGATCGCGCTGGAAATGTCACTTTCTCAGGGTGTGTATTCATACCGGGCTTTTAAATTTCCGTGGGATGGCAAGCCACTGTACATTGATCTTACCGCTGCCAAGATCCCGACAGCATACAGGTTAAAACAGAATTATCCAAATCCTTTTAATCCTGCAACTAAAATCGATTTTGATCTTCCTGAAAATGCTTTTGTAAATCTGAGCATTTATGATGTATTGGGAAAAGAGGTTAAAAACATTTATAACACAGAGCTTCCGGCTGGTCCGTATTCAGTAAGCTTTAGCTCATCCCAACTGCCTTCAGGTGTATATTTTTATAAATTAACCTCCAATAATTTTACGGAAACCAAAAAAATGGTGATCATCAAATAAACATTAATTTTATGCGGAATTAAGGGTTTTTAACCCAATAAACTTCCGGAACAAAGCGCTGCCGGTAATAGTTAAATCAATAAACGGCAGAAGTTTATAAATTTAAGCGCCGTACCATTGTATTTGCATTGATACGGCGCTTTTTAAATTTATATATTATACCGTAAAATTAAAAATATGAACATTAGACTATCTTCATTTGTATTGCGTTTTTTATTGATCCTGGTCCTTTTTACCGGGATTACCTTCCCCCAGGATAAATCAGAAGTATATAAAAACACAGTTGCTTCCGTTGGACTTATCACTGACAGGACCGGCGCTGTTGCAAGCGGTTTTTTTATCAATCCAAAAACATTTGTTACAAATCATCATGTAACAGAAGATCTTGATATGAAAACTGCAAAGATAGAAATGAAAGATGACAGGGTTTTTAAGGTTAAAAAAATTGTAAAAGAGATCAAGGTATGTGATCTTGCAATAGTTGAAATTTCCAGTGAATGCGATGATATTCTGCCGCTGGCTGATGAAAGCGGAATTGAATACTATGATGATGTTTATTCACTTGGCAATCCCACAGATGAGGATATGAATGTAGATTACTTTCATTTAACCAAGGGAAAGATCAAAAAGATAGATACTGATTCCTGGTTTTATGATGGTGATGAAGATTATACCCACGAGGCATATGTTATTCAGCATACTGCTATGATTAAGCCAGGGAACAGCGGCGGGCCGCTGCTCAACAGCCGCGGTGAAGTAGTCGGGGTAAACACCTTCTTTTACGGAGATTCGCTCAATTATGCTATACATATTAATGAGCTTAAATCAATTCTTGATGATAACAATATAGCCTATAACAAATCAGTAGGTGAAAAAATATTCACCAAAAAAGAAAAACGCTCCAGGACGCTTGGCGAAAGAATTGAATATGTAGTGTTTGAACGCCAGTTTGAAATAATAGAAATATATTCATATGTTTTTGTATCGCTTGGCGCACTTTATTTTGCATTTATATTTTTCGGAATTATAATGATTATTGTATACACCACAGCATTTAAGCCTGTGAAGTATAATAATCAAAGATAATCCTTCTATGAAAAACAACTGGACTGCTGCCGGCGCTGCCTTTGGCTTTCTTGCAGTTGCTATCGGCGCTTTTGGAGCTCACCAATTAAAAAATGTTCTTTCCCCTGAAATGATGGAAGTTTACAGAACGGGGGTTCTTTACCACCTGCTTCATGCCGTCATTATTACGGCTATCGGGTTCACTGCCAATCCAAAGTATTTTAAAGCTGCATTATTTCTTTCCATCGGAATTATTCTGTTCTCCTTTTCTTTGTATATTTATACTGTTACCGGTATAAAAGCGCTTGCAATGATAACACCCGCAGGAGGAGTAAGCTTTCTCATTGGCTGGCTTTTAATCTTTATATCTTCACTAAAACGAAAATGAATTCCGGGCAGCAATATTATATAGTAATTCTGCTTTTGTAATAAAATCCTTTATTAATATACTAAACAATAAAATATTTCGCTGAACTAGTGACTATAAATACCTGGAAATACCGGACTTAATGGAAAAGGACCAGCTTTTTAACGAGGTACTTTCCCAGAACAAAGACAGGATCTACAGGATATGCTGCGCCTATGAAAGAGACCCTGATGAACGCAATGACCTTTACCAGGAGATCATGATAAATATTTGGAAAAGCCTCGATAAATTCGAAGGGCGCTCACTGATAAGTACATGGATCTACAGGATAGCTGTAAATACTTCCCTGCTGCATGTAAAACGCTCAGCACGCAAAAAACAGATGCATACTGCAGATGATGTGGAAACACTTAATATACCTGAAACTGATTCAACAGAAGAAAAGATAAGGACAGGTACTGAAATTGAAAAGCTGTTTGAATGCATTAACAGGCTGAAGGAAGTTGACAGGCTGATAATATCAATGGTGCTTGATGACCTTTCCTACAAAGAAATAGCCGAAGTAACCGGTATGACAACAAGCAATGTTGGGGTTAAAATAAACAGAATAAAAAAAGAGCTTGCAAAAATGATGGGGTCTTAAAATTGGAAATTGAAGAAATCAAAAACCTCTGGAAAGAACAGAAGACAAAGGATATTGAGGTTAAGTCAACTCAGTACTATTCTTCTTTGCTAGACGGCTTAAGAAAGAATGAAGCCAGGGTTAAGCGCAATTATATAATTATGAGCATAGCTATGCTTTTTACAATATTTTTTATTGATAAAGTAGCTGTTGAAAGCATGAGCGATAAAACCGTATTAACTTGGGTTGGCTTCGGGCTTATTTACCTGGCAATAACTGCAATTATTTATGTTTCTTGGGCTACAGTAATTAAGTTTGATGCAAACGGACTGACTGAATCTAGCCTAGAATTCCTGAGAACAGCCCAAAAAAAGCTTAGATTAAGGAACAGGCTCAGAACTATTGGAATTCCCGCTTACACGCTATTACTTACCGTTGGTATAACATTTGTTTATATACAGGTAACTCAGCATATGGAGCTGCAGTACAAGGTCTTAACATTCACCTTATTCTATCTTTTTATAAGCATTATTACTGTTGTATCATATATCCGGGAAAAGAAAAAGTATCTTAAGGAAGTAAAGCCCATCGAAGATAAAATAGATACACTGATAAACGAACATTGAGCACAGGCTCAAATTATCCCATAAAAAAAAGCCGCTTAACTAGCGGCTTTTTAATTATCAAATTATTAATTTACTACTTCTTGTTTACTTTGTCTATCAGCCACTGCGCCATTGCATTGGCTTCTTTTTTCTTTAAGCCCTGGTTCGGCATCGGCGGGTAAGCGGGGTCAATCTTCTGCGGATTGAAAATATATGCAGAAAGCTTTTGTACATCCCCGTTATACTTGGCTACAGCTTCATTATACGGCGGACCTACCAGCTTCTGGTCAAACTTATGGCAGGCAGAACATTTCTGCTTAAATATCTCCTCAGCATTTATACCTGTAGACTCCATTGTTTTGTTTTTTACAAGCTTTTCCTCTTCAACCGCTATTTTATTAATTTCCTTTGTGTTCTCAGATACTGCGTTTCCAAATGCTGCCTGGTCTTTAATTACATTGAATAAAACAAGCAGGAATACAAGTATAAATACTGTTGTTGCAGAATTATAATCTGAATTCTTGAACATTGAATATATAAAATTACCTGCAATAAGGAAAAGTATCAATACAGCAACCATATAGAAAAATACTGTTGGTGACTGTGACTGAAGCGGTAAATAAGCATAACTGATAATAAGCATAAGCGGGAACATAATTCCTGAACCAAGCGCTATTTTACCGGCTACGTTTTTAACCAGCGCCGCATATTCTTCTGTCATATCCCTCAGCCCGCCATCCCAGCTGAAGAAATAAAACATTATAGCGCCCCCTGTAATAATACCGGCTAATGAAACTAGCTCGCCGAAATTAAACAGTGTTTGCCATGAAAAAATTACTTGCAGTACATTGCCAACATGAGCCCATTTATCCGGACTTGAAGCAAGCGCCATTGCGCCAGCAAAAATGTATGCTGCGGTTAAAAGGACCCACTTTCCTGTAGAACCCGAAACTGAATTAGTACCGAGGTTTTTTTCTTCAAATTCCTTTATTTCCTTAACGTTCTCGCCCTCACCTTTCAGCGCTTCGGCGGGTGATATGCTTTTAAATGCGTCCAGAATTCCTTCAAGCTTGAATGTATTGCGGTATTTGTAAATAAATACAAATGATATTATGAACAATACAACTGATAGGGCCATCATTGCAACTGAAATTGTTTTGGCTGTATACAGAAGCTGGGCGTATGCGAAAAATACCGAAAGAACAGGTATAGTTCCAAGTGCAAGCTCTGCGCTTTTGGTGATTGTAAGCTTTTCTATAACATCTTTGGCAAACCTTAAATACATGCTGTTCTTTTCAGTTTTACCCTTTTTCCTGAAATGTGTGGAAATAAAAGTTGCTCCAAGCAGCATGCTGATATAAGGTACAAACAAAAGCAGAGAAATAGTCAGCATATACTTTATCAGCATGATGTGATTTTCAGATGCCGGAATTACCAGTTCGTCAAAAAAATTCATTAGAATACTTTAATTAATTTATCAATTGATAAGATAGTTATTAAAAGCAAAGTGTAAAAATTTATTGCAATAAATGTGTTTCTGATACTTTTTCTTTCTGTGCTGCCTCGAAGGAATTTAAAAGATACCCAAAGCATCCACCCGGAAATTACGCATAATGCAATAAAGCTTGCAGAATAATTAATATATAAGAACATAGGAATTAACATAGCTGTCATAACATTGCCGATAAGCCACATAAATGTTATCCTCTTAAGCTGTTCAGGGGCAAAAACTTTGTTAAGTGTCGGGAAGCCCCCTTTTTCATAATCACTGCCATAAAGCATAAGCAGCAGCCAGAAGTGCGGTATCTGCCAGATAAAGAAATATACAGCTATCATAATAATTCTGCCGTCAAACAGGTCCCCTCCTGCTGCTGTCCATCCTGCAACAGGCGGCAATGCTCCAACCAAAGCGCCCGGTATGATCGCAAACGCAGTTTTGCGCTTCAGCGGTGTATAAACACCATTATACCAGAAAAATGTAAATAAACCCACCATAAAGGTGGTAAAATTTGTTGTAAATAAAAGAACGATAGAACCTGAAACCAGCAAGCCAAGTGAAACATATAATGCAGCCGCAGGTTCAATTCTGCCTGCAGGTATAGGACGGAACTTGGTTCTGTCCATCAGCGCATCGGTATCTTTTTCCTGCCAGTGATTTAGTGATGATGAAGCTGCTGCAAGCAGGAAAATACCTGCAATAGCCCAGAACATCGTGAAGCTTAAACTATTGGAAGCCAGTATAAACCCAAGTCCTGTAGTAAATGATACTAAAGCCGTAATTTTGAATTTTGTCAGCTCGCTGAACACTTTCAATAACTCCGTTAAAGAACCAGTGAAATTATTTTCAACTGCTCTAACTGCAATACCTGTATTTGCGCTGCTTCTCTTCAAATGGATTTATTGTTTTATACTTGTATTTTTGCTATGCTCTTTGTTTCGCGTTTCACGTTTAACATTTCACGTTTCTCGTAACTACTTTTCTTTTCTCTTCAGGCTGTCCTTGGGATTCATTTTCAATGTATCCTTTTTATTTCCCGGTGCCTTACTTGTATCAGTTGAAACCTGTGTTGATTTAAGTGAATCCGTTTTTACTGTGCCGGTCTTCAGCGTATCAGTTTTAAGTGAATCCGTTTTTTGTACTGAATCAACTTTATTGTACCACTCTAAAAATTCTTTTTCAGGCACTATTTTAACTTTGCCAAGCATGTATGAATGGTTCAGGCCGCAGTATTCCGCGCATTCTATATCGAACAATCCAACATTTGTTGTATGAAACCACATATGATTGGTCCTCCCGGGAACGCAGTCTTCTTTTACCCTGTAAGCCGGTACATAAAAGCTGTGGTTAACATCAGCTGATTCCAGCTCAAACCTCACATCCTTGCCCTGCGGCAGGATAAGAAGTGTATCACTGGTTTTTTTATTGGCATATTCAAAATGCCAGAACCACATTTTGCCTGTTACTTTTACCACCATTGCATTTGGCGGAATTTTTCTCATTTCCTTAAAGCCTTCATAGCCGTAAAAGAACATTGCCAGCACAAGTATAAGAGGAATGACCGTCCACAGGATCTCCAGTGTCGTACTTCCTGTTATTGACTGGTCAGGCTTCGGGTTGTTCTTTTCGCTGTACCTGAAAACAAAATATATCATCGCAACGGTAACGCCTACTAAAAGCAGTACCGAAATTGCTATTATAAATATAAACGAATTATCTACTAGTTCTACTATTGGATTCATTTTTTATTACCTGAATGATAGATCACTGAATGTCAAGATCCAGAATGTTAAAAATATTACTAGACAAACCAGAACAAAAACTTTGATTATAACATTATCGTACTTCAAATGCATAAAATGGTAGCCTACAAGCGCAGTTTTTACAGATGCAATAAGCATTGCTGTTATAAGCGTAAGGCTTCCTAAATGTATGCCTGCTATAGTAACAGTTACTGCCGTTAAGGCAACAAGTCCCAGCCATACCATAAAATATGTACCGTAGCTTACGCTGTGAGCGTGGCCTTCAGCATGAGCTTCACCGTGGGCAGCACTGTGAGCCTGTGATGCAGCTAACTCTCCTGTTTGTGTCTGTTCACTCATTATTTGATGATCTTATTATTATCTTAATATTAAACTCTTGTAAACTTTAAAAAATCTATGCTGCTTATTCTCTGTTATTCAGATCAATGCAGCAGGTAAAACAGCGGGAATAAAAATATCCAGATCACATCAACAAGATGCCAGTATAAGCCGGCATTTTCAAGCTTCTGGTAATTTGTGCTTGTGATCTTATCCCTTGAAATAAAATTCATAATAAAGCCTATAAATATCAAACCTACAATAACATGCAGACCGTGGAGCCCTGTCATAACATAATACAACCCGAAGTAAATTACTTCACCATTGGACATGTTCTCAAGAGCGGGTCCGCCGGGGTAAATACCGTTGTGAATTTCATGGCTCCATTCAAAATACTTATTGATCAAGAACGCTATACCGCAAAGTATTGTGAACCATAGCATCGCCATTGTAAGCCTTTTCTGGTTGCGCTGAATAGCCGCAATTGAAAGAGCTACCGAAAGTGAGCTTGTGAGTAGTATTATTGTATTTACCGCGCCTATGAATGAATTCATATCCGCAGCGGCTACTTTAAAGCCGTCAGCATATTCAAACCTGTATGCACCGTATAATAGAAACAAACCGCCGAATAAAAGCAATTCCGTGAAGAGGAAAAGCCACATCGCCATTTTTGAGCCTTCATCATCGCGATGAACGTGCGCTCCTCCGTGCGATGACCCTTCGTGCATTACTTCACTGTGTTCTGTCATAATGCAGCCTCCTGGTTAACTGTTTTATTTGCGCCGTTCGCATTGATCGATTCTTTGCTTGGATGCATGATATATGTTGATTTATTGTGAACATACGGTCCGCCTGTAACAATTGGAATTTCATCAAAATTTTCAAGCGGCGGGGGTGAAGGAACCTTCCACTCAAGTGTTGTGCCGCCCCATGGATTTACAGCAGCCTTGGGTCCTTTTAACATAGCGTAAAATAAATTACCGAACATAAATACTATTCCGCTTACAAGTATCCATGAACCTACAGTGGAAAGTATATGCCAGCCTTCAAACTGGGGAAGGTAATCATAATACCTTCTCGGCATTCCCATATATCCCATAATGAAGAACGGGAAATAAAGAACATTAAAGCCTATAATTATAACTGTACATGCTACAACAGCAAGCTTTTCATTGTACATTTTACCGAATACCTTGGGGAACCAGTAATGCATGGTTGCAAAGAACATGATACCCATTCCGCCAAACATTACATAATGGAAGTGGGCAACAACAAAATATGTATCGGTAACGTGAATATCGGTTGCCAGTGCACCAAGCACAAGGCCGGTTAAGCCGCCGATTGAAAATATAAAAATAAATCCAAGTACATAATAAAGCGGCGCGCTGAACTTAATTGAACCTTTGTAAAGCGTTGCAACCCAGTTAAATATCTTTACGCCGGTTGGAATAGCAACTAAAAATGTTAAGAGTGAAAATACTATTCTTGATGTATCGCTCATTCCGCTTACGAACATATGGTGTCCCCAAACAAGGTAACCGATCAGCGCGATACCAAGTGATGATATTGCGATCTGTTTATAGCCGAAAATATCTTTTCTTGCGAATGTTGGCAGTATCTCAGAAACTACACCCATCGCAGGAAGGATCATAATATATACAGCGGGATGTGAATATATCCAGAATAAATGCTGGTAAAGTATCGGGTCACCGCCCAATGCGGGATCGAATACTCCGATACCCATGAACCTTTCAAGCATTATAAGCGCAAGCGTTATACCAATAACCGGGGTTGCCAGAACCTGGATCCAGCTTGTGGCATACAAGCCCCAAACAAAAAGCGGCATGCGGAACCATGTCATTCCCGGCGCTCTTAAACGGTGAATTGTAACTACAAAATTCAAACCGGTTAATATTGAAGAAAACCCTAATACAAATGCTGCGAGAGTTGTCATAGATACATTCTGCGCAGAACGGATACTGTATGGTACATAGAATGTCCATCCTGTATCAGCGGCACCGCCGCCTGTAAACAGGGATACTATAGCAAGTATTGCTCCTATCATGTATAGATACCATGAAAACAGGTTAAGCCTGGGGAAAGCAACATCCTTTGCCCCTATCTGAATAGGCAGCATAAAATTTCCGAACACAGCAGGTATTGCAGGTATGATAAAAAGAAATACCATGATAACACCGTGCAGAGTAAATACGGAATTATATGTGCTGGGCTTCATTATTGTTTCACCCGGCGTAAGCATTTCAAGCCTCATCAGTACGCCAAGTGTCATAGCTACAAAAAAGAATACAAGGATACCCATAAGGTACATCAGACCAATGCGCTTATGATCAACACTAAGCAGCCAGCCCATGATCCCCTTATGCTTGCCTTCGTATTCTAAGTAACTTACATCATTTGCTAATGATCCATTAGCCATTGTTTATACTTCCTTTCCCGTTCGAATTTACGGGTATATTGTGTTTATTTTTTTTCTTTTTCAGCGTTAATATCAGAACAAACCCGGCGATCAATATCAGCATTCCGCCGCCGGCAATCCTTGTTACATTTAAAACATACTTTCTGCCTGCCGGGTCATAACTGTAACAGATTTTTAACAGCTTGTTAATTCCCGGTGTTGATTTTCCTTCTGATGCTTCGATTACAGCAAGCTTAATATCCATAGGCAAAAAATCAGTGCCGTATAAGTATCGTGCTATTTTGCCGTCCTGTGAAAGAACTGTTACTACTGCCCCGTGTATGTAATCTTCGCCCTGCTGCTGGTACCTGAAACCTACTGCATCAGTTATCTTCGCTATGGAGCTGCTGTCACCGGTTAAGAATTTCCAGCTTTCAGCCGGAATTTTCTTCTTCATATTGTTCAGGTAATTTTCTTTTTTACCTGAAGCCATTAAATAATCTTCTCTCGGATTAAAGCTGATAGTTACTATATTAAAATCCTTGCCCGGCTCCATATCAACTTTATCCACTACACTTGATACACCATTCATTAACGGGCTGCAAATCCCGGGACACCTATAATAAACCAGGGTTAACAATGTTGGTTTATTTAACAGGCTTCTTAATGTTACCGGCTTGCCGGTTTCATCCAGAAAAGAAAGATCAAGAGGGATAACCTCGCCCAGCTTTTCATCTACACCAACCTGCTGTTTCGTAGTATCCGCAATACTTGATTCCCGGCACAAGCCGAGCATCATAAAAATTAAAAGGGCGAATATTTTTGTGATCTTTAACAAATTATTTACCTTTATTCCTTTTTCAAACCTCTAGTCTCCGTTTGCGAGGAACGTAGTGACGAAGCAATCTTAACAACTTATGTTTGAATCTGAATATTTAGAACTACCTGCAATAATTGACAGGTTTGGAAAATTTCATTTAAACCTAAACAACCCCGAACAATTTCCTCAAATACGCATGAAGCTGTGAAAGCTGTGCCTGAGTCAGCATATACGATGCCCTTGCCCTGAAACCGTTCTGCACAGGATTATTATCAAATATCTTTATCAGCGCCATTTCATTTGAATTCCAGCTTGAATCCTGCGCAAGCACTGTTAATGCTTTTGTCAGATTGGAAGTTATACCCTTTAAAATATAAGCTGCTGTATCTGATTTGCTTTCATTTACCTGTTTCACCATGGCAGCAACCTTCTGGTCAATTGCGGAATTCTGCTGAAGTATCTTATCCATAGCAAGCTTTACGGGAATCTGGTTAGGCATCTTAACGCCTTTTGTAAGGCTGTAAACCTGGTCAATTGAATCAAGCTGCACCAGTGTTACCGGTGGATAGTTCGGTAAAATTGTCCTGATATACATTATCATATTCAGCCTGTCTTCAGGCGGCAGGTTAGCATAAGAAGCCATACCTCTGTTTGTTATACCTTCCTGGAGAGTTTTATACATCATTGTTAATGATGGACCGTTCGTCCAGCCGTTCAGATCGTGGAAATTTCTCGGTTTTGGGTTAAGGCTTGCTCCTGCAACACCATCACCCTTGCCCTGCTCGCCATGGCAGCTTGCGCAGTTCATTGTAAATAAAGATTTTCCTTTATCGATCATTTCAGGTGTAGCTGATATGTATTTCATTACATCAGTCGGAGGAGAAAGTGTGCCTTTAACCATCGGAAGATCTGCAGTCTGTCCTGTGGAATCTTTCGTCGAATCCTTAGCCACTACAGGAAATCCGCCGATTTTTTCTTTGGTTACATTCGGCAGGTCATTAATATACATTGTTCCCATAACTATTATTGCAGATATGACAATAATGTAAACCGCTCCGTAAAATTTAAAATAATCTTTCATTATTATATACTATATAAACTTCTAAACTATATTTTTCTCATAAACCGAATTTTTTTACCTTTTGACTTTTGCCTATTGACTATTTACAGATGAAAGTCCAGTCCCATTTCCATTTTCGGATCTTTAACAGCCATCAGGTTTTTCTTATTGGCGCTCAGTTTGAATACTATCATAGTTAAGCCGATAACTATCAGCGGGAAGCTGAGTTCCTGCCATCCAAAAGAAGCATTCCCTTTGAATAATGTCGGGAAGATCAGCCAGTACAGGTCTAAAGCATGAGCAAACAGCATCCATGGAGCCATCCATTTTAATAAACCAAGATTTGTTTTGGCATTCCTTCCGACAAGTATTAAAAACGGAAGCACAAAGTGGAAGAATAATAGTGCAAGTGAAACAAACTTCCAGCTTCCTTCCCAGCGGTGTATCATCCAGAATGTTTCTTCAGGAAGATCAGCATACCAAATAAGTATGAACTGAGAGAACGCTATATATGCCCAGAACACATTAAAGCCGAACATCAATGTTCCTAATGAATAAAAACTATCATTGCCTAAGTGTGAATCCAGGTAACCGCCTTCTTTCAGCTTAATGCTTGCAAAAGTTGATGCTGCCAAAGCTGCAATAACAGTACCTGCAAAATAATAAACTCCGAAGATTGTACTGAACCAATGCGGCTCTAAGCTCATTGCCCAGTCAATTGCAGTTATCGTAATAGTAATTACAAATAATGCTGCAAATATGGTTGAAAGTGTAACATTTCTTTTTGTGTACTTTGGGTCGCCGTCCAGGTCCTGCTTTTCAGAATTTTTAGTCAGCATATAATAGAATAATACCCATAACAGCAGGCAAAATGCTGTTCTTGCTATAAAGAACGGGACATTCAGATAAGGAGATTTTGACTGCAGTATCGCATCATGTTCTACTGCTTCGGCATGAGTCCAGTGAAACAGGTCATGCAAACCGAATAACAAAGGGATTGCAAGCAGTATCAGTACCGGGGTCATAGAAGCCATGATCTCTGTAATTCTTCTGAAAGGAGTGCTCCAGGTTGCGCCAACAAGATACTCCAAAGCAACAAGCGCAAGCGAACCAACACCAATTGATACCAGGAATAAGTAGATCCAGAGGTAATCAAAAAATGCCCGCTGCGGTGTAAATACAAAAGCAGCGCCTAATATCATAACGCCCAAAGCAAGCAGTATTCCGCCTGTTTTGGTAAGTGAATCCGGTAATTGTTTTTTAATATAATCCATTTAGAAAACTATATGTAAAATTCTTTCTTAAGTTTTATTACTTTCCTTCAACATCACTATCCGGCGCATTTGCTGATCTTTGCAGAACACGCAGGTAATGAATAATTGCCCAGCGGTCATCCCTTGAAATTGAGCTTGCATACGAAGGCATTGTATTCTGGCCGTTGGTTATTACATGATAAATATTCGCGTCTTTCCAGTTTGTAACTTTCTGAGAGTGCAGCGTTGGCGGAACCGGGAACTGTCCGCGGAGCCTGCTGTCGCCCTTACCATAATTTCCGTGGCAGGGTGAGCAGTATGTATTGTACCTTTTCTTGCCAAGATCAAGAACTTTTTGTGTTACAGGAAGCGGGTTCGGGGTTGCTACAACCAAACTATCAGGCATTCCTTTGAATTCATACGGCATAAATCCTCTTGCAACTGTTCCCTCAACCGGTTTACGCATTGAGTACCCGTCTTTAAAGAACTTGCTTTCTGTCTGCGGAAGCACCTTGGGCTGGTAATGCATCCAGTTAAATGGCGGTAAAAATAAAAGTACGTTAAGAACAAAATAAGTAACTGCGGCTGTAACTAAACTTGTGCCTACCAGTGCACCAACAAACTTGGTGTTCATTAAAGGATTTTTTGTATCACCAACTTCATACTCAGCTTCGTGTATATTGCTGATATCTGTTGAGCCAAGCTCC
Organism: Ignavibacteria bacterium; assembly: GCA_017303675.1. NCBI lineage: Bacteria > Pseudomonadati > Ignavibacteriota > Ignavibacteria > Ignavibacteria bacterium. The sequence goes on from JAFLBX010000001.1 coordinate 532,377, forward strand.
TCAAACAATTTACGAACTTCTTCAAGCTTGAACTTCGGATCAGAAGCCTCAATATAAATACCGAACTTATCGCTGGTAACCCGTTTAATGAATTCAGTATCCATTAACGGATTAGCGTTTGCCGGCAGCTTCATGAATAAAGCTATTAAAGAACCAACCAGTGTTAATGCTGAAAGCAGAACTGTCAGCTCGAACATTATCGGGATCGATGCCGGCAGGTTAAAGTATGGTTTACCGCCGAAGATATTCGGATAATTAATTCCAACCATCCACCATATCATCAGGAAAGCCAGGAAAGTGCCGCTCATACCGGCTATTAAACCAACCCACCCTATGCCTGTTGGCTTCAGGTTCATTGCTCCGTCCATCCCGTGAACAGGATACGGGGTCAGCACATCAAATTTTTTGTAACCCGAGCCGGATACTTTTTCGGCTGCGTGTATTATCTGATCAGGAGTGTCATATAAAGCGGCAACTGCGAACAGTTTTCCTGTCCTTGGCTCGCTCTTTAAAAACCTGTCATCAAACTTCTTTAATATTTTACCTATCATGCTTATTAAATTGGTAATTTCTTTTTTTTACTAAGACCATCTGTCTCTTTTTGCAGAACTTCATAGCTGCTATTTTAAGAACAAAAACATTTTTGCCTTTTTACTTCTGACTTCTTGACTTACTCTGCTTCAGCAGAGGAAGTTTGCTCTTCTAAAACTCAGTGCGGTAATCTATCTTTTCTTCTTTTTTGTGCAGATGTTTCGGCTGCGCACCTTCTGTTACCGCTTTGATCTCACTCATTGCAACAACAGGCATCGTTTTTGCGAACAGCAGAACTAGCGTGAAGAACATTCCAAAGCTGCCAAGCAGAATACCGAAATCATACATTGTCGGGAAGTACATTCCCCAGCTTGAAGGCAGATAGTCGCGTGTTAAAGATGTTACAATAATTACATATCTTTCAAACCACATACCAACATTCACCAGCAGTACAAGCACAAATGTTAAAGGAATATTCCTTCTGATCTTTTTGAACCAGAAAAGCTGCGGGAAAAATACGTTGCAGCTGAACATAATCCAGTAAGCCCATGAATAAGGACCAAATGCGCGGTTAATGAATGTGAACTGTTCTATTGGGTTGCCGCTGTACCATGCAATAAAGAATTCCATTGCGTAAGCATATCCAACCATTGTACCGGTTGCAAGAAGAATTTTGTTCATCTTCTCAAGTGTGTTCACTGTAATGATATGTTCCATATCAAATACTTTGCGCACTATAATAAGTACTGTTGATACCATACCAAAACCTGAGAAAATAGCGCCAGCTACAAAGTACGGCGGGAATATTGTTGTATGCCATCCCGGAATTACCGATACAGCAAAGTCAAAGCTCACAATTGTGTGTACTGAAAGCACCAGCGGAGTTGAAAGGCCCGCTAATATTAAATATACTCTTTCATAATGCTGCCAGTGGCGGTTTGAGCCTCTCCACCCCAGGCTTAATACTGTATATATTGCTTTCTTTATACCGCTTGTTGTCCTGTCACGTAAAGTTGCAAAATCAGGTATCAAACCTATGAACCAAAAAACGAATGATACTGTGAAGTATGTTGATACCGCAAACACATCCCATAACAATGGTGATGTAAAATTTACCCATAATCCGTGCTGGTTTGGATACGGAAGCAAATAGCCATCCAGCCAGGGACGGCCAGTATGAATCGCAGGGAATATACCTGCTGTCATAACCGCGAAGATCGTCATACCTTCGGCAAAACGCGCAATACCGGTTCTCCATTTCTGGCGGAAAAGGAAAAGTATCGCAGAAATAAGCGTACCTGCATGACCGATACCGATCCAGAATACAAAGTTGATAATATCAAACGCCCAGCCTACTGGCTGGTTATTGCCCCAAAGACCTACGCCATACCAGAATGTTAAACCTAAACATACAGCTCCCACCAAAAAAGCTGTAGAGCTGATACCTATGGCAATAAACCACTTGATATTGGGCTTAGTCTCTGTTGGCTTTGCAATTACATCATCAATTTCCTTGAACGAAGATCTTCCTTCAACTAATGGAAGCTCACGTGTGTATGTTGCGTCAAGACTCATTATTATGTATTATTTCTATAATTTAAAAATCGAATTTTCTTTTTTTTGCTTCCTTGCGAAATGCATTTATCACAAAGCTATCTGTAATATCCCTACTTACCTACTTACCTACTCACCCACTTACCCATTTTTCCGTTTCACATCAAACTACTTATGCTCTTCCTTCTTCTTCACGTCATCTTGCTTCTTATCATCTGAATGATGTTCTTTCCTGTCGCCCGTTGTAAGCGGCTCGAAAATATTTCTCAGCTTAGCCATGTATGTAACATTTGGCAGAACTTTTATTTCTTCAAGCACACTGTAACCTAATTCATGCGTGCGGTATTTTGCAATAGTTGATTCTTTATCGTTAATATTACCAAACTCAATAGCATAAGCCGGGCACGCTTCCTGGCAGGCGGTCTTAACATTTGATCCTTCAACACCGCGGTTTTCCTGGATTGCATCCTGTCTTTCCTTCATAATTCTCTGAACGCAGAATGTACATTTTTCCATTACACCTCTTGAGCGGACAGTAACTTCAGGATTAGCCATCAGGTCCATAGGTTCTGCATACTGTATGCCGTCACCGGTGCGGTCCCTGTAATCAAAATAATTAAACCTTCTTACTTTATAAGGACAGTTATTGGAACAATATCTTGTACCAACACACCTGTTATATGCCATTCCGTTAAGCCCGTCTTCGCTGTGTGTTGTTGCTGCAACAGGGCAAACGTTCTCGCACGGAGCGTAATCACAATGCTGGCATAACATCGGCTGGAAGTTGGCTGATGGTGCATCAGGTGAACCGTAATAGTAGCGGTCAATCCTCATCCACATCATTTCCCTGTTAGCTTTAACCTGGTCTTTGCCAACTACGGGAATATTGTTTTCAACATTACATGCTGTTACACATGCTCCGCAGCCTGTACATTTATTAAGATCAATAGCCATACCCCATTTATAACCCGTAAAACCTTCCCTGTCATAAACAGGCGGGTCATTTATAGGCTGCAGGTCCATTTTATGCATGCTTTCCTGAAGGAACTTGGGGTTCTTCTTATATTCTTCAACAGTTCCCTGTCTAATGATACCTCTTCTGAACTGAATATCTTTTAATAAAGGATCGCTGTCTATCGGGTAATGCTCCTGGGTGGAAATCAGCTCATATTTTCCTCCGGCTGATGCTACCTGAGCATTATTATAAAACCTTTCATTCAGCGGAGCGTTTTTTGCAATAAGCATATTCGCATTCACACCTACACCGGTACCTATGGTACCCGCTGCTGTCCTGCCGTAACCTAAAGAGATCTCAATTGTCTTATCTGCCATTCCCGGCTGAACAAATACCGGGAAGGTCTGCTTGCGTGAACCAATAGTAATATCAATTGTACCATTGGTATCAACACCAAGCTCACTTGCGCTCTGTACTGATATCGCAGCATAATTATCCCACACTATTTTAGTTATTGGGTTCGGTAATTCCTGGAGCCAGCCGTTGGAAGCGAAACGTCCGTCACCAACATTATTGTTTGACTGCAGCAGTATTGCATAATCATTTGATGCCTTCATTTTGGGTGAAGAAACAAATGAATCAACCGCAAATGCGCCGCCTGCAAGCTCAGGTTTTTCATTCAGAAATACAACGCCGTCATGAAGTACTGAATTCCAGAATTTTTTAAATGGAGCAGCGGCTCCCATTAACGGGTAAATAACTTTTTCCCAGTTCGCTGTTAAATAATCTCTGTATATTGTTTCACTGAAATCTTTCGGTTCTTTCCAGCTTAACAGTATCGCTTCCTTCTGTCTCGTATTGTATAACGGAGCTATTATAGGCTGCTGCATACTGTAAAATCCGGTGCGGGTTTTAAAATCATTCCATGATTCAAGCGGGTTATGGATAGGCAGAACATAATTCGAAGCTTCTGATGTTTCAGTAACCTGCTCTGTTAATGTAACACTGACAGGCACTTTTTTCATTGCCTCTTCGTATTTATATTCAGGTGAAAGATTGTAAACGGGGTTTGTATCAAAGTGAACAACTACCCCAACTCTACCGCCTGCCATTGCCTGAACAAGGCTCTCCATTTCTGCGGCGGTTGAAAGAGGCATCAGCTCAGTGTTTTCAGCTTCTGCTGAATATAATTTGTTATTGCCAAGCGCTTCATTAAGCAGGTTAATAACAATGTGTGTTGATTCAGGCAGTTTATCACCGCCAAGAACAATCGCTTCGCCCTGGAACTTTGCAAGATCATTTACGATATGATTAACAACTTTTTCATCCAGCTTGTATTTAGCGGCGAATTGCTTAATATCATTTGATGAGAATACACTGGTTACGCGTGAATCCATTGCGTAGCCGGAAAGTTTTTTCTTTCCAACAAGCTCGTTAAGCAAACACATCACAAACTCTTCGATAGCATCTGTTCTTAAGCGGAGCCTGTAATCTGCATTCATACCTGTATTGGTAACAGCTCCCTCAACAGCATAAAGCCTGTTGAATTCATTTTTGCTCATTACATCGCGGTTCTGTGTGAACATCCTTGTATATTCAAGCATATTTCTGTCATTTCCAAGGAAGTCTGATTCAAGCGCAAGTATTACTTTGGCTTTATCAAGCTGAAGCACAGGTATGCTTCTTTTGCCGTATGATTTCTGCCATGCGTTAACACGTGCTGAATCATTGAATACTTCGTATGAATATATTTTTGCTGAAGGGAATGTTAATTTAAATTCATCAAGTAATTTTTTAAGCGTTGGTGAAAGGATCGTATGCGAAACAATTGCAATTTCTTTGCCGGAGCCTGATGCAGAGCTTAAGGCAGCTGCAATAGCTTTATTGGCATCATTCCAGTTTGTCTGCGCCTTGTTAAACATCGGCTCTCTTAAGCGCTCAGGGTTATAAAGATTCATAACGCTGGCCTGGCCTTTTGTACAAATCTTTCCTTTGTTTACAGGATGGTCTGGATTTCCGTCAACTTTGATAGGTCTGCCTTCGCGGGTTTTAACAAGTATTCCGCATGCGCTTGTACAGCCTGTGCAAGTTGATGCATAGTAATTCGGAAGACCCAGTGTTACCTCTTCGGGCTTCTGGTTATAAGGAACAATTTTTCCTTTATCCTGGTAGTTTCCGCAGCCTGCTGCAGCAAATGCTGCTGAGGCACCCATAAGCGCAAGGAACTTCCTCCTTGTAACTGCAGACATATTGTTCACTTCGGGCTTTTGTAAAGCCTCGGGTGAAAATTCATTTTTTAATGCTTTATCAAACGAAGGGTCGTTATATAATTCCTTAAAGCTGCGCCAGTATCCGCTTTCTTTTGGCTGATCTTCTTCGGTGCTGTTTTTTACAGGTTTATTCAGTTCATCCATTTCTTTCATATTATCCTCTCACCTCGCCTTTCGGGCTTCTGCTCATATCTCTTTTTACTGCATAAGGATTCGGTTTAACCTTAATGCTGGCTTCCGCTTTCAGTTTTTTACCGAACAGTTTGAAGGGAAGCTTTGTTATAGCTGCCGCGGCAACTGCGCCTGCGCCAAGATACACGAAAAAATTCCTGCGCTTTATTTTTGTATTATTTTTGTTACCGGAATTATTTGAATTCATCTTGTATATTTTCTATACTATAATATAGGATATTCTTTTATTTACTTTTTTCTGTTTGAAACCCGGAATCAACTCACAATATACTGCCGCCGGATAAATTTTTTATCTGTGGCATGCCGAACAGTTATCCGGTCCTTTTTTCAGGTCTGGTAAGTTCGGGAATTTATCGTGTGCCGTTCTGTGGCAATCCAGGCAGGCACCCATTGTAAATGAATTTACCTGGCCTGTGGATTTGAATTTGTTGTTTATCAGGGTATCCATGTTCTGCACTTCACCGTGGCAATCCTGGCAAATAATACCCTTATTTACGTGAACACTATGGTTAAAGTACGCAAAATCAGGCACTCTGTGAATTCTTTTCCACGGTAGCGGCTTATTTTCGTTGTAATATTGAGTAAGTTTCTGGATCTCAGGCTGGTCTTTTCTGGCAATTGCATGGCAGCCCATACAGACATTCACAGAAGGAACGCTGGCAACCCTTGATTTTTCGACACCTACGTGGCAATATTGGCAATCAATGCCCATATCACCGGCATGCAGTTTGTGTGAATATGCAATCGGCTGCTCGGGCTGGTACCCTATTCCCGTGCGCTCTGCGTAGGTTATATAGTAGGTTAAGGCAAAAGAAGCGGCAGCTACAAATAAAATTATCGGCAACCGTACCTTGATGCCGTAGTCAAGTAGAAATTTTTTCATTCAGTTCTTTATAATACAGATGGCAAAATTATGAATTAATAATTAAAATTGCCATATAATTTTTTCCGCTATTAAATTTAATCTGTACTTTTTTGGCAATTTTAAGTTGTAAACGGGTATTTTTCAGGATATCAGGCATAAGAAATTATGACAATGATCTATATTAAGAGAAAAATTTTTACACTAAAAATCTGTATTAGTATCATCTTATATTGGTGTTATACAATCTTCTTTTCAAGCCACAATAAAATATTAAATGCGTCAAATGCATTTTCCTCGAACGGGTCGTTTTGTATAGCCTTCAGGTCACGGTGCATCAGCTCTAACATCTCATTTATTTCCCGCTGAGATCTCACTCTGAATGCCTGCCTTATATAACCAAGTATTATCTTTTCATATTTATAGATCTTGTTCCTTTTTGTAAGGAAGTAATAAGCTCTTCTCAGTTCATGTTCTATTCTGTCCGGGTTCCCTGATTCATAAGCAACCACCAGATTCATTATTCTTGCGTAACACTGGTAATCCTGTGAAACATCAATGTTCGGTATCTGTATCAATCGATTTAGCCACCTTCCGGCATCAGTGTATGAGCCTTTTGTAAAACAAAACCTGGCAATAACAAAGAACCATACGATCTTCTGCTGTGTACTTAATACTCTTTCATAATTTCTGAAATTCTCATCTGCATCAATAAGCATTTGTTCACCGCGCTCCGGTTTGTAGTTATCCGCGCTTGCCGAAAACACCGAAAGCCCCAGGTTGAATGATGCTTCAAGCCTGTCACGCTCAGTTGCCCACGGGAAGCGTGACTGAAAATCTTCAAGCCTGGAATAAGCAGTTTCGTAAATATCCATCTTATGAGTTCTGACAGATGACGTTAAAACTGAATATTGAGAGATGATAAATTCGTGTAAAGTAGCCCTGTTATTTGTCACAGCCTTTTCTACTTCATCAGCATATTTTTTTGCATATCCCAATGAAGCCTCATTATCGCCTGACCATTCACTCAGAATTACATTAAAATTGTAAAATCTTTTCAGGGTTGTACCGCTCAGCATCTTGCTTTCATCGCTCATAAGCGGGTTGCTGAATATATCATCCCTTTCTTTCACTCCTGCCTCATCCCTGGTCTTTGATGTAGGATATTTCTGCAGCAAAAGTGTGATCCTGCTTCCAAGGTCATTCATATCAGCCAGGTTTTTTAGCCTTTCCAGGTTTTGGGTCTGTTCATTATGAACCCTATCTACCACCCTGCTGTATCCTTCTGCATCAAGCATATACCTCGCCAGGGTACGCTCACGGTTAACTATACTGTTTAACTCCATGAACAGTTCATTTTCACGGGCGATCTTTTTTGCTCTCTTCAAAACCCCTTCAGCCTGTTTTAGCAGTGACATTGAAAACAGGATCTCATATTGCTCAAGCAGGCTTTTAACTTTGTTTTCATTACTGTTTTCGCGGCGGTATTCGGTCAAACTCTTAAGTACCAGGTTATAAAGATTATTTTTAGTGACCGGAAAGTGACGTAAAGTTGATTTATCAACTGAAAGCTTAAATTCGTTTTCGTTGTAAAGATCATTGTGAATTGTATAATCAACATATCTCTCAAATAATCTCAACACAGCGCCGTTCCTTCCGGCAGAGTGCAGCCTGAAATATCTCCTGAAAAAAGACCTTTCCTTCCTTGTCATAACCCTGATAATATCAAATATCTCGTTTGAAACTGGCATTTCGGCTTAATCCTGAGCTTATTTTATTTTCGAATTTGTTTTGTTTTTGTTAATTCTCGGTAAATTTAATGATTTTTTTAGATTAATCCACTTCATTAATTGTTTTGTTCTGCCTAATACCAAATTATATCTTCGCATCAGTATCAAACATGATGTCCCGGATCAGTTTTAATCCCACCGGGGAAAACGTTCTCCACACTGAGACACATTATAAGGGCTGAAAAGAGGTAAGTTCATCCGGAGAACTTGTCTTGTGGTCCGGCCGCGAAAAAATTTATGAATCAATATACCCGTTAAGCTTAGATCACGGGGTAAATAAAAAACCAAAAGTTTCAGAAAGGCAAAAAATGAAAACAATTTCAAAGTTAATAATATTCATATTTACATTTTTACTGTTTCAGAACCTTGCATCTTCTCAGTGGGTACAGGTTACCTCAGGAACATCAAATTTCCTAACTTCAATATCAACAATTTCTACCACAATAAACTATGCTGCCGGATTTACTGGCACCTTTTTAAGATCAACCAACAGTGGGCAGACGTGGACAACTCAAACCAGCCCTTCTGCTTCAAATATTCAGGCTATTTCTTTTCCGCCTACGGGTAACGCAACAACAGGCTGGGTTGCAACCACCACTGGTATCTACAAAACCACAAATAGCGGTACAAACTGGGTGCAGCAGATAGCATCAGGATCTTTTACAGATATACTTTTTCCGTCTGTAACAACAGGTTTTGCGCTTAGGACAACCAACTCAATTCTAATTACCACTAACGGTGGAACGAACTTCACTTCGGTAAATTTTACACCTAATAGCTTAGTCAGCGGAAACAAGATAATTCCGTTATCGGCGCAGAACTTCCTGATACTTGGCGTTGACAATACAAATGATACCTCTTTCATTTTCAAAACTACTAACCAGGGCGCAAACTGGACTCAGCATGGAAAAGTTACAGGTGTATTCTTCAATATTGCATTCATAAATCAAAGTACCGGTATAATTTGCGGAGACTTAGGCGCAGCAATGCGAACAACAAACGGAGGTGTAAACTGGACAAGTGTTACGACCGGAACTACTAATGATCTGATTGGAATTCAAACCGTTTCATCAAACATTCTTTATATGGTAGGCTCATCAGGTACAATTAAAAAATCTACAAATGCCGGGATAAACTGGCTAACACAAACGTGCCCGGTTACTGCAAATCTCAGAAGTATTGATATGTTCTCAACTGATGATTTTGGTTTAATAGCAGGAGCCTCTGGAACAATTCTGAAAACTACTAATGGCGGGACATTCACAGCGGTAATACAGAATGGAAATGAAATTCCGGAAAACTATTCTTTAAACCAAAATTATCCCAACCCATTTAATCCAATAACAAAAATCAGATTCTCAATTCATAATACAGGACTAAATAACAAGTCAAATGTCCGTTTGGCAGTATTTGATATCCTTGGCAACGAAGTTGCTTTATTGGTAAACGAGAATTTAACTGCCGGGAATTATTCAGTAGATTTCGATGCATCATCACTGCCTACCGGCACATATTTCTACAGGCTGCAGGCAGGTGAATTTACCGAAACAAAAAAATTAGTCTTAATTAAATAATTAAATTCTCATCGGATGACCTAAGACCTCACCGCCTAATCAGTTCATCTATTAAATAAAATTAACAGGAAAGGAAATAAAATTGGATACCACAAAAATAAAAAACAAAAATATTGGGAATTTCAAAGCTTCAGTTAAATCCGGTATAACCGTTGATAAGAATAAGCTGAACGGAAAATTCATGGATAGACTGAACGATATGCTTCACAAATCATCAGCTGCCGATAAACTTAAAGCGGTTGAAAAGATCGCCGGAAATACTGTGAAGCTTGGCTTTGAAAAAGCCGTGGCACATTTTGAAAATCCCGCATTATACCCGCTTCCGCAGGGTGAAAAAAACCTGGAATCCGCGGTGTTTGACCTGCTTAGCGTTCTGCCTAAGAAAAAGAGGAATAAATTAATTGATAAAGTAAATGAATTGCTCAAGGCTCCCGCAGAAAAAAGAACGCAGGTTTATGGTGATATTGTTAATGTTGATTTTCGCTCAGCAGTATCAATTGCAGAGCAGGTCAAAAATAAACCTGAACTGAAAAAATACAGTTTCACTGAAAAAGAAATTGAAGAATTCAATTCTGCGTTTAAAACCCTAATCGCTAATTCTAATTTACCGCAGCCACAGCAGGCGGCTTCTGCCGGCACGCTTGGTTTTTTTGTTGACAGCATGACATGTTTGAACCCCGATGATGCATTTAAAGATGAAGTTAGTTTAGGGGGATTTCTGATAGATAGTGTTGGCAATACTATTGATCTTGCCCCAAGATTCATCGGTAAGTTCAGGAAAAATGAAACTGTCAGCCTTGGAGCAAATAATAAGTTGTTTACTGTTACCATAGATCCGGCTTTACAGCAGCAGACATTTTCTGCTAACTTATTTATCATAGAAGGTGATCTGGTAAGCAACCTGGATGCACTGGATAAATTTCTTGTTGTTATGGGAATAATTGCTTTGACCCTGGGTCTGGTTGCTTTTGGTATTGTAATAGCCGGTTCTTTAGGTGCTGCTGTTACGTTTACTCAATTCTTCATAGCATTCTTTGCGGCCACAGGGCTTGGTCTCATTAATTTAAATATTCTGCCGCTATTGGGAGATGATATATCAAATATTACAGCTGATAACCTGTTTTTTGAAGGAAGAATTGAAATTGGGCAGGAATTTACCAGAACAATTGAAATAGGAAAAGGATTCGATTTCAACAGCACATTTGATGGTAAATATACGGCGGCAGCAAGATGGGTTGGCGAAAACTAAACATTTTACCTAACAATTATTAGGTTTACAGAAATAAAAAAAGGGCATAAATGCCCTTTTTCTGTATTATAATGCCACAACTGAATGATCATGACATATCAAATAGTGTTTACGGAGGTAATTTGTAAATCAGCTATTTCAAGGTTAAACTATACTTACTGCACCATAAGTTCCCACATTTTTAAATTAAATTACGGTATAATTTGTAATTAAATGTAACAGCAGGTCATCTGTATTTAATTTTCCTTTGTGAATCATTTAATCTTTCTTCAATCCAAACTTTATCCGCATAAATCATTTCTTTTTTAAGCAGTTTTTGTACTTCATAATCGCTGTCCTTTTGTTCCGGCTCAACCATCCGGCCTACACAATTTATAAAATTGGTGTATGATTCATGTAACCTTTGCGGTATCAGCTCTTTTCTTTGAAGAAATTTTCTCATAGCCTCAATTGTTGATAGTACTCCTTCGGGTTCTGACCGTTCCCAATAGATCTTTATCAGCATATCCTTTGCCATCAGGTAATATGAATAATTCGGGTAATCAACGTTTACCAGATACTTCATCGCTTCGCTGTAATCTTTTTTGGTAAAATAAAGATTGGCCATTGCAAGGTTATGCGTTTCATCCCTGAATGCCGGGGGAATATATTCCTTTCTCCTTTTTACAAAGCTTTCTATCCATTCATACTCACCCGCCCTTGATGCGTTGGTAACTGCGTTTATATAAAAGATGTGGAACGCAAAGAACTTCCATATTGGGATATCTTCACGGTCTATTGTTTTTATTATATCATACAGCTCGCCATTGCCCTTCACAAAGCCCCTGTTAAGCCTGTAAATACTGTGGTTATATAAATATACATAGAATTTTTCAAGTTCCTGTCTCACAAACCTGCTTTTGTTTTTATCTATGTATGATCTCAGTTTTTCGTAATGTTTGTTTTCTGCCGGCTCAAGCAGCATTTTAACGGATAAATAATCTGCGTAAATTGAAATATGATCACTTTCGATCTCCTGCTTGTTTTTTTCTATGTACTTTACAATTTCATCAAATCCCCACATATCAAACTGTATGCTTTTATTGTAATGAAGCTTAAGGTTCAGAATATCATAATAAAAAAGCAGCTTAAGTGAAAGATAATAATGGTCAAGCCGTTTTGAAAGTTCGCTGATCTGCTCTTCAGGTGAATGCAGCCCTGAACCTGAATAGCTGAAAGCTAACCTGCCGGTTTGCAGACTGTTGTAATAATAATTGTTATCTTTTTCCTGAGCGAATTCATAAAATTTCTCAAGCTCATTAAGTGCCTGCCCTGCCGGACGCTGAATATTCCTTTTTATTAATGAGCTCAGTAATAAATTTTTTGTTTTTGCAGGCTCGCTTTTTGCTTCAACATCAATTAAAAATTCACCGGTCAACTTTGTAAAATCAGATAACTGCTTTCTGAGAAGTACATCATTGTATCTTTTTCCCGGATAAAGCTCATTGTAAATTGCTTTGCGAGTAAGAGAACCTGTCCTGTTATTTACTCTGTATTTTTTAAAAATATTATACAGCTGTTGCATTGTTCTGCTTTTATTGAAATAGGGCGAGCTTAAAAATAAACCAAATTTTTTATACTCTTCATTCGAAATTCCTTCCAGCATATCAGAAAGCTTTGAATTTTTCAGTGTTTTTTCTTCGTTTTTTCTCATATTACTCTTCACTAATATACTAAAAATATTAAGAATTTACTCAAAAATCAACAAAATATCTGCAATTCTACAAAATTTAATCTTCACTATATTTATAATTTGTCCCTTTGCATTTTTGTTCTTCCGGTATATCTTCGCATCAATAAAAATTAATTGTAAACAATAAGGAGAAATTCAATGGTATACATTTTAGTTTGGCACAAAATCGCTGACTGGGATAAATGGAAACCCGTTTTCGATAAAGATGAAGAAGAAAGAAAATCTTACGGTGTTAACCTGAGGAAATTATTCCGTTCAGTAAATGATCAGAACGAAATATTCTGCTTGTTTGATGCACCGGATGAAAATGCTGCCAATGCATGTATAAACCGCCCGCATCTTAAAGATCTAATGCAAAGCGCAGGTGTTATTACAGAACCTGTTTTTAAAATTCTTAATATTTCTTAATAAAGTATGGTTAAAAAAGGTGATATAATCACAAATAAAATAACCGGTGATGTTGTAGAGTTCCTGGAGACCTCTGCTGAAACTGGAGGTAAGTACACCAAGATAAAATTTACAGTAAAGCCGGGCGGATTCAACCCGGTGGAGCATGTTCACCCGCAGTTTGATGAATCATTCAAAGTGTTAAGCGGAAAGCTAAGCTATACGCTTGATGGAGACAGCTTCCATATCGCCGCAGGCGGGAAGATAACACTGCCTAAAGGTATACCCCACACTCATTATAACGGTGAAACAGAAGACCTCGTGATGGAGCAAACCTTCACACCTTCGCTTGACGTCGAGGTCTTTCTTGAAAATCTCCTCGGCTTAACAGCCGATGGAAGGCTGCATAAAGGCGCGCCGGAGTTCCTGCAGGTTATGGTATGGCTTAGAAAGCTTAAAGCGAAAACTTACCTGGCAAAAATTCCTCTCGGAATTCAGAACCTCCTATCATTTTTACTTGCACCTGTAGGATCAATACTTGGATACAGAGCCAGCTACGAAAAATACAATACTTCAGGAACTCTTCAAAACGCAGTAAATAAAAATTAAACAGAAAGGAAATAAAATGAATATTAAAAAATGTTTTGCAGTTATACTTTGTTTTGCAGCAGCTGTTTCAATAAATGCCCAGGATAAACTTACGTTAAAGATCTATGACGCATACAGCGTAATAAACATGCAGCAATACGATAAGTTCGGTGAGTATATTACTGAAGATTTCATTGAGCACTCTCCATTCCCGGGACAACAGCCCGGTTTAAACGGACTCAAAGATGCATTCAGAATGTTCTTTAAAGCCTTTCCTGATCTCAGGATCGAAGTTAAAGATGTTATCGTAAGCGGGGATATGAAAAAAGCTGCCGTAATGATTAGACTGACAGGTACAAACAAAGGTGAGTGGATGGGAATGCCGCCAAGCGGTAAAACAATAGATATAACAGGACTCGATTGGCTGCTTTTTAAAGATGAAAAAGCCAGCGAACACTGGGGTTACTGGGATTCAGAGGCAATGATGACACAGCTTGGCATGAAATAATTCAATAACTTAATAATTTAGTAAAAATGACAAATACACAAATAGTACAAAAGCTTTATGAAAATTTCGGAAAGCGTGACATACCCGCAATAATAGATATGCTTGCTGATGATGCAGAATTCCATGATAGTGCATCACTATGGATAGACGGCAAACCTCATGTGGTTCCGTTTGCAGGTGTATACAAAGGAAAAGAAAGTATGCCTGGCTTTTTTGCAAAAATGGGAGAAACCACAGAGATACTTAAGTTTGAACCTGTAAAATTCTTTGAAAATGAAAACCATGTTATCGCACTGATAAATCTGAAAGGAAAATTCAAAACAGATGGAACTGAGGGCGAATCACTTTGGGTGATGCTTTGGGAAATTGAAAACGGAAAAATTAAAAGCAACAGGGTTACAACAATGCCGGGTATTTTGTAAATTTATATTAACATTAGTTTTCAAATATTAAACAATTAGAGATCTAAATGTATTTACTGTTTCTTTCAATCATAAGCTATTTAACTAATTTGTTTGGCAGCTTGCGAAAAAAATTATTAAAAAAAAGAGAAAGTGACATTGCTGAAACTTGTGATGAAAGAATGATCTAAGTTTTATATATAAACTTAACGGGAGCATAACAATGCTCCCGTTAATTTAAAGCTTTATGTATATATTATATTGTAAAATTACCTGCCCCCCATCACAAACATATACTCGCCTCCAACATAATTTATATCCCTGGTCAGAAAGTTTATAGAGGTTTGAGTAAATGTAGTCCCCATATCAGTAGATAGTTTTATTCCTTCTCCGGTTGAAAGAATTATCAGATTTTGATTTAATGTCAGAAGATCATAAAATTGAAAATTTGAATAACTGACGTTAAACACCCACGTTGCTCCAAAATCATTTGTTTTATATTGCTGTTGGTTTCCGTTACCTGAACCCTCAAAACAAATACCATTGCCATCGCTGCCTATAGAAAGATTAGTGCCGACTGGAAAAGTTTCAGGAAGAACGATTGACCAATTCTCACCTCTGTTTGTGGATCGCAGTATTCCTCCTGTATATACTGCGACTGCGGTACCACTACCGTTTGATGGATACTGAATATCGTATACAGGGTTATTTGAAGTTGAATATGCTGTTTGCCAGGTATCTCCGTTATTATCAGAATATTTTAAATCACTGGTTTCAGTAGCCAGCCATCTGTCTGAAAAACTTACAGGCACCACTTTTGTAGGGTTCGGAAGAGAAAGTTCTGTCCATGTATTTCCGTCATCAGTTGATCTGAATAATTTTCGATCATAATTGCCCTCTGATATGGCAAATATTACCGAGCCGCTGTAATAATTTTCTATTATTTGACTGAAATAGTCCAATTCTGATTTAACCTGTGTCCAATTTTCACCCTGATCAACAGATCTCCATATAGCACCCTGATCCTGGGAATTTGTACCGCAAATAAGATATGTGCCCGTTGACCCAATAAGTACACCGGAATACAGTTTTTTAAATTCAGGTCCGAAAGAATCAGCATTACTCCATGTTCTTCCGCTGTCATTTGATTCTGAGAAAAAACAAAATTCTGTAGTATTGCCCGGTGTACCGGGATTTTCGGTTCCGCAGCCAGTTGAGGTAAATGTTATACACAAAAGAAGCGAACACATTAAAAAATAAATACCTGCTTTTTTAAGATCAGAAATGTCTTTTTTTATTAATTTTTCCATATAGTTAATATTATTATTTAATTTATTGCACTGCTTATTTTATTAATATCATTTTTTTTGTTTCTTTAAAATCTCCGTTCTGCAGGGTATAAAAATATATTCCGCTGGAATACTCTGTTGCATCCCAATCAATTTCATATGTTCCGGGTTCAAGCCGCTGATCTAAAATAATAGAAACCTCTCTTCCTGTTATATCAAAAATTACAAGTTTTGTGAACCCCTCTTTTGGCAGCATGAAATTAAGTTTTGTTACAGGGTTAAACGGGTTCGGATAGTTTTGCCCAAGGTTAAAGTTTACCGGTAAACTGCTGCCGGTCTGTTTTATTCCGATAATTTCACCCGCCGGTCTCCGGTAAACTGCGCTGTCCCATGTTCCTGCAAAAATATAATTGTTATGAATGTGCAGGGCTCTTAATTCGCTTACGTTCAAACCTTCATTTCTTTGTTGCCAGTTTATACCATTATCACCCGAAACCCAGAAAACTCCGTTATCATCATAAGTGCCGGCAAAAATATTATTGCCAAAGCTGGCTAACGATGTAATGTTTGCAGTATCAAATCCCGATGATATCCAGTTTGAACCGCTGTTTGTTGATTTAAATACTCCCGGCAGGATACCGCCGGCTCCGCCGGCAAATAAAGCGGTACCGTTATAAGTAAAACAATGTGCGCCGTTGAAACCGGAATTGAGTGTAACATTTATCCAGTTTAATCCGCTGTTAGAGCTTAAATAAATATCATTGGAATTTGTACCGGCTATAATGATATTGCTCACTTCTATAATAGCTCTTAAAGGAAAACCTATATTTCCCGTTTGGATCCAGTTAACTCCGTTGTTGGTCGATCTATATACCCAGTCAAGATCAGTTGCTGCGTATAGACTGTTACCGCTTTTAATTATTGAACGAACTGTTTTATTCAGCGAAGCAGAGCTCCAGTTTACCCCGTTATTTGTTGATTTTCTCAATCCGCCGCTAAGAGCACCGGCATATAATGTAATGCTATCAGAAAGCAGGCAGTAAACAGAATTGTTTGTTAATCTCTGTACCCATGTATCACCGTTGTTTGTACTGTAAAATACTCCCTGGCCGCCGGTACCCATAAATAAATTTCCATTATGGCTGGTAAAACAGTTTATATTTATACCGGGATCAGGTAAACCATTTGCTGTTTTTACCCATTGGGCATTGAATGAAGAGGTCAATAATAAAATAAGCAGAAAAGTTTTCTTCATGTATTTAAATAATTTATAAAAAATCCCCAATAGTTTAATTTATTACAGAATTTATCAGCGCATAAATTTTATCTGTATTAAAACTACCGGGGATTAAACTTTTTTTACAATTAATCCATAAATTTATGCGCTTTTCAAAACTAATATAAATTGTAATAGAGGGCAAATAAAATTAATTATAATTGTATGGGATTGTTGTATAAAATATCCTGTTTTTTGTTTATTTTTAAAGAATTCAAATAAATATTGTAAGGGATGAAAGAGACTAAACTGTTTAAATTATTGCACACTTTTTCTTTAAAGGAAATAAAAGAGTTAGAGCTTTTTGTAAATTCTCCTTTTTTTACATCAGGAAAAAATTATTCAACCGAAAAAGTAGTTAAACTAATGAATATTATTACCGGTTTGTATCCTTTTGATGAAAGGAATTTTCCAGGAAAAGAACAAATATATTCTTTGCTTTATCCCGGTAAAAAATATAACGATCCTGTATTGCGTAATCTCTTTTCAAACTTATATGGCCTTGCAGAAGAATACCTTAAAATAAAAAGATTTAAAGAAAATAGTTTTGAAGGTGAGCATTATTTGTTAATTGAATTTTTTGAAAGGAGACTGAACAAAGAATTCGAAAAACAGACCGGAAGAAATTATTCAATACTTAAAGAGAGAATACATTCCCCGGAATATTTTTACGACAAACACCGAACCGATGATTATAACCATCATTACTTATCCGGTTCTGAGGGATTCAAATATAATGAAACACAGGAAATGATCAACAGCTTTCACATGTTCTACATATCACGTGTAATGCAGCTTTTCCTGCTTGCCGTTAATCTTGAAAATATGATAAATTTCAGGTTCACCCTGCCTTTGTATGAAGAAGTGTTAAAGCATATCAATGAAAGTCCTTCGTTGTTTGAAGAAAATAAACTTATACTTATATATTATAATCTGGTTCTGATGCTGAGAACAAAAGAAGAAAAATTTTATTACAGCCTGAAAGAGCTGTTCAGCCGGAATTATAGTGTGTTGGAAACGGTTGACAGAAACAACCTGTTTATTTGTTTAGGAAATTATTGCCTTGATAAAATATCACAGGGAGATGAGAAATTCCACCTCGAAAAATTTGATAATGACTGCGCATACCTATCAAGCGGTCTTATATACAGAAAGCAATCATTTAACGTTTCACTTTTTTTGGGAATTGCGATGAATGCAGTAAAGCTCAGGAAATTTGAATGGACAGAAAATTTTCTGAAAGAAAATATCAGCAGGGTATCTGCCGATAGCAAGTTGTTCTGTGAAAATTATATCAGCGCAGAAATTCTTTATGCTCAAAAAAATTATGGCGAAGCATTAAAAAAACTTGCAGTAATTTCTACTGACTTTCCATATCACAAACAAATGATGAGAAATCTTACAGCAAAAATATACTTTGATCTTAATTATTTTGACGAAACCGAGTCAGTTATAAATTCATCGTTGAAGTTCCTGAAAGGAGATTTCGGACAACAGGAAGATGTTAAAAAAGATATGAAACTGTTTTTAAAGTACCTGGGGTTACTGCTTAAAATCAAGCAGCAGCTAAAGGAAAAAAATAAAGCAGGCTTTACTGAGCTTAGCCTGCTTAAAAAAGAACTTGCTTCAATTCAACACTTCAGAAACAAAGACTGGCTGAATGAAGCGATCGGGAAATTAACTGCAAAATGAGATCACTCCGCTAAACAAATTATCTTCTTCTGAACTTCCTCTTATAGGTTTCATGTGAGCCTTTTGTATAAACCAGAATTGCTACCACAATATGTATCCAGAACCAGGGATTTTCCCAGCCCATGTTATCATAAATATATATGATCATCAGCAGTCTCGGAAAAAATGCATACAATAATATATCGCCAATGAACGGAATATTGTTTGCCGGTATCTGGTGGCTGAAGTAAGCTATAGCCAGCGCTATTCTGGGCAGAAACAATGTTACTACTAATATCCAGGTTTCTATCATATAAGTATATGGTTATTTGTACAAATATAGTAAAATTGATTTTGATTTTTGTTAAATAAAATCATCAATACTGTTAAATATAACCAAAATATATTATTTACCTTGTTATTATCCCCGAAAATTTTACATTGTATATGATCAATACCATTACTAACTGAATTATTGAATTAAAATTTCATTACAGGAGGTTTTATTATGTCAAAGATAAGAAGCAATCAAAACCGTACCGAGTTTTACGAAACAGCTGTTTCGATGGGTTTTTACGGCAATGAAGAAGCAAGTCTTTTCGGGAAAAAAGACAATGTAAGAAAATTCTGGGAAGATATGGTACTGAAAACATATTGCAGACCTTTCATTGAGAAATTCTTAAAAGAGCACTCAACGATTACAATACTTGATCTGGGCTGCGGCAGCGGAGAAGGTATAGAGCTTTTAACACATATACCGCCTTCAAACCCCAAAGAAATGGTAAACAAAAATTTCGTCCTTCTTCCTATCAAGATACGCGAGTATTACGGACTGGATATCAGCCCTTCGATGATCACGCAGGGTCGTGCAAATTATAGGGGAAAGCACAATTTCAAGTTTGAATATGCAAATCTCGAAGAAGGTCTGCCGCCGGCAATTCTGAACCATGAACCTTTCAATATTTATTTTTCGTCTTATGGCGCTCTTTCTCACCTTACACCGGATACATTAGAATCTCTTTTCAGACAGATCTTCTCGCACGCTCAAAAGGATTCAGTATTCATTTTTGATGTACACGGAAAATTTTCACCTGAATGGCCTGTACACTGGAAATCAGATAAAGAATTACTGCCTTACTCTATGGCATATCTTTACAATAAAGATAAACGCGAAAAAAATAAAATTGAGTGGTTTAACTTATGCTACTGGAAACCTTCTGATCTCAAAATGAGACTGGAGCGCGCCGCCAAAGAAGCCGGCAGGAAAATAGAAATTAGTTATATGCACGATAGAAGCATCTTTGTGGGAAGACATATGGATACCGGGCTGTTGAGTCCTGTAACAACTCAACTGCGCTACCAGATTAACAGGCTAATAGATCATGGTTACCGGGGTGAACCTAAACATCTTAAGATAAACCTGGAATATTTAGAAAAGTACATCCCGGAAAATTCAACTTTTTGGAATAAGCTTGTCACTTATAAGAATAGCTGGAACAGGGTAATATTCTTTCTTGAGGCTTTACTCAATCATAAAGATAAGAGGATCTCTGCATTCATTGAAAGTGAAGAGATCGAGCTTATGGAAGAGGAATTTAAGTTTCTTGCATGGCTTTTCAGGAATTCAGACCGCTTTCCTGTCGCCGATTTCTGGGCAAGCGTAATCGGGCCGCAGGTGGCAATGATCCTGAGAAATATTGAAATGGCATATTCAGATGCTGAAGGTATAGGTCACGGGCTGATGTGTGGCGTTAAGATCATAGAATAATTTTTTAAATAATACTATATTGAATTTTACTGTTTATGCTTAAGCCTTTTAATAATAAATTACACAGCTTTATTGCAAAGTTCCAGGACTATTTTGACCTGAAATCAGATACTGATAAGGTTAATACTGTTGCATCTATTAAATCAGCTATACCCATGAGGGGAGCTAACCTTTGGTACCTTATCTGTTCTGCTTTGCTGGCTTCAATAGGTCTTGATGTAAATTCACCTGCAATTATAATCGGCGCCATGCTTATATCTCCGCTTATGTCGCCGATTTTAGGAATTGGTCTTTCTTTCGGTATTCACGATAAAGAATCAATACTTATCTCGGTAAAAGAGTTTACGATCGCTGTTGTTTTAAGCATATTAACAAGCACTGCGTACTTTCTGGTCTCTCCGCTTGGCAGCCCCACGACCGAGATCCTGGCAAGAACAAACCCAACACTGCTTGATGTTGGAGTCGCATTTTTTGGCGGAGTTGCCGGAATAGTTGCCGGGTCCCGCTCAAAGGCTGCAAATGCAATCCCGGGGGTGGCAATTGCTACAGCTTTAATGCCTCCAATTTGTTCAGCCGGTTTTGGTCTTGCCAGCGGAAACGCGAAGATCTTTTTCGGCGCAATTTATCTCTTCTTCATTAACGCCGTATTTATCAGCCTTTCGGTATATTTTATTGTCAGATTCCTCAGGTTTCCGTATAAGGTCTATCCTAACGCTGCAACTAAAAAAAGAATGCGCTTTGTCGTTATGGCACTTGTCTTATTAATTACAGTACCCAGTATCTATATTTTTTACGGAATAATAATCGAAGCAAGAACAAACGCAAAGATCAATATTTTTATCAACCGGAATGTTGCTTCGGATAAAACTAATGTACTGAGGTGGAATTCCATCAGAAAAGGCGATTCAACTACTTTGAAAATACTTCTTGCAGGTGAACAGATTGATTCTCTTAAGCTGGATTCATTAAGCAAGAAGATGTCCTCTTTTGGGTTAAATGATATGAAATTAAGTATCATTCAGGTAGGATTAGTTGATGAACACGAAGGGGAAGAAACAAGGAATACTATCATAGAGCTTGCTGAGCTCAGCAAAAGACTTGATGAAAACGTAAAACGAACTGAACAGCTGGAAGAAAAACTTAACTATTATACGAATGATTCAATTATCTTTTCTCAATCGGCAGCAGAGTTAAAGAGCAATTATCCAGATATTGAAAACATTAAATTCGAAAAGTCTGTTGAAAATAATTACACTGATTCTCTCAAAGTCAGAGTAATACCTTCATTTACTATTAACTGGGGAAGGAATATTTCATCAAAGAACAGGAAGATCGCAATTGAAAAGATCTACGCGTATCTTAAAGAAAAATTCAAAACAGATACAGTGATAATTAAGTAACGCCTGCTTGTATTGATCCGGCCGTACGCAATTAAGGAATATCAATTGCGAGTACAGGTATGTTTGTTAACCTGCAAACCCCTTCAGCTGTCCTGCTTCCCAATATCCTCGAAGCTCCTTTTTTTCTTTTCAGTCCTATTGCTATAAGATCTGCTTTAACTGACCTGGCGAACCTGGTAATTCCTTCATCAATTTCATAACTTGCCCTAACGTGCGGAACAAAATTGCCCTGGAATCTTTTTGAGAATTTATTGATGCCGTCCTTCAATTCATCAAAGGACTTGAATTCGTTTTTAGTGTTTATTCTGAGTAAATGTATAACAGGATTAAAATCTTTGACCAGGTTATTTAATGCGGGATATACCTTGTAACAATCCCTTTCAAATCTGGATGCAAATACTATTTTGTGGATCTTATTCTGGCCGTGGCGGCCGCGTATTACTATCACAGGAATTGAAGTTAATCTCATTATCCGTTCTGTTTTTGAACCAATGAATGTTTTCTTTAAAGATGAACTACCGTTTGAACCCATTACTATCAGATCAGCGTTTTTATCTTCTGCAAATGATATTATATCTGAATATATGTTACTACCCGCTATTACTGTGCTTTTGACTTGAACAAATTTCAAATAATCCGTACTTTCTATATAAGATAATCTCACTTTGTTATTTCGCATCAATTCAGAAACCATATTCTGATGCGAGCTCAGGACCTGCGCAGAAGTAATCCCGGCATCCGGATATGCGAAAAAATAATTTAATCCCGGTATAATATTAATTAAATGTATTTTTGAGTTGTATTTTTTTCCCAGGAACGCGGCATATCTTACAGCCTCTATTGACGCCTGGGAAAAATCAACCGGGACAATAATTGAATTAATTTTTTTCATCTGTTTTCTTTCGCGGTAATTAATAAAGCAAACATATTAATTTAATAATAATATAATAAAAAGTAATGTAATCAAATAATAATTTAAATAAAGCATAATTTAAACTATTCATTATTTACTGATTTATGGATTAAATTTTGCTTTCTAAAAGAAAAGGATATAAAGATGAACAGACAAATCTTAAAGGAGCTTCAGAATAAAGGAACATTTCCCTGTGTTTCAATTTTAATGCCTACCCACCGGAGTTTCCCCGAAAACCAGCAGGATAAGATAAGACTGAAAAACCTTGTCAGCACAGCGCAGCGCAGGCTCAGGGAAGAATCCGAAAAAAGTGACATTTCAGGCATAACTCAAAAACTGAACGATCTTGCTGAGAGTGTAGATTATAATAATCTGCTCGATGGCTTGGCTGTATTCATAAGTAACGATGACAATTATAAATTCAATTTCAGTTTCCCGGTAAAAGAACGTGTAATAATTGATAAGAGTTTTGCGACCAGGGATCTTGTATTTGGCCTTAACCGTTCGCAGCCTTATCTAGCATTAATAATCGATGAAAAAAATACCCGGTTCTATTCGGGAATAAGGGAAAATCTTATTGAAATTAATCACCCCGAACTTCCTTTAAAGAATTTTGTTCATGATATTAAATCAGGAGAAATTACCGATACTTCATTTAACGACAGGATACACGAAAATGAAGAAAGATTAAAAAATTATTTGCGTGAAGTAGATCTATTGCTGATTGAAATAAGCGGTTCAGAAAATATACCGTACATAATTGCAGGTACCCAAAAGCAAATCGCTCTTTTTAAGGAGATCTCAAAATCTAGGTCCCGCGTACTGGGTGAGCTTACCGGAAACTATGGAAACTCATCCCGCGATGAATTGGCAAAACTTATCTGGCCAATCGCTAAAAACGGATTTGCCGTGATAAGAGCTGATATTCTTAAAGAAGTTGAAAAAGCCGCAGGTGCAAAAAAATTTGCCGCCGGAATTGATGAGGTTTGGAAACTGGCGAAAGAAGGCAGGGGGTTGACCCTGCTAACAGAAATCAACTTTTCAATGATAGGTACTATTACCGAAAAGGGTTTTGTACCCGGTGACAAGTCCGCCTCTGACAGCGATTTACATACTGATGATGCTGTTGACGAAATTATTGAGAATGTTGTATCAAAGGGCGGCAAGGTGGTTTTTTTTGAAAACGGAAAACTTGATCAGTACGGCAAAATTGCCCTGATATTAAGATATTAATCTAAGGAGGAAAATTCATGAGTGAATTAAACCTGAAACAGTTCGAAAAAAAACTGAAGATAAGACCTCTTGAAGGTAAAGATTATGATGCTATAACGGTTCTTCAGAAAAAGTGTTTCCCGAAAATGAAACCCTGGTCACCTGAGCAGTTTAAAAGTCTTATTTCAGTTTTCCCCGAAGGACAGGTGTGTATTGAATATGACGGAAAGATCATAGCTTCTTCTTCAAGCCTGATACTTAATTTTGATGAGTACTCCTCTGTGCACAACTGGAATGAAATTACCAATGGCGGATTTATAACAAACCACGATGTGAACGGGGACACTCTCTACGGAATAGAAATTATGACTTCTCCTGATTTCAGGGGACTGAAACTTTCCAGAAGGTTGTATAATGAAAGAAAGAAGATTGCCCGCAGTTTCAATTTAAAAAGGATCGTCATAGGCGGAAGGATTCCGGGGTACTCAAAGTACTCCGCTAAAATAGGTGCCAGGGAGTATATTGATAAAGTTATTTCAAAAGAGCTGGTTGATCCGGTTTTAACCCCGCAAATCTCAAACAACTTTGTATTAATAAGACTTATCCCGGATTACCTCCCATCTGATAAAGAGTCGATGGGATACGCTACGTATCTTGAGTGGACCAATATTGATTACGATCCTAATTCATCAAGATCCTTCAGCAATAAACCTGAGTATGTAAGGGTTTGCGCTATTCAATATCTAATGCGTCAATTGAAAGATTTCAAAGATTTCGCGAAATATTGTGAGTATTTCATAGATGTTGCTTCTGATTACAGATGCGATTTCATTCTTTTCCCTGAAATGTTTACCAGCCAGCTCCTTACGTTTATGAAACCCGAACGCCCGGGCATAGCGATGCGCAAACTATCAGAATATACCCCTAAGTATCTCCAGGTCTTTACCAAACTTGCTATAAAATATAATATAAATATTATCGGCGGTTCACATTTCACCCTTGAAGGTAATGATCTTTATAATATCTCCTATCTCTTCAGGCGTGACGGTACAATTGGCAAACAGTATAAAATTCACATAACTCCAAGTGAACGTAAATGGTGGGGAGTTAAACCCGGCAATAAAGTAGAAGTTTTTGATACGGATAAAGGCAAAATAGCAATATTGATCTGTTATGACATTGAATTTCCGGAACTATCCAGAATTGCTGTAGAAAAAGGAGCAAACATTATATTTGTCCCTTTCAATACTGATGAAAGATCAGCCTATTTAAGAGTAAGATACTGTGCGCACGCAAGATGTGTTGAAAACCAGGTATATACTGTTATAGCAGGATGCGTGGGAAATATCCCGGCTGTTGAAAATCTTGATATTCATTACGCTCAATCAGCAATATTAACCCCTTCCGATATTCCGTTTGAACGTGACGGAATTGCCGCGGAATGCTCGCCAAACATAGAAACATTAATATTCCATGATCTTGATATAAACCTGATTAAACGTCAGCAAAAACTTGGAAGTGTTCTGAACTGGCAGGATAGAAGAAAAGACCTGTATTCAATTCATTTTAAAGAAGATGAAAAAAATTTAGAAATGTGATCTAACCCTGATTTTGCTTCCTCCTATATAAGTTTAGTGCGGCTGAAATGAATTTTTTACTCAGCCGCATTAAACTTTTTTTAATTCCCCGTTAATCGTTCAATTATTTCCTTATACTGGGGAAACAATTTCAAAAGCTCATCACGTTCTGCTAATTCAAAATCATCAAAATGGAATCCCGGAGCGACCGTGCAGCCAACCAGGCAGAATGAATCCGCAGAACTTACCTTTGCGCCAAACCACACCCCGTGCGGAATGACACACTGAAGCACTTCACCGCTTTCAATATTTCTTCCCAAAGTGATCTCGCTGTAAATTCCTTCACTGCTTATCATATAAATTGTAACGGGTGAGCCTTCGTAAAAATGCCAAAGCTCATCGCTTTTAATTCTGTGGAATGCCGAAAAAGTATCTGAGCTCAGCAAAAAGTATATCGAAGTTGAGTGATGCCTTTTACCCGAAAATCTTTCCGGCAGATGTTCGCCCGATATTTCCTCTGATGATCTGTAAACTTCCTTAAACCACCCGCCTTCCGGGTGTTTTTCGAGTCCAAGCTTTTTTATGTAATAATCTGAATTTTGCATTTTATTGAATTAAATTCCCCTCTTGAGAGGGGTGGCACGAGCAAAGCTCGTGACGGGGTGTGTTTAAAATTTTATACTTAATTTTGTATCAACGGAACAAAACCACGGAAATTTCAGTAACATAACTAACTGAAAAATATTATGAAATTGAAAATGAAGTATTTAACAATAGCTTTAATTAATATAGCGTTCATATTCAGCGGATTTATCTGCGCAAAAAGCACTTCCGGCTCTGATAACACTCCCCTTCCTGAAAAACGCCCCGATAACATCACATTCAGCTATTCCCAAAGCGGCGGCATGATGTATTACAGTGAAAATATTTATATATCTAAAGATTCCTGTTTCTATAAAATAAATGATGGCGGCGCAATTACCCGCGTTGATTTTAAATTATCGGATTCTGAGCTTGATAAGCTTTATGCAGTGTTCAGGGATAACAGGTTCGATGAAATTGATACATTTGAAGAAAAAGTTTATGACCGCGGCGGTGAAAGTATTTACTTAAGCTGGAAGCCGGGTAAACACGCTAAAATAAGTAATTCAGGTATGAGCTTTGTTCAAAGTTCATGGAGCAAAGAGTGGAATAACTGCGTAAATGCAATTGAAAAGATCGGAAAAGGTGAGATGGAAAAACAACTAAAGAACTACGAAATTATTTTTGATAAATCTCTGTACGGCAAAGAGCTCTATATGCAGATAAACCGCGATGTAGTTTTTAAAAAAGGAAAATTAATTAGTGAATTAAGCAGCGATGAAAATTTTGTAAAAATTGTAATGCTCTCACCGGGATATCATAACGCGTCAGTTACCGTTGATAAATCATATAACACCATAAAGATAAATGCCGACAGCACCAAAAGCCTCCGGCTTTATATGGTCAACGATTCCCTTAAACACGAATTCACTATTAAGAAATAATAATTGTATAATTTTGCTCCCCTCCTTAATTAAGGAGGGGAGGCAATCCGGCAACCGCCGGATTGCGGGGTGGTATCAAAATGCTCCGTTGAAATTACAAATCCAAATTGCTGCTTTCTCGCATTAAAATAGTCCGTTACTTCGAAATAGAGACAGCCCCTTATTATTATCCACACCCCTGAAACTTATTACACCTATATTTGTGTTACAACACATAACTAACCGCTAACTAACTATAAATTATTATGATAACAAACTTTCTTAACAAGTACAGCGATGCAGGAACGCTTTTTTTGCGAATTGGTATCGGTTTTGCGTTTATTTTCGTTCACGGATGGGGTAAAATGTTCGGGGGACCCGAGCTTTGGACTAAGCTGGGTGGCTCGATGGCAAACCTCGGCATAACATTTGCGCCAACTTTCTGGGGATTTATGGCTGCTGCCGCAGAATTTGGCGGGGGAATTTTGATCCTGTTCGGTTTATTCACCAGACCCGCAGCTGCTTTTATGGCATTTACAATGCTTGTAGCTTTCATTCAGCATACTTCCAAGCTCGATCCATGGAACAGGGTAATTTATCCTATGGAAATGTTCGCAGTATTTATGGCTCTTCTTTTCATCGGTGCCGGTAAATACAGCATAGATGCACTTATATCAAAAAAGAAATAATAAGTTATTTAACTTAGTGCTCCTATCTAACCACCATTTCTGATGGCATGAATTATATTCTTGGTGCAGTTATTTTTCAGATTAAAGGGGCTATTAAGCCCCTTTTTTAATTGTGATGTAAAACAATTTTGAAGCAGTTTCCCATTTCAGCATTTTACTCACATATAAAACCGCCTTTGAAAATTTCCGTAAAAAAATTAGCTTCGCAGTATGAACACAGGAAAATTTGTTTGAGTCCGGCAAATCGCACCTAGGGTGCGCATCAAGCCGGACGGGTTATTTTCCTGTACGGCGAAGATAATTTTAGGAAATTTTCATCAGCGGTCGATTTTTCTTTGGTTACTTTCTGGCGCATGTCCCGCACATGATGCGGGAATCGCTCAAAAGAAAGTAACAGAATTTTCACTTGTTTCAAAATGCTCCTAAGAAATCCTTTTTGAGATTTATTTTGAAAACTACTCCTCGCAAATGGGTGGATTAGAAACGAAAAAATTTTTCAATGCAGCCCTTTCATTCATTTTCAAGTCAGCTTTTTTGATAACAGGAAATTAATATTTTCTGTTTATTTTTGTATATTAATCAATTAATTATTCTAACACCATCATGCTGAAAAAACTATTTTTCTTAATGGTTTTGCTTGTACCATTTGTTACAATGGCACAATTCGAAGATATCATCAAAAAAACTGTCGTTCCGGATATCCTCGAAGAAAAAAATATCACCACATCAATAGATGATGCCTACCCTGTTTCATTCTGGGTAAATGATATAGGAGATTATTACGATCCGGTTGAGCCTGCTGACTATAACGCGCCGCTTGGACCCGGTTACTACAGGCTTACTGTGCAAAGCTACTGCCTTAAAGCCGGAACACACGGACCCACAAAAGGTTCAGGTCATTTAATAGCACCTATCAAAGGCAAGCTTGATAACCTGGTTACAAATATTTTAACCCGATCAGCAGATCACCCGGAAATTGCGCAAAGAGATATCCAGCTTTTACTGTGGTCAATTATTTACGGTGCTAAATTCACAGACCTGCAGCCGGAGCTTCAGCTCCGCGTAAAACCGCTTCTCACTCCTTCGGAAATTGCAGAGCTTAGTGTTGGCATAAGCGATGTACCGCTTGACCTTCTGCCGGAAGAAGTCCGATCTACGGCAAAATTCTACAAAGACCTGCGCGGAAAATTAACCGATCCCTCAAGCAATTTTGAAGAAATTGAAAGTATGGCGGTATTGCCGGGCGACCCGCCTTCAAACCTGATGAAGAAACAAATTGACCCGGGCAACTGGGCTTATATTGGCGATGGCTTCTACATGAGAATGATGCCCGAAGGTTACCAGAAATCAATTTTGGAATTTTATCGCCCGCAGGCTGTAAATATCACACGTGATGATAAAGGGAGAATTACGCTTTTTGAAAAAAACGGCGATAAGATAGAAGTAAGCTATTTTGATGAACCGGGAAGCGATGTTATGAAAGGTGATGATGGAAAATTCTACCCGATTTACCGCTTTAAGTCAGTTAAATTCACAGGTACAAACCCCGGAGAAGAAGAGCTTGTTGAAAATTTCGGGTGGATGATTCGCGGTGACGGCAAGGAGCTTAAGAATGTTACTGAGTTTAAATCATATCCAAATGACCCGACTTCAGCGCTTTATAAAGCGCGTTTAACAACAGCTAACGACTTCTTCAAAAAAATCGCAAAGTATCGCAAGGATTCCAATAACCCGGGCAAAGGCAGTGAATCAGGCAACATGGATGAATTCAATGCCGATAAACACATGAAAGATGGTATGGATGCGGTTAAGAACCCAACTGACTTTAACAGAAAAAGTAACTGGTTCAGAAGACACCTGGATTATGTTAAAGACTGGTGGAACTGTTCATCAAACCAGCTTGCAGGCAGTTCATGCGATAATGATGATACACCCAGAAAACCCAATCCGCAGAAAAAAACCGCCGCGCCGGGAAATACAAAGGGTCAGCGAATAGCTCCAAGTCTGCGTAAATGGGGCGAGTAAAAAAGCCTGTACATAAAATTCACAGTTAATAATAAAGCCTGCTTTTAAAAAGCAGGCTTTATTATTATGGCCTGTTGGGTGATTTATAATCCCATAAACTTTATATTATCTGTGGCCCCGTTCTCTATAATCAGCCTGTCAGTTTCTCTGAATGTGCCATCAGGCTGAAGCATTCCCGAAATTACAGTTGCTGAAAATTCGAGCTGAATTGTATTATCAGTAAGATCAAACCTGTTCAGCTTAAATTGTGCATTAAGCATAACATAATTATTCTCTGTCCTGTTTTTATCCCTGTTATAAGTAAAGTAAAACATATGCTCTGCGGAATTTGTTGTCAGGCGCGGGTACTGAACTTCATAGTTTGCAGTAAAAGGCATTTGTAGTTGAATCATTTTTTTAGGCTGCGAAATTGCAAACTGAAATAGCCCGCCGCTTCCGTTTTCTATGTTGAAATTCAATACATCATCAGCAGCCATATAAATTGCGGAGGTTATTTTTCCGCTGAACGGCGTTCCGCCTATTGTGCAGGTTAAGTTGCCGCTGTAAGGCAGATCCTGGGAATAAATTTTTGATGCAACTGTTACCGCAAATAATACAAAAGCTAAAATTAATTTTCTTTTCATCGTTGTTCCTTATAATTTAATTTGTTGAATTATTCAATTTTGTCCCATACAATACCATATTATGGTTTTATTGCCTGTTTTTAGGGTTGTACACATATTTTTATCATATTCATGTGTCATTTGTTTTTCCAGATTACCGGTAATTTTATTCAGTATTAAAATTTTACCGGTGGAAATTACAACACCTTTTACCATTCTCAATTTCTCAGATAACCCGGGGTCTCCGGCTGCACTGTCAGCAATAATGTTTCCCGTGCCTTTATAATTAATAAATACCTCATAAATTTTTTTTGCAGCCGGGCTGTTTGAATAGCTTTTTACCGTTTCAAGAAATATATCATATTCTGTGAACACACAAAAATCGTTGTTATCTATCAGTGTTATTATCCTGCCGCCGTCTTTCAGCAGGGTTGAATCACCCGGTTCTGTATATTTATAATCATCACTTTGGCTGAAAGCAGAATTAATTACTGAAAATAATACTATTATAAAAACAGTTCTCATAATTTTAATTATTTTACCAGTATCATTTTTTTAACGTCACTGAATCTCGAAGTGGTTATCCTGTAGAAATATACACCTGATGCAAGATTAGAGCCGTCAAATTTTACCGTATGGCTGCCTTCTTTAAACCTGGAATTTACAAGCTCACTTACAACCTTACCTGTAATATCGTAAACTTTAATGTTAACATTTTCTGCCCAGGCAAGTGAAAATTTTATTGTTGTCGCGGGATTAAAAGGGTTGGGATAATTCTGGCTTAAGCTGAATTTAGCAGGTGTTTCATTGTTATTAAATCCCACAAAGTTATCGTTAGCTCCGTCTCTTATCCATGCTCCTCTGCCGTGTGAAGCCGCCATTATATAGAATTTACCGTTAGAAACACTGTCAATATACTCCAGTTCTGTTATTTTGTTGCCAACAGGCATTCCCGCTGTCCACCTGAACCAGTTTGAACCGCCGTTTGATGTTTTCCACATTCCGTAATCTGATGCCAGGAATAAAATATTATCGTTTACAGGGTGCGGAACTAGATCCATAACCGGAATGTTAGGCAAGTCTCCGGTAATATTGGACCAGTTTATGCCCCTGTTAGTAGTTTTAAAAACTTTCTGATTACTTTGAAAGTTTTCCGTTAATGCATAAGCTTTATTGTTATTTCTGGGATGCTGTGCAACATATCTTAATGGTACCAAAGGTAATCCTGCAGCGCGGTTATACCAGCTGCCGTTATCATAAACCCACAGCATATCATCGTAATTTGGATTCCCCCCGTTCCAAAGAATAGAATATATGACTGTCTGTGAACTTAAGTACTTAGCCGCATTAATGCGCCACACATTGGTATTGAAGGTTTGAGAAGTAAATTGAGTCCAGGTTGAACCCATATCGGTTGATTCAAAAATTTTATTTCCGTTTCCAATGTATAAATAAGGAGCAATGTTTGGTGTACCGTCATTTTCAATATTGGAAATATTTATTGAACCGTTTAAACCTGTACCCGCGGGTGACCAGTTAACCCCCCAATTTGTAGTTTTGGAAAAACTTCCGTTAAACCTGCAGAACATTCTGCTTGGATTGCTTTTATCTATATCACAATCATACCCATCACCACCAGTTACAATATTCCAGTTCGCTCCGTTGTTTGTGGAAATAACTACTCCGTTATCCTGCGTACCGCCTCCCATAAAAATTGTATTGTTAAATACAGCGGCATCAAACCCGTAAAATTGTGTAAAAGGAAAATCATTAAGAATTGTGTACCATGTTAATCCGGCATCTGTAGAATAGTTGATTCCTCCGTCATTGCCTATATAAACATTTTGGCTGTTGTACCATTTAATTATTTGCTGGTCAGGATGCACATCAGCGCTGCTGAACTCAAACCAGTTTGCTCCGCCGTTCGAAGTTCTGAGCAAAGACCCGCCGCCCAGCAGAACCACATCCCTGTTAACAGGTGATACTGAGATACAGTTGTTATAATTGCCCTGGTTCCAGTGAATATCCACAATTTCGTTTAAATGATTTCTCCATGAAATATCCTGCCATGTGTTTCCCCCGTTTGTAGTTCTGAAAAAACCCGTTGTTCTTCCGTTAAAGTTTGCAATAGATACATATACATAATTAGGGTCTGAAGGTGCGATAGATACTGAAGCTGTAGCCCAGTTACCGGCAGAAACCGGAATTGTATTTATCCGGGTAAAATTATCTCCGTTATTGTTTGATCTATATAAACCATCTCCATATACAGCGGCATATAATATATCCGGACTTGAAGATACAACAGAGACATCTGTCACAATTCCACTGAGGAGCAGATTCCACGAGCCGGAAATCCCTCCGTTATCAGAGCGCATATAACCTCCATTAGTAGCGGCATGAACCACACTGTTAGAGCCGGGACGGTATTTAATTCTGTAAAAATTATTAGGCTGCAATGGAAGAGCAACCGGAAGCCAGGTTATCCCACCGTTAGTAGTCCGGAACATCCCGTCTCCTACGGTTACGGCTGGTTCACCTGTTCCAATTAAAATGTTATTTGTATCATTTGGATTAGTTGCAAAAGCTCCTATTATTAGCTTGGATACATCATCTGATATTGCAGCCGGAATACTTCCGGCTCCCCATAGTTTCCATAAACCTCCGCTGGCTGAACCAACCAGCAAAGTAGGCGCTCCTTCAAACCCAAGATCAAGCACCCGGCCGCAGTATTTTTTATCAATATCAATCACCATTCCGTTTGGACCAAGGCTTTTCCATGTATCATAAGGCTGCATATCTGTAATGTCTTCACCGGGCATTGAAAATACTTCTTTTTCTATTCTGTTAAGCTCTTCCGTTGATGGGATTTTTTTGTTATATGCTTTCTCGTAATTTTCATATGGATTTTTATTTTTTCTCTCTTCGTTTTTCTTTCTGCGTTTCTCAAGGTTTTCTTCTCTTGTTTCAAAATATTTTTGTTCTTCGCTTTTTGATAAGCTGCTCCAAAATTCATTTAAAGTTCCGGAAAATGAAAAATATACTACAATAACCGCTATTGATACAATTGATAGTAAGTATTTTAGGTTTTTTATACTGTAATCCATTATATTTTATTTATTAATTTTTTTTACTTTTTGATTGTAATACTGTTCGCAGGCTTTATATATTATGGTATCAGCGCTTGTATCAAACATTTCCTGCAAAACTTTTATCAGTTCATGTGTCTCAGGCTTTAATCTGTATCCCTTTGATATTTTCCTGGTTTTTGGTTTAGTCATTTCTTAATGTGCACAATTGTGCTCAAACGTGCACAATAATAACTTACAGGGCCAAGCAGAGCAAAGAAAAATATAACAAAATATAATATCGTAAAATGCGGGTACGCACGTATTATTCTCGATTTTTGCAAAATTTATGCATATTTTACCGGAAAATATAATAACGATGCTGAAGACTAAATCTCTGGAAATCCTGAAAACACTCTCAAAAACAGAGTTTTCTGTTTTTGGTGATTTTATTGAATCACCATATTTCAATAAAAATTCTAACTTAGTTAAGCTTACTGCGTATTTAAAAAAATTCTACCCGTCATTTACATCAGATGAGCTGAACAATGAGAATCTTTACAGCAGCGTATTCCCGGGTAAAAAATATAATGATAACATTCTCAAGAACCTGCTTTCAGATTACTATAATAAATGCCTCGCTTTTTTGGAATTTGAAGCATTTAAAAACGACAGCAGGCTTCGGCAAAAAAAACAGGTTTCTGATTTAAATAAAAAAGGGCTTGATAAGTTTTTTATAAAAGCGCTGGATTCATTAAGAAACGATCTTACAAAAAACTCTTTTGATTCAAATTATTTCAAAGATCTTGTTTTCATAAATAATGAAAGCGCGCACTATCTTTCTGTGCGGAGCCGGCAGCATGAGGCGTTTAATAATATAGAAGAAATTGCATCAAGCCAGCTGTTTGATTTCCTGGTAGCGCACTATAAAACCCGCGCAAACCTGGTTTTGATTGGTGATTACTATAAACGGCAGGGCAAAGATGTAAAATTCCTGAAGTTTAATGATTTGATAAACGATGAAGGCATTATAGAGCTTATCAAAGAAAATTATCCTGATGAGTTTATTTTTATAGCACCTTATTACTATGCTGTAAATGCCGTTATAAGCTCTGAAGATAATACATACTATTACCTGCTTAAGGAAATAGTATCAGCGCACCTTTCAAAATTCAGCTTTAAGGAAAAGTTCCTCCTTCTTTCAACTGCTGAAAATGTCTGCGCTAAAAAAATTAATTCAGGCGATCACAGCTTTATCAGGGAGCTGTTTGAGCTGAATATTATTAAGCTTAACAACAGTATTATTTCCTACAATGGTTCAAATTCATTTCACCCGTCACTCTTCCGCAACACGTGCAAAACCGCCGTTGATCTTGGTGAAATTAAATGGGTGAAAAACTTTATAAATGAGAACGGTAAGCTGATTTCAGATGACGACAAAAACAATACTTTGAACTACTGCAGAATGCTTGTAAGCCTGAAAGAAAAGGATTTTGAAAGTGTACTAAAATCTGCGCAGAAAATAGATCTGAATACTGCATTTTACAAGCTTGAAGTCAGAAGCTCAATGCTTATTTCGTATTTTGAGCTCAGTTATTATGAAGAAGCTTTAAGCCTGCTTGAAACATTCAAAAAATATCTCAATAACAGCACGGAGATCTCTGATTTCCAGAAGCAAACATACCTAAACTTTGTTTCATGTTTCGGCGAGCTTGTTCAGTACAGGATTTCAGACGATAAAAACAGGCTGATTAATGCAGAAATGATATTTAAAAACAATCACTCGATTGGCTTAAAAGACTGGCTTGAAGAAAAATTCAGTAATAATTAGTACCGGTTTAATTATATACCTATCTTTGTAATATGAAAATCAGCAAAATATGAAATTCAAGATTTATCTCGAATACGCCGGGGCTAACTACTCAGGCTGGCAGAAACAGCCGGGAGAAACCAAGGTTAAAACCGTACAGGGCACGTTGATTACTGCTGTACAGGCTGTTTTTAAAAGAAACAAAGGCGTAAATAAATTTATCGACCTGCAGGGCTCAGGCAGGACCGATGCAGGCGTACACGCATCAGAGCAGGTTGCACATTTGGAATGCGAAACAATGCTTGCGCCCGAGATTCTGAAAATGAAGATCAATGATGAGCTGCCCGGTGATATTAATATCCTGGAAATTGAAAAAGCACGGCCTGATTTTCATGCCCGCCACAGCGCAAGATCAAGGCAGTATCTCTATGTTATATCTAAACGCCGGACGGCGTTTGAAAAACGCTTTGTGTGGTGGGTAAAGGATAAGCTAAGTGTTAAGAAAATGAAAGAAGCGGCACCTTTGTTCACGGGAATGCATGACTTCAAAGCGTTTTCTGATGATACTCCCGGCGAAAAATCAACCAAGTGTATGGTGGAATCCTTAACCATAACCGAAGACGAAAACAAAATTTATATCCGCATCAAAGCTTCACATTTCCTGTGGAAGATGGTACGCCGCATAGTCGGCACACTTGCTGAAGTTGGCAGGGGAAAGCTTTCCGCAGATGAAATATTCCCGCTGCTGAACGGAAAACACGCCGGCAAGTTTAAACCGGCTGAATATACAGCACCGCCTTCAGGCTTATTCCTAGAAAAGATAGAATATTAATTCAGCTGTAATTTATTATCCTTCTTAATTGCCGCTCGCTTTTCAGCCCGCACTTGCGCGCTATCTGCAGCCTGGATATATCAGGATTTTTCATTAATTGATTTATTCTTTCAACCCTGATTTTTCTTATATACTCTCCAACAGTTATGCCTGTTTCCTTTTTAAATATCCGTGTGAAATTCCTTTCGCTCATATTTGCCGCATCAGCAAGATCAGCAACAGCCAGCCCTTTATCCAGTGATTCGTTTACCATATCCTGTGCGCGGTGAATTCCATAATGCATATGGTTCCTGAACTCAAGTAATATACTTTTCTGGGCATGCTCCCCGTTACGCCTGTTGTATACAACTAGCTCGCGGGCAACCTTGTATGCAAAGTAGCTTCCTTTCAGCTTTTCAATTATATGAAGGGTCAGGTCTATTCCCGAAGCAATACCTGCGCTTGTATATATTCCCTTTTGCTCTGTGAAGAGAATATTTTCGCGAACTTTAACCAGGGGGAAAAGTTCTGCAAGCTGTGCCGTTCTTTTAAAATGTGTAGTAGCTTCTTTACCATCAAGCAAACCTGCCTGTGCAAGTGCGAATGATCCTGAACAAATACTGCAAACGTTTACTTTTCTGCTGTATTGTAAATTTAACCAGTCAAAAAATTCCGTTTCTTTTTTAAATTTATCTGAAAGAAAATAATTTACTCTGGAACCCGGAATAAAAATAAAATCACCCTGATTTAAAATGATTTCCCTGTAATTTTTCAATACACTGATATTTAATCCGCTGTAAGTATTTATTCCCTCATTGATCCCGCAGTGTACTATTTCAAAATCAGCGCCAAAATCAATTGATTCTACTATTGCCTGTTCCGGTCCCGCAAGGTCAAGCAAATGCATTTCAGGGAGCATTACAAATAAAAATTTTATTGCCATATCTTTATGATTTCAGCAAATTTAATTAATTTTCACAGATCAAATAAGCCATATGGCGGTCATATTACGCCAAAAATATATCGGCTTTAAATGTCATAAAAATGACCGTTATTTTTAACTTAACTGATTTATATTTGTTTATTATAATGGCTGTGTTTGAAAATTTTCAGTTTATATTCATACAATATCAGTTATTATAATAATACAACGCGATCAATTAAATAGTAATATGAAAATGAAACTCTCTGAAATTAACCCAATGCCCGAATATTTTGAACGCTATATGAATAAATGTGATGATGTTGATATCCTGACAGCTATAGAAATATCCATAAAGGAAGTTGAACAAATTCCCGTTGATAAATGGAATTCAATAGGACTTAAAACTTATGCCCCGGGTAAATGGACGATCAATGATATTCTTCAGCATTTAATTGATACAGAAAGAATATTTATTTACAGAGCGCTTTCAATTGCGCGGGGCGAAAAACAACCGCTGCCGCCCTTTTCTGAAAATGACTATGTAACCGAAGCAAATGCTTCAGTTAGAGGTCTTGAAACATTGATCTCTGAATTATTAAATCTTCACAGGTCATTGCTGGATATGTACAGGTCATTTACACCGGATATTTTACTGCGTAAGGGAAAAAGCTTCGCTGGTGAATACACAGCTGCAGATATTGGTTTTATACTTCCCGGCCATCAGCGCTGGCATTTTGATGTGATAAGGGAAAGGTATATGAGCTTAATATGATTAGGTTATAAAAAATCCCCTAAATAGCGGGGATTAATTAAACACCGTTATGTAATAATTCGTCTATTTAAATCTTGCATCTTCAAACCATTTTGTTTCCCCTGGAGGAATTGGTTCCGGCATTCCGATTTTATTTGTTAATGTAACCATATAACCTGCTTCAACAAGAGTTGGTTTTATTTCCCCGGCCTGCTGACTTGCAAGTTGTGATAAAGCAAGTAGCTTTGTCGTAAATTCTTCTGTTGTCATTTTTCCCGCTTCATAATCTTTTTGAAGCTGTTCCATTTGTTTCGCTGAGCTTTCCAGCTCGCTCATATCTTTTGGCGGATTTACTTCAAAAGAACCTTCATAAACTTTTACAATATCTTTTCCATTCAAAACTTCATATGTAAATTCAGTTCCCCTTACCCCACCACCGCCATTTTCTGTTGATATTTCAAACTTACCGCCGCCTAGCAATTTTTTTACTTTTGTCCAAATACTGCCGTTGATAAGCTTTACAACCGTTTTTGTTTCTTTACACAGATTTTCTGTGAACATAAGCGAGCTGTTCGGTCCAACAATCATTACAGAACCATCAGCAAGTTCAAGCTTAACAAAACCGTCTTCACCTGTTTTCACTTCCTCATTTTCTACTATATCAAAGCCAACTTTCAGCTGCTCTCCGTTTAGGGTACGATAAACAGTATCAACCTCCTCGCCGCATGCCTGCAGCAATTCCATGATCTTAACTGAACCTATTACCAGCCCCGATACCTGGACTACTTTAACCTTGCATTCATTGCTGTATGGAACTGAAATTTTTGTACCAGAATCATCAAAAAGCAGTGAGTCGTGCCCGCCGCCAAATGAAAAGATCTTTGATGAAGCAAAAAAAATTAACAGAAAAACCAGTATTTTTCCCGTCATATTATATCAAATTAATTTATTTAGAATTTTCAAATATAAGAATATTGAAAATACTTTTAAACAATCATTATAAAATAAAATTTTTGAAATAATTTGTGTTTAAGGGTGTGCACATTTTATATTAAAATTTATACCTGTTCATAATGTAGATTTAAACTCAACCTCTACGCCAAAAACTTCTTCAAACAATTTCTGTTTGCTTTCTGCACCCCATATTTCAAGCTCAATATTTTCAGCGTTACCGGTAATGCTGAATGTTACCCTGCCTTCACTGTGAGATATATCAATATTACTTATAGATGATGTATGGCTTCTGTCCAGTCCGTCTGCAATACGCAATATTGCTGCAAGCTTCCTTATCACAAGCTGCTCATCAGCCGTAAGCTTGGCAAAATCCGGGTGCTTAAGTTTAGGATGGCTCTTGCGGTGGTATCTTGCAACATTAGCTACAATTTCCTTCTCGTTCTCAGTAAAGCCAAGCATTTCCGCATTCCTGATAATGTAATATGAATGCCTGTGATGCTGGGAGTGTGATACAAACCCGCCCACTTCATGCAGAATAGTCGCAGCTTCAAGGTATTCACGCTCCGCGGGTCCAAGCTTATGCAGCCTTTTTGTGAGGTCAAACATCTTAAGGGCAAGCCCCGTAACATGGGCGGAATGTTCTTTCTCTATCCTGAAATTTTCTGCAAGATGCATAACACTGTTATACCTGATGTTGCTAAGGTGATCTTTATCCTTCAGCAAAAATTCTTTTTCAATGGTATCAAGCACTATTCCTTCGCGCAGGGCATATTCTGATATCATCATTTCTTTTATCTTCAGCTCTTTGAATATCTGCTCAAGCAATATAGCTCCTGCGGTTATAATATCCGCCCTTGCAGGGTCTAAACCCGGTATCTTCAGCCGTTGTTTTATTGTCCCCGCTTCGATGATATCATTAACCGCTCCGTAGAGCTCATCCCGGGTAAATATAAAATTGTTAAGCCTTGCCTCAGCTTCGCCGCCACGCTTAATATTAATTATGTTTGCAAGGTTCATAATTGTACCCGATGAACCCACCGCAATATCATATTTATGATGTTTACTCTCTCGGGTAACAGTAGTCATAAATCCTTTAATATACTCCCTGCACGCTTTAACTGATCTTGAATCGGTATCTTTTTTTCCTGCAAAGAACCTTTCTGTCAGCCTGATAGCACCAAGCTTTAAGCTGTTATCATAATAAATATCCCTGCCCCTGCCAATTAAGAACTCTGTGCTGCCGCCGCCGATATCAATCATTAAAATGGTTTTATCAAATACGGGTACTGATTGCAGTATGCCAAGATATATATAACGCGCTTCTTCAATACCTGAAGCAACTTCAATTCTTATGCCGGCTTCAAGTCTTGCGCGCATTATGAACTCATGCTGGTTTTTTGCTTCCCTTACAGCACTTGTGGCAATGGCGCGCACCTGCGCGCCGGCTGAATCAGCCAGTGCGGTAAATTTCTTAAGAGCTGCAATTCCGCGGTCCATTGCTTCCTTGCCCAGGTATTTCATGTCCGCTGAGCCTGAACCAAGCCGTACGCTTTCCTTTTCCCGCCCAAGTATATTGAACTTGCCGGTATTGGTATCCACTTCAACTATTACAAGGTGAAATGAATTTGTTCCTATATCAATTGCCGCCAGTCGTGGCTTTATCATCTACGGTTTATATAAAAATTTCAATAAGGATTAAAATAATGTCAGCTTACTTTCTTCTTTATTAAGCTTTTTCAATACAAAATCTTTAATTTTGCGTGCTGATTCTACTGCTTGTCCTGCTTCTGTAATATTGGGAATATAAAATGATTCCGGATAACGTGTATCTACTGCGTAAATAGATAAACCATCGACATTGATAAAATCAAATTCAGGATCGTCTTTAATACATAAATGATGTAAGAATTTCAGATTATGAGTTCTTGGGTAAGAAATACTTCTGCTGCTTAAATAACATTTCAGGAGTTTTTCAACCGATTGTTGTGAATTAAAACATATCGTATCGGTGTAAAGATCATTTTTTGATATACTCAATAGCTGTTCCGCCGTTTTGAGGTCCCTGATAGCTTTAATTAGCCCTTTAGTAATCAGATCATCAGTCATATTAACTGACCTTCTTCAGCAACAAACTTTATAATGCTGTCACTATTTTCTGAATTCTGCTGCAGGATTTCTTCATTTCCAATTAAAATATCTGAGCATATTTCTGCTTCTGCCAGTTTACCGGAAAGTAAGTCCATCAGCTCAATTTTTTGGTTTCTGCTAAGCTTCTCTTTTAAAACCAAATAAAGATCATAGTCACTGTTTACATCATAGTCACCGCGTGCTCTTGAGCCAAACAATATTATCTTTTCAAGGGTGTACCCGTTCAGATTATTTTCTATAATATTTCTGATCTTTTCTTTCATTTTTTACTAAAATACTCAAATCTTTACGATATTTCTATGAATATAAATTTTTTAAAATTTCACTATTTCATTATTTCATTATCTCACTACTTCACTTTTCACTTATATCTCACTGATTTTGCAGCTTTATCCACTCTGTTATATCATCCAAAAAACCCGGGACAAACTGCTTAGGTAATTGCGGGTATTCATTCGGACTCCCTGTTCCCGCTTCCTGGAATAAATGATTCGCATCAGGATAAATAAGAGTAGTATAGTTACTGTTACCGGCTTTTTTCAGCGCGTCTTCCATCGGCTTTTGGTTCTGCCCTACGGGCACCTGCAGGTCCTTGCCTCCAAATAGCATCAATACCGGAATGGTCGTTTTTTCGAGCGCATAAGAAGGGTCATAGCTCAGGAAAAATTTCATCCATTTACTGCTGAACTGATTTATGGCGTCTTTGGCTGTCTGCTTTACATATTCATCTTTGTTTTTTATAGCTGATTTTTCTTCAGGTGACATTTTATCATAGCTGTCACTCACATTTTTTTCAAGCTGTTCTTCAAGCTCTTTAATATTGCCGTCTTTCACAAGTGTTTCATATATAAGGTTAAGCATTACAATGTAACCTGAAATTTCATCTTCGGTTGCATTTTCTGATTTCATTATTAGCTTCGATTGCTCCTTAATTATATCTATACCTTTTACACCTGTTCCTGCCATTAATATCATGTAAGCAATATTTGTTTTGCCCGCAACAATCGGGGCTACTATACCGCCTTCACTGTGTCCCAGCAGACCTATAGCCATCGGATTTACATACTCTTTTGTCTTCAGCAGTTCCACTGCTGCTGCAACATCACCGGCAAAATCCATGGTGGTTGATTCATTTACGCTTTTGCCTTTTGAGCCGCCAACACCTCTGTCATCATACCTTAGAACGGCAATATCTTTGTTAGCAAGATGCTCGGCTATTATCTTAAATATCTTAAATCCGTAAATATCCTCATCCCTGTTCTGAGCTCCGCTGCCGGTAATAAGCACCACTGCCGGGTATTTGCCTTCACCTTTTGGATAAGTGATAGTACCTGCAAATGTATTTCCGTCATTGAAGAAAGTTATCTCTTCTGTATTGAAGGTTTTTGGGACAGTATCAACCTGTGTTGTACCGTTATCAAGTCCGCCCCTGATAAGGCTGAACCTTCCGTTAATGCCGGATTGTAAAAATGTGCCGCCTATTGAATCACCGTAATACAGCCCGTCAAACACGGCAGTTCCGTTTGAAGCAGGCAGCTCAAAATGTACCTTCGGGTTGCTGAATGATACTTTATCAAGCTCTAAACCCATTGCGCCCTGTTCCGGTATATCCATCACAGCCTGAACTGTTTTTCCCGTTGTTGTGAACTTAACGCCGATACCGATCTTAGTGCCCATGATATCAATAGCACCGTTCCATGATGTATCAATTTCGGATTGTGAGTATAATAGTGGAGTAACAAATACAGATATAATGAGCAGAAAACATTTGAGAGTATTCATAAATTTATTTAGTTCAATAACTATTTCCCAAATTAAATATGCCCTCTCCTTTGGGGAGGGCAATCACGCCGGAGGCGTGATGGGTGGGGTCTATTATACAAAAATACAAAACATTTAATTACCCTGCTATTAAAATAAAAATACAATATGGGTTATCAGACTTCATAAGTCTATTTGTATTTTCTATGATAAATTATTTGGAGGATATGGTTTTCTTGGATAAATGTTAAGACTTTTGAAGTCTTATCTTTAAATATGTGTGGTTTTTTGACTTTGCAACTGAAACTTACAGGATAAATTTGTGTAATCCGTGAAATTCGCCCTAAGGGGGCTTATTCGGAGTGGTTCAATTTTTTAATATCATCTTCAAAAATTCTTCCTGTTAAACACTCTTAATGCCAGCAGTGTAGGCATTACTGCCCAAAGAAGAAGGAAGCCTAAAGAAAACAGCATACCAAAAGCTGAACCAAAGAACTGCTGAAGCGTTGCGCCTGTATAACCCATAAGCGCGCTTACATCAAGCTTTAAAAGTATCAGTATGCGGGCAAGATCAACCGGATTCAAAGCGGATACTATTATTGTAGCTTTTTCAAGCGGGTATGAGCTGAACACAAAATAAAGCACAAGTACAAGCGCGTCAAATATAACTGACATATAGAACCATATAACCAGCGATATGCCGATACCTTTGGCTTTATCTTTGTTTATCACCGAAGCCATAAATGCTAAAGCTGTAAAAATGAAAGTGAGAAATATTCCGCTCAGTAGCAGGTAAAATGAACCTGCAGCTCCGCCGTAAAGTATCAGCGGCAGACCAGTTCCTAACATAAACCCTGCAGCAAGGGCTATTGAAAGCCCTGCATACTCAGCCCAGAAAATATTCTTACGCTTAACGGGCATTGCAAGCAGCATTTCCATGAATTCCTTTGAGTTGTAGAAATGGATAGTCCCGAAAATTATGCTCACCAGCGGAACAACAAGCAGAACAATATTCAGTAAGCTTATTACTGCTTTTGATACATCTTTGCCGGTGTATATTATTCCAAACGATATTGCAAAAAGCAGAAGAGTGTATATTATTATCATTTTGCTCCTCAGCACATCATATAAAACATATTTTAAAATCTTAAGAGTTGTCATGATTAATTTTTTCCTTCACTTTCTGCTGTCTTTATCAATGATGCTATCGCCTGGTTCAGGGTAGCTTTGCCGGTTGAGCTGTACAATTCATCCTTGGTATTACTAAAACATATCTTGCCTTCAAGCATATAAATTATTCTGTCTGCCATTGCCTCAACTTCACTTACAATGTGCGAAGTAATGATTATCAGCTTTCCTTTTTTCTTTTCTTCAAGAATTTTATTCTTCACAATTTCACTCGAAACGGGGTCAAGCCCAGCTGTAGGTTCATCAAGAATAATAATATCACCGCCGAACAAAAAAGCAGCTGCGCTGCTTACGCGCTGTTTCATTCCGCCTGAGAGCTGCCCTATTTGCTTATCATTCATTTCATGGATTTTAAGCTTTTCTATCAGCTCTTCATCATACACGCAGTGATTTCCGCGAATATCCTTTATCATAGCCATCACTTCCTTAACCTTCAGGTTTTCCGGGA
Source organism: Ignavibacteria bacterium (assembly GCA_017303675.1). NCBI lineage: Bacteria > Pseudomonadati > Ignavibacteriota > Ignavibacteria > Ignavibacteria bacterium. The sequence goes on from JAFLBX010000001.1 coordinate 576,761, forward strand.
AGCACGAGTACTGCGGCATATAACCGATATGTTTGCGGTATTCGCATTCACCGTTAACATGGCAGTCATTTACATATATATTACCTGAATCAGCCTTAACAAGTCCAAGTATGCATTTAAGCATCGTGGTCTTGCCGCTTCCATTCGGTCCCATCACCGCAGCAACAGTACCTTCACCAAGTGCAAGCGATACACCCTTCAATGCTTCATTTTTATCGAACTTTTTCTTCAAATTCTCTATCTTTATCATATCATTACTCATTGTTAATTGCTCATTGCTAATTGCTAATTGATCACCCTTTCCATCATTGGTGTCTCATCAATCAGAGACTCCGGTGTAAATACCGGCACAACTCTTTCTGCCATATCAAGCAGGTCCGCAACAAAGCTCCTTAGCAAAAACACAGCTTCCGGTGTATCTTCAACAATTTTGCTGAATAAACCTACCGGCCTGTAAGGTACATCGCCTGTCCCGTTCTTATCAAGATCGTATCCTTTATATTTATCCCAGTAATTGCCCATAAACAGATTACTGTTGCGTGAGCTGTTGGTTGTCACATCAAATGTATTGGCGTTGAAATTATTCCCCCGAACCGTATCATCTGTGCAGTTGCCCAATATCTTCAGTGCATAGCCGTTTGAATAAAATTCATTTCCGGCTATCAATAGCCGCGTTCCGCCTTCAGAGTATATTCCCACCGTGTTGCCTGTAAAAGTGTTGTTTTCAATGTAGCTGTCGGTAATTTCTTTTAGCAGCAGACCGTATGAATTAGAGCCGTTATTGAACTCAAACCGGTTGTTTATCATCTTAACATTTTTGGTGTACATAACCGCAACACCAGCGCCGTTGTTTGCAAATACATTATTAACATATTCATCGTTATGTGAAAACATAAAATGCAGCCCGTATCTTACATTATTAAAGCTTGAATTATTTTCAGCGCGGCTGTAAGTAGCGAACTCAAAATAAATGCCATCGCGGTGCCCTGTAATGGTATTGTTCTTCACCAGAATATAGCTGCATTTCCATAAGTGAATCCCGTTGCCCGAAGAGCTCTCGGTAACCGCATTGCTGGTTGCTTCGTTGTAGATCACATTGCATGAATCACTGCCGGCAAGATAAATACCAAAGTAATTATTGATGAGCTTGTTTGAAATAATATTGCAATGTTTTGAATCTTCCACTCTTATGGCTGCATAATCACGCATCCCGCTGAAACCTGAATTATTGATATAAAATCCTTTAACTGTAACACTATTGCTGCGTATTATGATAATTTCGCCTTTCGAAAATCCGTCAATTGTGGGGTATCCTTCTCCTATTAGCTCTAACTTTTTATCAATTAATATTTCAGCTTCTTTATACAATCCTTCCTTAACAATTATCCTGTCACCATTTACTGCAAGCTCTACGGCGCTTTTAATGCTCTCACCCGGATTTACTATTATATCTTTCCCAAAAATATTCAGAGCAGTTATTGCAAGGATTATCATTATGTATATTATCTTAATCAATTTTCTTTATCTGTATAACTTGTATTTCTATTGTACCTGCAAATCGAAACCTGATTCTGAAAACCTGCCACCTGAAACCTGCAGCATGTAACCCATTCACCCACCCAACTACTTCACCTTGAATTTCACCAACAGGTCGTCCCATGTTTTCATCTCGCCGCCGTGCTGCTTTTGGTTTGCTTCCGCATCACTTTTTTTGCTGTACGCTGAAAGGTTCGCGCCCATCGGGCTTGGCAGCTTTTCGCTGATCAAATATGAAGCTGTAATGCCGTCAATCAATTGTTTTGGATTCGATGCATTAATAACATAAAATCCGGCTGCATCGTTATAGTTCACATTTCCAAGGCTCAGGGCATTGAACATACACTCAGCTGCATCGTATTTGAATATTTTCCCTTTTTTTGTAACTATTTCAGCACCGAAGCGGTGCTCAGAAATATTCATTCTGCATAAAGAGCACTGGTCAACACCGAAGTTTATTTCTTCAGGGTCTGTGCTGCAGGCTGAATTTGTAAATCCCATAACAGCTATCATCAAAACAAATAATACCTTGTTCATTAATCGGTTCATTTTACAATTTCCTTTGCTGCAATATTTTTGTTAAACTTTAATTCATATATGTATAATAATACTGTCAATATTCCCGCTCCTATTACTATCCATCCCCCGGTATCGGGGTAGGAGTGTGCCACAAAATTCAGGAGCTGCTTGCTGCCTATCAAAGGCGGCTGGTAGCTCATCCCCGGAACAACAATTGCTGCGGTAGGATCAAGGTCATGCCCGTAATCATACTCCCACATATAAAAATCCACGCCGCCGGCAATACCTGCAATTAAAAATACAACTGCAAATACCGCAAGAAGCTTTTTTTTGCCGGCTATAGCAGTAATAATTCCGAAGGCAATAAGCCCGCCAAGTATATACGGCATAACAGTAAGCTCTTTAATTGAATCAGGCTCGATCTTTTTCATACCGATGTAATGATTCAGTCCGTTTATAGTATTAAGGTCGCCGGTGATCTTACTTATCCATATCTGCATTCCTAAGCCTTCGGGATACTGCGGTGCTTCAAGATCGATCATCCAGATTGGAGTTAAGAATGCTGCTATCATTGCAAGCGATGAAGCAATTATTAATATTTTGGTTATCTTTTTCATTTTTCCAGTCCTTTATCCCCCCCTCTCCTAAATTAGGTGAGGGGGGATAGGCCATCACTCTATTTCTTTACACCCAGCGAGAACTTTATCTCTCCGCTTGAATTTGTAGGCTGAACTCTTATGTATCCCTGCATTTCCTGGTGAAGCGCGCTGCAAAAATCAGTGCAGTAGAACGGATATACTGTTGCAATCTTGGGTTCCCAAACCATTGTCTGTGTTTCACCCGGCATTATAAGCATTTCTGATGATGTTAATCCTTTTACCACAAATCCATGCGGTATATCCCAGTCCTGCTCAAGGTTTGTAACGTGGAAAAATACCTTATCACCCACTTTAACTCCTTCAATATTATCGGGGGTAAAGTGTGATCTTATCATTCCTACATATACATGAACTTCATTCCCTTTTCTTTCAACACGGGCATCATTAACTGATTTTATTGCATCGGGATGTTTATTTTCATCAAGCTTGAATATCTTAACTGAGTTTTTCATTAACAGGTCTGCAGGGCATGCCTGTGCATAATGCGGCTCACCGATAGTTGGAAAGTCCAGCAGCAGCTTCATCTTCTCTCCTGAAATATCATAAAGCTGCGCTGATTGTGTCAGCTCAGGACCGGTTGGCAGGAACCTGTCTTTTGTGATCTTGTTCATTACAACAAGGTATTTGCCGTAAGGTTTTTTGCTGTCGCCGCCGGGTATCATAATATGTCCTACAGAATAGAAAGATGCAGCCCTGTCAACTACTTCAAGCTTCTTTACATCCCATTTAACAACTTCACTGCTTACAAACATAGATGTGTATGCAAAGCCTTTATCATCAAATTCTGTATGTAAAGGGCCCAATCCCGGTTTCTGAACCTCACCGTGTAATGCTGCTTCGTATTTTATAACAGGAATTCCCGCAACATCTCCATCGAACTGTTTAGATTCAATAGCTTTTAACATCTTTGAAAAAGAGAACACCGGAATTACCGTTGCAAGCTTGCCGCCGCCAACTATATATTCACCGCTGGGATCAACATCAGCGCCGTGGGGTGATTTGGGGCAGGGGATGTAATATATCATATCAGGGCAGTCTTTGGGATCAAGCATCTTAACTGTTTTTAACACTTCGCTGGTAGCCATATGTTTGCTCTCATCATAAACATTATGATAGTACTCTGAGGCAACATCTTTTGCTTTGCCTTCTTTTAAATACTGTTCTGCTTTTCTCCAGTTAACCGCCATAATAAAATCTTTATCCTTCTGGCTTGCGTTAACTTCTAAAAGTGTGAAAGCTTCTTCAGTGTTGTAGCATGAAAAGAAGAACCAGTCCTTTGAAGGACCCTTTCCTGCATGGCTCAGGTCATAATCAAACGGCGGGGTCATTATCTGGAACTCAACGTTCATGTTTCCGCTCTCGGGATTCACTTTAATAAAGCTTACTGTACCGTTGAACTTTTCCCTGTAGCTTTCTATAGGCACATCAAGCTCTTTTATTGGTATGCTGAAACGTGTTCCGCAAACTACGTATTCTGAGTTTTCTGTGGTGAAAGGTGAAGAATGGTTTCCTGCGCTGTTTGGTATTTCAAGTATTTCAGCGGTGCGGAATGTTTTGAGGTCAATTCTCGCAAGCCTTGGCGTATTGTTCCCGTTCAAAAAAACCCATTTGCCGTTTGGCACACCGTCTGTCATGCTTAGTTCAGAATGATGTGAATCGTCCCATGGTATAAATCCATGCGAGGTCATAAGCATAGGCTTTGTTTCTTCGGTATAACCCCATCCTTTTTCGGGATCGACAGAGAATACAGGGATAACCCTGAACAGCCTTCCTGAAGGAAGCCCGTAAACTGCAAGCTGACCGCTGAACCCGCCTGATATAAATGAATAAAACTCATCATATTTACCGGGCTCTACATATACTTTTGATGCTGCATCTTCGCTCATGTTCAGATTTGTTGAGCCTTCCTTTTTACCGCATCCTGCAAGCAGTATCACAGAAAATGTTATCGCTAAAATAAGACCCGCTGTGATCGGCGGCAATATGGATGATGATGCTACCTGAGACACTAACCTTTTTGAGAAATTCCCTAAATTGAATTTCATTTTGATTTTCTCCTTAATTATAGAACCGTTTTATTTGCTGTTATCACTATACTATTTGATCTTTGTTATTTGCTATTTGAATAAGTTATTCTTTTGGAGTTACTTTACCTTCATCAACTGCCCTCATATATTCAAGCAGCGCTCTTGCATCATCATGGGTTACATCCTGGAATGTCATCTGTACGAGATATTGCGCAAATAATTCCTTGGTCACTTTATCTTTCTGAGCCATTTCTACTGGGTTAAGTATCTGGTTCATTATCCATTCCGGTCTTCTGCGTTTTGTCACATCTTTAAGCGGGGGCCCCACAAGCCTTGAACCGAATTTATGGCAGGTAATGCATTTTGAGTTAAAAATTGTTTCACCTTTAGCATATAATGCTGCATCTACCGGGGCAAGCTTCATTTCTTCCTTTACCGGTCCAATTCCAAACTCATCATTCTTGCACCCGTTGAATGCAATAACAGAGATCGCAAGGGTTAAACATAACACAGATACTGATATAATTTTTTTGTTATAAAATAATGCTTTCATTTAATTAACCTTCCTTTATATTTTATTATAATGTTGAATAAACTTTCTTTAATTTTTCTTCCATAGCTTTTGCTTTAGGAAAAAGAACATTGTTTTCAAGGTGAATGTGCATATGCAGATCTTCTTCAAACTCTCTAAGCTCGCCATAAAGCACTTTAAAAGTTGCACATGCATCCTGCGGAGGAATATATCCTTCGGATAATGCGTTCATCTTTTTAAGCAATAAACCGGCATTATCATGTTCTGTTTCCATTACTTTTATCGGGTTATCAACCGAACCGAAAGGCGCAGCAGGCATTTCAATTGAGTTCTTTATTGCGAAACTTAGCTTTTTTATATAAGGAAACAGCATTCGTTCTTCTTTTGCCATATGCTCAAGAAGCTCATTTTTCAGCTCAGTAAAAATATATTCTATGCTGCAAACTTCCGGATGCCTTACGCCGTGCGCATACACTACTTTCTGCAGATGGTGCTCTATGGTTGAAATTGCATTGTTAACGTATGCGTGGTGATTGTTGATTATGTAGTCTGTTAAAAAATCAGCTTCCCATTTATCAAAATGCGCTGAAGCAGGATTATTGGCATTCAGCTTTTCCAGCTCCGCTAAAAGACTGCCGGTATCTATACCTTTTGTTCTGCAGGCTTCTTCTATAGTTCTTTTTCCGCCGCAGCAGAAATCCATACCGTAGCTTTCAAATACTTTTGCGGCATGAAAATTCTCCGCTACCACATCACCTACTTTTGTTTCCTTTTGTATCAGCATTACTATACTCCTTTAAATTTTTCAGGTTTTCTTTTCTGTTACAAAGTTACCTAACGGATGTGAGTATCCCATTGACTTAAGTCAATACAGGAAAATTAGTAATAAATTATTGATAATAGATGGTTTAAGGGGATATAAGATCTGAGTCCTTTATAAAAGAATCCGGGGGATATCATTATATTCAGTATTAATGATAAGACTTCAATCCCGGAAATTTTTTAATAAAATTAATTAGCCCCGCTCTTCAGAGCGGGGGACAGGTATAACTCAAACGGGACTTTAGTCCCGATTAATTCTTCAGAAAAATCATTTAGAGTCATACGACTTCAAAAGTCTTATCATTTCTTAATAAAAATTACATTAAACTTGAAATTAATAGATCAGGGAAAGACCAAACAGACTTTTGAAGTCGGATTATTCATTGGTCTCTGAAATTTTTCCATAAAATTGTTTAACCCGCCTTATAAAAATTACCGTTAAGAAATTTTCTAAACGAAGCGTAACAGGAAAATCTGTTTAAGTCCGGCAGCCGCGGCCCCGTGAGTGGCATTAAAAATCCCCCTTATAAAGGGGGACTATTACCACGGGAAAAAATTATCTTCAATTAATATATTGGTAAACTTAAAGCGTAAATTTTCGATGGGGATTTTGCAGAAAAAAACAAAAAACCACTCTCATGAAAAAACCATTTTTTTCTAACTCAATTCACTCACACAACAAAATCTTTTAATCTATCCATATCACATATCTTAATCACCTTACCGTTAACTGTGATCATATCCTCATCCTGCAGTTTTTTTAATGTACGTGAAAGTGTTTCGGGTATTGTGCCTAAATATGCGGCAAGGTCGTTCTTGCTGATATTAAGTGATATTGTTTCTGAGTTCTGTGATTTCTTTTGTTCTGTAAGTATATAACCGGCGACCCTGCGGGTTACATCCTTAAGCGTAAGCTCTTCGATGTGATGGTTCAGATGCCTTAATCGTTTCGCAAATCCCGATACCATCTTTATACATATCTTCGAGTTATTTTCAAGCAGCTCCCTGAACTGCCTGGCAGGTATCAGCAGCACCCGGGTATCATCTTCCAGCGCCATTGAGTTTGCCGGGTAGCGAAAGCTTTCTTCGAACATCTCGTTGAAATTTTCAAACAGCGGCACTTCAGCAAATGTATTGAACGGAGGAATAAGATGAAGTATATGCTCCTTGCCATCCCTTGATATCTTATATATCTTTACCAGTCCGGTAACTGTGATGTAAAACCCAAGGTACGGTTCCGTATCGAAAAAAATAATATCACCTTTATTGAAGGTTTTTTGTTTTACTATAGCTGAAAGGGTATCAAGCTCATCATCATCCAGACCGGAAAATATGTATACTTTTTTTAAATTATCTTTAAGCATTAATCTCTAACGGTTATTTTAACCGCAAACATTTTAATTAATGGACTTACAAAGTTACATAAATTTAAATTTGTTTAAAATATAGGGTTTTGAAGTAGTATATTGCAGCTAATCATAGGATTTAGATAAATATTGCATAATTGATAATTTATGTAGAAATTTCAGTTATAAAATGGAAGAATTGAAGAAAAATATAATTAAAACCCTGCTTTATTATGATATATTTTCTCATCCGCTTAAGCCGGAGGAGATATATTCATTTCTTCCCCGTAATTCCATTACTAAAAGTGATGTGAAAAATTTCCTTGAAACAGCAGCCAAACAGGGTTCAGTTCCTTTCGCTGAAAAAGACGGGTACTATTACATCAAGCCCGCTGAAGAAAATATTTCCAAACGGATAATCAAAGAAAACTATTCGCTTAAAATGTGGAAGCGTGCTGCGCTTGTTACCCATATAATCAAACGCTTTCCGTTTGTCAGGGCTGTATTTGTTACCGGCAGCCTCTCAAAAAATTCCAGTGATCCTGCAAGCGACCTGGATTTTATGCTTGTAACCAAAAAGAACCGTTTGTGGATCTCCAGGACACTGCTGATGCTTTTTAAAAAGATATTTTTCCTCAACAGCTATAAGTTCTTTTGCATCAATTATTACGTTACAGAAGATAATCTTGTCATATCAGAGCGCAATATTTTTACCGCCACTGAAATTGCTACTATAAAAGCAACATTTAATACAGAGCTGCTTAATGAATTCATCCGGCAGAATGAGTGGGTAAAGGAATACTTCCCTAATTATGTATTATGCGACCCGATGCTTCACTCCAGCGGCTGCAAAGTGAACAACCGCAGGAGCAAATTACAGCGCTTGATCGAATTTTTTATTCCCGGAAAGCTGGCTTCTGCAATTGATAAAAAGCTTATGTGCATGACCCGTAAACACTGGAAGAAAAAATACCCGCAGCTTCCGGATAATGAACGGAACCATATGTTCAAATCAACAGAAAATGTTTCCAAAACACATCCCGGCAACATGCAGAAAAAAATTCTTGGCATGTACAGCCAAAAACTGCAGGAATTTAACCTTTGAACCGGGATTTAATTATAGTTCCATTACACTAACCAATTTAAAACCGTTTAACCGATTAAACCATAAACCGATTAACCGTTTAACCGATTAACTGTTTAACCAGATAACCGTTTAACAATTTAACTGATCAACCAATTGTCCGATATCCTGTTTGCAAATACGTATTTTTTAAAGCATGACCTGAAGGAATTCCGCAACATGAATCTTTATGCGCCTTTGGGTACTCTGTATGCCGCAGCATACGTTATGCAGAAAGGCTATACTGCCGCCTTGTTTGATACTATGCTCGCAGATTCTGAAGAGGACCTGAAGGCATCACTTGCACAGCATAAACCCAGATATATGGTGATATATGACGATACTTTTAACTATCTCACCAAAATGTGTTTAACCAGGATGCGTGAAGCGGCTTTCCGTATGAGCGAAATCGCAAAGGAATTCGGCTGCACTGTGATAGTATCAGGCTCCGATAGCGTTGACCACCTTGAAAAATATTTCCGGCATAAAGTTGATTATGCCATCTGCGGCGAGGGAGAACAAACCCTCGGTGAACTTTTGGACTATTTACAAAATATTTTTGCGAGCGAAGCAAAGCAATCCCATAAACAGAACCTCCCGCATAACATCAACGGACTCGCTTTCCTCGAAAACGGCAAAATAACACGCACCGCTCCAAGAAAAGTATTAAAAGAACTTGATACACTGCCTTACCCCGCATGGGAGCTGGTTGATCTTGCAAAGTACCGTGAGTTGTGGCTGAAACATCACGGGTATTTTTCCATGAACCTGGTAACAACCCGCGGATGTCCCTTCCACTGCAACTGGTGCGCAAAGCCCGTTTACGGGCAGGTGTATAATTCACACTCACCCCAATATATTGCGGGTCAGGTTAAGCTGCTTAAAGAAAAATATTCCGCTGATCATATCTGGTTCTGTGATGATATCTTCGGGCTTAAGCCCGGCTGGGTCAAAGGTTTTGATGAAGCTGTAAATAAAGATAGCATTAAGCTTCCCTTCAAATGTCTTTCACGGGCTGATCTTTTACTGAAGGAAGATAATATTTCGCATCTGGCAAATGCGGGGTGTGAGTCGATTTGGATAGGCGCGGAATCAGGTTCACAAAAGATACTCGATGCCATGGATAAGGGTACAACAATTGAAGAAATCTACGAAGCAACCCGCCTGCTGAAAAAACACGGCATCAAAACATGTTTCTTCCTGCAGTTTGGCTACACCGGTGAAACAATGAATGAGATCAACCAGACCATTAAAATGGTTAATGACCTTATGCCGGATGATATTGGTATTTCGGTTTCATATCCCCTGCCCGGAACGAAATTTTATGAGCGCGTATCATCGCAGATGAAGAAAAAGCATAATTGGGAGCTCTCGGATGATTTCGAAATGATGTTCGACGGGACTTACTCAACTGAATTTTATCGCGTACTGCACAAACGCGTTCATAAGGAATACCGCACCCGCCAGCTTCTTCACGAACCCTTAAAACGCTTCACATCACTCTGGAAACTGCCCGTGTATGCCGCGGGGTGGATGGCAAGCTCGAGAAAACTGAGATCTCTAAATTAAAATTTTGTGGATTGAAGTTTATTAATAGCTCCCCTCCTTTCTTAAGGAGGGGAAAGACTGCCCAAGGCAGTCAGGGGTGGTAACTTTGCCACAATATATCACAAGCCCAGAAGCGGTGCAATATATCAACGATGGGCGAAGCCCATCGAAATATGCACACATGTATCGCTAGCCCTGAAAGGGCGGTATAACCTAGCGATGGGCGAAGCCCATCGAAAAAATACACACATAAAACCCAAGCCCTGAAAGGGCGTCATAAAAAACACACTCCCCCAAAAAATTATTCCCAAATATATCTCTCATCATAATCAACCTTATACTTCTTTAAAAATGCCAGATACTCTTCTTTAAATGTCTTCATTCTGTGATGATCATGCTGGTTTTCTATATATGCAACAACCTTATCAATTTCTGAAGGATTTACAGAAAATGCCCCGTATCCATCCTGCCAATAAAATTTTTTTAATAATTCACCTTTTGTCTTCATCCATTTTGATGAATGTGACTTTACTTCTTCGATCAATTTCATTAATGCAATTTTTTTGGATAAAAGACATACTATATGAACATGATCAGTGTAACCGCCAATTTTTATCGGAGTACATTCTAACTTTCTGCATATTCCGCCAATGTATGAATGCAGCTCGCTTTCTACCGGAGATTTTATGAAAGGAAAATTATTTTTTGTTCCGAATATTATATGAACGTAATTTTTTGTAAGTGATTGCCCCATAGCTTTATTGATTACGCCCTTACAGGGCTTTAATTATTTTATATAACTTCGATGGGCTTCTCCCATCGCTGGTATCTTTCGCCCCTACGGGGCTTAACTGATTTTCCACAACACTTCACCCCTATCCTTCATCAATCATCTTCTTTATCAGCACAATCTGTCCCAAATGATATGTATCATGAATAATGATCGACAATACCAGCTCATAATATGAATAACCGCTGGCAGGTGATATTTTTTCCAGGTGTGAGTCTTTTTGCTTACCAAGAAAAGTTAATATATCCTTCTGTGACTTCTCGAATTTTTTGATAGTATCTTTCCATGCACCGGCAGTTGTGTTCTTTATTTCAAAGATAAAATTATTCTCAGGATGCCGCACGGGTTTATCTTTAACCCGTGCAATAAGCGCGTTGCGCCATGATATCATATGCAGTACTATCTGCCAGATGGAATTCATTCCCGCCGGCTTCAGCGCCGCCTGCTTTGCAGGCAATGACCTCAGTGTTTTTATTATTGTTACATCTATCCACGGGTCACCGTTGTAGTGATCTTTCAGTAATTTGTTTATATGCTGAATATTGGTCATGGTTTTATTTTTATTCGCATTCCGCATCATACATGCTGCCTATACCGTTATACTGCATTACATCAGAGTATCTTGAGCCGTCATAATTCTGCCAAACGCTGAACTCAGCGTAACGGCAGGTGCCGTCAGGCCACTTGCCCAGCAGTGTTACATCAAGCGATCTACCGGTAATAATGCTTGTCCATTCATTCCTCGAAATATACCAGTCATAACTGGTTATAACCGCTTTGTAATATCTTTCCTTCCAGCCTTCGGCTGCCGCGTAGCGGTTAATTGCGTCAATTGCATCCTGCTCAAGTTTGCTGTTTTTCATTCCTGCAGGTAACTGGCTGAATATCTTAAGTACAGGCTTGTATAAAGTGAACTCACCTGTTGCAACAGGCTCCTTGCCGCTTTGTCCGCCCGGAGTGCCCTTCCACATTTCTACGTTTATAACATGTTTGCCGCCCGGCAGATCGTTCACCTGCTTTTCAAAATCCTCAGCGTCGCCGGTTAACTCAGTTTCATATAAAGTGAGTGCGGAAGTATAACCGGATATCTCATTTCCCATAAGTACACCGGCAGGTTTATATTCTGCTTCACTGAAATTTATATAAAACTTCAGGTAATAGTCGCCCGTTGGATACTGCTGCACCGTTGGCGTTGTTTGTTCTGGTGAATCGTAAACCGGGTATTCACCGAAAGGAGCATTCAGCTTTACGCATGCGGTGATTATTTCCTTAAAATTAAAGCTTTCATTATAACGCGGTTCGCCTTTGGTAAGATCCGGTTCCTTTTCGCGGGTGAATTTCATTTGTACGGTTGAAAAATTTTTCTTCACCGCAACTGAAGTTGTATCAGCCTTTTTCTTTGTTTTCTTTTCTTTCTTAGGGGCAGATGTAGTATCGATGTACTTTTCAATTTCTTTTTTTACTTTCCCGAATACGTCATCAAGCTGTGAATAAACCGGGTGTGTAATAAACAATGCTGCTAAAACGATTATTGAAATATAAGTTTTCATTTTTGGGGTGTTATTTCTGAATATGTAGTAATAATTAACAAAATTACCTGTTAAAGTAAGTAATTTCAAAGAATTTACTTAAAGTTGGAGCCCCATAACATATTCATCCATGTATTTGCCATCCAATTTTGCTTCACGGATCTTTTTGCCTTCTTCAATAAATCCGAATTTTTTATACAGCGCTATACCTGCAGCATTATGGCTGTAGACTTCGAGGCAAATTTTCTCAAGACCGTTAACCCGTGCCTGTTTAATGCACTCTTCCATCATACGGCTGCCCAAACCTTTGCCGCGGTGCGGCTTTAAGATACCCATTCCGAGTCCGCCTGTATGAGCAAATACTTCACGCTTTCTGCGTGTAATATCACACCAGCCAACAACAGTTTCGTTAAGCACTGCGTAAACCTGTATATCATTATCTCGTATAAGCTCTGATACAAATTTACGCATATGTTCATATGACGGCGCTTCAGTAAATGCAAGCCAGGTTCTTTCGCGCGCTACTGAATCCAGCGCATCGCGGAATGAATCCGCAAGTTCTAAAGTTTTATTTACAATTTTTATTTCTTCCATAGAATTAATTCCCCCTTTTGAATGGGGACTAAAGTTTTGAGGTTAAATTAATTAAAATAAATCAAAAATCTACAGTTGTGAAAAGATCTTTGATGGGGATGTTTTTGTTAATATTTATTTTTCTATAAGAAGTCCCTCCGCGAGATCTCTTCAAGTTCTTCCTTCACGCCTTTGCGTCTCTGCGTGTAATATATACATTTCACTTCCAAACAACCTTAAACCTCTCGCACACAAGCGGCATATCGTCGGCAAATTCCCTGCCAATTGCCGGCAGTGTACGAGTGAAAAATCTTATATGCGCTTCGCGCCAATAGTCTAATGATAGGTCCCCTTCGCCCTCATCCCGCGCAAAGGCTGCATCTACCTCATTGTAATTTTTTAAAGTGACCTCAACTGTTTCAATTATACAACGGGGCTCACCTTTACCATCTACTATAACAGAAAGCAGCCCGGGTTTGGGAATATCGCCGCCCTCATGCTCCCACTCCCACAATGCTGAGCATGTCGCAGTTTTTAAACCGCTGAGTACGGGCTCTAACAGCTCATCCGCCATTTCAGGTGAATCACCGAATTTATCAACTATATAATCCCCGGAAGAAAACTCATTCTCCTTGCCGAGTGATTTAAGATATTGTATGTAAAATTCTTCGGGTGTCATGTTTTTTTTAACTTATCCAAAGCTGTCTGTTATCAAATAATATCCATTTACCATTTTCCTTCTTTAGCCACAAATAATTTGCTTCACCCCACAATCCAGCTTTAAAAAAAGTAATATAAATTACTGCAACATTTTCTTCTATATTTAAAGAAGGCTTTGAAAAATTAATAAAGCCCCATATATCCGGATATAGTTTATATATTTCTTCATAATTTTTAACATTCGCAACATCTTTATCAGAATAAGTTTTAATTGATGTTATTTTATTCTGGTCTATTTTATATTTTCTTTTATTAAGCGGTTTCATTCTGTCTGTAAGGTATTTATCATTAAATCCCTTATCTTTATGTTGATCAAAAGACCAATTCGAAAGATATTCTATACCTGTAGAGTCTGGTATTATTACTGCTAGAGGTAATCTATTTCCGGTTCCTTCATAAAACAAGGAATCGTCTGCGGAATAACTTCCTTTTTTATATTTATCCAAATACAAATCAATAGCTGCTGATATTACTTCGTAATCCATTTCGTCAAGTTCCGGCAGTAACGCTTGGTTAACTTGCCGATTACCTGAACATGAAATAAAGAATACAAACAATAAAAAGTAAGTTAGGTTTTTCATACTTTATTATTCCGCCCTTTCAGGGCTTTGATTTTCTTTGTTGCTTCTTACCGATGGGCTTTGCCCATCGCTTTTATATTACGCCCCTTCGGGGTTTTATATTACAATATGCTCTTTGCGGCTTTGCGCCTTTGCGACTAAATTCTTCTCTGTGTCTCAATGCCTCTGTGTTAGTTTATTTCTTATCCTTCAAAGGCGTCAATAGACCAATCCTCCTGCCTGCTTCGGTATCCGCAATTAGAGTCTTCATCCGTCGAAGCCTGGTTTCTTCCTGTTTGGCTGAGATCACCCACCATGTCGAGGTTTTCCTGTATCCCGGCGGCATTTTGCTGAAATTTTCCCATGCTTTTTTGTTCGCCTTCAGCATTTTCAATAACACTCCGGGAAATTTTATTTCCTTCTGTTCATTTGAATACAATCCGGCCCTTTTAAGGTCTCGGTTCTTATAAACATGCAGCCCGTGCGGATGCATCTTACCGTTTTTGATAAGTTCCTCAGCCTTTTTGATATTCACAGCGCTCCATATACTGCCTTTGCGGCGCGGAGTGTAACGCTGGCAATAGCTCTCTTCATCAATACTTCTTGAAATGCCGTCTATCCAACCGAAGCAAAGGACTTCTTCAAGCGCTTCTTTGTATGTGATGCTTTTTTTACCGCTGGCTTTTTTGTAATAACCCAGCCACAGCTCATCTTTTTTTGCGTGATTCTTTTCAAGCCAGGCCCTGAATGCAGCCTGTGTTTTAAAGAATTTTATATTAGTTGGTTCGTTAGCCGGCAATTTTTCTAATTAATATTGTTTTATGTTAATGAATTTTAAAACTGGATTTCAGAAAAAAAAAGCTTGTAAACCCCCATTATAAATAATCCAAAAAAATTATCCTTTACGATAAATTGGGTTTTATTTGTTTGCTCAGATTTTGACTCCCCTTTAACAAAGGGGGGATGAAAATCATTAAATATTTGAATTTCGAAAATTAATCTATAAGCTTAATTCACTTTAATTTCCAAATGGGGGTTCCACTTTTGTACAAAACCCATATTCATAATTATAACCATTTCCCCGGGGTCTAAAACTCACTTATCCTCAAACTGCTTCTCTTTATAATTCTTCTCTTTCTTCATTCCGTTGGCTTCTTTAAGCAGCTCATATGTGTACTTAAGGCTGCCAAGGTCACGCCAGCTTTGGTGACCCGGTATGATATACTTTGCATCAGGGAATTTCTGCATGACCTTCTCAGCGGCAGTTTCCCAGCTTTTTGTATCTGCGTGTGAAAGATTCCCCAGTCCGCCTGATTCCGTACTCTTTATAAAACAGCCGCCGTATAATATTTGAGATGCGGGCAGCCAGATGACAATATTATCCGGTGCGTGACCCGCGCCCGGAAAGAATGTTTCAAACTCCACACCGCCGATATTAAACACCGTATCACCCGATAAAACAAATTCCGCAAGCGGCCTCTTGGTTTCTTTGCAGAGCTCATAAGTATGCCGTGTGGAGTATGTCCTTACACCAAGCCTTTTTAATATATCAAAACCCGCTGTCCTGTCATCATGGAAATGTGTAGCAATGCACATAACTACATCCTTGCCGTGCCTGGCTTTTATGGAATCCATCAGCGGTATTACCTGGTTAGTATCCCAGGGAGTATCAAACATTACAACCCCGGCGGGGGTTACAGCATACATGCTGTTTGAAGGAAATGGCGTGCCTTCATAATCAACGTATGTGATATAAATATAAAAATCGCCGGCCAGGTGTGAAATTTCAAGTTTACCCTGCGAATAAATATTAAGTGAATACAGGCAGCTAAATAATAAGATTAATGTTTTGAGCATTTATAATTTTAAATAATAATTAAATTTGAATACAGGAAATTTATTAAAAATAATGCTTTCCTGAAAGTAATAAAATACTAAATAAGTTCATAATAATACTCAATAAAATATCATGCCGCATAAAACATGGAATGAAAAACTGAACACTACGGGTGACCTGCCCAAGGTAGTAATGCTCAACCCTAAACAGATCGCAAAGTTTAAAGCTAATACACTTGCAATTCCCTCACCGCCGGAGGTGAATGAACTGATGTCAAAAGTACCAAAAGGTAAGCTGAATACGATAAATATAATGCGTGAAAAAATTGCACGGCGGCATAAAGCTGATGCGGGCTGTCCCATAACAACGGGGATCTTCGCATGGATATCTTCCTTTGCTGCTGAAGAATCACGTGAGCTGGGCAAAAAGCGAATTACCCCCTATTGGCGCACATTAAAAAATGGCGGGGAGTTAAACCCAAAATACCCGGGCGGAATCAAACAACAGCAAAAAGCTCTTGAATCAGAAGGTCACACAATAATACAAAAAGGCAAACGATACTTCGTTAAAGATTACGAAAAAAAGCTGGTGAAATAGTGAACCCTCCCCTTCGGGGAGGGCAGGGTGGGGTCACCTGAAACATTTTCACTCCATTGAACATATAATATAAAACAGTTAATTTATCACAAATAAAAGGGGTTTTACCATGAAATATTTAATTACAACAGCAATTATTCTGAGCTCACTTTTTCTGTTGAATTCACGCTCATTCAGCCAGTCAGCCACAACTATGCAGGATATACTGGAAACGGTATCTGCAAAGGTTGTTGAGCTTGAAGACCAGCGCAACCAGGAAATTGTCAATATGACATTTGACCTTCTGGTTAACACCGGTAAAAAATCTTTGTGGCGCTATCTTGATCCTGCATTTGATTATGATGTAATGGTCATAGGCGATAGAAGAATTGAGAAGATTAAAGTAACAGTGTATAAAAAAAATGCATCTAATAATGAGTGGGAATTTGTTGATGAGTATTCCTCTGATAAGCCTGTTATCAGGCTTGACCCGCTGGAATTTGAACAGTATGAATTCACAGTTACGGTGGATAAATTCAAAACCGGCAGCACAACAGGACATTTTGCGCTGCTGCTTTACCACCAGAACCCCGAAAGAGGAAAATAGATAAGTTTGACATAGCAGTATTAATAAAAAATATCCGGTCTTAATCCGGATATTTTTATTATATAATTATCCTCGTTCCCAAACTCCGGTTTTGGAACGCACTTTTGAAACACTTATTGCTTGGTAACCTTTACACTCTTCAGTCTAACATACCTCGGGAAAGTTGGTGTATAATTATTCAACTGCACCACAAAGGAAAAATATGTGCTTCCCGCAGCTAAATTCTGATTGAGAGAAAACGGCTCATCCCTTGGTGCAAAAATATCGGGAAAATATACTGGCACCGGTGTTGAATTTGTAGAAAACCCGAATCTGCCGTAAGCTGATGGGGTATCAACATTGGACTGCAGTGTGAATTCAACCAGCACATTACCGCTTGTTGAAGTTGAGTATGAAACGGAATCCCTTGCAAAACCAGTTGAGCTTAACCAAACGCTTATTGAATCAGCCGAATACATAACTGTTCCTGCAGGTACACCGGGATTATTTGTTGTTGTATCATCACTGCATGAGCTGATGATTGAAACAAAACTAACCAATAGTAATAATAGTATATATTTCATATATAACTTTTTTTGATAGTAAATGTTCTATTTTACAAATTTAGCAATTTTATTAAATATAAGTTCTAGCTTAAATAGTTATTTATTTTGAAATTCTTCGGGATAACTGAATATGATCCGCTGCAGCTGAGCTGCTTGCATTGTAAATTAAAATATAATGGTATATATTAATGGTATATACTAATTTAATTTTTACTTTCATGAAAAATCTTTCATTGAAGCTTAAAGAAGAGATATACCGCGATACCGAAAAGGTCGTAAAAAAACTGAAGGTGCCGCGAAATTCCTATATCAACAAGGCGGTGGATTTCTACAACAAAGTAAACACCCGCAATATGACACGCAAAAAGCTTTTCGAAGAATCATTGCTTGTAAGCCGGGACTCCATGGAAATATTGCAGGAATTCGAAAAGTTAAGTTAACCCTTAATGAAACAGCCAAACCAAATAAAACAGTTTGATGTATGGATAGCTGATCTGAATCCGCCGAACGGAACTGAACCCGGAAAAATCCGCCCGGTGGTGATAGTACAAACTGATCTGCTGAATAATTTTCATCCTTCAACACTTATTTGCCCGGTGACTACAAATATTTTTACAAAGGCTGAAATATTACGGGTTAATATGAGTAAGAATGAAGCTGGTCTTAAGCAAAGGTCAGCAATACTGGTTGACCAGCTCAGGGCAATTGATAACAAAAGACTTGTGAAACGTCTTGGCAGACTGAATAAAAGCAGCAGGGAGAGACTTATAGATAATCTTAAAGTTATTATGGAGCTTTGAACGAATGAAGTACTTCATAATTATTTCCTCTTTGTTGTTAGCTGATTCTGTAAATATATTTGCACAGAAAGAAATTCAATATCTTTTGTATGATTCGGCAAATATTGGATATGACACAGTAATTACTAAAGAACCTCCTGTGTGTATAAATTATTCAGAAGTTCAAGGAAAACTTGAGTGGCCCTACCGGGCTGATGCCGAAGGTTATGTCTATGCAACATGTATGATAGACACTTTAGGGAATGTTGAAGCTCTGACGGATATAAAAGGAGTTGAAGTGTTTTTTAATGAGGTAAAACGAGTAATCTATATGTTGAAGTTTTCACCTGGCAAAATTAACAATCAACCTGTTAAATATTACGGAGTGGTTCCGTTTAAATTCATATTAAAATAATTTGAAGATCTTCCTCACACATGGCTACTATTTAAACTCCGATCCCAATGAAATGCGGATCATGAAACCCTATGTACCTTTGGGAATACTATATATATCAGCTTATCTTAAACAGCAGGGATTCAGTACAACAGTATATGATTCAACTTTCAAATCATTTGAAGAACAGAAAAATGCCATGCTGGCTGAAAAGCCTGATATAATTGCGATATACTGTAACCTTATGACGAAGCTGAACGTGCTGCCGCTCGTAAAGTTCATCCGCCAAAGTAACGAATTAAAAGACAGCAAAATAATCTTAGGCGGACCCGAGCCGCCTTTCCACGCTGCAGAATTCCTGAACTACGGTGCTGATATTATTGTTGAAGGCGAAGGCGAAGAAACCATGCTTGAGCTGTGCAGGGAGCTGTCAAATCCCAACGGAGATCTAAACAAAGTAAACGGAATATATTTTAAAAAAAATAATTTAATTGTAAAGAACCCGCCGCATGAAAAAATTAAGGATATTGATGTGCTGCCCTTTCCTGACCGCAAGGCTGTTGATCTTTCGTTATATCTAAAAGCATGGAAAAACGCCCACGGGTACAGCTCAGTAAGCATCAACACAATGCGCGGCTGCCCCTACACATGCAAATGGTGCTCACACACCGTTTACGGCGTAAGTTACCGCAGACGCTCACCCGAAAAAACCGCCGATGAAATAGAATTCATCACAGCAAATTACAACCCTGATATGCTTTGGTTCGTTGATGATGTATTCACAGTGTCACATAAATGGCTTACAAAATTGCTGCAGGTGTTTACCGCGCGCGGAATTAAAATTAAATTTGAGTGCATCTCACGCAGCGATAGACTAAATGAAGAAGTGATAATTACTCTGAAACAGCTTGGTTGTTTCAGACTGTGGATAGGGGCAGAGTCAGGCTCGCAGCATGTGCTGGACCTCATGGACAGGCGCGTCAGCGCCGCAGATACGCGCGAGAAGATTAAGCTTACCCGCAAACACGGCATCGAAGCCGGTACATTCATTATGCTTGGCTATCCCGGCGAAAGAAAGCAGGATATCCTCGAAACCACGGAGCATTTAAAGGATTCAAATCCCGATATATTTTTAACAACTGTAGCGTATCCCATTAAAGGAACGCCGTTTTATACCGAGGTGGAATCAAAGCTGTTAACAGATAAAAAGTGGGACCAGCGCACTGACCGTGACCTGGATTTTGAAGGAAGGTATTCAAAAAATTTCTATAAACACGCCAATCGTTACATGGTTAACGAGGTGAATTATTTTAAAATGAAAAACAGCGGCGCGGGTTTCACCTCGTATGGTAAAACCTACCTTAAAGCAAAGGTATCAAGAATAATGATGAGTTTGATAAAATAGCCCGCTTTTGAACGGCCTATGGAAAACTGCGTAAAAAAATTTGAGCACGCATTAATTAATGCAAAAAATCTGTTTGAGACGAAGTCGAGTTATTTTTTGCATCTATTGCGTGCGAAAAGTTTTAGCAGTTTTCCATCAGCCTTGACTTTTTTGGTTCTTTTTGTGTCAAGACAAAAAGAACAAATAAATTGAAAGAGTGTCAGGCAAGCCTGTCACCTACCAGAAACAGAATTACAGTATTTACGGGTTTAAAAAAATTAAACAATAATTCAGCTAATTTTTAAAGATCATACATACAATACCAAATCCGCATTCGACGCCATAGCGGCGGATTATGATGCTCGCGACAATCAGAATCCAATTCTGCAGTGGATGCGCTCACTCGTACACAGAGTGTACTTAAAGTATATCCCGGAGGGAAGCAGTATACTCGAGCTTAACGCAGGCACGGGAGTGGATGCGGTGTTTCTTGCTGAAAACGGATATCAGGTTTTAGCAACTGACCTTTCTGAGAAAATGATAGGGATCATTCAGTCAAAAAGCAAAAGCCTGCCTGCCGAAACGAATGTGCAGGCAGGTGAAAAGGCAAAAATAGAAGCAAAAACTCTCTCTTTTGATGAGATATCAACAATTAATGGAAACAATTTTGATGCAGTGGTTTCAAACTTTGGGGGACTGAATTGCACTAACGATTTTTCGAAACTTTCGGGTGATCTTGCAGCAAAACTTAAACCAAACGGGTTATTTATAGCTGTAGTTATGAATAAAATCTGTCCGTGGGAAATATTTTATTATATAGTAACACTAAAATTTGGTGAGGCATTCAGGAGGTTCAGAAAGCAGGGCATCATGGCGGATCTAAACGGCGAAAAGGTTCTAACATATTACTTCACACCGGGTGAATTCACCGCGGCTTTCAGCCGCAATTTTACGAAAGTAAAATTGTTTTCACTTGGCTTAAAAACTCCCCCGCCCTATTTACTGGGAATATACAGCAGGCTTAAACCTCTCGTAAAATTGTGGATGAAGCTTGATGAAATCTTCATAGGTTTACCAATACTCAACCAAATGGGCGACCATTTTATAATCGTAATGAAGAAGAAATGAAAAATTATGCTCTGATTTTTTCCCGCCTTTGAAAATTGCCGGCTGACTGCGGTAGCAGTCAGGAAAATTATTTGAGCAGATACAACACGGGAAAAGCTGTTTGAGACCGCCGGAGGCGGGTGAGTTCTTTTCCCGAAAGGCGAAAATAATTTCAGGCAATTTTCAGCAGCGGGCGATTTTTCTTTGGTTACTTTCTGGCGCTTGTCCCGCACTCGATGCGGGAATCGCTCAAAAGAAAGTAACGTAAAAATATTGTTTAAGTATAAATCCCAGGATAAAATCAAAAGGAACAATTTAATATCAATTTCACTGTTCATAATCCTCACCGGAGTATTCATATACTCCGTATTCATCCCTTCTGTTCAAAAAATCAACACAGATTTCCCCAACTACTATGTTTCATCCAACATGTATCTCGATGGCAAAGATATGAAGACTGCTTACGATAATGTTGAATTCAACCGCCAGCTTTTGATGTACGGTATTGATGATCAGATCGTATCATATACTCCTTACCCGCCTTTAACGGCTTTATTGATGCTTCCAATTGCTAAGCTAACACCGCTTGATGCGAAGCTATGGTGGAATATTTTTAACCTCGTGGTTTTGCTAGCCTGTATCGTAGTTCTCTCAAAAATAGCGCAGCTTGATTTTTTCAAATGCGGCTTGATATTTTTTCTTTCCGGATTCGCACTTGCAAATAACTTTATGTTCGGGCAGGTTTACCTTCCTGTATTGCTATTCCTGCTGCTATCAATGTACTTTATGCAGCGGGATAAAGATATTTTATCGGCTCTGTTCATAGCTTTAAGCATCGTGCTGAAATTTTATACCATATTTTTTATATTCCTTTTTATCTTTAAGAAAAGATATAAGCTGCTTGTATATACTATAGTTTTTTCCCTGTTGATATATATACCGGTTGTTTTGCTTACCGGATTTGATTTAAACTGGTTCTATTTTACAACAATAATGCCAAGGCTTGGTGATGCATGGGTCGGCACGGTTTATGCGGCGGAGTACCAGTCATGGCTCTCGCTTCTTCACCGCTGGTTCAGCTATGAACCAATGCTGAATCCCGAACCGCTTTTTGAAAGCACACTCGCCTTCTATGTATTAAAGTACTCATACATATTTTTCATCTTAACCTTGGCAATATCGGTATTAAAGCGTTCCGCTGAAAATTTAAAGCTTGAGCTTTCCCTGTTCTGCATAACCTGCCTGCTTCTGCTGCCGGTGAATGCATCATACCAGTTTGTTGTTTTGATTCCAGCCGCAGCTATACTTTTTAAATATTTCTATGATAAAAAGAAATATTTCGCGGGAGCTTCACTTGTACTGCTTATGTTTTTAATGAATTCACATGTTCAGATATTTATAACCAATTCATTTAAGAGTTCTCCATTTAATATTTTTGCATATTTTAAGCTTATCGGGCTATTGATATTCTTTGCAGTAAATTTAAAAATACTGCTTTGGCTGAACGGAACAAAACTCTTTAACCGCCGTACTTTTCGCCTGCTGGCTATTGGCGGTATTCATGTCATAGTGTTAACAATGATTTCTTACAGCCTTAATAAACCGATTAATGATACCGAAAAAGCTGAATTCATTCCAACCGGCAACAACTACCTGGTTTCTATGCCTTCGGCATTTGGAAATAAGCTTTTATGGACAGAATGTATTAACAATAAATTCGTTTTGCGTTCAAACTTCGGTTACTCTTATGATAAAGAAAATGTATTTTATCCAATGCTGATAGATTCTCAACATATAGCCTTTGAAACCATTGAAGACCGCGCGCCAAAACAAAAGATCATTGATATTACTACGGGAATTCAAAGAGATGCTTCAGGGTTAAAACTCGGCGTACGTTCATTCAATAAAAATAAGACCCTTGAATGTTATTCTGATAATGGAGTGATCATTATTCAAGACCCTTTCACAGGGAAACATTACCCCTTAACATCAGGTAAACAAATGTGTTACTTCCCGGTATTTGCGGGTGATGACAGCTCCGTGATCTTCTGCTCTGACCGAAACCGCGGCGTAAGCTTCACCGCATTATATAAACTGAAAATAAAATGAGTAACTTTAATATAAAGAAAAACGGCCTACGAAAAACGGCGTGTAAAAACTTGAGAACGCATAGATAAAAAGCAAAAAACTGTTTGAGTCCGGCAAATCGCACCTATGTTGCGTATCAAGCCGGACGAGTTTTTTTTGCGTCTATTGCGTTCGAAAAGTTTTAGCCGTTTTTCGTCAGCCTTGACTTTTTTGGTTCTTTTTGTGTCAAGACAAAAAGAACAAAACAACATTTAATGTAAAGACTGAAAATAAACAATTAATCGAAAAGGGTCAGAAAAAACCACTTTGAATATCCCGTTAATGAAATACGCCGATGAATACATCGGCAGGATAATGTGCTTCCTGTTCGGCAAAAATAAAGCTCAGCAGGCAGCATTTACAGGTAAGCCGGGTAATATTCTTTTTATTAAGTTCTGGGGAATGGGCAGCATTATCCTTACCGCGCCTGCTGTGCACACAGTGCGTGATAAATTCCCGCAGGCGAAGCTTCATTACCTTACTTTTGAATCTAACCGGGAGGTACTAACGGTAATCGGTAACACAGATAATATAATCGGTATAAGGCTCACAAATCCGGTAAATTTTTTTATCGATACACTGAAGCTGATAAACACACTTAAAAAAATCAAATTTGACCTGGTTTATGATTTTGAGTTCTTTACATATTACTCCGCATTGATTAACCGCTTCATAAAACCAAAATTCAGTACCGGCTTTGATAATAAAAAGAATAAACGTTCACGCTTATTCTCACATACAGTGTTATTTAATGATCATATTCATACCCGCGATAACTTCCTGAATTTGGTATCAAGCGGTAATAGTAAGTCGCATAAAGAATTTCCTAGGCCGGTATATGGCAGTTTTAAAGAAAGAATTGCAGCACCTTACATTGTCATCAACCCCAACGCCAGCAAAATGGCATATGAGCGCAGGCTTCCTGATGAGTATTTTGTAAAGCTTACTGATGCGCTCTCAGAATACGGAAAATTCCGTGTCATACTCACCGGTTCCGTTGAGGAAATAAGTTATGTTTCGGCTATTCATAACAGATCAAAAAATAAAGAAAAAATTACAGATCTTGCGGGTAAATTAAGTGTAAATGAGTTATTTTCGTTGATTGCAGGGGCAGAATGCCTCATCACAAACGATAGCGGTCCGCTGCACATTGCCACAGCGTTAAACAAACCTGTAGTAGCATTCTTCGGACCCGAATCACCTGTGCGCTACGGACCCTTAAGCTCTAAACAGCTTGTATTTTACCGCTCACTTGAGTGCTCCCCCTGCATGAGCGTAAGCAACAGCAAAACCGTGAACTGCATTTACAACGAACCCAAATGCATGACAGGTTTTGATATTGAAGAAATTATTAAGAAAATTAAGGAATTCCTTGTTTCTCAAACCGAAGTTAGTTAGCAAAATCCTTTCGGAGGGAAACGGGCAAGAAACAGATTTGAATGTAATTTTTAATACTTAATCCCGCATTTTGAAAATTACCGTTAAAAAATTATTTGAGCAGAATGAACGCGGGAAAAGCTGTTTGAGTCACGCAAATCGCACCTATGGTGCGCACCAAAGCGTGACGAGTTCTTTTCCCGTAAAGCGAAAATAATTTTAGGTAATTTTCAACAGCGGGCGATTTTTCTTTGGTTACTTTCTTTTGATCGCTCAAAAGAAAGTAACGTATATAAACAAAATATTTAACGAAGAACTGAAACAACTCACAAACAAAATATTCAAAGATACTTTCATAGTAATGATATCAAACATCATCAACTATGGCGGCATGTTCGTGCTTGCGGTATTGATAACACGAATGCTTGGTGTAGATGCCCTGGGTGAATTTACATATATCTTTGCGGTAAGCTCAATACTGGCAGTAATATCAGAACTGGGACTATCTCAGCTTCTGGTAAGAAAGATCAACGCAGAACGTACATTAGTATTTTCACTTGTTCGGAATGTGAATATTTTTAAAATTTTCATTTCAATTGGCTGTGTTTTATTAACCTCAATGATTTTTTATATCTTCCCCGGTTTCAATCTTAGCATTACACTTATTATCGGAATCGCAGTAATTATCCCAAAAACCATACAGGCAACATATGATTCATCAATTCGCGCGTTACAGAAACAGGCGATTCCGTCAATTATCAAGAGCATAAATACCTTCCTCCAAATTATCTTTGCTTATTTTATTTTGGTTTACACAGGAAGTTTGCTGAATATTTTTATTATGATAATTATCATGGAAACTCTCACAATGATAAAGTTTTATATCATAAACAAAATTTTATGGAACAGGTCTGGAATTATATTCGCAGATTCAATTCCTTACAGCTACAACTACATTAAGCCTGTGCTTGCAGAATCATTCCCGTTTTTCGGAAGCAGTTTTCTTGCGCTGTCTATTCCCCGCATAATTGTGATAATTTTGGGATACATGACAAATGCAGTATCACTCGGAATTTTTTCTGCCGCTTCGCGTTTTGCCAATGGTGTTGGCTTATTTTCGGGTGCCGTGTATAATACATTTTACCCGGCTATGACAAACCCTGATACTTCCGTTGGTGAAAAGTATGCACTCGCCAGAAAACTTACGTTGTACGCTTTCATTTCCGGTTTAATGATCTCACTGACTATTTATTTTCTTGCAGAAATATTAATTGACCTTACATTCAGAATACCGGAAGCCGTGCCTGTGCTTAAACTTTTAGGATTCTCAGTAATTCCTATTTTAACTTATTCAGTTATTCAGCCATATTTAATTTCCACTCATAATGAAAAATATATTTTCAGAACTTATTTTTTAGTCTGGTTAATAAATATCATTCTGGGACTATTTATTATCCATCATCTTGGCTATATAGGCGCAGTATTTGGTAATATTATAATTGAGTATTTCATTCTTTTAATTTTATTCTATAAATTTATTAAGATCAGGTTTTGATAAGGGGTCAAATTTCAACTTCATTTAACCATCCTTATCACTAAATTTGCAGTTCTATGATAGCACTCGTTAATCCAAAATCGGCAAATTGGGGCTTCAGGGTCCCGAATTCATTACTCACCCTCGGGGCTTTCCTCGAAGGAAGGTATGACTATGCTATTATAGATGAAAATCTGGGGGTAAATGCTGTAAATGAGCTTGCTAAGCTCATACTGAACGGAGTTAAATACATCGGCATCACCGTAATGCCCGCTTTGCAGCTTCGCGGAGCGTATTCAATTTCTAAGGAAATTAAAAACCGCTTCCCCGATGTAAAAATTATTTGGGGCGGATACTTCCCTTCAATGCATCCAAACACTGTGTTAAAATCACCTTATATTGATTTCGTTCTAAAGGGTCACGCTGAATTTTCATTTATAGAGTTGATAGACTCACTCGAAGCTAAACCCGGAGCAAAAGCGCTCAAACAAATAGCAGGATTATCGTTTAAGCATGATGGTAGCATTTCACATAATGTTAAGGCAAAGCCGATCGACCCTGATCTTATTCCGCGCCTGCCATATCAAAGGGTTGATGTTGATAAATACCTGAGCATTGGCAAAACATACCTCGGTCCAAGAACAATCGGCTACCACTCAAGTGTTGGCTGTCCGTTCCTCTGCGGATTCTGCGCCGTTGCGGGCATCTACAAAGGTAAATGGCTTGGCAGAAGTGCGGAGCTTACAGCCTCGGATATAATTTTCCTGAAGGAAAAATATAACATCGGCGCGGTGGAATTCCACGATAACAATTTTTTTGTGGCAGAAAAACGCGTGTATGATTTCGCAAAAGCTGTAAATGGCCTGGGCATAGGATGGTGGGGCGAAGCAAGACCCGACACCGTAATGAAATTTTCCGATGACACGTGGCAAATGATGGCTGATGCCGGCTGCAAAATGATATTCTACGGCGCTGAAACCAGCAACGATGAATTACTAAAGCTTATGCATAAAGGCGGCACGCAAAACGCGCAGACACTGATTGATCTTGCGGAAAAATCAAAAAAGTACGGCATTGTGCCTGAGCTTTCCTTCGTGCTTGGTAACCCGACTGATAATGTTACGCGCGATATTGAAACAGACCTGAAGTTCATAAAAAAAATTAAAGCAATTAACCCCGCAGCGGAAATTGTCATTTACACATATTCACCGGTGAATTTCGAAGATTCAGAAATGTCGCTTGCCGCCAAGCTGAAAGGGTTTGATTATCCCAAATCACTCGAAGAGTGGGTTTCACCCAAGTGGCAGAACTTTGACCTGAGGAAAAATCCGCTAACCCCATGGCTGAAGCCGCATCATTTTAAAATGATACGGAATTTTGAAAAGACACTGAACGCGTACTACCCGACAAACAGTGATCTAAAAATAAGGGGATGGAAGCGTTCATTATTACAGTTCATGGGAAGCTGGCGTTATAAAACGGATTTTTACACAGCGCCGTATGAGATCATGCTGACCCAAAAGCTGCTGAAATACCGCCAGCCCGAAATTGAAGGCTTTGCATCATCGTGAGTATAGAATTGCTTATTAAAAACCGTTTCTAAGGTTTAGGTGTTTCTTTTGATTTTATTCGGCCTCTGAAAATTTCCGCCAGGAAATTATTTGAGCAGAAACAACACGGGAAAAGCTGTTTGAATCCCGCAAAGCGGGCGAGTTCTTTTCCCGTGAAGCGAAAATAATTTCAGGAAATTTTCAGCAGCCTTGATTTTTTTGGTACTTTTTGTATCAAGACAAAAAGTACATAATAATAACTTTAATGATTAAACAAGTTAAGATTATAAAAATCAATATCAATTAATCTGAAACACATAAAAATAATACTTGCTGTACTCATCTCCCTCGCGTTAATGCATCTCATTTATTACACATGGCTTAAATCACCCGTGCTTACGCACGGTTTCGCCTCGTATTATACCTCAGCCAGAATGCTCACCGATGGAAGCGATATGACCGCGGCTTATGATACCACTTACTATTTCGCAAAAATGCAGAGCTATGGTTTCGGTAAAGTTAAAGATCTTTCAAACCTCCCCACCGGATCTTTTATAATGCTGCCTCTGACTGGGTTTGAACCCGTTACAGCCAAAGTTATATGGAATATTCTCGGAATTATATTTTTGTTCATTTCAATACTGCTGCTTTTCAGATCATTCGATATTTCCTTTAACGGCTTACCGGGTTTACTGCTGGTTCTTATTACCCTGCTTTTCTACCCGTTCTATTATAATATCGTTTATGGACAGGCGTACGCTTTACTGCTTTTTCTTGCATCAGTTTCTGTTTTCGGGTTCAGGAAAAATAACGCGCTTCTTACAGCTTTTCCCATTGCTTTGATAATTATCTTAAAGGGCTACGGATTCTATCCTCTGGCAGCTTTGCTGCTGATGAAAAAACCCAGGGTATTTTTATATACCATTGGATTAACTGGCGCCGTTTTCCTGTTAACACTCCCTTTGTTCGGCTTATCAGCCTGGCAGATGTATTACGCAAAATTTTATTCTGTGGTAGCATACGGTGAGTATTCTTCAAATGTGGCGTACCAAACCATAGGTAGTTTACTGGGACACATATTCAGCTATAATTCAGCAGTAAACACAAATGCGCTGTTATCTATCCCGAAAATATATGTTTATTACTTTACGCAAATTACAGGATTGGCTGTTTTATTCTTTTTATCAAGAAGATTCACCCGTGAAAATTATTTGGTATTTTTTGTTTTGAGCTTCGCGCTGAATGTAGTCTTCTCCCCTGCGGCTGAAGATTATCATTCGTTATTTTACCTGCCATTGATAATTATGACCGGCAGCGTACTATTTAAAGAAATAAATTTTAAGTCACCCGTGATCTATATTTTCGCAGCAAACCTGCTGCTTTTATTGCTGCCGCTGCCTTTCAGGCAATTACAGGATTCAGGCTTTCCATTGTTTATATTAGCATATCCACGGCTGTATGGTGCAGTAATTATTTCCTTTCTGGTTTTAATCTATTCACAACAAAGGCTCCCCTCCTTTCAAGAAATCACGCAGTGATTTCGAAGTCCCGCTTAAGCGGGATTAAGGAGGGGAAGAGAACTATTTCCGACAGGAAATAGTTCGAGGGGTGGTTTCATTCAATTCTTAGTACACGGATTCAACCATGGGTAAAGATTATTTATTAAATACCCGCCTTTGAAAAATTGACGTTAAGAAATTATTCGAGCAAGCGTAGCAAGAAAAACTGTTTGAGTCACGCAAATCGCACCTATGGTGCGCACCGAAGCGTGACGAGTTTTTTTCTTGCAGCGAAGCGAGAATAATTTTAGGCAATTTTTCAGCAGCGGGCGATTTTTCTTTGGTTACTTTCTGGCGCTTGTCCCGCACTCGATGCGGGAATCGCTGAAAAGAAAGTAACAACATCAGCCAAAATAGGAAATTTGCGTTATAAGATATTAGGGACTAAAGTCCCATTTTGTGATGAACATTGCTCCCCCCGCTCTAAAGAGCGGGGCTAATCAAATAAGTTCATATAAATGTAAGATAAAAGATAATTGTTGGATCAAGATATGGATTCATTCAATTATTAGCCCACGGATTTATCCGTGGGGAAAAAATGCTGACAAATCCACCAAACCGTTCCAACAGTTTATAGCATCCCCAAACTGGTCCGCCTCGGCGGATTGGGAATGAGAAAGAATATTCCTTTGCGCCTCAGCGTCTTTGCGTGAGCTTTCTTTTCCTAAAAAAATTTTTGACATTTGAAATTCATTTTATCATATTGCATAAGTGAACTACAAAGCATTCTTCAATACCGTATCAAATAAGGCGCATTGCATGCCGGTTGTGATATTATACGTCACAGAAGGCTGCAACCTGAAATGCCTCTCATGTTCATACAGATTGCCAATGCCCGGCGAGCTTAGCTTTGATGAAATTAAACAATTAGCCCGGGAGCTCTCCGCCTTCGGCTTAAAACATATTGTATATTCAGGCGGTGAGCCGCTTATAAGGCGTGATTTCTGGGATATCTGCAACCTGTTCACTGTACTTAAAGCTAAACAAACACTGCTTACCAACGGCCTGCTGCTTGCAAAACGCGCTGAAGAGTTTAAAGGAGTATTCAATGAAATTATTGTTTCAATTGATGGCGCTGATGCCGAAACTCATAACCGGCTCAGGGGAGTAAATTCATTTGACTTTATACTCGAAGGAATAATAAAAGCACGCAGCATAAATGCTGCACCTGAAATTTCCATACGCACCGTTCTTCAAAAACAAAACTTTCGCCAGCTTCTGGGTTTCATTGAGCTGGCAAAACAAACGGGAGTCAAACGGATTTCTTTTCTTGCAGCGGATGTTTCAAGCGAAGCGTACGGAAGGGATAACCTCGAAACCCGCTCACAAACTACCGACCCAAACGGAATGATTCTTGATAAAACAGAGGTGCTTGAGCTTAAAACCCTGATATACGAAGCATCTCAAAAATATGCTGCTGAATTTTCTTCAGGCTTTATTTCTGAATCACCCGAAAAGCTGCAGCATATTGCGTATTACTACGCAGCCGTAAACGGCAGTGATACCTTTCCTAAAAATTTCTGCAATGCTCCCATGGTCTCGGCGGTAATAACATCAACCGGTGATATTCACCCGTGTTTTTTTCTTCCAAAGTATGGAAATATCCGTGATAACAGTTTTAAAGAGCTGATTAATTCTGAACCTATTATCAAAACACGCAGCCGCGTAAAAGTTATGGAGCCTGACCGCTGCAAAAAGTGCGTCTGCACACTGTTCATCCCCCCCCGTGCCGCATTGATGGATAGATTTTAAATTTAAATATTCGATTACATTCATGCCATTGAAAATTTCCGTTAAGAAATTATTCGAGCAAGCGGTTGAAAATGTCTTTTGATTATAATCGGCCTATGAAAATTTCCGTCAAAAAATCTGATTTGCAGTATAAGCACAGGAAAATCTGTTTGAGTCCGGCAAATCGCACCGTTTGGTGCGTATCAAGCCGGACGAGTTATTTTCCTGTAAGGCAAAGCAGATTTTAGGAAATTTTTAGCAGCCTTGATTTTTTTGGTACTTTTTGTATCAAGACAAAAAGTACATATTAAAATTTAAACAATCAGTATGCAATCCATACGAAGTGAAGGATTGATCAAAATTCACAGAAGGAAATATTCATCCTATGACTTCAAGGCATCGGATAAATAACTTAAGCCATACGTTTTCCATTTAAACTATTGTTTTCTTTAATTACTTTGTAAATCAATTATTTACAAGGCTATCAAAGGGATCTTAAGAAAAATAAACTATCTTTATAAGTACCATTTTATTGTAAAACCTAAAATGGGAAAAATTATTCGCCAAAAATTGGCGGGTTATGTATTTACAGTCAGGCCCACTGTTTTTAATCCTGCTGATTTTATTTCAAGCAAAGTATTTATTTCGTACATAAAATCCATCGACTTAACAGGCAAGCACATACTCGATATGGGCTCCGGCTCGGGGGTGGTTAGTATAATAGCAGCCTCAAAGGGCGCAAATTGTATTGCTGCAGATATTAACCCTGTCGCCGTAAGATGTATCACAGAAAATGCTTTGCAGAACAATTTTGCCAAACAGATAACTGCGGTTGAATCAGACCTGTTTGAATCGCTTATTAACATCTCTCCTGGTAAATTTGATATCATATTCTTCAACCCGCCGTATTACAAAGGCAATCCGGGTAATAATTTTGAACGGGCGTTTAAAGGCGGACCCCATCTGGAAGTTATCACCCGTTTTCTTGAAAATGCGAAAAGCTTTTTAGCGCCCACAGGCAGGTTATGTATGCTGGTTTCATCTGATATGGATCTGGATGAATTTTACAACAATGTAAAAACAGCTGGTTATGATTACAAAATTTTACAAACCAATAAAAAATTCTTTGAAACGTTTTATATACTAGAAGCAGTTATAAGTAAGTGAAATCACTATATTATATATTAAAAGCAAAGCATGGGGTTCAGAGCAATTTTCACCACATTATTTTTATCTTTACAGGCACTTGTTTATTTTACGTTTATAAGATACTGGAAAACCACCAAATATTATAAACCTTCTCACCGCTGGTGGGCGCTTGCGCCGTTTGTAATATTTAACCTGTCATTCATTATTGTTTCCTTTATTTGGGGCAGAAATTTCGCTCCCCCGGAATGGTTTAAAATTCTCGGACTTTACCCGTTCTATATCTGGATGGCAGCAACATTCTTTATTTCTGTTTGGCTGCTGGTCGGCAAGGTTATAAAGCTTCCGTTTCAGATACCTATCTGGATTGCAAAGATATTCAAGCCGCTTCGCAGGAAGATAAATTCCGTTAAAGAAAAGAAGGTTGTTAAAACAGTTGACCTTTCCAGGAGAAAATTTGTGCGCTATGCAACTATGGGCATTTCTACATATGCGTTTGCAGGCGCAACATACGGAATGTTAAGGCATGACTCCTACGAAATTGTACACAAAAATATCACAATAGATAACCTGCCCGCTGAGCTGCGCGGCACAACGATCACTCTGTTAAGCGATATTCACGCGGGACAGTATATGAATGAAAAAGAAATGCGTGAGTATGCTGATGTTATCAATTCGCTAGAAAGTGATATCGTTTGTATACCGGGTGATTTTGTTAATTTTGATGTAAGAGATGTTCACATGCTTACAAATGCTTTCAGGGATGTTAAAGCCAAACACGGAATTTACGGCTCGCTTGGCAACCATGATTTCTTCCAGGATGCTGATTATGTTGCAAAGGCGATCAATAATGAATCACCCATCCAGGTATTAAGGAATGAACACCGGGTTATCAGCATTAAAGGCAAGCCGCTTTATATGCTTGGTATAGATGATACACAGGGGTCAGGCGCAAAAATGCAGGAAGTATTAAAATACTACGGAGCAATGGATGAATATCTGAAGAACAATGATCCTGATTTCAACAGCTCCCCTAAAGTACTTTTATGCCATAAGCCATATGGCTTTGATACGCTGGCCACCAAGGAAATAGATCTCATACTTTCAGGCCATACACACGGCGGTCAGGTTGTTCCCCTGAAATTCGGGAATTTTAATATGTCTTTTGCCGCAACTGTAAGCAAATACATCGAAGGTATCTATAAGATCGGGAAATCAAACATGTATGTAAGCCGCGGCATCGGCTCAGTCGGCCTTCCTATCAGAATCAACTGTCCCCCTGAAATAACAAAAATTACACTGGTGTAAGATTTTTACCCCCTCTTAATCTCCCCCTGTCAGGGGGAGAAGAGCCCGCCTTAGGCGGGCGAAGTAGGGGTCAAAACATAATTTATAGATAGAGTTTCATCGATTTTTATTCGTATTTTTGCAGATGAAATACATTTTACTTCTGCTGGCACTGCTTAACTCTACGCTTATAGCACAGAACTCCGCCGTAATTACATACAATTTCTATTCAAACGGCTCTCCCGCAGGTACACCGCCATTAACACTGGAAGCATCAGCAAATCTTTCCAGATACACCAATGCATCCGGCGAAACATTCTATCTGGATTACACTTCCTCAAAAACATATCAAACCACAACACTTAAAAACGGCCAGATTATCACAGATGAAGAATCATTTGGCACTTATAATGTACCTGAACTGCAGAGTGATACTATGACGATCCTCGGCTACCTCTGCAAAAAAGCGCATACGGTTATACGTTCAAATCATATTGATATATGGTATACAACCCAAACGGAATTTAAAGGTACACCCTCAATTAGTATCGGACCCCAGCTTGGACTTGTTCTTAAAATAGTGCGGAACGGTAATTTTGAAATTACCGCGGAAAAAATAGAGCTCAGCTCTCAAATGATCACACTACCCTATTCAATAGGTGAAATAGTAGAGTTGCCGTATTACAGGTTCAGGGTAACAGCGCAGAATTACACCACTATTAATATTTTCCAAAATGAAAAAATTAATTTTGGTGATAAACCCGTAAATCTTTTAACTAATGAACCGGGTATTACTTACCGTTTTGCCGAAGGCACTGTAATTCTGAAAAAAGTCAAGCTTCCTGAAAATATGGGCAAGCATTCCGTTATAGCTGAGCTTACCGAAAAATCTACGGGTGATGCTTATGACAGAACAGGCTCGCTTTTTATAATACCTGATATCACAAAGGATACTTCACTAACATTCATGGATGCCTTCATTAACGGAATTTCAGCTCTGCCAAAATATGACGCAAAGAATAAAAAAGATTACCGCGGGTTTACTTTGACCGATAAGTACACACCGCCGATTGAACTGATGCGTTTTATTACTCCGTTCGGGATCGGTCATTACAACAGCCAGGTGCAGGTTTATAATACAGTGTGGCTGGATTCCGTTACATACAAACAGGATGTAACAAATCTGCTGCCTGCCCTCGAGGGTGAAGTATGGTTCGGTATATTTATCGGCTGTTATGATAAAGGCGGCCATAGCGTTAGCCTGGATCTGAAATATTACCCTGATGATATTCCGCAGGAACCGGCGGAGGTAAGCAATGAATGGATTCAGCCGCTGATATTTACAACCAATATAATGGAAGTCGCTTCGCAGGAGTATGCAACAATTTTTGAAAATGATACATTACAGGTTACAGTTGATATTCCCGATGGAATTAAATCGGTGACATTGCGTTATATCAGTACAGGACACGGCGGCTGGGGTGGCGGTGATGAGTTCAATAAAAAAATGAATTTTATTTTCGCTGATGGGAAGCTGATATACAGCTACATTCCGTGGCGTGATGACTGCGGTATGTACAGAAACTATAATCCCGCCTCAGGCAACTTCCCGAACGGAATGTCATCAAGTGATTTCAGCCGCTCGGGGTGGTGCCCTGGCTCAACCAGCGTGCCTGTTGATATTCCGCTAAATAATTTGAAACCCGGCAGGCATACATTTTCGGTATATATCCCAATGGGCAAACCCGAAGGCACCAGCTTTTCTGCATGGAATGTATCAGCCGTACTTATCGGCAAGTATTGAAACATGTAAAGCTCCCCTCCTTTTTTAAGGAGGGGAAATCACGCTGAAGGCGTGATGGGGTGGTCAAGTTATAGTACATGATTAGCCGCATAGCGGCGCGATACACCAGCAATGGGCAAAGCCCATCTTGAAAATCTTTCAGCAAATATTGATAAAACACATAATCCAATTCCCCCTTATAAAGGGGGACAATATTGTTAAGATTCAAAAAAATCAGATTGAAAATTTAATGTTAATATTCGTTAATCACAGATGGGGATTTATAAATTTACGGTGATCAGGTTACTCATAATACAAGTAATAGCAGCAATAATATCTTCAACTCTCTATTCGCAAAATCCGTATATAGAACACTCTCCCCATAGCGATACTATACCTTCGTGTAATTTATCAACATTACAGGCTGATTCCATTTTCAACTTCATCATATCAAATAAACACCTTATCGATCTGGATGACTGCAATATCTGTAAATCACGTGCCCACATTATTGCCCGCATTATAGAAAAATATTTCCCCGGTGTAACAACAGCTAAAGTATGGCTGATAGCTGATTGCAAAAGAGCTTCAAAAACTGAATATTACAGGTATAAGCCGGAAGTACTTCTGCATTCCCCCGGCAAGTGCCGCAATTGGTCATATCATGTTGCCCCGGTTATTATTACCGCTGAAGATACAATTGTAATAGACCCCTCAACACAGGCTAAACCAGTTAACTTAAATAAATGGGCTGGTGATATAATTCCCGATAACGGTGACGGATTTTTGATAATTAAAGATAAGAGGTATTACATCTATCCGCAGAATAAAGATGACCTAATGCTTGATACTTTAAATAACTGGGATATCAAAAACAAAAATATGACCGATGATAAATATTTGCGATCTGTCGATGAAACACTCCGCGCTAAACACAGTCTGTATGAGCCATGGAAGTTCAATTATTACATTTCTGAATTAATGAAGCTGCTGGAGTAAAAAATTGTTTATTACATACCCACTCCTTTATTAAAAGTGGGTATGCTTATGTTCTTTCAATACTCATTTAAAATCCCGCCTATGAAAATTGCCGTCTCGGAAATTATTTGAGCAGATACAATACGGGAAAAGCTGTTTGAGTCCGCAAATCGCACCTATGGTGCGCATCAATGCCGGACGAGTTCTTTTCCCGTAAGGCGAAAATGATTTCAGGCAATTTTCAGCAGCGGGCGATTTTTCTTTGGTTACTTTCTGGCGCCT
This sequence comes from Ignavibacteria bacterium, assembly GCA_017303675.1. Lineage (NCBI taxonomy): Bacteria > Pseudomonadati > Ignavibacteriota > Ignavibacteria > Ignavibacteria bacterium. The sequence continues at coordinate 613,628 of JAFLBX010000001.1, forward strand.
GTCCCGCACTTGATGCGGGAATCGCTCAAAAGAAAGTAACGTATAAATTGCAATATGCTGTTATATAGTTTCCCAAACTGGAGTTTGGAAACAGAAAAAGATCAATTTTTATGATAATCACTTCCAAAATACTGTCATCACACAAAGAGCTCATCCACGGCATCTCAACACGATTTGCGGATGAACCGCCGTTTTACAATAACCTGAGCAAACATGTCGGAGATGAGCATAATACAGTCATGAAAAACCGCACGCGGTTTTTCGGTTCTCTGGGAATCGCAGAAGCATCACTCGTTCATGCCAACCAGGTTCACAGCGATGGCGTATCAATAGTAACAAAGCCGGGCCTCTATCCAAACACAGATGCGCTTATCACTTCACAACCGGGCTTGAATCTTGTTATATCCGTTGCGGATTGTATGCCCGTAATGATATTTGACAAATTAAACGGTGTGATAGCAAACATTCATTCCGGCTGGCGCGGCACCCAGAAAAATATTACAGGTAAAGTAATTTCAATTATGGTTAATGATTTCGGCTCAAAGCCCGAAGAGCTTGCAGTATTTATGGGTCCCGCAATAAGTAAACCTAATTTTGAAGTGGATAAAGATGTTGCTGATCTGTTTCCCGGGGAGTATGTTTCACCAAAAATAAATTCAGATGGAAAATATATTGTTGATACAGGCTCTATGGTTTACCAAAGCCTGCTTTCAGCAGGCGTGCAGCCGGGTAATATTGAACAATTCAATGAATGCACTTTTAATAGCGCTCACCTGCATTCATACCGAAGGGATAAGTCAACCTCAGGCAGAATGTTTGCGGTCTTAGGAATGAAGAATATAAACATTTAACTTCACTTATACTCTTTTTTTATATCTCAGTTCTTTAAAATCTATAACTATTTCAGTTCCTACTTTATTATTTATTACTGCTTCGCCATCAAGCTGAGCGGTAAGGCTTGTGAGAAGTGTCATGCCCAATGAATTGGTTTTTCCCGGGTCAAAATTTTCCGGCAAACCTTTGCCGTTATCTTTTATCTTAAGCCTGTATTTACCTAGCCCATGAAAGTTGTTAAATCCGCCTGCAATGTTTGGATCTATACCCTCAAGCTCAACTCTTATTTCACCTTGAGCTCCTTCCGGAAATGCATGCTTAAGTGAATTTGAGATCCCTTCGTTAAGTATCAGGCCCAGTGGAATGATGGTATCTAAGCCAAACTCGATACCATGCGTTTCACAGAAAAACTTTACACGCTCAAAAGATACTCCGTATGATGAATAAATGTTCTTGGCAAGCATTATCAAATACTCTCTCAATGAGGTTTTGCCTATGTTCTCGCTCTGGTAAAGGTTTTCATGAACAAGCGCCATTGCCTTAACCCTGTTGCGGCTTGAATTAATTGCGTCAATTGCCTCGGGGTGTTCATACTGCTCAAACTGCATATTAAGAAGACTGGATATCACCTGAAGATTATTTTTTACGCGGTGGTGAATTTCCTTAAGCATTATCTCCTTTTCTTCCAGTGAATCCTTCAGCTCTTTATCCTTTTTTTTCTTTTCAGTGATATCCTGTTTTATGGCAATGTAATGTGTTACCCTGCCGTTATGGTCTGTTATGGGACCTATTGAAGCAGCTTCCCAGTAAAGCTCTCCGTTTTTCTTCAGGTTTAAAAACTCGCCGTGCCATGTTTCACCTTTGTTCAATGCCTCCCATAAGCCTGAATAGACATGGCTGTCTGTCTGCCCTGATTTCAGGATAGATGGATTTTTACCGAGCACATCTTCAAGCGTAAAGCCGGTTAGCTCTGTAAAATATGGGTTAACGTATTCTATTTCAGAATCAGCATTGGTAATAACTATGCTGTTCGGGCTGTGTTCAATCCCTTTGGAAAACTTTCTCAGCTGTTCAAAAGCAGCGTCTTTTTCTTCCAGCTCGCTTTGCAGCTTCCTGTATAGCTTTGCTCTTTGTATAGCCGAAGCAAATATAAACGCAAACGGCTCAAGCTTCATTAAATCACTTTCGGTAAACTTACCGGTTTCTGCGTTCTGCACCTGCAATACCCCTATTACTTTATCTGCATGTTTAAGCGGTATCATAATTGCAGAGTGAGAAACATTCTCAATTTCTCCGCCGGGTGTGCTTAGTTTTCCATCCTGGTCAACAAAAAATTTATTTCGCGAACCCTTAACGCGCTCTTCAAGATCGTTCACTATCTGCGGTTTACCGGATAATATGGTTCGTGTTAGCGGTCCCTTACCTTCGGGATTAAGCTTCATTAGGGGAATGTTTGATGTATCAATATTCTCACCCTTCATCCACAACGCGTCATATTTTATATGCCGGTTATCATCTGTAACAAGTGATACCATTAATCCAGTAACATCAAGTATCAGGTTTATGTAACTGAAACAGACCCTGTAAAGCTCTGATACATCTACTGCTTTATTTGCTGCAAGGCTAGCCTCGTAGAGAATTTTAAGGTAATCTTCATTTTTCTGTTTTGATTCGGCAAATTTCTTTTCAAGGGTAATATCTACTCCGTATGCAAGGATAGATTCAATTTCGCCGTTCATTCCGCGAACCGGTTTTGCATGAACCCTGATAAATACAGGGCTGCCGTCTTTTCTTTGCCTTAAAAATTCAATGCCGTTTAAGCTTTCTCCGCGCTTGAGGATATTAAAAAAGGTTTCAAACTCACCGGATCTATCAGCAGGTATAATCGGCAGCTTTCTGCCCAGAACTTCATCTATTTTCCAGCCGAAAATTTCCTCCGCTGCTTTATTCCATATGCTCAATACCTTTCCTTCAGGATCCAGGTTATAGATCGCTATAGGCGATACTTCTATTATTGAATTTAAGTAAGCAGAATTTTTTTCCGATTCCTCTTTTGATCTTCTCAGCTCAGTAATATCAATTGCGCTGCCAAGCACTTCTATGGGTATACCGTTTTCATCCCTTTTGAAAATACAGTCATGGCTTCTGAACCAGCAATACGTTCCGTTTTTCCGTCTCATTCTGTATTCAAATTCGGCAATTTCCCCGTCTTTCAGATTCAATACCTCTTTTTGAACGTAATCTGAAATCCTGTTCTTATCATCCGGATGGATAAAATCATTTAAAATATTTACTCCCGGTGCCTGCATCTCATCTGGCCTGTATCCCAGTATTTTTATAAGCGCCTTATTAGTAAAAATCTGGTTTTGGTTTATAAGATTATAAATATATACTATTACATTGCTTGAATCTACGAGGTGTCTGTTGAATCTTTCAGATTCTTCAAGCTGCAGCATACTCTGCATCATCTCAGTTTCATCGGTGAGGATTGAGAGCACGGATACAATACTGCCTTCATTATTCAGTTCAGGGTATGTGTGAACAGAAAGATATCTTTCGCCGTATTTTACTTTTCTTACAACGCTCTTACCTGTTTCTTTTATATAATTTACAGTACTTTTAACGCGGCTGATAAGATCATTATCTTTATATATTTCCTCAGGAAATAAACCGGCTATATTTCCTTCAATATCAGGTTTTAAATAATCCTGCAGAATGTTCCTGGCAGCATTGTTCATAAAAATATACTTACCTTCGGGTGTACATCTTATTATACCTGCTTTTAAGTGGCGGGCAAGCGTGCTGTATTCCGTTTCTTTTTTAAACAGCTCTGTATTGCTTTTATGGTAAGCCGCAAAATATTTTTTGAGAAGGTAAAATATCAGCAGTGAAGATAAAGTAACAAACAGCATTCCTTTTCCGATCTCAAGAAGTACCACTCTGAAATTATTATGAAGGTAAATGCCATTCAGCAGGTCAGAAAGCAGTATCCATGCTGTGCCTATAAAAAAGTATATTAAGCTGATCTTTTTTCCGTAAGAGTCTTTATTTTGTGGTTTAATGCTTTGATCCATACAAATTCATAAAAGTTAACCCCGAAAACACGGGAAAATACTTTACAAATTACTAAAACACAGTATTTATCAAAATGAGAAGGGTCATTTTAATTTATGATTTTTATCCACTGTTTGGTACAGTATATATTTGTTATTTTATTGATATCTCGTTATTTATCTAAAGTATGCATTGTGCAATAACTGTTAAAATATGTAAAATAATTGTTTTTTATGCAAAATTTCTGTCCATATTCATACCGCAGGTATACGCCTTCTGATTCATAGTTTCTGAGAATTGCAGCAGCGCTGTAGCGCGGCATTAGCCGGTAATAGAACTTGCAGTTGAAACATCTCTTTCCAGGAGGCGCGAACTCCGGGAGCAGTATATTGGTATGATCACTTTTGAATTCCGACATATCCCAATATACCTGCTGTTTCTTTTTCATGTGTATCAATTAATGATATAAAAAAGACGGGCAAAAGCCCGTCTGATCATATACAAATATATTTTTATTTAACTTGTTAAAGGATTATTTTTTGACCGATTAACCGATTAACCGTTTTACCGGTCAACCATTTAACAAATTACGGTTTTGCTTCAACAAAATACATATCATTGCCTTTTGAGGCTATGAATGTAATTGTGCCGTCATTCTTTACATTTACATCTGTGTAAGCTGAATATGTATCACCAAGCTTTTTATTATTTACATAAAGTGAGTAGTCATATATATAGAGATCTTTTTTAATCATATTTCCGGCAAAATATACAAGCTTTCCGTTCACATATTTAAGATCGCTGATATTATCAAATGTTTTGCTCTCACCGATATTTGAATAAACATTATATTTATAACTGTAATTTTTCTTATCAACCAGATCGCCTGCTAAAAATGAATAACCATTGCTGCCGTTGGTTAATATTATCTGGTTCGTTTTCCAGTCTGCTGTATTGATAGTGTTATACGGACCCATTTCTTCATCATCAATTATCACATAACTTTTATCGGGAATATTCTTATCATAATTACCGTACTTTACCCCTACGTAAGCTATATTTCCGTTCGGCATGAACTTTGCTTCGCTTATGTAATCATATTTTCCCGATATCTGTTCGCCGTTAAGCACCACAAAGTATTTGTTATCCTTATCAGAAGCCGTAAAAAGAACATCGCCCTTTTTATTAAAAATCGGGTAATTAACTGATGAATATTTACTGCTCTTTTTACCGCCAATAACCAATGTTGCTGAATATACATACTCGCCTTTCGAGTTGGTGCTTTCTTCTGAAGTAATGTAGTACAGCTTTCCTGCCTCATTAAAGCCGTAATTATAGATGCTTCCGCTCACGCTTTCAATTGCTGTTTCGCCCTGCATAAGCGTTGAGCGGTATTTATATTCGCCAACCGAATCCTGTCCAACATACATCGGGTTGCCGCTGTTATCAAATGTTATCGGGCCGTAAACCCAGTCAAAAGATTTAAATTCCCTGTTACCTACAACAACAAATGTATTGCCTCTTTCCATGTAGAACTGCCCGGATGATCTTGCAATATAGCAGGGTTCATCATTAGCATTGAACTTCAGGTCATACCATGTAATATCGCTGTAATGCTTCTGCTCTTTATCGCCTATTACAAGGAATGTTTCATTGTTTTCCCTGGCTATATAATAAACGCTTCCTGATTTTGTGAAGCCAACATAACCTATAGGCTCACCTTCAGAATAGCCATCAGGTGTATATGCAAGCCGTACCTCATCGTATACTTTTCCCTTGGTTATACTTCCTGTTTTGGTATCATACATTGCTAAAAATGATTTTCCGCCTTCGCTTGCTGAATAATAAATTACGTTATCTTTAATTGTCCATCCTTCGGTGACAAAATCATATTCTGCAACCACATCATTATTCTTTAATATTGAATATTTATAAACAGTATCCGTGATATTTTCGCTACCTATTATGTATGAATTTCCATCTGTATCAAACAGAGCGTTATATGTCATAGCGTAATTGAAAGGCTTAGAGGAGCCTTTCGGTGTAATTATCGTATATTTTGTAGTTGTTGTATCATAAGATGCATATGCCCAGCCGCCTGTAGCTGCATCGTATTTCAGTGAATAAGCGTCAACAGTTCCGTTCCCCTGGGGAATTCCTGTTATCAGCTTTTGGTTAATTGTCTGAGCGCCTGCCTGCATAACTAACATTATGCATAAAAACGCTGAAAATAATGTAATATTGACCCTTTTCATGTAGTTTAGTTTATTATTTAAATTTCTGATATACAAAGATACTCAAACAAAAATCATCTGCCAATCTATAAAATTACAATATTTACGGAAAAATTCGCGCGTTTGTTTTTAATTGAAATTCTTTATAAAACAGGTAAGGATTTACTTAAGATTTTGAAGCATTTTCAATTTCATCGGTTTTTTCAAGAAGCCATTGCCTGCCTATGGTTTTTGAGGTCAGTATTTCATGTCTTACTTCATCCACCGGTATATCGGTTTCCTTCTGCTTTATTCTGAAGAGCTTTGAAGCATGGGTAATAAAATTCCTGATAGGCGTTATCAGGTTTTCGTTCCACGAGCCTTCTTCTTTTATCAGATGCCGGATGCTGTCAACAGTATAATAGAATTCCTCATAGCTTCCCGTCTCATAAAATATCTTGAGATAAATATTTTTTATCAGCCACTTATCATTTATATGCTGGTAAGTTGCTTTTGCAAGATATTCAAGGGCTTTGCTGTAATCTTTTTTGTGCATAGCAAGCTGTGCAAGCGCATGGTTCACAACATTTTCACTGTCATTGCCTGATACCGCGGAGCGGTATTTATTGATATATTCTTCTGCGAATTTTATTTCGCCGGCGTTAAATATTTTAAAGAATATTCCGCGGAACCAGCCTGGATCAATTACCCCGTTATTTATGATCATCTCTTTTTCTATCATTTCCTTTGAAATTTCAAACTCCACCCTGCTGTAATCCACATCCTTTTTCAGCTTGTTGATGTTGCAGTAATTGAACAGGTGAATGTAAAGATGAAACAGCTCGTTCTTGCTGAAAAGCGCTGTGTTATCTTTGATAAGCTGTTTAAGCTTATGGAAATCATCATCATTGTTACTCTCAGCATACAGCCTGAATGCCCTGTAGTAGATCTCAATGGCAACAGAGCCCATAAAATTTGAGCTTGTTGCAATATGCTGCAGCTCATCTGCGTATTTAAGCTCATACTCCTTATTAAAGAAAAATTTCTCATACTCTCCGAAACCATAAAGTCTAAGCATTGATGAAAGAAGGTACTTCCAGTGGTTCACTATCTGTTTTTCAAACCCAGATCTTTTATATGTAGGGTCATATTTCAGCATTTGGTTTCTTTCTATTTCATTTAAAGTGCTGAGATTGTAAAAATATTCCGGATCATTTATTTCCTGTGACTCCAGGAAGCCCTCTATATTTCTTAGCTGCTTTTTAAATGATTTATCTGCGTTTTTTGTGAAGTAGAAATTCAGTAGGTCTTTTTCGTATTCAAATTCATTTTTCCGGCGGCTTGTATATGCACCGTATTCTTCACCAAGCTTAAATAGATTGCTGTTAAGCCTTCTTATCACATCATCCCTGAAAGCTGTTCCGGGGTACAGTTCTGCGAACACATTTTCTTTGGTGAACTCTTTATGAGAAAAATCCGGGTAATATTTTTTGATCACATCAAAATAACTGCTTACCTCGCTGCGGTTGTTAAAGAACGGCGAGTGTACAAACCTGTCAAACTCCCTAAGCTCATTTTTATCCAGCAGCTTCAAAAATCCAATAGCCAGCGTTAAGCCAAGTGAATCACTTTTTTCATTATCCGGCATATTTTAAGAATCCTCTTTCTTTTTCTTTTGGGGACCTTTAATTTGCGTTGCCGCAAATATCGTAAAAGAAACACAAAATATGCAGGATAAAACTAAAGCCGGTATTTTACCCGGCTTTTTAAAAATTTGGTGTATAACAAGGGTATCAATTAGATAAGATCAATTACCTGCCTTTACCTTTGCTGCCGTTCCCTTTTTTATTCATCTTTTTGGAGCCCTTTTTATTTTTGCTGCCCTTTTTATTCTTTTTGCCTGTGCCGTCTTTTTTAGGAACGCAGTTCGGGTCCTTCTGCTGAAGCCTGTCACGCTTTCTATCCTGGGTGCCGGTGCAGGCCTTCAGGGGATCGCCGTTTCCGGCAAAATTCATTTCTGCTGCTGTTACAAGTGTGGTGGATATGGATGCTGCGGCGAAGAGCACAACGAAGAGTTTCAAAAATGTGCTTTTCATAGTAATTACTGTTTTATTGTAAAATTGCATTTCTGCCTGCTTACATATATATGACAGTTGCTATTAGCAAAGGTTTAATTATATCTCTAAAATTGTTCTTAAGGTTGTAAATATCAGTTACTTCTGAAACGGCTGAAGATAAACAAAGGTTCTTTAATCTTTCCGCTGATTAAGCTATCTTTGTGGTTTACAAATAATATTAAATATGTCTGCACTTGCACAGGGAATCCTGGATTTTAACGCTTCGCTGAAATTCACAGCACCATTGCCAAAAGGCATCGGGGTTATGAACCCGTTTTGCAATAACCCTGAAATAACCCGGGTTACATCACTTTTTTACAACAAGTATTACTCTTCCGGCAAACCGCGGTATATGATACTTGGCATAAACCCCGGGCGCCACGGCGCCGGTGTTACGGGTATCCCCTTTACCGATACAAAGCGCTTAAGCGAGTTCTGCGGAATTAATATCAACGGCTTCAGCTCTCATGAGCTTTCAAGTGTTTTTATTTATGATATGATAATGGCTTATGGCGGCGTAAAGAAATTTTACAGCCGTTTCTATATTAACTCGATCTGCCCGCTGGGCTTTGTATCGCTGCATGCAAAAGGCAGGCAGAAAAACTATAATTATTACGACTCCCCTGAGCTTACCCGCGCAGCTAAGGATTTCATCATAAAAAGCATTAATGCCCAGCTTAAGCTGGGCTTTCGCCGGGATAAATGTTACTGCCTCGGTACGGGAAAGAACTATAAATTCTTAACAGCATTAAATGCTGAGCAGAACTTCTTCGGCGAAATTATCCCGCTCGATCACCCACGGTTCATAATGCAGTACCGCCTCAAAAAGAAAGATGAGTATATCCGCAAATACCTGGCGTTACTGAAATAAACCTCTCCCCTTAATAAAGGTGGGTCGATAGGTAAGTTTTAACATACTATGATCTTCGGTGGGATTGCTTGAGCTTTTGATTCTAACCGGCCTATTTCTCAAAGAGCTGTAAGCTGTAGGCGTCCAGTGGAAAGGTTTTTGATCTTTTCTTTTTCCCCGCCTTTGAAAAATTAGCGGAAAAAAATTATTTGAGCGAACGTCGCAGGAAAAACTGTCTGAAGTTCAGGCACGTAAGTGACGGAACGAGTTCTTTTCCTGCAGTGAAGTGAAAATAATTTTAGCTAATTTTTCAGCAGCGGGCGATTTTTCTTTGGTTACTTTCTTTTCATCGCTGAAAAGAAAGTAACATTAAACTTAATTCACCGGGTGTTCTAAATACTAATCACATTAATCAAGCTAATCAGGGTAATCATGGTTTATACCACAAGCTTCCCGCGGAAGCCGCGCGCAGCGTAATAGCTTTCTGCGCCGTTATGATAGGTGAACACGCGGTCAAACCTGCGGTCGCAGAATATCGCGCCGCCAAGATCGCGCACTTCAGGCGGAGTTAACACCCAGCTTGATGTCTTCAGGTCAAACTCGCCAAGCTGCTGCAGGGCGCGGTATTCATCTTCGGTTAAGAGCTCAATGCCTGTTTCGCGGGCCAGGTCACAAGCGGAATTCTTCGGCTTATGCTCTTTGCGCTTATCAAGCGCTTCGCGGTCATAACACAGGCTCCGCCTGCCGGCGGGTGTTTCAGCGGAGCAGTCATAAAATGTAACAGCTCCCGTTTTTTTATCGATGGCAATTACATCAGGCTCGCCGCCGGTGCGCTCCATTTCTGCCAGCGAAGCAAGCTTCTCCGGGTTCGCTTCAAGCCTTTTGGAAACGCTTTCCCAGGTTATACCCTTATGGCGCTGTTTATTTTTTTCAAACCGCTCTTTTAATATATCAAGCAGGTCTTCAAATTCCGGCGCTTTGTTCGTTTTTTTGCTGCTGCTCTTTGTGGTTTTCATGTTTGGTACTGTTGTGTATAGATGAATGACAGATTGAATTTACTTTTCCAAAAGCATACGCACGTATGCGGATGCGATAATATCACCATTTGATTTAACCGCGCTTACTTTATATTTGCCCGGGTGTTTAAATACTATTTTATCGAAGAAAATATAATCCCAGTTTGCCTCAACATCAAAAGGCTCGGTGGATACTTTTTCTTTAATGCCCGCTACATCACGCTCAATAAGTATGCTTACCGATGTAACGCCTATAGCTTTCAGTGTGCGGAGCATTACCGTAATATAGCCGCCATCGGCTGATATATAGAACTCATCATCGTTGCCTATCTCTTTGCTATCCTTATATTCCTCACAGAAGTAAAGTGTATCGTTTTTCTGGCGCTGGCTGTAAGAATCGCCGGCTAAAGCAGCAAATGCTGCAAGTATAACTATAGTGTATGCTGTTATCTTTTTCATCAATTGTGTGGTTAATTATTAGAATTTTTGCCGAATTTACCGCAAGTTAGCGGTTAAAGTGATTTATTACAATATTTAAGTTCGTGATAAGATCAAAAACGTATCTACTCCCCCTCAAAGCATTTAATAAATATAAGCTCCCCTCCTCTATTGAGGAGGGGAAAGCAGCAAATTGCAATAGCAATTTGATGCAGGGGTGGTATGAACAATACTTGAATTGAGTCTGCCCATCAGCTTAAAGAGGACAGCTTAATTTCGTCATATATTTTTTTTGCACCATGCAGAAACTGTTGTTTCGATCTCAGGCAGATCCGGTAAAAATGATTCGCTTACGCTTCCTTCAGGCGGCGGATTAAAGCTTATAAAAACTACCAGGTCTTCACGTGTTACTTTCGGTACAAAATGCTGAACTACTTTCAGAAAATAATCAAAATCAGATCCGCATTTCGGACCTTCTGATTCATAATCCTTTAGTATTTTATCTATCATCACCAGATCTTTTATCCCGTGAACCTTGCCCTGTGAAAAATGACGTATCTGTTCTGCGCATAAATGTTTGTTGTTTATTTTGGCTGTTTCAAGAATGTTCATTCCGCCTGCTGCCGCTGAATTGGTAGTTATCCGCTGGATATCCTTTACAGCATCATACCCTATCTTAAGCTCATGCCCTTTGATCTTTATCCGGATAAATGTTCCCGGTACCATATCTTTTATTGAAAATATCTTTTCAATAAAAACCCCAACATCCTCGCCTCCCGGTATTTCATAATCATATTTCCTCAATTGTTTAGCCTTGTGACCGGTTTCAATACCCAAGCGGGTTTCAATACCCAATCCGGATTTTAAACCCGTACCGTTTTTTTCTTGTGATAACTTTTTTTTATTTTTTTGATGTGCTTCTGTTTCCTTTTCTATTTCACTTCTTATCATATCTATTCTGTCCCAGCTGTAGCTCATGCCAAATCTGGATTCCATTTCATGGCGTATCCGTTCGATATCCATCTGCCGGTAAAGCATCCCCCCAAGAAGCTCTTTTTCCTTTTCGGTTATTTCACGTACCGGCGGGTTGTATTGCGGTCTCCTGTAATACCCCGGCGTATCCTTTTTCATCTCACGGTAAACGGTAGCCTTGCTGATCTTATGCTTAGCCATTATTTCAGCTTTCCGCTTATTGAAATCTGACTTATCTTTTTTCATATGCAGCGTTTTTAATTCTGTGATATCTGCGTTAAGAGCTTTATTGAACTTTTTCATATTCATTAACATCCCCGCGCAAGCGGTGATCCCTGGTTTAGTTATAAAATAAATTTAAAAAATTTGTAAAGTCTAAATGCGCACAAAGTTAATAAAAGCTCCCCTCCTTCCTGATTGCCTTAGCAGTTCTTAAGGAGGGGTGGCACAACGTGCCGGGGTGGTATTTACAAATCTCCGCAAAGCTGAACCCCCATCTAAAATTTAGGATTATCCTAGCGTAAAGTTTAATTTCAGATTTTCCTTAAGCAGAGATATAGTCCCCCCTTCGGTTGAAGGGGGGAGGAATTCTATAATTATCAATAAATTCAAAATTTATCAGTAAACTTTAACAAACATTAATCTGAGATGGGGGTTGCTTTTGCTTTTGATTTTGATTGAGCTTTTGATTCCAAACAGCCTATGAAAAACAGCTTAAAAAAAATCAAATCTTTTGACCCGCCTCAGAAAAACGATTAGCCCCCCTCTTTAGAACAAAAAATAGACACCAAGTCTCAAAGGAGTACAAAGCTTTTGCTTTTAAAACGGCCTATGAAAATTTCCGCCAGGAAATTATTTGAGCAGAAACATCACAGGAAAAGTTGTTTGAGTCACGCAAAGCGGGACGAGTTCTTTTCCTGTAAAGCGAAAATAATTTCAGGAAATTTTCATCAGCCTTGATTTTTTTGGTACTTTTTGTATCAAGACAAAAAGTACATAATCATAACGCCCTTTCGGCTCTGGTTTATCCTGCGAAATTGTATTAGTGGGCTTTTCACATTTCTGATATATTAAGCCTTTTCATTGCTGATTATCCGAATTATTTTTTTTCAAAACCGGCTGCCAAGTCTCAAAAGAGCACAAAGCTTTTGCTTCTAAAACGGGATATAAATACAACATAAAACTCCAGGCTTCTGAACCCCGTAGAGGTGACACGTTATTTACAATAACCCCCGGTAAGCATAGCAAAGAAAGGGGCGTAAGCTGCCCCTCCCTTAGATATGAAAGAAAACATAAGGGTTGTAATTTAATTCATAGAAAAATTATTAAACGCCTGCTTAACCAGCTTACTATCCCTTACACACTTCATCATTATAGCAATGTACTCTTCAGTTAACTTAATACTTTTCATTGTTTTCATGATCTCCTCAGGCTCCATTTTAAGATCTGTTAAAAGCATGTCAATAGCCCTGTCTGCCATCTCATATTCACCGGTAATAAGAAAACATTTAAGAGAAGCGCAAAAAACCACCTGCGCTTCGTTAATTTCGCCAACTTTCCTTTCCGTCAGCTTTTTGAGTGTTTCTTTTGCTTTTTCAAGCCTTTTTTTGTTTATCTGCATTTTATTTTTTGTTTAATTTATAAAAGTTTGCTCTTCTTCCCCTAACAGGCCTTACGGACTGGCGAAGACACGTGGGAGCTAGAGGGGGTCTCTACAAAAACTCCATTGTTTATGCCTCCGGCAGTTTCGAAGTTCCGCTGAAAGCGGGATTACATTTGACATTTCACAATTAACGTTTGACGTTTTACTTTTGACGTCTCACATCGACCAACAAATATAACCTATGCCAACAGCATATTCGTATCATTGCATGATACTTTTTTGGCATACACCCGGATATTTCCATAAATGATTGATTTTATAATAAGTCCCCCTTGATGAGGAGGCTGGTCAATGACTCATCGAGTCGACTTGTTGAGGAGGATTTGTCTAGCTCAAGCAAAGCCGCCATATAAAGCTAACCCCCCGTTGGAGATTAAGCCGAGATCGAGCTAAAGTTTAATTGAAGATATACCAATTGGCTTAGAGTCTGTCCCCCCTTTGATAAAGGGGGGATGAAAATCCTGAACAATAAATAATCTGTGATTAAACGTTAATATTGATTTTCTATAATTTAAAAAGGGGGTTCATTTAAACTACACCTGGAATTTTATTATGTCACCTGAATTCTTGCCTGCTGAACCAACATACAGTCAAAAGTAAAGCATGACAAAAAAATAGCCTTTTGGTTACTTTCTGCCCCTGTCCCGCACCCGATGCGGGAATCGTTGAAAAGAAAGTAACAGGCTTTTATCAAGACAAAAAGTACATAAGCTAAATATTAAAATAGAAACGAACCAATTTCATTACAAATAGTAAAAAAGATAACATACCGCTTTTAAAACCACGTTCCTTTTTTATACTCCGTATATTTCCCGCCGAACGCACCGAGAAGCACAGCTTCTTCTTTTTCCATGTAAATAAGATGAAGCGTTACAAGCACTCCCCATATAAAAACAAGCCACCAAACGCCCGTTATGAGCACAACGCCGAGCAATACCAGGTCAATAAATATATACAGCGGATGCCTGATCTTTGAGTATATGCCGCGTGTTGCGAGTCCTTTTGCCGCAGGCAGTACGGCGAAATATTTACCTATATGCACCCTGCTGATAAGGAGCAGAATAAACGAGGGGATACCAAGAGCTAATCCGGCAGCGAGCCGTACGTTATATGAGAGATTTAAAGCAGCCCAGGCAGTTATAACGGCAAGGATTATAGCAGCCAAAGCCTTCCCTGCTGAGATCTTCAATTTTACACCTCCGTAACTCGAAAGAGAACCGTTACAAAATTAATAAAATAAGATGTGATTTGAACTGCTCTTGCTTTGGCACCCTCCCCCTGACAGGGGGAGATGGAGGGGGTATAAAATCAAATTCAATAACTTTCACCAAACTAACTGTAGAGACGTCCCGCCTAGCCAAGCCAAAGGCATGGTGGGTCGTCTGCTTATTATGGTTTTTGGCGGACTTAAATTTGCGAAGAGAAATAAGGAAAGTCAGGCGGAGGCACTGAACTTTTATAAATCTAAAAGTCAGGGGCACTGAGTCACGTATCAGCTTTTTGTCACCCTGAACTCCTGCCTGAACTGCCGTTACGGCAGGCAGGTGCTTCAGGGTCTGCTCTCCTGCACATACATCTTAGAGGATGCGATCAAATGCATTTGTAGTTGTTACGGTTTAGTTTACTCCTTGGGAGCCTGACACCCCACAAAGCAAAAGCATTTCACCGCTCCGAAGGTTCAAAGTACAACTATGGAGAGCCCCTTTGGGGCCAAGACGCCAAACTTTAAAGTCAGGTACGCTATGTTTTATTTTTTGTTTTTGATTGGCCTTTGAAAAAAAGCGTAAAAAAACACGAAGGCGCATTTAATAACTGCAAAAATCTGTTTGAGGCGAAGCCGAGTTATTTTTGCTTCAATTGCGACTGAAGTGTTTTAGCTTTTTTTCAGCAGCCTTGATTTTTTTGGTACTTTTTGTATCAAGACAAAAAGTACAGATTTGTTTATCTTTGCATTATGGCAGATGTACACACAAAAAAATGGTATATGCACCATATTATTACTAATGTTAATTTTCAATGATTTTATTTAATAATTTTACTTACTATATTTGATAGTTAGGGGGACTCGTTCTGAATTTCTTTCAGAGTGGGTTTCCTTTTTTTATTCATGAAAAAGGATAACAATATCTTCATACGCGATGGAAGAGCACCAATACCACGAAATGTAAATATTTCAAGGGTTATGAGTGCAAATAGAGCAAAAAACACAAAACCTGAATTACTAATTAGAAATGAACTTTATAAAAGAGAAATTAGAGGTTACAGGATTCATCCCAAAAATATACCAGGCAAACCTGACATTGCATTAACTAGAAATAAAATAGGAATCTTCATAAATGGATGTTTCTGGCATAGATGTCCATATTGTAAACTTAAGATACCCCAAAGTAACAAATATTTTTGGGAAAATAAATTTGCAAAAAATAAAGAACGTGATAAAAGAAAGATTTATGAATTAAAAAGAATGGGCTGGGTAACATTAACCTTATGGGAATGCCAGATCAAAAAAGATGTGAATAAACAAATATTAAAAATTGAGAAAAAGATCAAAGATAAAGATGCAAAATGAAAAGTTAACAGTTTTAGATTTATTCTGTGGAGCTGGTGGATTTTCAGAAGGTTTCAGGCAACAGGGCTTTGAAATCATTATGGGTATCGATCATTGGAAACCTGCAATAGATACCTTTAACAAAAATTTTGATCTTAATTGTCAAATTAGGAATATTAAGGATTTTAGTTCTTATTTAGAAATTGAAAATTTACCAGATACTGATGTAATTGTTGGGAGCCCACCTTGTGTAAGTTTTTCTAGCTCAAATAGATCTGGAAAGGCTGACAAAACCGAAGGTATTTTATTAACTAAAATATTCTTAAAGATCATTGCTTTAAAAAAACATAAGCCAGGTTCAATTTTAAAAGCATGGTTCATGGAAAATGTGCTTAATTCACAAAAACATTTAAAGGAATTTTATACTTTTAATGACCTGTATTTAACCAGTTGGGCAAAGAAGAATAATATTGATCCAAATAATATTGCAATTAATTTAAAAGGTAATAATGCTGTAATAAATTCAGCCGATTATGGTGCACCGCAAAGAAGAAAAAGATTAATTACGGGTGAAATAATAAAATTAAATAAATTTGTAATACCGTCTAAAACGCATTCTATAGTAAATAACAAAGAAAATTTACCTGAGCACATTACAATAGGATTTATAAAGAATACATTACCTAAACCAAATGAAAAAGAATCAAAAAGAGAAATAATTGATCCAGTTTATGGTTTTTCAATAACCATGGATAAATTAACTGATCATTTTTATGATACCGGCATACATAAACATGATTGGGAAATGTCTAAACGCCTGAAAACAAATCACCCATATATGGGACGGATGTCGTTTCCTGAAAATATGGATGCACCAAGCCGGACCGTAACTGCTACAAAAATTGGAAGTTCTAGAGAAGCATTAATATACTTATCTGAATACAATAGAGAAGGTAATGGAAAATATAGAACTGCAACTGTTAGAGAAGCAGCTGTTTTTATGGGTTTTCCTATTACCTACCAATTTATTGGGAATGAGAATCCAAAGTGGAGATTGGTCGGAAATGCAGTCTCTCCTAATGTCTCGCGAGCTTTAGCAAAAGAGGTAAGGCGTGCATTAGGATTAGAATCTATTTGTAATCCTCAAATAAAAGTTGATCAAGATATTAATCAAATTGTTAACTTGAATACATTTAAGGAAAAAGTGTTCCAAAAGTTTTTCAAAAAGAAAAAAGGTTGTCGTTTTAGAGGTCATATTATAAAAGAAGGTAATATGACTGTTACATTATCCAATTATGATATTAGTAAAAAAACAAATTTAAAAAAATGGTTCACATCTGTTCAATACGGCACAGGAGAAGGTTTTCCTACTCATAATTATCCTGACCATTTTTACTTAAAATTAGAAGAAACCATAATTAATTTTAAAAATGGTGACAAATTTTTAGATATGATTAATAACGGTTTTTCTGATAAGATTGCTCCAAGTAATTTGATGCAATATATGTATGAGAATCAGCGCAATATTAATAATTTTTTAGAACCTACAGCATTAATTGAAGAAGCTTCAAAAATAATTTTACATTTAAAAAATGATAAATTAAATTATAAGCAAGGTAACTTAAAAATTTTCAAAAAAAATATAGTACCTATAAAACAAATACTAGCTCTTTATGCAATAAATAAAATTTGTACAATAACCAACAAACAATAATATGAACAAAGACCTAAGAATTGAACAATTAGATAATATCAAAAAATCCGGAAAACCTTATTCTAAAATGGAAGTATTTTATAAAAATGACAGACATAAAATGGATGTATTTGAGATTGATTTAGAATTATTAATTTACAATAAATATAATGGCCGTATTTCAAGTATGGTTAAATCTTATGAAAAACAATTCGAAGAATTAAATCCTGAACAGGATAATCATAAAAAGAAAATTGAGGAGTTTTTATGGAATTCGAGTTTAAATTATAACAAGAACACTGAAACAGATATAAACGAAAAAGGTCAATTAAAATATGGTATAGTTACTAAAGACGGTATTATTATTGATGGGAATAGAAGAGCTCTTATCTTAAATAAAATTGCCAAAGAAAAAAATATTAGACCCCAATACTTTAAAGCTGCAATTTTAGATGAAACTTTGGATGATAACCCAAAAGAAATAATGAGACTGGAAACAATGTATCAAATGGGGGAAGATGCGAAAGTCGATTATAACCCAATAGAAAAGTATTTAAAATGTAAAGATTTGAAAGAAATTGATTTTACTAAAGAACAAATTGCTAAGATGATGGGAGATAAGCCTTCTAATGTTCACGATTATTTAGCAATAATGAAACTCATGGATGACTATTTAGATAAATTAACATATTCAGGCATATATACAAGATTAGAAAAAACTGAAGGGATATTTGTTGATTTAGAAAACTATTTATCTTCTTATGGATATATTTACAACGAAACCAACAATGAATTTCAATATAAAAATACAGGTAATGGTCTGAGTAAAATGAATTGGAACCCACAGGAAACCGATATAAACGAATTAAAACTAATTTATTATGACTTTATCAGAGCGAGATACAGTGGCGAAGGAAAAGAGTACCGTATTATAGGAAAACCTAATAAGGAAGATAGTATTTTTTGCAACAAGTCCATTTGGGATGAGTTTAAAGAAAACCATTTTAAAAAAACAGATAATATTCTGGCTTCTGAACCAACAATAGATGAAATAAGAAAAGATAATCCTAAAGGTGATTTAGCAAAGTTATTGAAAAGTAGAGATGAAAAATGGACAAGCGATGTCTCGGGTTTATTAAAAGGAAATTTGAATATTGCTAGTGATAAGTTAGCAAATGTAAAGTCTATAAAAGAACCAAAAAAATTATTACAAAAGGCATTAGATGCACTTTTGCAAATAAACACGGATATAGAAGCTTTTTATTTAGATAATGAGGTTGAAGCCTTAATAAAGGAAATAAACAGTTTAACATGGGACTTTAAGCAAGTTATAAAACATAATAAACAGAATTAATGCTAATAACTATAAATATTCTTGAAGACTTACAACAATTTGAAATTACTGGTGAAATTCATGGATTACAATCAAATAGAAGAATAAATTCATTTCTAGTTGATTTTTTGAATGCACATTTTGGCCATGATTCTATCCTAGTTCCATATAAAGTATCATCACAAAATCAAATTTTAAATAATTTACAACAACTTTTCAAACAGTATAGTATTAAACATCATTTTACTACAAAAGTACAAAATGTATTGAGTGAATTTTTATTAAACGAGTATAATTTCGAGTTTTTTTCTAATGAAGCTAAGAATATATGGGAAAACAAAATAAATATTCAGGACTTTAAAGATTTTTCTGAATGCATAAAAAAACATTTACCAACAAGAACACTATACTATTTACAATTATTAGCTTCTTTTCACTTAGCTTTTTCTCAAAATGCTTGTAATTTTTCAGTACCTGGTTCTGGTAAAACGTCTATAGTATTTGCAGCTTATTCTTTTTTAAAGAATCTTGCTTCTAATAATGTTAGACATGTTAATAAATTACTAGTTATTGGACCTTTAAGTTCGTTTGCCCCATGGGAAATGGAATATGAAAAATGTTTTGGAGAAAAACCCTCCTCAAAAAGATTATCTGGCGGAGTTTCCAAAGAAGAACGAGAATATATATTAAACCCAGTTTCAAGTATAGATGAATCACCTGAATTACTGTTAATGTCATATCAAACGTTATGCAACGAGATAGAAAATGTCAAGAATTATCTTAACAAAAAAGGTAACAACGTTATGGTTATTCTTGATGAAGCTCATAAAATAAAGAATACTGATGGTGGTGTATGGGCACAAGCTGCGTTGAATATTGCACCTTTTTGTAAAGCAAGGGTTGTTTTAACTGGTACACCAATGCCTAATGGATATGAGGATTTATATAATTTGTATAAATTTATTTGGCCGGATAAAGATATTTTAAAATTCCATTTGTTTCAATTAAGAGATATGACAAATAATAGATTTGATCCAAGGGTTAAGAATTTAATAAACAATGCTTCTTCTTTTTTTATAAGAATAACCAAAAAAAATCTAAAAGAACAATTTGGGTTACCGAGTCCAATTGAAAACCCACCAATTACAGTACCTATGGGCTTAAATCAAAGAAAAATATATGATTTTATAGAAAATAAATACCTATCGTATTTCCAAAATACTCAAGAGAATCAATGGTCATCTACATTATTAAAAGCTAGAATAATAAGATTATTACAAGCTTCTTCTAACATTAACTTACTTAAAAATCCTTTGGACAATTATTTCAATGAAAATGAAATCGGGAACCAAGTATTTATTGATGACAGAGAAATTTTAAAAAATATTTTAGAATACAGCCAATCTGAAATACCTGCTAAATTTTTAGCAACTTTGTCTTTAATAAAAAAAATTATTAACAATAATCAAAAAGTCATTATTTGGACTACTTTTATCCAAACCGCAAAAGAATTAAAAACTTTTTTAGCATACAACAATATACAAAGTGAACTTTTAATAGGTGAAATACCTGTAGAAATAGATGATACAATTGAATCTGTAATTACACGTGAAAAAATTATCAAAGAATTCCATAATCCATCCTCTAAATTCAAGGTTATAATTGCAAATCCCTTTGCTGTTTCGGAGTCTATTTCTCTCCATATGGCTTGTCATAATGCTATATATTTAGAAAGAACATTTAATGCTTCCCAGTTCATTCAATCCAAAGATAGAATTCATAGAGTTGGATTAAATATTGATGATAAAATAAATTATTATTACCTATTAGCAGAGAATTCAATTGAGCAAACCGTACATGATAGATTAATATATAAAGAAAAAAGAATGCTTGAAATAATAGAAAATCAACCAATTCCTTTATTTGAAAAAAATATGGATTATGATGTAGACTTTGAGAGTGATTTAAAAGCAATCATTAGAGATTATGTTAGAAAAACTACTCGAATTCAATAAACTGGGCAATAAAACTCAATTATTTACGGTTTTAAAATCTATTTATATTTCAACAAAAATTTCAATTGATGATTTAAAATCGTTTTGTATTGTTAATTCATTTGCTATAAGTGCCTCAATTGATGGCATTTTAAGTTTATTTGAATTTCTGAATTATATCAAATATGAAAATTATTTTATATCAATAAATCTGAGGAAGTTCACAAAGTTTAATATTAATGAATCATTTTTTACATCTGATGCTTTTATTCTCGATCTATTGAATTCTCTAAAGAGAGAAAATGCACTTGTTTCAATATTTAATTCAGATTCTATTAAGTATAATTCTAATGAAAAAATATATTATATAAAAGAAAATATTATTCCATACAAATATTTAGCCATTAAAAATTTATTTGTTTCCATCGGTTTCCTTGATAGGAGTAATGACTTTGAATTCATTATTGTAAATAAAATTTATAATCAACTGTTTGAAGATAGCATAATAAGTTATCTCATTACAACCTATGAATTAAATTCAAAAAACAAATTACCTTTATCGAAGTTAAAATTCAGTTTAAAGAATCGTGAAGATCAAGGCCGAACAGCTGAAAATTTTGTTTTAGAGTTTGAAAAAAAAAGATTAGCAAAACACTACCTTTTACACAAAGTTAAAATAATATCAGATGATTTTGTAGATGTAGGATATGATATTCAATCATATGAAGATTTAGATTCAATATTAATCGATCGATTTATTGAAGTAAAATCATTTTCTAATGATTTTACTTTTTACTGGTCTAAAAAACAAATTGATGTAGCACAAGAATTGACCGATAAATACTTTCTATATTTAGTTGATATAAACAAAATTAAAGATAAAAGTTATTTGCCAAGTATTTTTCAAAATCCTTATAATAAAATATTTCAAAACAAAATTTGGAAAAAGGAAATCGAAAAATGGAAAATTACTTTGATAGATTAAAACAAAGTATTATTCCTTAAACAAACTTTTAGAATTTTGACTAATTTATTTGACTCACTGTAAATACAACAACCTTCAATTGAATTATCAACAGATGCTTAGTAATTTCCAAAAATAAGATTCCCTGCCTGTAATTTACATAAAAAATACTTTGTGTACCTTTAAAAGCTTGGTGTCTTAGTGCCTGCCCGCCTGCGGCGTGGGTGATTCTTTGCCTGCCTTACGTAACTATAGTGCAGAAAGTTTTTGCTTTTATATAATAAAAAAACCCTGCCGGATAAATCCGACCGGGTTTAAAATATAACTTTAAATCACTGTGGTGTTATTTATTTCTTTTCCTTGCCAGGCCAAGCTTTGCTGCCCTGATATTTATCATGTCATGGCTTCGCTCAAGCTTCTCTGCAATTTGTTTTGTAGGTATCTTCCTGTAGTTTTCACGTATGTAACTGTCATCACTCTCTTTCCACGGGCGCGGGGATTGTTTTAACTTTAATCCTAAACGGCTTGCTTTATGATATACAGCTCCTTTGCTCATACCCAGATCTTTTGCAATCTGCCAAAGCAGTTTTTTCCTGTAATTCTTCTTAAGGTATTTCTCCTCTTCCGGGGTCCATGTGTGCCCTCTGGCGGGTCTGCGCAGCCCCATTTTCCATGCCATATGGTGAACAGATGTAAATGTTTTGTTAAGTATTTTTGCAGCTTCCTTTTGAGAGTATTTATTGCTGCCCCATAATTTCTTCAGCAAAGCGCGCTCTGCATCGCTCCATTTTTGCGGCTTAGGTACATATATTCCCAGGTTCCGCGCCTTATTTTCAACTGATGCAACATTCCTCTTCAGCGAGCGCGCAATAGATTCAGGTGATTTAATACCGTAATTCTTTAATAAATAATTCACTTCAAACCGGCTCCACACCTTAATTGCTTCTGATCTTATCCCCAGGGAGTTTGCCTTAATAACTACCGATGATGCCGGGTGCCCCGTTTTGCGCGCAACATATTTTGAGCCTTTAGCAGAGTAATTGCGCTTTAAGATACCAAGCTCGGCTTTAGTCCATCTTGCCATAAAATCCTTTTCTTAATAAAACAAATATAAAATAATGTTAATTTAATTTACAGTGCTTTAATTTTTTTTGAGGCGGCGGCATTTTTATCACCTTTTTAAAATATGCCAGGCAAGCTCCTAAAGGCAGGCTGGGTGAAAATTATATATAAACATACATATATCTCTGTTCCTCTGTGTTAAGGCTTTTGCTTTTTGAATAAGATTTTACTCCGTTGTTGGTGTTGTCACCAACAACAAACAACATTTCGCCCCGCCGGGGCTCTTTTTATGGGGTTATACTAATCCCCCGCTCTAAAGAGCGGGGCTATAACAAATTGAATTATATTTTTGTGTACCTCTGTGCCTCCGTGTCTCTGTGGTGAAAGCTTTTGATTTTGAAATAGTGTCGGGCATACCTGACACCTACATAAAGCTGCAAAAATAAAAAAAGCCTCAGCTGAATACTCAACTGAGGCTTTAAAATAAAATATCAATATTTTACTGTGTTAATTTTTTTAAAGGGTCTTTTAAGTGCAGTTTTTGAGCCTGCTAGCTGATTCAGAGATTTTTCTGCCTTATATATATCACATGCTGCCTGAAGGTTCATCCAGAACTGCGTTGATGTTCCCAATACATATGAAAGCAAAACAGCAGTCTCGGCGGTCATATCGCGCCTTCCGTTTATAAGAGTATTAACCCTTTGCACAGGTACGTTCATTTTTTCTGCCAGTGCAACCTGCGATATACCCATTGGTATTAAAAACTCTTTTAATAAAATTTCGCCCGGCTTAACCGGTTCTCTGAATTTAGGGATCATATTTCCTTTTAATAAATTTAATGATAATCTGTTATTTTTACGTTTGCTGCGCCTGAATTTATCCATTTAAAAATTATTCTGAACTGGTCATTAATTCTAATAGAATAATATCCGTCAAGCTTAGCTTTCAGCTTCTCAAGCCTGTTGGCTGGCGGAATTTTAAGATCCCTCAGCTCAGCTGCAGCATCTATCATATCCAGCTTTCGTTGCGCAATTTTCCAGATTACAATCGGTATTTTTCTGGCAGATTTGGAATCCAGTCCATTATATATATCTTCAGTAGTTTTATCTGTAAAATTAATGATCACATTTTAAACTTAATGCTTTAACGTATAACATTCAAGCAATAAATTTATCATATAAATACCCGGCCGGATAAATCCGATCGGGTTTAAAATAAAATCTGCCTGCCCCGTTGGGGGCGGCTACCGCATTTTATATCGCCTTAGCGGGCATCACACAACCGGCTATAGCCGGGTGGGAGAGCAGGTCATTAATATTAATTCATAAAAAAAGCCTCAGCTGAATACTCAACTGAGGCTTTAAAATAAAATCTGGCGACGACCTACTCTCCCACAACCCTGCGGTAGTAGTACCATCGGCGAGGCGGAGCTTAACTTCTCTGTTCGAGATGGGAAGAGGTGTGACCCCCGCTCTATAATCACCAGAAAATTTTTATACATATTATAAGATTCCTGCTTTCGCAGGAATGACAAACAAATGTAAAAATCAAAAGGTAAGTTTTTCCTGTAAATAAACCCCGCTGCAATTTTTTAGTTGGCTTAACCAACGCTGGCTGGCGCCAGCAATTACTTTAAGCGAATTTACCAATGCTAAATTCTATCTGATCGATAAAAATTAAAGGTAAAGTCTTCGGCTTATTAGTACTTCTCGGCTGAACACATTACTATGCTTACACCTGAAGCCTATCAACGTCGTCATCTTCAACGAGCCTTATTCCCCGAAGGGAAGAGAAACCTAATCTTGAAGCGAGTTTCGCGCTTAGATGCTTTCAGCGCTTATCTCAACCGAACATAGCTACCCAGCGGTGCCTTTGGCAAAACAACTGGTACACTAGAGGTTCGTTCGTTCCGGTCCTCTCGTACTAAGAACGAGCCTTCTCAAGTTTCTTTCGCCCGCATAGGATAGGGACCGAACTGTCTCACGACGTTCTGAACCCAGCTCACGTACCGCTTTAATTGGCGAACAGCCAAACCCTTGGGACCTTCTCCAGCCCCAGGATGCGATGAGCCGACATCGAGGTGCCAAACCTCCTCGTCGATATGAACTCTTGGAGGAGATCAGCCTGTTATCCCCGGCGTACCTTTTATCCTTTAAGTGCCGGCCCTTCCACTCGGAACCGGCAGATCACTAACTCCTGCTTTCGCATCTGCTCGACTTGTCTGTCTCGCAGTTAAGCAACCTTATGCGTTTGCGCTCAACACCTGATTACCAACCAGGTTGAGGTTACCTTTGAGAGCCTCCGTTACAATTTAGGAGGCGACCGCCCCAGTCAAACTACCCGCCTAACAGTGTCCCCCACCCGGATGACGGATGCAGGTTAGAATTCAAATAAGCCAAGGGTGGTATTTCACATTTCGACTCCACGACGGCTAGCGCCGCCGCTTCAAAGTCTCCCACCTATTCTACACATAGATTACCCGAATCCAGTGCTAGGGTGCAGTAAAGGTGCACGGGGTCTTTCCGTCCATATGCGGGTAACCGGCGTCTTCACCGGTACCACAAGTTCACCGAGCCCGTGGTTGAGACAGTGACCAAATCGTTACACCATTCGTGCAGGTCGGAACTTACCCGACAAGGAATTTCGCTACCTTAGGACCGTTATAGTTACGGCCGCCGTTTACTGGGGCTTCGGTTCAAAGCTGCCGGCTTACGCCATGACCTCTCTCCTTAACCTTCCAGCACCGGGCAGGTGTCAGTCCATATACATCCCCTTCACGGGTTAGCATAGACATGTGTTTTTGTTAAACAGTCGCTTGGCCCATTTCTCTGCGGCCCAAATAATTGGGCACCCCTTATCCCGAAGTTACGGGGTTAATTTGCCGAGTTCCTTAACCACGGCTCACTCGAGCGCCTTAGAATACTCATCTCATCTACCTGTGTCGGTTTGCGGTACGGGCGCCTTAGTATACGCCGGAGCTTTTCTTGGCAGCCTGATTAGGGAGAGTTTATAGGCTTGCGCCATCCCGTTCGGGTTTCAGATTGCTCCTACGCCCTTAGACCACCATCCATCAGGTGGCTCTCCTTTCACTTCTGCGTCCCTCCGGTTTAAATTTCGGCGGTACAGGAATATTAACCTGTTATCCATCACCTACGCCGTTTGGCCTCAGCTTAGGACCCGACTAACCCTGAGACGATTAACGTTGCTCAGGAACCCTTAGATTTTCGGCGACAAAGTTTTTCACTTTGTTTATCGTTACTTATACCAACATCTTCGTTTCTGTACGCTCCAGCCCCCGTTGTCCGGAAACCTTCGCTGCATACAGAATGCTCTCCTACCACTAATTACTTAGTCCACAGCTTCGGTGCTATGTTTAAGTCCCGAGTATTATCGGCGCTAAGTCGCTTGACTAGTGAGCTATTACGCACTCTTTAAATGAATGGCTGCTTCTAAGCCAACATCCTAGTTGTCTCAGCAACTTAACATCCTTAGTCTGTTAACATAGACTTGGGGACCTTAGCTGGTGGTCTGGGTTGTTCCCCTCTTGGCAATGAAGCTTATCCCCCACTGCCTGACTCCCGGAAAACATATGTACGGAATTCGGAGTTTATCTGGGTTTGGTACCGTTGTGACAGCCCTACCCCAATCAGTGCTCTACCTCCGTCATACTATTATCCGAGGCTAGCCCTAAAGCTATTTCGGAGAGAACGAGCTATCTCTGAGTTTGATTGGTCTTTCGCTCCTAGTCACAGCTCATCCGAGCAGTTTTCAACCCGCACCGGTTCGGACCTCCACAAGGTGTTACCCTTGCTTCATCCTGGCCATGACTAGATCACACAGTTTCGCGTCTGCCGCATCATACTAATCGCCCGTTTCGGACTTGCTTTCGCTGCGGGTGCATTCCTTAAGAATTTACCCTGGCATGATACGAGCAACTCGTTGGTTCATTAAGCAAAAGGCACGCAGTCACCCCTTTGAAGAGCAAGCTCTTCATAGGTGGCTCCTACCGTTTGTAAGCACACGGTTTCAGGTACTATTTCACCCTCCTGTCAGGAGTACTTTTCACCTTTCCCTCACGGTACTTGTTCACTATCGGTCACTGGTTAGTATTTAGTCTTACGAGATGGTTCTCGCGGATTCCCACAGAATTTCACTTAGTCCGTGGTACTTGGGATACTTTCAAGAGCCTATCGTTTTCGCTTACGAGGCTATCACTCTCTATGGCTGTATTTTCCAAAACGATTCAGCTAACGAATCAGTGTACTCTTTGATCTACTCGAAATTGATCTGAAAGTCCCGCAACACCTGTGATGCAACGATTCGAGTCTTTAACACACCACAAGGTTTAGACTGTTTCCATTTCGCTCGCCGCTACTCCGGAAATCACTATTGTTTTATTTTCCATCAGGTACTTAGATGTTTCAGTTCCCTGAGTTTGCTCTGATGCACCTATTTATTCAGTGCATAGTAATACGACATTACTCGCATTGGGTTGCCCCATTCGGAAATCCCCGGGTCTAAGATTGCTTCCATCTATCCGAGGCTTATCGCAGGTAACCACGTCCTTCATCGCCTACCAGTGCCAAGGCATCCGCCGTGTGCCCTTAGTAACTTTTACCAAAAATCTTTATCGATACAGATAGAATTTCTGAATAAATGATTATTCAGAGTCGCATCGATAAACTTGTTTATCTACGGAAAAACTTACCTTGTTAAAAGAACAACAATCTATCCTAATACGCATTGTATTTCGGATTCTTGGGAAGTAAAGAAATTTTAAATCCTGTTACTCCATTTAAAACGCAAAAATTTTTGAGATCCTTCGCTTCGCTCAGGATAAATAAGTGGAGCCAATCGGGATCGAACCGATAGCCTCCTGCTTGCAAGGCAGGTGCTCTCCCAGTTGAGCTATGGCCCCAAAAGAAAATTAGTTAAGAAAAACGTGGGCCTAAATGGAGTTGAACCATTGACCTCACGCTTATCAGGCGTGCGCTCTAACCATCTGAGCTATAGGCCCTGCTTGCATGGTTGAATATTCACAAAATATTCAGTCTTCAAGAACAAGGGATGTTAGTCCCTTGTTCATAGAAAGACCTATATAAAAATTAAATGTGTGCGTAAATCAACTTGGTTTAATCAAATCGAATCTCTTTAGAAAGGAGGTGATCCAGCCGCACCTTCCGGTACGGCTACCTTGTTACGACTTAGCCCCAGTCACTGGTTTTACCTTCGGCGCTTATTAAAGGCGACTTCGGGTACCCCCAACTTCCATGGCTTGACGGGCGGTGTGTACAAGGCCCGGGAACGTATTCACCGCGCCGTGCTGATGCGCGATTACTAGCAATTCCAGCTTCATGGAGTCGAGTTTCAGACTCCAATCCGAACTGAGACCACTTTTTAGGGATTAGCTCCACCTCGCGGTATTGCAGCCCTTTGTAGTGGCCATTGTAGCACGTGTGTGGCCCTAGGCGTAAGAGCCATGCGGACTTGACGTCATCCCCACCTTCCTCACTACTTGCGTAGGCAGTCTTTCTAGAGTGCTCGGCATTACCCGGTGGCAACTAGAAACAGGGGTTGCGCTCGTTGCGGGACTTAACCCAACACCTCACGGCACGAGCTGACGACAGCCATGCAGCATCTGTAATAGCTCCCCTTGCGGGACACCGGCTTTCACCGGCTTTAGCTATCATGTCAAGCCTAGGTAAGGTTCTTCGCGTTGCATCGAATTGAACCACATGCTCCACTGCTTGTGCGGGCCCCCGTCAATTCCTTTGAGTTTCAACCTTGCGATCGTACTCCCCAGGTGGAATACTTAATGCGTTAGCTGCGACACTGAGTTTAACCCCAACGTCTAGTATTCATCGTTTAAGGCGTGGACTACCAGGGTATCTAATCCTGTTTGCTCCCCACGCTTTCGTGCTTTAGCGTCAATAGTGGACCAGAGGACCGCCTTCGCCACTGGTGTTCTTTCTGATATCTACGCATTTCACTGCTACACCAGAAATTCCATCCTCCTCTTCCACATTCAAGCCTTGCAGTATCAAAAGCAGTTCCAGAGTTAAGCCCTAGGATTTCACTTCTGACTTACAAAACCGCCTGAGCACCCTTTACACCCAGTAAATCCGGACAACGTTTGCCCCCTACGTATTACCGCGGCTGCTGGCACGTAGTTAGCCGGGGCTTACTTTTGAGGTACCATCATATTCCACAGAGTGGAAATTTTTTCCCTCACTACAGAGGTTTACAAGCAAAAGCCCTTCATCCCTCACGCGGCGTTGCTGCTTCAGGGTTTCCCCCATTGAGCAATATTCCTTACTGCTGCCTCCCGTAGGAGTCTGGACCGTGTCTCAGTTCCAGTGTGACTGATCATCCTCTCAGACCAGTTACTGATCGTCGCCTTGGTGGGCTATTACTCCGCCAACTAGCTAATCAGACGCAGGCTCATCTTCAGGCGCCGAAGCTTTAACAACTGTCTTGATGTCAAGCCGCTGCATCATCTGCTATTAGCTCCGGTTTCCCGGAGTTATGTCAGACCTGAAGGCAGATTACCTACGTGTTACTCACCCGTGCGCCACCTCCACAAGATATTGCTACCTTGCTTCAGTTGACTTGCATGTATTAGGCACGCCGCCAACGTTCGTCCTGAGCCAGGATCAAACTCTCCGTAGTAATTTTTTTTAATACTTTGGAGTTTGATTTTTTTATAACCGACATGATAAATAAATTTATCACTGGTTGTTGATGAAACTCAAGAAGAAATTACGCACACAAACTTATTATGTTTGCGTGTTAAAATTGTTGAAAGAACGTAATTATACTTTTATGAGATTTTTGAATCCGGTATAATTAATCAGGGTTACGAAATTAGCTGTATTTCTTCTCAATGTCAAGGAACAAAACAGGTGAGCCGGGGTAAATATTTTATAGGTATTACACTTATGTTAGCTATCTGTTAAGCAAATAATGCAGATAGCAAACCACT
Source organism: Ignavibacteria bacterium (assembly GCA_017303675.1). Lineage (NCBI taxonomy): Bacteria > Pseudomonadati > Ignavibacteriota > Ignavibacteria > Ignavibacteria bacterium. Next base: position 643,361 of record JAFLBX010000001.1, read on the forward strand.
TTTTTTTAAAAAAAAGTTAAAATTTTTTTATTTTTTTAGGTTTTCTGCTTGATCAAATTCCGAATTTAACTCCGAAGACATCGGAATACTCTTTTATATTACGTAAATACATATGTTTATATCCCGCAAAGCGGGAAATCGGCTCCAGAGGAGTTCATGCGTGACAAAAAACTCTGAAACACAGGTTACATGTGGCAGTTTGAGAAAGCAAAGTAACCCTTTATCGGAAATTTAATGACATTTGAATGTAATGAAATATTTACGTTTTAGTAGCATTAGATTTTTTTCCCCACATTTGGCCGGCCTTTTATGCAAAAAATATACGTGCCTACAAACGAAATTATACTTAACCTGACTTTTTGCTTTTGGTTTGCCGCAATTTGTGATGGAGGTTTTAGTAATAATCAGTTTTGATTTTAGAAGATTGGATTCGCTCCAAAATTCTCACAAAATTAATTTGTTTTGAATATTTTTATTGGGTTTTGCCATATCACCTTTAAAAATATCCATATTTTTTGTAATTTGGGGAATGGATGAAGCACTTTACAACAAAGTATACAACATTGACTGTTTGAAAGGATTTCAACAGCTTGAAAATGAAAGTATTGACTTAATACTTACTGATCCACCCTACGGTTTAAATACAACTGGAGTCAGCAATGACGCGAATTTAGATAGTTATTATTCAATTTTGCCAGAAAGCTATAGGGTTTTAAAGAATGATGCTTTTTTTATAACTTTTTTCAGCACTAAATACTTTCCACTTGCATTCCAAAATAATCCTTTTAAATATTTCTGGAATTTTGTATTATATTGCCCTAACGGGCAAGTAAACTCACCAATTGGCTATACTAAATACATGTCATGTATTGTTTTCAAAAAAGGTAACCCTAAAATGATAAAACGCTCTAAAGATATTTATGTAGATACACCTGGAAGAATGGTAGAGCCTGATGAAGGTTTTATAGACCACCCCACACCTAAACCCAAGACATTTATTATGGAAATATTAAAAATGTTTTCTAAAGAAGGAGATGTAATTTTAGATCCTTTTATTGGGAGTGGGGCAACAGCAGTTGCTTGTAAATTAATAAATAGAAATTTTATAGGATTTGAAATTGATAAGAAGTATTGTCAGTTATCATTAAAAAGGCTTAAGAGTTTTGAGAATGGAAAATAAGAAAGAAATATTAGGGCAATATTTTACTAAATTAGAGGTAGCAGATAAGCTTGTTGCCTTATGTTTAAAGTATAAAATCTTCAATGACAATATTTCTGTTTTAGAGCCTTCTTACGGGACAGGTAATTTTGTCGCTGTCCTTGAACAAAAAGGCTTTACAGAAATTGAGAAATACGAAATTGACAAAGAACTGACTGATAATCCGCGAGATTTTTTTGATTTACCACTGAGCAGTAAATTTGATTTAATAATAGGGAATCCGCCTTTTACCAAATATAATTTAATTGAAAGTTATTTTAAGCCTGCTGATTATTTTAAAAATAAAATAAAGCCATGGGATTACTTACCAATTAAAGAGGCAAAAACGGAAAAACTTAGAATTGAAAACGCTTTTATTTATAAGTGTTTAAAACATATAAACAAAGATACAACTTCTGCAATTGGATTTGTTCTTCCCATTTCATTTTTTATTAAGAACAGGAATGCTTCTCTTAAGCATGAACTGAAAAACAAGTTTAATACAGTAGTAATATATCAAAATGATAAACCGTGGTTTGATTATAACATACCTTGTTGTTTTGCAATATTTACAAATACAGAAGACTACAAAGATAAAATTCATTTAATATATGAAAATTCTGATAGGCATGAATACCAATATAATTTAGATATGATTTGCGAGGAGATTATACCTGAAGTTGTTTATAACAAAGAAAGCGGGCAGATAACTAATGATGAGGGAATTTCGCTCAGTGATTACCTGGATAATAAACCTGTTCACGTAAGAAAATCATTTACTGGTAATAATGTTTCTGCTAAAAATATTCTCGAAAGGCAAACAATTCCTTTGGGTAAAGATGTTGAAGATTATAGGTTAGCTGTGGTTAGGGTCGGTAATTCCAGTGTTGGTAAATCAGGATTAATTAATATTAAAGAAGATACATTAAACGATATGTTTTTCGTTTTTGATTTAAAAAAAAATTACTCTAAAGATAAGAAAGTAAAAGAAAGTGTTTGCCAATCAATAAACAGTAATCTTGATTATTTTAAAAAAGTAACAAGTAGGGTGGGAAGTAAGTCTATCAAGAAAGAAGATATTTATAACTTTAAGATTATCTTATAACACTTTTTACTGCGTTAATAATATTCCTTACATCTTCTTTATGTTGTTGTGAAGTTAATGCAAAAATCTTTATACAGTCTATTATAAAATTGTTGTTTGTTTTTGTTAAGATATATTTTACATACTCATTCTTATTTGCTTTTCTTCCTACTATATTTTCGACAGATTTATTTAAAGGTAAACAAACATAAATCATTGTTTGATATCCGATTGCCCTTTGTTTATGCCTTACAGAACATTCAACAATGTAGTCATCTTTTTTAACGGTAACCGTATTATAGATATCAGTAAATTCATTAAATGTTATACCCTTTATTACTTTTGAACTTTTAGGTATTCTTTTTATTGTGTCCGGTTTATCTAGTAGTTCTCTTTCTTCGATAGAATTAATATACTCAATTAGATCATCAAGTTTTGTAGCTTCGATTATATCGTTTTTAACAGCTAAATATAATAACCTTGATAGTTCATATCCATATTTTAACTTTTCATTTCTTTTGAATTTAATTTTTTTTATAATTCCTTTATTTTTTTTACCTTCTTTATCCTTATCATTTGATTCATAACCTATTTGCCATTCGACATAACATTTATTATCAATCTCCTTTTTCCTTGTTGGGAAAAAATGACCAAAACTATCAGTTTCTGGCCTTTCTTTTACTCTAATTTTGCTGCTTGGGGCTGTAATAGGCAAACTAATAACTATTGTATTCTTTGAAGATGAAATTTTTGCATACGTTTTAGCCATTATGGTATTAAATTATTTATTAAACTTTCTACTTTCAGATTCAAACGGCTCGGGGACCTCAACTCCCCATAACGTTGGTCTCTCCTGTACTTCTTTTGAATCACTTGTGGCAATTTTACTGAAGTGGAGATTAAAACCTATGCTGCATTGTAATCTTCTTTGTTTTTTGGAGTCAATTTTAGGGTTTAATGTTATTGAGCAATCACAATAGGGCTGTTTGGATTTTAACAATTGAGCTTGTTTTCTTATTTCGCTAAAATGAACACTATAAGATTTAATTAACTTGTCTAATTCGTATATATCATCAAGAGATAATGGTGCCCACAGGGAATTCCATAAAGCCTTGTCAATCTTTGTGGAAGTTACATTTACAATCCTTTTTAATTTTCCTTCCTGCTTCCAAAATCCCACAAGTAGGATGAAATCTTCATCAATTGATCTCTGCCTGATGGCATCACCCATATTTATTGAAGAAGCATATTTTATGGTCTTAATAGAGACCGGCAAATTCCCGTATCGTTTGTTTGCTTCTTTGGCTATATCCCACTTTGCACCGTAACCAGTTTCATACTTTTCAAAAAAAGTATCTCTTACCCATTTTTCAAATACGAAACCATGTGATTGAACTTCAGCCATAAGGTTTAAACCTCCTCTAATAGATCTTTTACTTTAACTTTTAATGCTTTTGCAATCTTTTCAATATTTACCAACGATACATTTCTTCTACCATTTTCTATGCTGTTTATATAAGTCCTATCTAAATCAGCTTCAAGAGCTAAATCCTCTTGTGAAAATTTCCTTATTTGTCTTAATTCTTTAACTTTTTTGCCAAATTTTTGTTTAATGTCCATTTACAAATATCCTCCTTTAGTTGACTATAAGTCAATTGACTATGCGTCACGTTTCAATAATACTGAAGAAATAGGGAGTTGTCCTTATGCTTCTAAGAGGAGAGTATTAACATACCCTTTCGACTCCCATTCCAGAGGCAAACACAGCACAAAAAAGGGTTAAACAAGGAAATACAAAAAGAGACAGTCAGGACAATAAAAAACCCGATTAACATTTAAGTTAATCGGGTTGAAAAATGGTTTCTATGTGTGTATTAATTAAGCCGGTTCAAATTCATAATGCAAAAGCAAAAGTTATTCAGAATCAACTGCGGCTAAAGCAATTGTTTACCACTTCAGCTTTGTTTCGCACTTTTCCACGGGGGTTTAGGTTTTGCGAAACAAAAAAATGACCACACCCCGCGCGCGTTCCGCTAAAAGCGGGACTTCCCCTCCTTAAAAAAGAAGGGAGCTATGATCAAAATCCATTTCGGGAACAAAAAATCAAAAGCGTGACAGATATGAGGTCTAAAAAAAAATATCATCACATGATACACATATATGCACATTGCATATATAAATTTGTATTAATATTTACGGGTAACCCTGATAAATTAAAAACACTCTGCTTAAATTTATTTATCCAACTTTAAATTTTTAAAACTGCCTAGGAGGGCATTCAACATATGAAGCAATATAACAAAGAGCTTGCTGAAGATATTTCTTTACTAAAGGCAATGCATGCCAAAAAGGATAAAAGTGGTTTCAACGCTCTTAAAGAGGAAATTATGCGAAAGCATAACATAAGCAAAGCTACGGTTTACCGTGAGCTGAAAAAAGACATGCCCGGTGTTTATAAAACACCAAACTACAATCCCCCTAAAATGGAAATTACCACAGAAGAAGCGTTGATGGTTCGCGAGCTTCTTTTACAGGGCAGGCAGAACCAGGAAATAATGAAGATAATGACTCGTGAGCTTGGAATTCATTATTATTGGGACAGGTTTGACCGTGTAAGAAAAATGGCTGAAGAGCTTGATGAAAATGTTTATGATATTAATCGTTCTTATTTTCCTGAGCGGGGTAATATGTTCTTTGAAAGAATATTGGGAACTGAATATATGGCTGAAGGCGCTTATAAGCTGATAGATATAGACGGTAAAATGATCCGGTTAAGCAAAAATACCCTTGATATGTTTAAGGTATATGTAATGAGAGATAACCCGATAAGCGGTGAGCCGCCGCAAATGAACTTTCTGGAAAATGAAATAATTTTTCATGCAGAAATAACAGAAGGGCTGCGCAGAAAACTTAACATGATGCATAAGACGGGAGAAATGCCGAGCGCTTATGCATTAAGGAGCTTAATGGAAACAAAACAACTGATAGAGAAACGTGAAAATGCAATAAACCGGCATAGAGAAATACTTTTAAAAGAAAGAAAACTCTTAGAAGAAAGAAATCTTAGTGAAGAAAACAATAACGGTAACAGAAAAAAGAAATAAATATGTACACCGCAGGGAGCAGCTGATATTCGTTCAATATTGTTTAATGGATCAACAGTCATTTACGACCTGCTCTATTAAGTGGAATATTTTAAATCTCCGTTTTTTTCATTACAATAATAAATCTATCTAAAGTTGTTTTGAAGCAGCCTTCGCTGCGAATAATTTCAGAAGCGGCGAGCAGCTTATTACGATATTTTTCCCCGGAAAAATCCGGCACAAGCCAGCTGACAGTATTTATATATGCTGTCAGCACATCCGGGTCGCAGAATTCTGTATATCCTTCGCATTCATCCTGCAGAATAACACTGAATGGATATTCACCCAGATCTTTTAATGCTTTTTGCAGAGACCAGTCTTTATACTCAGGGTCGAACTTTACGCCCAGCAGTTCAGGGATCTCTTTATCACAATTCCATTTTACCTGCTGGGTAATAAAATAGCCGCCCGGCTTCAGTATGCGGCAGATCTCTGATGTATCGTAATATTCATGCCTGTTTATAACAAGGTCAAACATACCACCGGCAAACGGAAGTGAGCTGTCTTCATAGCCGCTAATCACCTTTACTCCGAGCGGGTTGAGGTTATCTTCTGCTATTTTAATATTCGGCAGATAATTTTCCGTTGCATAAGTATTGGCAGGAAGGGGAGATAGTGTTTTGAGAAACTCACCGCCGCCTGTTCCCATATCAAGCAATTTATTGGTATTGCAGAAATAATGTTTTACTATTTCGCTGTAATTCCACGACAGGGGAGTTTCTTTCATTTTCCCGCTGTTGAAGTAAGCGGAAAAATCCCACCCTGTTATTTTCTCATCGAAATTCATTTATAAAATCATTAATTATATGCAATTTACATAATAATTAATAATAATTTAATGAAAGATATTAACAGCGTAGATTTTTCAAAGATAAAATTTGTATTGATGGATTGCGACGGTGTATTAACCGACGGTTCATTGTTATATATGCCAAACGGAGATGTTATTAAGAACTTCCACGCGCATGACGGTTACGGCATTGAGCGCGGCCACCATCACGGGCTGAAGTTCGCGATAATATCAGGAAGAAAAGCTGAAGCCAATAAGCACAGAGCTGAAAGGCTGAAAATAGAAGAGCTGTACGAAGACTGTAAGGATAAATGCAGCGCAGCAGAGGAAATTACCAAAAAATATAATATCAGGTTTGAAAATTTCTGCTACATAGGAGATGATTCTTTTGATATTCCGCTTCTTGAACGGGTCGCATTTTCTTGCGCACCGCCGGAGGCGGTGGAAGATGTGAGAGCAGCAGTTCATTACATCACAAAAATTCACGCCGGTAAAGGCTGTGTCAGGGAAGTGATTGATATGATTTTGAAAAAGCAGGGTAAGATACAGATGTCTGAAAAATAGAACCTTACCAATGTGAAGGATGTTATATTTTAATGACTTCACATAATTGATACTTCACAGAGTTTATAGTAATTTGCAGAAAATATAAAAGGAGAGCAGCGATGAGAATAAAATTATCAGTTATTTTACTTTTTTTCATTTTTACAGCTTCAATCAAGTCAGACTGGCAGCAGCAGACATCAGGTACAACTGAAAATCTATTTTCCTCATTCTTTATTAATATGAATACAGGATGGGTTGTTGGTGCAAACGGGAAAATACTTTTCACATCAAACGGCGGCACCACATGGAGCCCGCAAACATCAGGCACTACGCAGACACTCTTTGATGTAAAATTCCCTTCCGCTCTAAATGGATTCATCATAGGCGGATCAAATACTTTCCTTAAAACAACCAATGGCGGTATTAACTGGGTTTTGTTTACTGTTCCGAACATGACAAGCACTAACGACCTGGATTTTACAGATAACAACACAGGTTACGTTTGCGGCACAGATGGTGATGTATCGCGCACTACCAATGGCGGCATTAACTGGACCAAGTTTGATATTGCTGCTTCTGATCTATTTACTATTAAAGTTTTTAACGGAGCAACTGCAATTGCAGCCGGTGTAGGCGGCTCGGTATTCAAGACTACCAACAGCGGTGCTAACTGGGTTCAGCAAACAACAGGTACAAATAATTTTGTAAGCAGTATTGTGTTTTCCGATATCAACACCGGGTATTTTACAACACTTGGGCTTACAGAAGCTGTGTTCAGAACCACAAACGGCGGGACGAACTGGACTGCGGCAACATCACCGGGAAATACTTCAGGTCTCAACGGGCTTTCTATAGTGAACGCATCAACTGTATATGCGGCCGGACCCGATGGCGTAATAAGAAGAACAACCAACAGCGGCTCAACCTGGGAAACTCAGCCTTCAGGTGATACTACAACTTTTCTGAGGGGAATAACTATGGTTGACGGCAATATTGGATATGTAGTAGGTAACAACGGCAGGATATTAAAAACTGTAAACGGCGGTATAGGCATTCAGCAAATTAGTACTAACGTACCTGAAGGATTTAAGTTATCTCAAAACTACCCTAACCCGTTTAACCCGGTTACTAACATTATTTTCAGTATTCCAAAAAAAGGTGTTGTAAAACTTACTGTATTTGATGCTGCCGGCAGAGAAACAGCAGAGCTGTTTAACGGAGAGCTTCAGGCAGGTACATATAATTATGACTTTGATGCATCGCATCTTGCCAGCGGAATATATTTTTATAAGCTGGAAGCAGGTGAATTTACACAGACTAAAAAAATGATATTGGTAAAATAATTAAAGCTTTGCGGTTTTTTCAATAAGCCAGTGGTTTATTCCGAAGAGATTAGAGTTCAGTTTTTCAGATGAAATCCTGAACTCTGCCACGGCTTTTCGCCGCTCTTTGACAGAAGATATTTCGTATACTCCAATAAGTCCTTTACACAATTTTAAAAAATTTTTGATAACACTTTTGTACAATTTATTTATGGTTGATTCCCTTGCAAGAAACTGACTGAATGAGTGTATAGCAGCTCGCGCTTCTTCATAATTTTGAGTATCAATCAGAAGCTGCAGGTGAATCAATTTCACCTGCAGCTTCATGATAAAAGAAGGAAAGTTGACTTTAGATATGTAATAAAGCGCTTTTTCGTAACTACCCTGTTGGTAATGAATCAACGCTTTTAGGTGATTCATCGTACTATCCTTATGCTGTTCATCAATTTTGTAGAAGTAGTTCTTAATGAATTTTTCAGCTGTTTCAATATCCCCGGCGCGGATAAATATCTTCGCGTAATGAATGAAATCAGGGTAATGGAATGTACCCAGGGCGACTGCATCCTTGCTGAAGGCGTGTTTGAACAGGTCGCGAAGCTCGAAAATATATTTTTTTTCAGCAAGGTTATTATATCTTTCAGCGCAGAAGCTGTTAAGATAAAAAAGAGCCATATATGAATCTTCTTCATCAAGGCTTTCGTAATCTTCAATATATATTTTTTTCAGCTCCCTGTAATGCTCTTCAGTTTTTTCCTCAAGCAGCAGGGCAATAAGCCTGTACTCCTTCAATGTAATGTTTTCAAAGCCGCTGTGTTTTTTTATATAACCCAGCACTTCTTCATACATCTTCATTGAAAATTTCTTGTCGTTTTCAATGCTCACGTGCTTCATAATGGTATATTGTTTCAGCAGGTTTAGCAGGGAAAGCTCAAACTGCGCACTGAATGTTTCATTGAATCCTTCATTGGCATTGGGTTTTTTGATCGTGTTAAGTATCTGCCTTTGATCTGCCAGCAAAAATTTATTGTATAAATAAATTCCATCCCTGGTTTTTGATGATCCAAGTTTTTTTTCTGCGGCATTCAGAATTTTTTCGTGAAGATCGAGCGCTCTTAAAGAACGGAGATTGACTATCAGGTTTAATTCAGGAGTAAACTCCGTAAAGTAAACAGGCTTTGTTCTGAGATAATTGTATGCAAGGTTCAGCAGGTCTGATAAGAGATTTTTAATTTTCTGGTACTCGTATTTTTCGACCGGGAAAAGTTTTTTAAAAACTGATTCTTCATCAAAAGCCGGCGGGCTGAATTCAGGGTGATATTTCAGAATAAATTCAGCAAGCTTTATAAGCTTCTTGTTTTTATTATAGAAAGGGGAGCGGACAAAATCCATGAATCTTCTGATATCCTGCTGCGGGAAATATTTTAATAATTTTATAAGCCTTGTATTGTGCATATGATAATTTTTCCCAAAAATAAGGTTTTTTTTGATAAAAACAGTGAATTTAATAGTCAGAAATTTTCTAAAACACAGAAAAAGTGTGTTTGAACCGGGTTATCAATTAAAGCTATGTTTGCATCACTAATGGCGTTAAAGGTGAAAAAAAATTTTCACCCCGCATTACTTCATAAGCATATAAGCATCTTAACGCCATTAGGATACTTTAAGCAAGTATTGGAAGTTTGCGGGGTATTTTAATTTGCAGGAGGAATTGCCGAATGAAGTTTATATTTTTTACTTTAATTCTGATATTATTCAGCACCAGCATCCAGGCGCAGTGGAGCCAGCAAAGCTCTGGAACAGTTAACAATCTTCATACCGTATATTTTATCAATAATAACACAGGATGGTGTGCGGGAGGCGGAGGTACAATACTTAAAACCACCAATGGAGGTGTTAACTGGATATTAACTTCCGTTTTCGGGGTTGACCAGTTTGTATCTATTCATTTTATAAATGAAAATACCGGGTGGGGTGTTACTTATCTTTATAAACTTGTTAAAACTACCAATTCCGGAGTTAACTGGAGCATTTTAGGTGAGGTAACCAACAGCAATTCGATCAATTCAATGAAATTTATTGATGCCAATACCGGTATTGCCGTTGGCAACAGCACAAGCATTTACAGAACAACTAACGGAGGTTTAAACTGGACGCAAACTCCTTCGTTGAGCTTCCGTCCGCTGCGCTCAGTATATTTTGCTGATCTTAATACGGGTTATGCGGTTGGTGATTCCGGTACAGTGCGCAAAACTACAAATGCAGGAGCAGACTGGAATGTTATGCCTGTAGTTAACGCGCTGTACAATCTTAACGGTGTTTGTTTTGTTAATCCAAATACAGGATGGGCTTCAGGACAGTTTGGAAAAATTTATAAAACAACAAACGGAGCAAGTACATGGGAAGAGCAGAACAGCGGTATTTCAGGAATTTCTAATCCACTTCATGCAATTCATTTTGCCGATATTAATACAGGCTGCGCCGTGGGCTCAAACGGCAATATAACAAGAACAACAAACGGAGGTACAAGCTGGGTAGCAGAGGCAAGCGGTGTTACAAGTGTTCTATTGGGTGTGCACTTTCCGGCGGGTTCAACCGGTTTTGCCGTAGGAGCTCAAGGTAAGATACTCAAATATTCCTCAGCCCCGCCGTTAAGTGACTGGTCTTTGCTTAACAGCGGTCATGCAGGACAGTTCTCCTCAATTCAGTTTGTAAATGAAAATACCGGATGGGCTCTTGGGAGCAATGATACAATTTTAAAAACAACAAACAGCGGCTTAAACTGGAGTGTTCAGAAAACAGGTGTGAATAACATCTACTATTCAGCTTATTTTAATGATATAAATACGGGTTATGCTGCAGGATATAACGGGGTCTTATATAAAACCACAAACAGCGGAAATAACTGGTTTGCTTTAACAAGCAATACCGGGCAGATATTGTTAAGTTTAGATTTTGTAAACAACAACACCGGATTTGCCTGTGGCACAAATGGTATTATTATAAAAACTACAAATGCAGGTCTGAACTGGCAAACACAAAATACTAATTTAACTGCAAGTATTCACTCAATAAAATTTATTGACCAGAACACAGGATTTGCCTGCGGCAGCTCGGGTAAAATCATCAAAACTACAAATGGCGGAGCAAACTGGGGTGAGCTTTCCGGCGGTACAGCTTCTACATTATATTCAATAGAACCTATCAGCGCAGCGGTAATTTATGCTTCAGGTGATAATGGTACTATTCTTTATTCAGTTAACGGAGGTACGAACTGGGTTATGCAAAGTTCAGGCAGCGCCAGTACAATCAGGAAAATTAAATTCCTGAATGGTGTTACGGGATATGCTGCCGGGTTTAATGGTACCTTACTTAAAACAACCAATAATGGCGCAAACTGGACTGCTGTAACAGGTATAGTTAACAGAAATTATCATTCGATGAGCTTTTACGGAAATTCAGGGTGGCTGGCGGGAGATGCAGGTACTATTCTCAGATCAACCAACTCAGGCGGAGTAATAGGAATTATACAGACCGGCAATGAATTGCCCGAAGCTTTCTCGCTTGCACAAAACTATCCAAACCCGTTTAACCCTGTTACAAATATTGAGTTTGAAATTACCGATCAAGGGCTGGTACGTTTGGAAATATATGATATACTCGGAAGGAAGACGGCAACTCTTGTAGAAAATGAACTGAAGCCCGGCAAGTATAAAGCAGAATGGTCAGCAGATGGTTATCCATCCGGAATATATTTTTATCGCTTAAGTTCAGGATCATTTACATCTACAAAGAAAATGATAATAGCAAAATAATAAATAATAAAAATGAGAATCAAAATAATATATTCTTTGGGTCTATTTATATTAAGCCTGGTTTTTAATTTCCGGGGTTATGCCCAATGGCAGCCGGAGCTTAGGCTCACAAACGAGCTAAGTGCAACCGGTTTATCAATAAATAATTCACGCTCTGTTGCAGGGAGCGGGGCAATATTGCATATAGTATGGCAGGATGGAAGAAATGGCTCTCCCGGAGAAATATATTATAAACGCTCAACGGATGGCGGATCAAGCTGGAGTGGTGATATCAGGTTAACTAATGATCCTGCTGCTTCAGAAGTTCCGACTGTTGCTGTAACCGGAAACGATGTGTTTGTTGTTTGGATAGATAACCGACACGGAAACCCAGCAGAAATATACTATAAACGCTCAATTGATGGCGGCTTAAGCTGGAGTGCCGATACGAGGCTGACCTTTAGCCTGGGCGGTGCTTACAATCCATCTTTATCCTTATCGGGAGGCAATGTGCATGTTGTATGGCATGACTACCGCCACAGTAATTATGAAATCTATTACAAAGGTTCTCAAAACAACGGGCTTAGTTGGGGAACAGATAAAAGGATTACCAATAATTCTGCAAGCTCGTTTTATCCATCGGTTGCCTCAACAGGTAATATCGTTTTTATTGTATGGCAGGACGGACGGTTTGGCAATGACGAAATACTTTTTAAAAGTTCTCCAGATAATGGAAATAATTGGGGTTCAGATACTTCAGCTATCAGGCTTACAAGCGCTGCGGGATTTTCCTGGGCTCCTTCTATATCAGCAGAAGACGGCAAGGTTCATGTAGCATGGCGGGATAACCGCGATGGCAATTATGAAATTTATTATAAAAAATCTAATAACAACGGTGCAGACTGGAGCGCGGATAAAAGGCTCACCAATAATTCAGCATGGTCTTCTTCACCATCAGTTTATTCATCCGGTAATAATGTACATGTAGTATGGGAAGATCAAATGTTTTCAAGCCCTGAAATACTTTACCGCCGCTCTTCTGACGAGGGTTCAAGCTGGGGAAGCGATTCGGCAATTACAAGGCTGACAAATTATCCGGCTGATAAACTTAATCCCTGTATTTTTGTATCCGGTAATGCAGCGCATGTGATATGGCGGGATAGACGTAACCTTAACTTTGATATTTACTATAAGCGCAGCCAAAATACAAACTTTTCCTCATTTTCAAAACAGAATTTAAACAAGCCGATTTATGACTACCAGAATATTTTTGATACTATTATTGTGCCTAACGTTTATCCCGCAGGATATACTGCAGAAATAAATTTGATGATTGATACTGTAATGCACTCTAACACAGGCGATCTTGAGTTTACTCTCATTCACCAGGGTATAAGCGATACTGTTATATACCAGGCTGGCGGCATTGGAGATAATTTTATAGGAACGGTACTTGATGATGATTCACAAAACCCTGTTTCCGGGGGTTCCGCTCCATTTACCGGAACATATAAACCATTTAAACCACTTTCTCAGTTTATTAATTCAAACCCCGCAGGTTTATGGATACTAAAAGTATTTGATAGGACAGCCGGTAACACAGGGTTTTTGAAAGCCTGGGGTTTATCAATTGATATATCAAATAATCCAATAGGAATAAATTCAATATCCGCTGAAGTTCCGCAAAGATTTTCACTGGGTCAAAACTATCCTAATCCATTTAACCCAACAACTAATATTGAGTTTGATATTACCGTTACCGGTATGGTAAATATGGAAATATATGATATACTTGGCAGGAAAGTAACAACTCTTGTAAACAATGAACTGAAGCCCGGCAAATATATAACAAATTGGTCAGCAGATGGTTATCCTTCCGGAATATATTTTTATCGCTTAAGTTCAGGATCATTTACATCTACAAAGAAAATGATAATAGCAAAATAATAAATAATAAAAATGAGAATCAAAATAATATATTCTTTGGGTCTATTTATATTAAGCCTGGTTTTTAATTTCCGGGGTTATGCCCAATGGCAGCCGGAGCTTAGGCTCACAAACGATACATTATATTCTGCAGCTTCTGAAAATAACGCATGGAGTATTGCTGCAAGCGGTGATACAATTCATGTAGTTTGGACCAGCGCAGTATATATAAGCACATTTTCAGAAATTTATTATAAGCGGTCAACAGATGGCGGGTTAACATGGGAAGCCAACATTCTTATTGCGAATCAAAATTCCCCGGGTCCGGCGGCTGTTTCGGTATCAGGAAAAGAAGTTCATATTATCTGGACACAAACGCCATCAAGCCAGCACTATGATATATATTACCGGCGCTCAACTGATGGCGGCGGAAGCTGGCTGCCGCCGGTGGAAATATATACAGGGGGAGAGTCATTATATCAATCTATAACCGCATCGGGCTCAATAGTTATAGTAACATGGGCAGAAGATCTTCCTTCCAATACTTCAGAAATATATGTCAGAAATTCCACCACAAGCGGAAACAGCTGGGGTTCGGCAACAAGGCTTACAAATGTAAATTCCATTAAAACTTATCCCTCAGCATCAATTTCAGGACAGGCGGTTAATATAGTTTGGCAGGATGACCGTGACGCCAATACTAACGAAAGCGAAATATACCTGAAGCGTTCAACAACTGGCGGTAACAGCTGGGGACCTGATATCCGTTTAACAAACGCTCCGGGTTATTCATGGCATCCTTCGATCGCTTCTGTTGGCTCAACGGTTCATGTAGTCTGGGAAGACCGCAGAAACGGACTGCAAAGCCATGATATCTACTATAAGCGTTCTTCCGATAATGGTGTGAACTGGGGCAATGATTTCCGAATTTCATCCACAACTGCCGCACAGAACCCTTCAGTATCAGCGGAAGGAAACAATGTACATATTATCTGGCAGGATTCACCTTTTTTTGATAATGATATACACCACAGGTATTCAGTAAATGATGGTGTAAGCTGGGGGAATACTTTAAGTTTAACATTTGATGCAGAAGACCAGGAGGGTCCATCGGTTTCTGTATCAGGCTCGGTTGTGCACACAGTCTGGACAGACTACAGGCACAGAGGAAGCAATAATAATGCGGAAATATATTACAGAAGAAATCCTTTCGGCTCAACTGTATTTTATACCTGCTCAGGAACTGTAAAATACAAAGATAACAATCAGCCGGTAAAACGCGGGTATGCAAAAGCTTTAAAATACAAATTTCAAACAGGTGAAATTGAAACAGTTGATTCTGTATCTATTTTAAGTGATGGTACTTATACGTTTACCGGTATGCCGCGTGGTGATACGCTTTATATTATGTACTACCCTCCTGCTGATACTTTAGATTTTGTGCCGGGGTATTATGTTTCTACAACTGACTGGCAGCAGGCAGCAAAAATAATACCGCTGCAGAATTTAAACAACACGAACGGTCAAGTGGACAGGATCAACAACAGCATAAATCCATATACTATCAGCGGTCAGGCTTTTCAAAACGGATCATTGGATGCAGCTCCGGCACCTCTAAAAAATGCAGTAATATATGTATTACAGGGTTCAGTGTACAAAAATTACGGTATCACAAACAGCAACGGGGAATACATTGCAGCAAACCTGCCGCCGGGTACATATACTTTAACGGCACGCCGTATAGGGTTTGCCCCTGTTACACAGAATGTAACAATTACAAACAGCAATTTGCAGAATATTAATTTTAACTTCGGCAGTCCTATAGGAATTGAGGTGATTTCATCGGATGTGCCGGGCAGATTTTCACTGGGTCAAAATTACCCGAACCCGTTTAATCCTGTTACCAACATTAAATTCAGTGTTCCCAAAACAGGTGTTGTTAAGCTTACAGTATTTGATGCTGCCGGAAGGGAAATTGCAGAGCTGTTTAACGGAGAGCTTCAGGCAGGTACATATAATTATGATTTCGATGCATCGAAATTAGCCAGCGGAATATATTTTTACAAACTGGAATCAGGAGATTTCACGCAGACGAAGAAGATGGTGTTGGTTAAATAGTTAAGTTACGGATACTTTCTTGAATATTTTTAAAAACGGAGCAGAAATGCTCCTTTTTTGTCAATATAAGCTGGCTATACCACTGATTAACAATGAATATCATATTAATTTTATGTAATTTTATGACAATAATTTTGAGGTTAGTTGATTCGATAAACTTACATACAATTGAATTTCACCTGCAAAAAATATTGTCAAACTCTTTTTTCTCTTAATATAGTTAATTCGGAAAGGTATTAAAAGTAAAATGAAGATCTTAATAGTTTTACTGGTTTTACTTGTATCCAGCTCCATGGGGCAGGTAACTCAGCAATGGGTACAAAGATATAACGGATCTTGGAATCGTTCTGATCTCGGTAAGTCTGTAACTGTTGATAAAACCGGGAATGTTTATGTTATAGGAAGTACTGCTAACGGAATTACAACTGATGTCATTACTATCAAATACAACACCTCTGGTTCAATGCTTTGGCTGCAAATATATAACGGTCCAGGTGAAGATGTAGACCACGGAGAGGCAATAAAAGTTGATGATGCAGGGAATGTTTATGTTACAGGTTCAAGCAGGGGTTTGACTTCGAGAGTAGATTACGTAACAATTAAATATGACTCGAACGGGATATTAAAATGGGTTCAAAGATTTGATGGTACAACCAGTATGCATGATTATCCAACTGATATTGCAATTGATAATTCAGGGAATGTTTATGTTACAGGGTGGAGTTCAAACGGAGCTCTTTTTGATGATTTTGCAACTGTTAAATATAATTCAGAAGGTATATTACAGTGGGTCAATAGATACAATGGGCCTGGGAGTAGCACAGATATAGCTCGCTCAATCGCAGTTGATCTAACAGGTAATATTTATGTAGCAGGTTATAGTTCCAATACCATTACGGGTGATAATTATACTGTAATAAAATATAGTTCTTCGGGTGATACTTTATGGGTCAGAAGTTATAACGGACCGGTAAATGGTGTAGATAATCTGAATTCCATGTCAATAGATATGAATAGTAATGTTTATGTTACCGGAAGAAGTGAAGGGAGTAATGGAATAGATACAACATTTGATTTAGCGACAATTAAATACAATGCAATGGGTGTGTTACAATGGGCTCAAAGATATAACGGACCGGCAAACGGAAACGAAGAAGGCTTTAGTATTGATGTTGATAATGCGGGGAATGTGTACGCGACCGGTTCAAGCAAAGGGTTTACTACTGCTTCTGATTACTTAACAATTAAATACAGCAGTTCTACAGGTGACCCTCAATGGGTTCAGAGATATTCGGGTATTATTAGCGGAAGTATTAACACAGCCAGTTCTATTACAATAGATATTTATGGCAATGTTTATATCACGGGTCATAGTGGAGATAACATGCCAAATCAATACGATTATGCGACAATTAGATACAATCCGGATGGAAATGTTCAGTGGATTCAGAGATACAACGGCCCGGCAAACGGAATAGATTGGGTTCATTCAATAGCAATTGATTCTGTTGGTAATGTTTATGTGACTGGGGAAAGTTCAGGAATAAACTCAGGAATGGATATTGCCACTATAAAATATTCTCAAACAATCGGGATACATCCAATCAGCACAGAAATTCCGGTTGAATATACTTTGCAGCAAAACTATCCTAACCCGTTTAACCCGGTTACTAACATTATTTTCAGTATTCCAAAAAAAGGTATTGTTAAGTTTACAGTATTTGATGCTGCCGGCAGAGAAACAGCTGTGCTGTTTAACGGAGAGCTTTCGGCAGGTACTTATAATTACGATTTCGATGCCTCACAATTAGCCAGCGGAATATATTTTTATAGGCTTGAAGCAGGTGAATTTACGCAGACCAAGAAAATGGTGCTTTTAAAATAATTAAAACTTTGTTTAAATTAAGATCCTCAAAGCAGTTCAAGTTTTTCCAATAACCATTCCCGGTAAAGAATACTTTCTGTTTTGAGGATTTCTTTTTTCAGTATACTTTGTTCGTCCTTTATATTACCTGTTTTGGCTTTTACGATCTTTGAGGTAAAGCTGATAAAACCGGTACACAATAATTTATACCTGGGTGAAATATATTTGCTGCCTGAAATAAAATGCCTGTATGAATCAATTGCTGAAATTAACTCCTCGGTAAAGCCCAGCTCGTAATAAAGCCTGATCTGAAGGTTCTTTAAATCAATTTTAAAGTGGAACAGGTCAAAATCAATGCTGTTCAGTTTTTCAAGAGAACCCGTATAATCCTTTTTTTCAAAAAGGAGCAGGGCTATTGCAAGATTGCCCATACTTTTTTGCGAAACCGCGGGAAGCTTTGGAGTATAATCCGTTATAAATTTTTCCAGCCACGTTGTATTTTTTACCATTACCGCTGTATGGACAATATTTCTGAATATCCTTAAAATAAACTCACCACCGGGAGTGTATGAATATAATCCCTTACTCAGCATTCTTCGGTAAGCTTCAAAAAGGATCCCTGAATATTTTGCGACCCCTTTTTCAATTTTAAGCGTACATGCGGCTTCAAAAATTGTATAAAAATTTATTTTTTCTATATAACTGAATTTATCAAGTCCGGTATCAATTACTTTTGTAAACTCTTCCAAAAATTCTTCATTGTCCGGTTCAAGCAGAGACATTGCCTGGTAATATTCAGCAGCTAAAACAGGATAAAATTCACTGTTCTTTTCTTCAAGCGTTTTTAAAAATTTACCCAATTCAAGATTACGGATCAGGCCATAAAAATCACTTCCTGCCGTACCTGTACCGAAATTTTTTTCATTAATAAACAGGCTTATCAGACTTTTGCATATAACCACAGCGGTATGATACGCAAACATATCTGTTCTTTTGAAAATAGCCTTTGAGGCAAGGTGATCGTTACCTGAATAAGAATAAAGTGAATTTTTGTGACGTTCTAAAAGATATCTTTTCCAGAAATAAAATTCGTAATCACCTCTTTGGCTGCTGTATTTTTTATCTGCGTATTCAAGCTTTTTTTGAGACCGTTTTAGCAAACCTCTTTCAGATAATTGTATTGAAAGCGATAGATCAAAATAAAAAGGATCGCTTTTGAGGCCTTTATAACTTAAGTAATCTTCCAAAAGCTTTAACAGGTACGAATTAAGCCTTCTTACAGCCTGCGGATTGAATTTTTTTCCGGGATACATTTTGGCGAATAAATTTTCGGGGGTAAATTGTTTGTTTTCAAATTTTGGATAATACTTTTTTATAAGATTAAAGTATACTGCCGTTTCCTTTCTGCCGTTAAAAAACGGTGAACCAACAAACCTGGAAAATTCCCTCATCTCTTTTAAGCTTAAAGCGGAAATTAATGAAATCAACGAAGGTTTCAGCATAAATTTTGCGATTATTAATAGTATATATTCCCTTAATTTAAGCAATATTCAGCAATTTATCAATGTTTAGTATAAATTAATTTGCGATTTTTTCGATTAACTTTCTTTGTCTATATCTAAAGGAGTTAATAACTTTGATATAATCTTTAAGATCTATAATTACGGGACAGTCTGAAATGAAAACTACATTCATCAATCCTGGTCATTACTTAATTTATATAATTATTATCAGCCCGGCAGAAGGCAGGAAAAAATACACCCGTTTTTAAAAAACGGACTGTCCCGTATTTTATATTCCTGCCGTTCCGGGCATCTTTTTTAAGGTTAAAAAATTTTTAAAATAAAATATTTCCGATATGAAAATCATTATTAACGCATTACTTGTTCACATTTTGTTAACCCCGGTTTATTCACAGGGCTGGTTTGCTCTTTCCAGTGGCACACCGTACAACTTAAGCAGTGTGTATTTTGTAAACGATCTGACGGGCTGGGCAGTGGGTGATGTTGGTACGATCAGAAAAACTACAAATGGCGGAACTAACTGGTTTGCACAAACTGGCAGCAGTGCATTAAGCTCTGTGTATTTTATAAATTCCGTTACGGGGTGGGGCTCGGGTCCGGGGGGCCTAATTATTAAAACAACCAATTCAGGTGATAACTGGGTAACGCAGACAAGCGGGGTTACATCACAGCTGCGCTCAATATTCTTTATAAATACATTAAAAGGATGGGCTGCAGGTGATGGCGGAATAATAAGATACACATCAGATGGAGGAACAAGCTGGGCACAGCAGATAAGCGGTACAACAGAAACACTTTTCAGCATCTGCTTTGTTAATGAGAATCGTGGATGGATCTCGGGAGCAAACGGGAAAATATTATACACAAACACAGGCGGCGCTAACTGGGTTTCGCAGATAACAGCCACAACGTTTCCGTTTTATTCCATAACTTTTATAAATGATCAGACCGGCTGGGCAGCGGGATACCAGGGAATACTCCGCAAAACAACCGATGCCGGAGCAAGCTGGCTTGCGCAAACAAGCAACGTTTCAAGCTGGCTGTACGGGATCCGGTTTATTAATTCACTTACGGGATTTTCCTGCGGTACAGGAGGTACAGTTATAACAACTCAGAACGGAGGTATTAACTGGTCTGCGCAAACAACCCCTGTAGGCGATAATCTTTACGGGCTGAGTTTCAGCTCTACTTTGACAGGTTATGCAGTCGGCACAACTGGCAGAATTATAAAAACTACAAACGGGGGAGTAACTTTTATTACGCCGATAACGAACGAATTACCTGAAAAATTCAGCATATCACAAAATTATCCCAACCCGTTTAACCCGGTTACAGAATTTGAAATGCAGATAGCAGAATATGATCGAGTAAATTTAGAAATATTTGATGCTGCGGGCAAAAAAGTAGAAACGGCGGTAAATGAATATTTGCAACCGGGGAGCTATAAAGTAGTGTGGAATGCTTCTGCATACAGCAGCGGTGTATATTTCAGCAGAATGACTTCAGGGAAATTTTCTAAAATGATTAAAATGATATTAATAAAATAAAAACTAAAATGAAAAAAATTAAAATTATTGCTTTTTTTCTGGTCATAAGCCTGGTATTATTTCCCCTGGAAATGTTAATGACCCAATACAGGGTTGAATGGAGCAATGAACATACTACAACAGGTAAATTAAGTATTGATAAAGCCGGTTTTATAGCTGCTGATAAACAGGGAAATATAATAGTAACGGGTGTTACTAATTCAGAAGGTAAGGGCGATGATATCACCACTATAAAATATAATAAGGATGGGAAACAGGTATGGCTTAATGTATTTGACGGATCGGGGAATTATAACGACAGGCCGGCGGGTATTGCTGTTGATAATTCGGGAAATATTTACATTACAGGGTCAAGTACAGGTTCAGGCGGCACATCAACTGATCTTATCACATTGAAATACGGTTACGATGGGAATTTGCTTTGGTCAAAAGTTTTTGCTTCAGCCGGCGGATTGCTGGATGAAGGCAGCTCGATTGCAGTTGATGCCAACGGTGATGTATATGTAACGGGTACAGCAGCACATATAGTAACTGAAAATTCAGGCCAGGACTGGATAACCATAAAATATAATACAAACGGTGAAATTATATGGCAAAAAGCTTACGATGATAATATATCAAATGACAAAGCTGAAACGCTAACTATTGATAATGAAGGTAATGTTTATGTTGCAGGCCGGTGTAACGCACCTGCATATCATATCGGGATAGCTAAATATGACCGTGAGGGTAATCTGTTGTGGATAACAAAATATGACGGCGAGCTAAATTCACATGATAAACCCGCCGAAATTCTAGTTGACGCATCCGGCAATGTTTATACAGCAGGTTACAGCTCTGAAGCAAATAAAGACCTGCTTGTTATTAAGCTAGATCACTCGGGAAACATATTATGGAAAAAGACATTTAACGGCACGGCAAACGGCTCTGATGAAGCTAATAACCTGGTTACGGATGATAAAGGTAATGTTTATTTGCTTGGAACTGTGGAGGGCAAAAAAAACAAACACTACCGAATAATTATAAAATATGACGGCTCGGGTAATGAGATCTGGAAAAATATATCCGATAAACCGCTTTCAAAGAACATTGAATCTTTGCAGCTGCTGCTTAACCCAAACGGCAGCATTGTGGTGACAGGTTCATCTGTTGTACAGGGTAATGTTTATTCAGAAATGGCAGCAGATTGTTTTTCTCCCGCTGGTGAATTATTATGGCAGCTATCTTTTTTGAAAGAGAACAATATTCCATCAGCGCTTAATGCAGCTTTAGACCCTGACGGCAATGTTATACTTTGCGGATTTATAACCGGAACGGGGAATTTAAATTACTGTACAGTAAAATTCAGCAAATAAACTTATTTATCAAAAATTTCAGGTTATATTTCATAACATAAAAGGAGCTTTTTAAAAGCTCCCTTTATTAAAAATATTTTATTTTTTGATAATAATCGCCTTAGGTATAACATTGCCTGCTTACTCTATATAAACCTTAAGGGTATATTCCGCATTTCCTCTGGTACCGCCCACAACAATCCGGTAATCTCCTTTAGAAGGCAGGCTGCCTTCCCAGCGTTTTGCATCGTCAATTTCGCCCGCGCCTTCCAGGTAATATCCTGTTTCTGTATCGACGATCTGGAACACAGCATTATCTTCAATTGACATAATAGTAACGATCATATATTGGTTCTTGTTAGCGCCAACAAGATAAGTATCCCTTTCACCCCTGATAACACCGCCTTCAACAGTTGCGGAGTTTTCACCTTTTTTAAATTTTATGCGTTTATCATTAACCTGTGAATTTATATTTGCCGCAACGGTAAAGAAAAAAAGCATAATCAGAATAATGTTCAGTTTTTTCATTTAATTTATATGTTTAAAAATTAAGTGGCGGCAGTTTTAAACTGACGCCACAAAGTTAAAACCAGATATTTTAGTAAATTTGAAAATTCCCCTAAACTCACTTCGTTCGTTGGGGATTAACAGCCTAGCCTATTAACTTTGTAATTATTAAGCTGACAGAAAGAAGTACCCCGAAAATTAAAGTAAGCTGCGCAGTCATTGCATCAAGCATAGCAATCTTTCCTGTATCTTCAATTTTAACGCCCTTGATCATGTTCATATTCTTAAGCGCGACCGGAAGCGATAAGAAAACAAGAAGTGACCATACTGAAAGAACATTAAACACAACAAGAAGCACTACGGTAATATATGCGCCAACAATCAAAAACACATACTCACCTTTGGCAAAGCCTTCGCCGAAAACATTGGCAAGTGTTTTTATATTAGCCCGGCGGTCATTAATTATATCACGCAGGTTATTTGCATGCAGAATCCCTGTAACAAGCAGGCCAAGGGGGATAGAGATCAGTGCAGCGGTAAATGAAAATACTCCGGTAAGCGCATACAGCGTACCGGTAACAATTGCGGGACCGTACAGAAGAAAAATGAAAATATCACCAAGCGCTACATATTTATATCCAATGGGTCTGCCGGTATAAAAGAAACCGCCGACTATACCCAGAATACCAAGCCATAATATCATCATCCCGCGGTCTAAAATTATTGGTAAACCAAAAAGAACAGCAAGCGCAAACAGTATCATACCAAAACGGAACATTTCCTTCGGGCTTAAAAGACCTTCAGGAAGCACCCTTGAGCCGCCAAGGGTATCTTTTGCATCAACGCCATGTTTATAGTCATCAACATCACTGATTACATTTGAGCCTGCATGAAGAAACAGGAGTGAAATTGCAATAAAAGGCATTAAATACCATGAAATGCTGCCGCCCTGCAGCAATGCAAGCATTGCGCCAAGCAAGCAGGGAATGAGTGATGCAGGAAATGAAAAAGCTCTGACAGCCTGAAAATATACTGCTCCCTTGGATGGCGTTTTTGAAGCATTCTGAGCCTCTGACATACTTAAAATTAAATCCTTTCTATATATAGAATGAAATTATTCAGATACAATTATCAGCAAAAATAATGATATTTTTCGTAAGGTTAAATTGAAATCAAAATATAAAAATATATTATTGTTTTATTGCAGTTTACATAAAACAATTGAACGGTAAAGATTGTTTAATATATGATCTTAATGTTTTGCTTTTTTCTCATCAGTCCGTTCCAGGAACTGGCGGACTATGGGGTCACTTGTTGCCCTTAGTTCTTCAGGTGTTCCGTTGAAATGAACTTTACCTTCATACATCATGGCGACCCGGTCGCCGATCTCATACACGGTAAAGATATCATGAGTAACAATAATTGAAGTAACTTCAAGCTCTTTATTAAGCGCAACAGATTCCATAAGCTCATCAATCGTTTCGCTGGTTATGGGGTCAAGTCCCGTGGTAGGTTCATCATATAATATATATTGAGGGTTTGTGGCAAGGGCTCTTGCGAGTCCAACGCGTTTACGCATTCCACCGGAAAGCTCAGAAGGCATCAGGTTCTCGGTTCCGGGCAGGTCCACCATACCGAGTTTTTCAGAAACGATACGGTTGATCTCAGCTTTTGGCGTGAGAGTATTTTCACGCAAAGCGATCCCTACATTTTCACCAACAGTCATTGAATCAAACAATGCAGCGCTCTGGAAAAGGAATCCGAATTTTTTCCTGATAGCGTATATTTCCTTTTCGTTCATTTTGGTAATATCCTCGCCGTCTATCAGTATCTGTCCTTCATCGGGTTTGAGAAGTCCCACAATATGTTTCAGCATAACAGATTTGCCGCATCCGCTTGCGCCGATAATTACATTGGTTTTGCCTTCTTCAATGTTGAGATCAACTCCGCGCAGAACTTCTTTGTTACCAAAGCTTTTTTTGAGATTTTTTATTTCTATCATACAATTAACAATTATCAATTAACAATTATCAATAAGGCATCAGGGTTGATCCGGAAAATTTATTTTATAAATTATCCTGCACAATTCATCTGCATCATTGAACAGACTATCAAAAATCTTTTTTTGCTCTTCGTTTTCAACCTGGGTATCAACAATAAGCCGGATCCAGTATTTACATTCCCGGGCTTCTTTATAAGCAATGTTAAGTTTGTGGTTAAAATCCTTCCTTGAATATCCGCCTTGTGATTCTTCAACATTTGCTCCAATGGATGTACCTGCTCTGAGAAGTTGTTTTATTAAAATATATGAATCAATCCTATTCTTTAATTTTCGAACTGCAATTATGGTGTTTACCGCAAACATATAACTTTTTTCAACAATTACATTTTGTTTCATGAAATAGATTATGATTTCTTTAATAATTACTATGATTCATTCTTATAATTGAAAACTGATAATTGTTAATTGCTCATTGCACATTGTTAATTGCTCATTGTTAATTGCTGTCTCACCATTTCCAGCGCCATTTTTGCCATAATATCTTTATTTCTTAAACGGTCTTTTGTAAAAATAAAATCCCTGGCAAAAGTATTTTTGCTGTCGCTGTAACCTATCCATACATAACCTATGGGCTTACCGGGTCTTGCCCCGGTTGGTCCTGCAATTCCCGTGACAGATATGCCGATATCTGTTTTAGAGCGCTTTCTTATTCCGGCAGCCATTTCTTCGGCAACCTTTTTGCTTACTGCGCCATATGCTTTAAGAGTTTTAGCCTTTACACCAAGCAGCCTTCGTTTGGCTTCGTTGGAATAGGCAACTATAGCATCCATAACATAGTCAGCGCTACCGCCTATATCGGTTAGCTTGGATGCAATCAGACCGCCGGTGCATGATTCAGCCACCGCTATGGTCAGATCCTTTTTTTTGAGCATTACCCCCACGGTTTTTTCAATGGGGCTTTCATCAGAAGAATAAATATACTTTCCGGCTTTTTTCCTTAAGAGCTTTTCAGCTTCGCCGATAAGCTTTATGGCTTTACTCTGATTATTGGCAATTGCAGTTATGCGCAGCCTTACTTCGTAGTTTGAAGGAAGGAAGGCGAGCTTAACTTCGTGATCTTTACCTTTACGAACAATCTTTGTTATATCACCAATTCTTTCAGCAAGAACAGATTCACCGATACCAATAGTATGCAGTGTTTTTTGTTTAATAACCCTTGTGATCTTCTTTTTATATTTTTTATTTAGGTAAGGAAACAGTCCGGTTTGGCTGATATATTTCATTTCATATGGAACGCCGGGCATAACACAGAATACCTTACCGCCTTTATCTATCAGCAGCCCCGGCGCAGTACCCGTTTTGTTTTCAAGAACCCGGGCAACATCAGGCACGAGTGCCTGGCCAATATTTGCAGCAGGCATTTTAATATTTCTGCGGGCAAAAATGCTTTTTACGTGCTTTAATACTTTTTCATTAAGCACATACCTGCTTTTAAAGAATTTTGCTACTGTTTTTACGGTTATATCGTCATGAGTCGGTCCTAAACCGCCGGTTACAACAATTACATCAGCATCTTTAACGGAACGTTTGAATTCCTTAAGAATCTCTTTTTCATTATCAGCAACGGTAACTACCCGAATGGCGGGTATACCGATAGCAAGAAGCTCTTTGCCAAGCCATGCGGCATTAGTGTTAACCACCTGCCCGATCAAAACTTCATCACCTATTGAAATTATTATTGACTTCATGGAGAATAAAGAGGATAAAAAAATTAAATATTATTAAAGGATACCGGTTTCAAAACCGTTAAATTGCTCAGCCAAGATAAACTCTCAAAAACTGGTACCATGCAAGATGAGTAAGCACGGCTGAAAATATTCCCGCATAGAGTCCTGCGGCAATATCATCCATCATAATGCCGAAGCCTGAATCCCTGTTATCAAAATACTTTGCGGGTTCAAGCTTTACAATATCGAAGAAACGGAAAGCGAAGAACCCGATAATTCCGAACACCAGCTTTGTATCGAAAGCTGTTGCGGGATCGAAGGATTTGAACGGGAAAAAAAGCTCAAACACTATTGAACCGATAAGGTAAGTAAACAGCTGGCCGGCAATTTCATCAATCACAATTTGCGGCGCATCTTCACCGTAGCGGCCCTTCATTTTTTCGGCGCAGAATATGCCGGTTATAAATATCAGCAGAAGTACGAGGCTTAAATAATAAAACTCTGACATTTTGGGAGCAAGATAGAGTCCAAACCCTATAAGCGAGCCGAATGTACCTGAAGCTACAGGAATGAACCCGATAAAAAATCCGCTCCCAAGCAAAGTAACAATGAACGGTACTTTAACTTCTTCATTAACCGGATTTTTTTCTTTAATTAATCTGAATGCCATTTATGCTTTGAAGCTGTTTATATGTTTAATTAAAAGTTTGTTTTTCTATGTTATCACCTGATTCAAAAATATAAGCGATACCGCTTACCGCGGTAAGTATGGTGATAAGAAGCAATATATAATAATTAATCTGTGAATGCAAATAGTTACTTATACTTATACTGATCGAGCTTCCCGAAGTTATTGCTGCTGCCGAAATAAGCGCAAGCACAAGGAAAATGAATGACATCTGGATAAATGTTTTTGTTTTTGAAACCATTGATGTCCTGAACTCTTTGCCCCTCAGCTCCTGGACGCTTCTTGCGACAGTTAAAACGATATCCCTGAATAGAATGACGGCTACCAAAGCAACAAACGGAACGGGTTCGGAAGATCCGAAAAAGCCCGGATCTTTTTGTTTCATCAGGTAAAAGCCTATAAAAGCCGCAGATGTAAGAATTTTATCTGCAAGCGGATCGATGAACTGGCCCCACCTGGTTTTAAATCCGTAGCGGCGCGCATACCATCCGTCATACCAGTCAGTTAAAGCTGCAACAGTATATACAAAGAACGATGCGGCGACAAGCCCCGGTGAATCTGACAGGAACAGGTACAGAAATACCGGCGCAAGCAGTATTCTTATCAGGCTTAATGTATTCGGAAAATTCATCAGTTTTGAATTCGGATCGCGGATCTTCGATTTCGGATTTAATACTTTAAAAAAATTATGATTTCAGAAATAATAATTTAATCCGCAATCAACTATCCGAAATCCTGAAATAAAAAATTAAACTCGTTCAATAATTGCTGCAATTCCCTGTCCAACACCAATACACATGGTTGCCAGACCGTACCTTAAATTTCTTTTTTCCATTTCATGCAGAAGCGTAGTGATGATCCTTGCACCGCTCATACCCAGCGGGTGGCCTAGCGCAATAGCGCCGCCGTTGACGTTCACTTTATTCATATCAAGTCCAAGCTCATCGATGCAGGCAAGTGATTGTGCTGCGAATGCTTCGTTCAGCTCTATAAGGTCGATCTGTTCAAGCTTCAGCCCGGCGCGCTCAAGCGCTTTCCTTGAAGCGGGGATGGGACCAAGCCCCATACAGTCAGGCTCAACACCTGCAACCGCGCTTGAAACTATACGCGCGCGTTTGGTTAAGCCAAGCTCATCGGCTTTTTCAGCGGATGCAAGCAGCATGGCGCAGGCGCCGTCATTTACTCCGCTGGAGTTACCTGCGGTAACTGTGCCGCCTTCTTTGGCGAATGCCGGCTTAAGCTTTGCGAGCTTATCCATTGTTGTATCAAACCTGGGGAACTCATCAACATCAAATACCTGTGTTTCTTTTTTAGAAATAATTTCAACCGGCGTAATTTCGTTCCTGAACTTACCGCCGAATATCGCATCCTTGGCTTTCTGCTGTGAGTGCATTGCGAACTCATCCTGTCTTTCGCGGGAGAGGTTATTCCTCTTTGCGACATTTTCAGCAGTTTCTCCCATTGAATATGGGTAATACATCTTTGCAAGCCTTGGATTTGTAAACCGCCAGCCTATAGTAGTATCGTAAACCGCATTTGTTCTGGTGAATGCTTCTGATGCTTTAGGCATAACAAAAGGAGCTCGTGTCATAGATTCCGTACCGCCTGCAATCATAATATCACCTTCACCAAGCATAATAGCGCGGGCTGCATCAATAACAGCCTGCATGCCTGAGCCGCAGAGCCTGTTCACAGTAACGCCGCCAACATTGATAGGAAGTCCCGCAAGCAGAACGCTCATTCTAGCAACGTTGCGGTTATCTTCGCCTGCCTGGTTGGCGCAGCCAAGAACTGCGTCTTCTATAATATCTTTGGAAATTCCTTTATCTTCCAAAGTACGTTTGACCACTTCTTTAATAACACCTGCAGCCAGGTCATCGGGTCTGATATCTTTTAAGCTGCCGCCATATTTTCCGATAGGTGTCCGCGCCGCATCAACTATAAACACTTCTTTTTTATGCATTTAGATACTTGAAATATACTTGATTTTATAAAAAATATTTCGCTAAATTACTCAATTATCACGCGTTAAACAAGGTAGAGGAATTTACGGGTAGTTCCAGAGGACTACTGCCTTAGAAATTATATTTACTGTAATTCTTAATTATGCCTGTAAAAGAAAAGTTAAGCGGGATAAGTCTTGAAGCCTTAATACCCGCTAAAACAAAATTAACGCGCAAAATAATCATTAAGGATGACTCTCTAAGGTCATCTCAATTCGTAATTCCCCAAAACAGAAAATCAATTTCATCATTTACCGGCAGAACAAAAGAGCTTGATTACCTGCGAATGCAGTATTCCAAAACACTTCAGCAAATTAAAAATAAAGTCAGTGAAGAAGAAAAAGCATTTAAGCCTATAATAACAGGAATAAAGGGTGAACCGGGTATTGGAAAATCCAGGTTAATGCAGGAGTTTTTAAACCGAACAGTAAAGCTTTCTGCCGGTAAAATAAATAATGTTGTTTCGGGCAAAAATTTAAAGACTTCACAAAACTCTCTTGGGCCATTTGCAGAAATAATACCTGAATTTAATCAACAAAAATTCTTGCCGTGTGAAAATGGAAATTACAGAGAAGCAGCCAATTTTATAAAAGTAAAGCTGTTCAAAAAAGCAGAATTTTTAAACTCAAAGGGTTTACCCCTTGTACTGGCTATTGAAGATATGCAGTGGGCTGATGAAAATACTCTTTACATACTTGACCACTTATTAAAAGCAATAAACCTTTACGGGGAAGGAGAACAGCCACTAATATTTTTAATGCTGAATTACAGGAACAGCTTTAAGCCTACAAAGGTAATGTGGCAGGAAAGCGAATATCATGAACTTATGCTCGAAGCATTAGATGAAAAAAATACTTTTAATCTAATAAATAACCTTACGGGCAGCACTAAGCTGAATACAAAAATTAGAGAGTTAATTGCGGTTCGCGCTGACGGCAACCCATTTAATATTGAAGAATGGTGCAGTCTGGTAACAGCCAATAAAAAACTTAACAGGGTACCGCAGACAGTACGGCATTTGCTTGTGGAAAAAATCAGCGGGCTTACACCAGGGGAAAGATCAATTTTAATAGCAGCGTGCATTTCGGGCAGAAAATTTGATATCAGGTTTGTAAACGAAGTGTTAAAAAGGGCAGGGAAAGCGGAGGCTGAATCAGACGACATAAAAAACCTTGAAGAAAAAAGATACATAATAAATTTAACCGGCAGTACATATGAATTCCGGCACGATATATTACACGAAACCTTATACATGCAGCTTGAGGCAGGGCTTAGAAGAGAATTACACAAAATTGCTGGCGAAGTAACGGAAGAGCTTTATAAAAGCAAGCTGAGCGATCATTTTTATGAGCTTGCGCGCCATTACAATAATGCAAAGAATAAAACTAAAACAATAGAGTATCTTGAAAAGGCGGGAGATAAGGCGAAAGATAACTATGAACACGAAAGAGCATTAAGGTTTTACAACAGGCTGCTGCCGCTGCTTGAAAAAGTCCCAAGGATTAGGGTTATCTTAAAGATCTGTGATGCACTTAAACATTTAGGCAGATATACTTCTGCATTAGAGTTTTTAAGGAATATAAAGAAGAGTATTCTTGATAAAAAGAAATACTTCACAATAGAAATGTTAAAATGTGAATGTATGAACCTTGCAAACAATAGATATGAAGCTATATCCTCATACAAGAAATTGAAGAAGAAATTAGAAAAAGATAAACAAATAGAATTACTTTGTGAAGTAAACGGATATATCGGAAAAATTTACCTAGGTCTTTCTAATTTTAACTCTGCAAATCACTATTTCAACCTGCAACTTAAAGACTCTATAAAACATCAGAACATTTCCACAAAAGCACAAGCTCTAGAAAGCATTGGGATATTGAAAAGATTTAGAGGAAATTACACTTCTGCATTAATTCATTATGTTGAATGTAAAAGAATATATAATTCTTTGGCAGATGTAAAAAAAATAGCGTTTTTAAATGACAGAATAGGAACGATTCACTACTATACTGGGAATTTTGATGCAGCTTTCAAACACTATTACAATGCAATCCAAATGTTTAAAGAAGTTGGCTCTTATGAAGGACAAATTAATACACTAGGCAATATAGCAGTATTATATACTACATTAGGACAATATTCGCAAGCAAAAGCGATTTTAAAAAAAAGTATAACTTACTGCCAAAAAACAGTCAATGAATCTTTGCTTGCAAACACACTTTTTTCACTTGGGATCATAAATCTTAAGACAAATGAATTAGAGGCAGCTCTTTCACAATTTAAGAAGAGCATGAAAGTCTTTAAAATTATAAATAATGTGCGGGGTCAATCACTTGTTTTTTCAAACATGGGGTTAGTATATCAAGCAATGGGTAAACATAATGAGGCTCTGATTTGTTTCGAAAATCAAATCAGAATAGATAATAAACTTTTTAACAAAGAGGGCTGTATGAGAGGAGCCATAAACATGGCTAATAGTTTGAACATTAAGAATCAAAAAATCCAATCAATAAAATACTATAAGAAAGGGATTAGAATTGGTAGGCTTCTTGGATATCTCCAAAACTTATCAATAGCATTATTCAATTTGGCTGATGTCTATTTTGATATTGAAAAATATAATCTATCTCTTAGAGTAAATCATGAATCATACATCATAAACAAGCAACTTAGCCAACACAAAGAAATTATTAGAAATAACTTGTTATTCAATAAAATCAATCTATATGCTTACTTAAACAGAATACCTTCGAACACCGTACTTTCAAAAATAAAATTGAAAAAACTACAAAGTTATTACTCGGCTATAAGAAATATGCTTGACTACAATATTGAAGATGAATTGCGGGGATTTATTTATTTTGAACTTTCAAAGATCAGTTTAGTAATAAGCAGACACAATATAGGCGTACATTTTACGGATTATTCCATTCTTGCAAAAAAATATTTAAAAAAATCAGTTTCATTGTCATTTAATAAAAGCTTTGAAATTTACGAACTGAAAAACAAAAAAAAGGATTGAAATGAAAACACACTTTAAGCATTTAACTTCTCTTTTCTCTATTATTCTTTTAAGTATACTTATAATATACGGATGTAGTGGAAAAAAAGTCACCAGAAATACAGTTGACCAAAATTCATACGGTTCAACTACATATTTAGAAATTGTAAATGAACTATCCAACAGTGATACACTAATATTACAGGTTTTTGATAACGTACAAAGAAACTTAAGAAGTGACTCTGAGTATTTTGAACCTCGATCCGATCGCCAAAGGCATAATTACGGAAGCGTGTTCGACTCCCTAGTTGATATATATTATGGTAGTATAAGTGATGAGAATAAATTTGGTAGTGAAATTATAAAATCGAATAGCACTTATCGAATTTTTTGGTATCCATCCAGTAGAGATTCAATAATTGATTCCATTATTAATAATCTAAAAAACAACAAGGACATTCAATATCCAAATAAGATCATAGCTTATGAAATGAATGAAGGAAAAGGAATTGAATAAAAAACATCATGAATTTAAACATTTAATCAAATCCAAGTTCTTTATGTTATTTCCCCACAACCCTCCACCTTCTATATATCTCCGGGTGGTGCTTTTTGTAGTGGGATTGATTAGTTTTGATGTGCGATAGAATCTCTGCAGAAAAATTTATATGTTCGGTGCCGTAACCAAGTGCAGCGGATTTTATCATATTTTCAAGCTTCATTAAAAGCCATATGTTATCGGTATTTTCATCAATTTTCTTTAAGCCCGCTTTGCGGGCTTTTTCTTTCATTGGTAAAAGATCATAAACCGCAGACATGTAAACATTATTATAGTATTCAATATCTTTCTTCCCTGAGCCGGCAATTTTAATTTTAAGCAGCCTTTTATGCGCAGATTCGCTTTTTACTTTTCCCGCTTTCCTGTAAATATCTATCAATTCATCCCTTTGAACTTCTGCTAAGTTGTTTTCCTTCAGCAGCAGGAAAATTTCAGCAAGCTTTACAAAATCAGAAAGCACCATCCGGAAGTTTGCAGCTTTTAATACTTCACCCATTGAAGCCGCATCAAACAATTCCTGATCTGTAAATGATCTTCCGGGGTTTACTTTAATATAATTCCATAACGCTGTTACTCTGGAATTTTTATTAAAAAATGGACTTTTAACCAATTCATCAAATCTTTTACCATCCCTTATTACCAGGGATAGTACTTCGGTAAACCTTTTATTTTTCATAAGCCTAAAAATAATTCAAAATTGAACTGAAACCCGATTTGCAAATATAACTAAAATATTGTATTTATTTGCATATATCAGCATAATACCTGAGAATTTTGATTTGCAAATTATATATTTTCTTATTGGAATGGCTATTGAGGCAGATTAACTTTGTGGCGTATTCAATTTTCTCCTGCCGGCAGTTTGAGGAAATCTGAAACGGAGTTTGCATGCGGAGTTTTCCATATCCCGTGCAAATCACCGCGCAGGCGGGGCAGAAGCCCCGGCGTAAATTTCCATAAACCATTTTTACATAGGAGAAAAATACTATGAAAAAGTTATCAGCCAAAGCTGTACTGTTTGGTTTGCTGTTTGCCGCAGTTGCAGGTATATTTTCAGCGGCAGCGCTTTCAGCACCGGCAGAGCCGGTTGAAAGGATAAGCTGGATGATGCCTGACTCTACAGGTGATACAACAGACGGCGGAATCCGCAACCCGGGATACGGCCACTAAAAAAATACAGGTACTTTTTTTAAGGGTGCAATCAAAAAGGTATACTTGTAAAAAAGCGGGGCATTAAAAGCCCCGCTTTATTTATATTATTTATAAACCCGGTAAGGCTCAATCACTTACTTTTAACTCGGCAAGCTTATCCTTCAGCCAATTCCTTGCGTACACAGATCTTGTTTCGGCGGTAAATTCTTCCTTCAGCTTTTCGAGCTCAAAGCCGCCGCCCGAGCCTGTTTTTATCTTAAGCATCTTTGCAGCATAATGAAGAAAACGCTTTGAGTTATTCCTGTTATACTCAGGCAAATCTTTATTATGCTTAAGGTATTTTAATGTTGAGCCAATTAACAGCTCTGCTTCATCAAAATTCGATGCATCGTACTCCATACAAAAAAGGAACAGCTTTGAATCCAGGTAATGAATAAAATCCCGGTAATCAACTTTGGCAAGATTAATTCTGGCAGCTTTAAGATCACCTTTAAAGCTGTTTACTTTCGCAAATTCCAGGTTCACAATATTTTTCCTATCCGGGTCATCAACAGTATCAGCATACTTCTTTACAAAATATTCAGCCCAGTTTATATCATTCAGGTGCAGGGCGGTATCGGTGACCTGTTTAAAAGTGTAGAGGTGAATTTTATTTTTGCCTGAATCATACAAGAGTCCTTTGGAATCAAGCAACTTATAAAGTCCAAGCAGCGGCTTTCTGAAAAAATGGTCACCATCTGAAATTCTTATTGTAAGATAGTTATAAAGATCACTGTAATAATCTATTAGCTGCGCCCGGTCAAGATCTTTTGCTGCTGCTTCAAGGTATTCCCTGTACTCAATTACAAGCTCAACATCAGAATGCTCAAGCATTTTGAGCATCAGGTATTTTAAATAAATATCCGGGAAGCTCTTTTTTATCCTGCTCTCATTTTTCTGTATGAACCCGATAATTTCCGCAAGCATTGATGTATCATATTTTTTGGAGCTGTTAAGCTTTTCTTTTGAATACATAAGCTGGAATAAATACAGTTTCCTGCCAATGTAATAAGCGTCAAGGTGTTCGCTTTCGGCTTCGAGGGCAGGTGAGAACTTATGGAAATCAGGGGCTTCTTCCAGCAGGTTCAGCTCTTCAAATATTTCAGCGGATATTTTATTTTTATTTTCAGATGAGGGAATTTTTTTAAGATCCTTAAGAATATTATCAAGGGTATGCCGCGCCTTTACCGCGAATCCTTTTTGCCTGTAAGCTTTGGCAAGCTTTAATTCTGTTTCATGCGTGTTAGTGTTGATGCTGCTATATACCAAATATCCTTCAAGGGCACGGTTGAAATCACTGTACAGCTTCCGCAGGGCGGTATCATCAGAGCTGTTTTTCAGTATTCCCAAAGCAAGCTGCCGCCGGGAAACTTTGCCGGCCATTATTTCATCCTTATGTTTTAAAATATTTTCATAAAGCTGCACCAGTCTTTTGGGAATGCGGAAAAATGGAGAGAGGAGGTAATCTCTGAATTCTTCCAGCTCCTTATGGCTGAGCAATGAAAATATAAACGAAATATCGGTTTTTTGCATTTCGCCGGGCCGGTTAAATGAAATTTTCAGGTAAATTTTTCCAAAAATATGCTATTTTTAAGGAACAAACAAATATAAACCTGAGTGGAACAATATAAATATCATAATCTTATTAAAACAAACCGAATTTTGTTTCTTTTGTAAATTACTGCATTAAAGTTATTTTTGTATAATAAAAAACTATAAATATACGGAGGCAATATGTTCAAAATAAAATTTATATCAGGGCTGGTAATTACTGTTCTGCTTGTAACAAGCTGTTCTATGGTTGATAAGCTGAAGGAAAAAATAAGCTCAAAAGATAAAGAAAGCGGCAAAGAAGAAACCAAAAAAGAAGAGACCAAAGAAGTTACATCGACTGCGGATCTTGAATTTTACAATAAGTATATAGAGGTATCCAATAAAGTACAGGATGCCGGTGAAAAGCTTTATAAGGATTATATGAGCGATATCCCCGAGCCTAAATCAATAAGCAAGGGTTCATTTATAATGTCAGTTTCGTTCAAGCTTTCCGCTGATAACCTTGAGCGCGTTTATAAGGAATACCAGCGTTCTTTATTTGACGGCGGAGCTCTTTCAAAGCTTAACGCCTCGGCTGAAATGAAAAATGAAATAGAAGGAAATTTTAAGGATGTGCTCAAAAGCATGGAAGATTATTACAATACTTCGGTGAAGGTCGCAAATTATTACAGCAAAAGCGAGTATAAAAACGACCTATCAAAAGCCGAAGGCTATGATGAAGAAATGAAGGCTGTTTACGGAAAATACAAAGCTGCATTCGATAAATTTTCGGCTTCAGTAAAAAAATTCAAGCCTCAGCGTAAAGTAAGGGATATTGAATCAATTAGTAATCCGGATGAAAAGTCAGTTGCAATACTTATGAACTCGTATGAAAACACACTAGATATGGCAGAAGCATTTTATGACGCGTTTAACGGACTTGAATATAACGGCGATATCACGAAGTCAAAGGATAAGTTCAGGGAATTTGAGAACTCATTTAAAGATGATAAAAATATGGTATTAAATGCGGAGTTTTCAGAAAAAACCAAATATATGAAATACAGCTACGAGGATTATTTTGTAAAAATGACCAATATGTTCCTTGATGCCGGGACCAAGTTTTACGATAAAGCGCCATCAGCAAAAGATGAACGCGAGTTCAACAGGCTGTATGATGATGTTGTGAACAATTACAATTACATGATAACGGCCTATAATACAAATATCAATATTGTAAATAGTTTCAGGGTGTATTAAGAGGGCATAGAGAAAAAAATTAGCTCCCCTTCTAAGGCAGGAGGGGAGCTTATAAAATTCCCGGTTACACTACTCACCCAATTTACCTATGGGAACATAAAACCAATTCCCCCGCTGCCAAATATATCCGGAGCGCGCTCAGATATTCCGAAACCTCCCTGCATTACGGTTAAAACGTTCCGTGAAAAACGATATGTCAATCCGGCGCCGATACGATGGTCAGGCCTGTAGTGAGGCTGAAAAAAACTGAAGGCTTCGGCGAATGCTCCAAGCTTTTTGCTGATGTTTGCATTCATTGAAACAGAATAGCTGCCGTATTTTTTAGTGTAGAATTCATAAACATTCCACCCGTAACCGGCATTTGCGCCAATACTGAAATTTTTCGAAATGTTCTTCTGAAGCATCAGCCTGAAAACAGGGGAAACATAATCCATATGAAAATAAAAATTTCCTGCAGGAATAAACACATCCGCTTTTACGGCTGTGGAAGGAATTAACCTGTTTTCTTCCAGCAGTTTTACTTTTAATCCCGCTTCAATGGGTCCGCCGGAATAAACACCATTTCTGCGTTCAGTGTAAAACCATGAGTCACTCGACAATGTGCCGTAAAAATCCTGTATGAACACAAAACCAAGCCTGAGCTCAACATTTTTAATTATACCCAGCCTGAAAGCAAGCGAGGGATTATTTATCCGTAAACTATAATAGGTTGCCGTGTATTGGTCAGGGGTGCCCTGAAGCTGGGTATAAGTATTTTCTGAGTACCAGCAGCTTCCGCCCACTTCTGCCTGCAGTTTCCACTCGGGTACAATATCTGTTGATAAGGTTACTTTGGAATGATCAACCGAAATAACGGAATCATTTTGTGAATATATATTTGAGACCAGAATTAATAGAAGAAGGATTGTTGTTTTCATGATAAGATTTGTTTTGAATGATAAAACAAAAATGGGATATTTTGAGGAATTATAAAATGATGATAATCATAACAATGTATGACAAATGCGATTAACAACATTCGACTTCTGCGGAGCCGTTTTGATTTAATACTAGTGAAAGTGATCAGAACGGTAAATTGTAATGAAACAAGAGAAAGGCGGTTGGATTGAGTGTTATTCAGGAATCCAGGTTCCGTCCCAAGTGGAAACTTGGGACGGAGAATGAAAGCTATTTTTGCCTTTTCACTTTTGCTTATTTACTTTTCAAACTACTTAGGCAGCCTTACTGATACGCCGCCGCCGATGAAGTAATCGGGTGAACGTTCTGATATGCCAAAACCGAAAGCGGCATCCACCTGTACATTTTTCAGGATTAGGTACGTAAGCCCTGCATCGAAGCGGTGGTCAGGCGAAGTTTTCTGCGGCATGAAGCCATAGAGCTCAACAAAGCCTGAAAGCTTGTTCACAAGGCTTGCGCCGAGCGCTATTGTATAAAGTCCCGTTGCGCCCGGAGCCCCTGCGCCAAACTCGCCGCCGATGTTGTATGAAAGCGAGAACCGTTTGGTGAGATTATTTGTCATAGCAAAACGGAATTCAGTGCCGATATAATCAGACTGAAAAGCGCTGTTATCTTTAAAAGGGATTGTAATGCTCAGCAGCAGTGCGGTTTCAGGCATTGAGCCTTTTTCACTGAAGAGCTTTATTTTTGTTCCGGCCATTATGGGACCCATACCGTTTTCACTTGTAGAAGTTCCGCTGATTGTGGTTTTGCTGTTAATTACTTCTATTCCTCCGCGCAGCTCAACATTTTTGGCAATTCCGTATCTTAACAGAACAGAAGGCGCAGAAAGCGAGTTGGTCTTGAAATCCTTAACAGGCTCATCATTTTCAGATGTAACCCCGGCTTCAATCTGGAAATAACCTTTATCCATAAGATAAGGTGATTCACTTTGATCGGGCCTGTCAGTAGATATATCGCCTGACTGTGAAAATGAATTCTGAGAAATAAAAATTGCGCAGAAAAGTAATATTACAAATAAATTCTTCATTTTAATAAGCTAAATTAATTGAGATTATTTATAGCCCACGGATTTATCCGTGGGAAAGATTAAATACAGACATCCTAAACCGTTTTAACGGTTTAGAATTACTGAAAGAACGGGAATGGTATTGTAACCATCCTGATAAGCGAAAGCACAAGTATAACAACTCCAAGGATAACATATGACTTCTGCATTGTTGAGTGTGTTTTAAGCGAAGCCAGACCAAGGAAGAACAATACAACCGTAAAGAGCACAGTACATAAAGTAAAATCATCACCGTATTTGTTGGCTGAATTGCCTTTGGTCAGAAGTACCTTTGCCGAATCATTATGTTTTTCAGATTCATCAAGCCTTGCCATGATACTATCAAGATAGGCAGCCTGTTCCTTATCATATTCACTTACATCCTTCGGGTCATCAGCAAGATCCTTTTGCAGGCCGGGGCTCAGCTTGGTGAAAAAATAAGCTGCATCTTCAACATCGCCTTTTTCTGTGTTTTCCTTCCACTCTGAATAAATAATATCATCTTTCATATCATTCACTTCAAAGGAATTCAGGTCACTTAAGGCTTCAAGATAAATTGTATTGCCGTGGTTGGTAATTGTAACTGACTGAGTGTAGCTTGACTGCATTTCGCCGCCCCATAACGCTGAGCAATATGCCGCAAATGCTCCAAGTATGGTTGTAAGGCCCAGCAAAACCGTAATGACCACTTCAAGCTTAGTTGCTTTCTCTGGTTCTGTTTTTTCCCCGGGTTGGTTTGTGTTACCTTCTGCCATGGTAGTTTTCTCCTGTTTTAATATTCAATCAGCAAATATAATATTATTTTTCTGATTTTTATTGTATTTCCCGGGTTTTTTGATGATTTATTTTCTCGGTATTTCAGAACCGTGCGGATCTTTTTCGGGGTAACCAAGCTCTTCATCAAGCTCATCCACCATATCTTCAGTAAGTACATGCTCAACTTTTTCTGCTTCGGGGTGAATATGTTCTATATCAACTACGTTCTTGCTGGTAATATATGTTTCCCAAAGCCTGTGTGTTCTTACCAGGCGCAGAGCGTATTTCACGCCTGCATCTGTCAGTATATATGACCCGTTAGTTTTGCTCATCAGCCCTTTTCCTGTCAAAGTTCTGATAACTGACTCAACCCTGCTGTTTGATATACCAAGCTCATTTGCGATTTTATCCACAAGCTCAGTTTTGCCCGCTTCATCCTTAAAGCGGTATGAAAGCTTTATCACATCTTCTATAAGCACCATCTTTGAAGCAGACCTTCTGCGGAAAAATTTGGTAACAACACCTTCTTTGGGTGAAAACAAAAATGCCAGAAGAAATAACACAACGGCAACCAGCACAATGGATGCGCCTGATGCGAAGTTAAAGTGGTATGAAAGATACAATCCCGTAATAGCTGATATTGTGCCGAACGTTGCCGAGAGCATCAGAATTTTCTTCAGGTCATTGGATAGCAGGTAGGCTGTTGCAGGGGGAGTAATAAGCATTGCAATAATTAGTATCACGCCAACTGACTGCAGTCCCGCCACAATTGACATAGAAAGCAGCGTCATAAGCATATAATGCACCAATGTTGTTGAGATCCCGATTGTCAATGCCATGGTCGGATCGAACGAAGTAAGCAGAAGCTGCTTGTAGAACAGTACGATACACAATATAATTACAAACATAATAATCATCGAAAGCGTGATATCACCTGTTGATACGCCAAGCACATCGCCGAAGAGGTATGAAGAAAGATCGATATGCACCTGCTTAAGCTGTGAGACAAGCAAAATACCAAGCGCGAAGGCGCCGGTAAAGATTATACCTATGGATGTATCTTCTTTTATCTTTGAATTTCGGTTCACAAACCCGATAAGCAGCACTGTTAAAATACCCGATACAACGGCGCCGATAAAAAGCGCAACCTCGCTTTTGCCGGCAACCATGAAGCTTACAACTACACCCGGTAAAACCGCATGTGCTAAAGCATCGCCTATGAGCGACATTCTTCGCAGCATAATATATGTGCCAATCAGCCCACAGCTTATACCAATGGTTACTGATGCGATGAGTGCACGCTGAATGAATTCATAATTTAGCGGGTCCAGAAGGTATTTAGTCAGAAAATCCATTTATTTTTATTGAAAAATTATCGTATTTGTTGAAAAGTTAATTGGTTAATTGGTTAAATAGTTAAATGGTTAAATGGTTAATCCGATTATTTGGGTATCAATAAATTTATTTTGTGTTATTCCCGTTTTTCTTATTGCTTAAATATCTTATGTAACCGTTTATCAGTTTTATACACAGATGACTTTGATTGTATAAGTCAGTAAATAATTTTTTATCAATATATTCTTCATCAATACATACGTAAAGATCGTCAATACATTCATAAATTGAACCCCTGCTTTGTCTTAAATATTGTATGTTTTCCTGGTAGTGAAACCTGCCATAACCTTCCGAAATATTATTTGTAATTGAGCGGCATGCTCTTGTTAACTGATCTACCAATCTAAATCTTTCGTCAGGCGGCAGTCTTTTAGCCAAGTTCCGAAATTCGATTCTTAACTTTCGGCATTCTTTCCAGACCTCCAGGTCTTCCATTTGTGGAAATTTTGAATCCATTCTGCTGTTGTTAAAATTTTTCTAAAATTATTTCACAATTACATGATTTTTTCATCCAAAAAACTGATTAACTGATTAACTAATTAACCGATTAACGAATCAAACAATAAACCAATTAACCGATCAACCACTCAACCACTCAACCACTAACGAGCTCCTCTGTTTTTTGCAGCATTGTAAGCCTGCCGCCGTAGGTTTTATTGACCAGTTCTGGAGTAAAAACCTTTTCTGAGTCGCCGTAAGCAATTAAGGTCTGGTTTATCATTATGAGCTTATCGAAATAATCTTTAACCATGCTTAAGTCATGATGCACAACAAGCAGGGTTTTGCCCATATCTTTCAGCTCCTTCATTAATTTGAAGATCGCCCTTTCGGTTTTTGCATCAACGCCAACAAAAGGTTCATCAAGAAAATAAATATCGCTTTCCTGCGCCAGCGCGCGTGCCAAAAACACTCTTTGCTGCTGCCCGCCTGAGAGCTGCCTTATCTGCCGATTGGCGTATTTATCCATTTCAACTTTTTCGAGTACCTGCTCAACAATTTTTTTATCACCCGCTTTCGGAAAGCCGACAACAGGCAGGTGCGCATAGCGTCCCATCATAACCACATCTTCAACGTTGATGGGGAAGTCCCAGTCAAACTGCTCACGCTGCGGAATATATGATATT